>NZ_DASQNP010000001.1:0-5914 GCF_035644915.1 Streptomyces sp.
CGCCGCTTGTACTCCATCAGCGATGACGCCGGAATCCTTCGGTGTTTGCCGACCTTGCGGTACTCGATCTCTCCGGCCTGTAGGAGCCCGATGAGGAATGGCCTGGAGACATTGAGCAGGTCGGCCGCTTGCTGAGTGGTGAGTTCCGCGTTCTGCGGGACGATGGAGACGCTGCGGCCGGCGGCCATGTGGGCGAGCATGGTCGCCAGTAGCTCCACCGCTTCTCGTGGCAGTGTGAGCGGTTCGGCTCCCTCGCCTTCGACCGTGACGTCGATCTTGTGGGCGTCACGGTGCTTCTCCAGGTAGCTGCGGACCCGGGACAGGGCGCGATTGGCCGTCTCCGTCTCTTCTGGGGGGAGGCGGACGGGGCGGATGTCTGTCTTGCTCATGTGTGGCTCCCTTGGGTGCGGGTGGATGCCGACAGGGGCCTTCTTCGACACTCTTCCATTATTCGAAGCATACGAAACAGTCGCAACAAACGAATGGCTTGATTGCGTCTGTTCGCCTCTGTCACCAGGAAGAACGGCCTGATGCTCGCTCTCTTGTGCGGGGATTGACCCGGGGTTCCCACACGTCTGAAGAGCGGTGCGGGCGCCCACCGCCGCGCACGCGGCGGGCATGGCGGACGCCGTCGGCCTTTCCCCGTCACCCCGGGTGCCGTGGTGTTCCGGCGGTCACCTGTGCCGGTGGGCCCCGTCGCGGTGGGCGATGCGGGGGACGTGCACCCGCCGCCGGCGGTCGTGGACGGTGCAGACGGCGCGGTGGTCGCCCACGCGCAGCCGCCGCCCGCTTCCGTACGAGCCGAGCAGGGCCGTGGTGCCCGGCGCGTACGGGTCCGTGAGCGGGCCGGTGAGCCCGCCCAGGGTGCGCAGGGCCTGCTCCCGGCCGGTGGAGCGGAGACGTTCGCGGGCGGTGGCGGTGAGGCGGACGTCGTAGCTCGCCGGGCGCGCTCCAGCGTCTCGCGCAGCACCATGTCGAGGCCGTACGTGAGCTCGTGGAGGGTGCCCGGGACGGCGCGGCGGTCGCCTCGTCCTCCAGCAGCCGGAGCCTGCGGGGGACGCCGAGGTGGGCACGGGCGGTGCGGGCGGGCTCGCTCGTCGTCTCGGGCATGTCCATGTGCGGTGCTGTTCGTACGGCGGGGAGTCAGGACGTGAGGACGACCTCGGCCCAGACCGTCTTGCGAGGCGGCGGGCCCGTCTCGACGCCCCAGCGGTCGGCGAGCGCCTCGACGAGCAGCAGCCCGCGCCCCGACTCGGCATCGGTGGGCACCGGCGGGCGGGGGACGGCCGGGCAGCGGTCGCCGCGGGCGTCGGCCACCTCGATACGGAGCACGGCCCCGCCGGTGACGCGCAGGCCCAGACGGAAGTCCCGGCCGCGGATGCGCCCGTGGAGGACGGCGTTGTTGGCCAGTTCGGCGACGAGCTGCGCGGCCGTCTCGGAGGGCAGCCCCCACGAGGCCAGGTGCGCGACCGTGAGCAGCCGGGCCAACCGGGCGCCCCGGCGGGTGGGGGAGAGCAGCACGGCGAACTCGCGGGCGGGAGCGGGCTTCTCGGGGCGGGTGGTTTCTGGGCTCACGTGACCCAGCGTGGTCACCCGTATCCGTGCCGCGCCAGCGGCGGCGGCCGAGCAGGAGACGCTTGTCCGGCCCGTGGTCCCGGCCGGTGCGAGCGGTGCGGGGTGACATGCCGGAGGCGGACGGTGTTGAGGCCCCGGGGATTAGCGGGGCACTGCCGTGAACAGCTCGATCACGAGCGGGACGGCACGTGCCGCCGGCAGGACACCTCACGGTGCGCGAGGCATCGCCCCGGCGGCGGACGGAACCGGGCGATGGGCGGCCGGGAGCGGTCACCGGTGACGGGGGTGTGACATTTATGGGTCTGACCTGCGCCTTCCGGTGTGGCACAGTGTTCGGGCGAGCGCAGACCGAACGCACCTACATACGGGGGGAGTTGGGCCGTGGGGTACGTGCTGCCCGAGGGCGCGGACGCGATGCTGGACCTGATCGGGGTGGGCTGGCCCAACGTCGATGAGGACGCCTACCGCGACATGGCCAAGGAGCTGCGGGACTTCGCCGACGACGTCGACGAGGACGCCGCGGCGGCCCACCGCGGCGTCCAGCGGCTGCTCTCCTCCGGCGACAGCGAGGCCCTGGACGCCCTGTCCCTGTACTGGGACAAGGTCAAGGGCAAGCACCTGAAGGACCTGGCCGATGCGGCCCGGGTCTTCGCGGGCGCGCTGGACGCGGCGGCCACCGTGATCGCCGGACGCAAGGCGGTGGCGGTCGGGGAGCTGGCCGCCCTGGCCGCCTCGGTCGGCATCGGCCTGGCCGCCGCCCCGTTCACCGCCGGGCTGTCCACCCTGCTGAGCGCGGGCGCGATTCAAGCGTGCCGGATCGCGGTGAAGCGGGCCCTGAAGGAGGCCGCGGACCTGGCGGTGGAGGAGATCGTCGCGGCGATGTCCGAGCCGGCGGTGGCCGCGCTGGAGGGCATGGCCGCCGAGCTGGTGGTACAGCTCGCCGCCAACGGACTCGGCGTCCAGGACGGCGTCGACATGGACAAGGTGGGCGACGCGGGCAAGGAGGGCCTGAAAGAGGGCCTGCACCTGGCCTCCGCCGACGGCATACCGCACCTGGGCGGGCTGCTGGGCAAACTCGACATCGACGAGGGCGAACACGACCGCGCCGCCCTCAACCTCAACGGGGTGAGCACCTCGATGAAGGGCCGCACCTCGGGGAAGCTGGGCACCGCCCGGGGGCACCAGAGCCGCACCCGCGGCAAGGACGACATCGCCAACCTGGTCAACGAGGTCGCCGACCGGGGCATGGCCGCCCTGGAGAAGGCCACCAAGCAGCTCGGCGACCACCTCGGCGGCGCGCTCCCCAAGGGCGTGCGCAACATCGCCGGCACGCACCAGGCCAACGACCGGCACACCAAGGAGAAGTTCGACGGCATCAAGGTCCCCGACGCCACCGACGGCAAGGGAGACAAACCGGGCGGAGGCGGCCCGGGCGGCCCGCCCAACGGCGGGGGCGGAGACGGAGGCAACGGCAACCGGCCCGAACGCCGCCCCATGAACCCCCAGCCGGACTGGCACGGGCGCAGCGCCGGAAAGATGCGGCACCACCGGGGCGAGGCCCTGCATGTGGACCACCTGTCTCCGGCAGAGCGCACACAGGTCCTGGAGGAGGAGTCGCTGAATCTCGCCAACGCGGCGCGCGACGAGCCGGTCAGGGAGAAGGGGGACTACCCGGTCGGAAAGGATCGGCTCACCAAAGGTTGTGCGGGTAGCCTTTTGCACGACGGTGTCATCACATCGCACACGAGCACCACTCAGAAACACGGCATGAAATTCCCCGAAACCCATCCCGCTGTCGCGGACGCCTTGAAACAGGCGGAGGCCGAGATCACGGCAAAAGGGCTGAAAAATGGTGCAGGCCATGGGAAATGTGCGGAGGTCTCCCTTATCTCCGACCGGCTGCATCAACTCGATCCCGGCGGAACAAAAATCCGTACGATGGAAGATGCGCGCGAAGCGCTGTCGGGGGCCATGGTCCATACTCGGCAGATCGGTGATTCCAGAACCTCCGAAGGGAGGCTCCTCCACGGCGATTACAAGCCGCCGTGTACTTCCTGCGAACACATGCTCCCCCTTCTCGGAGTGACCGCCCACAGGTGAACAAAAGGAAAGGACACAGGAGCGATGAGATACCCTACGACTCGGCAGGAGGCCGAGGCCTGGTTCCGGCGGTACGGCTGGAGCCCGGAACGGGACATCGGCGCCGAGGCAGACGTGCTCATCCGGAAGGCTCAGGAGCAGGCGGCCGACGACGGGGTCACCCTCACGCCTTCGGAGCATGCACGGGCCTTCGTCCGGAACTACGGAGGCCTCAAAATTTTCTTTCGCGAAAGTCCCGAGAACTACTTTGTTGCGAAACCGGAACTTCCCTTCGAAGGAGATGCCGAGGAGATCAAGGAGCTCTCCGAAGCATTGGGGGAGGAGCTCTTCCCGCTGGGGTACGACACCTATGACGGCGCCGCCCTCCTGGTGGACGGCAGGGGACGCTACTTCCTCCTGCACCACACCGGCAACTACTACCTGGCCGACGACGCGTTGCAGGCCGTTTTGAACTTTCTGCGGGGGGACACCCAGGATGCGGAGGACTTCTATGCCTGACAGCGTGCCCGGCGTGGCCGCCTCCCTGCTCGTCCAAGGCACGGTGGTGAGCCAGACCAACCTGACCGGGGAAGGGGAGCCGGACCTGCACCCGGCGGTGCGGGAATTCTTCGACGCCCTCCCCGCGGAACTCAGGGAGCCGTTCATCGGCTACTGCGCCGAATCCGCGCTGATCTCCGACCAGTTGTGGCGCCTGGACCAGGAGCGCGGGGACGGCCGTACGACCACTCTGGACGAGGCGCGTCCGCACTTCGAGGGCTCGGCGATCATGTCCCGGAAGATCCGCGAGCACGGCGACCCCGAGCACGGCAAGCCCGCCCCGGTGTGCCGCTCGTGCACGGCCCTCCTGGAGCGGCTGTCCGTGCAGATCCTGGGCGGATGAACTTGGAGTATCCAGCCCTGAGGGCCAGCGGCTGGCGCCCCGGCCGGGACGTGCGGGAGCAGGCGATGACGGCGCTGCTGGAGGTGCTGAGCGTCGTCTCCCTCAATCCGGGCCCGCGGTCGGCTGGGTGGGAGCTCTTCGAGGCCGCGGAGCGGGCGCTGTGCGAGTTCCACGGCCTGCGCGTCGCCCCTCTGGGGCCGGGGGAACGCGTCGCGGCCACGGGAGCCGTCGTTGATCCCTCCCTGGCGCAGCACGCCCACCGCGCCTTCGGCGAACTGGCGGAGGCGACCGGCACGCGGCTCTTCCCCTTCGGCCGCACGGACGGCGACTCGTTGCTCGCCGTGGACGAGACGGGCCGCCTCTTCGCCGTGGACCACGGCGGATGGTGGCTGCTGGGCGACTCGCCGGGAGTCGGCCTCGAAGCGCTGGCGCAGGGGCACGCGCCGGTCCGGCTGGAGTCGCGCCAGTGGCACTGGAGCCTTCCCCGGGACACGGACGATCCGGTCGGCAGCGCGCTGCGGGCGGCCATGGTCGCCGTCTACGTCCTGCACCGCCACGGCATCTACAGCTCCACCGCACTGTGCGCCCGGGTCACGACGCTGCGCGGCTTCGGGGTGGTGGCGTTCGAGAAGCGGTTCGGCCTGCACGCCTCCTCGCTAGAGGACAACGCGGACATCCTGGCACGGGAGATCTCCGAAGCCCTGGGAGAGGCCGGTGTCGGCCTGCACGGTGCGGAGCTCGCCGTCTCGCCACTCCGGCCACCGGAGGCGGCCATGCCCCTGGCGTCGGTCGACTGCCGGGTCTCCGTGGACGGCGCGACGGGCACCGCGCCCCTCTCGCTCGCCCTGGCCGCCGGCCCCGGGGCGTCCATCGGCTCTGCCGGGGAGTCCGTGTCGGCGGCTGCCCGCGCGTTCGGCGCCTACGCCTCCCGTACGCCCTGACCGCGCCGCCCCTCAACGCGGCAGGACATCGTACGGGGTGACGCCGTGGCGGGCGCGTAGCCGCCCGGCCTCCCGCAGGGCGGTCCGGAGGGTGGCGGATTCCCCGACAAAAGCGGAGTTTCCGGTTCGGGTGATTTCCTGCTTTTCCACTACTCAACGCACCTGCCCCTTACATAGCGTGACCAGTGGTGGCATTCGCGCAGCCGGCGGTTGTACGGCCGCCGACCGGTCCTGTGCGGCCGGTACGGCGTGACAGGCCCGGAGCAAGCGCCGTTGGACACGGGCACGACGAAGGGGCAGGTGCACACATGACGCTGAACAACGACGGCACGGACCACACGGACCACGCCACCGACGGCGCGGACGAATCGTGCTGGGAGGAGGAGTGGGACGACGAGTACGGGCCGGTGGTCAAGGC
>NZ_DASQNP010000002.1:0-54136 GCF_035644915.1 Streptomyces sp.
CGTCGACTCCTTGCTCGCCAGGAACTGGATGTCGTCGACCAGCAGGATGTCCATGTCGCGGTAGCGCTTGCGGAACGCGTCCGCCTTGCCGTCGCGGATGGAGTTGATGAACTCGTTGGTGAACTCCTCCGAGCTGACGTAGCGCACCCGCGTGCCTGGGTAGAGACTGCGGGCGTAGTGCCCGATGGCGTGCAGCAGGTGCGTCTTGCCCAAGCCGGACTCGCCGTAGATGAACAGCGGGTTGTACGCCTTGGCCGGCGCCTCGGCGACGGCGACCGCGGCGGCGTGCGCGAAGCGGTTGGAGGCGCCGATGACGAAGGTGTCGAAGAGGTACTTCGGGTTCAGCCGGGCGGTCGGCTCGCCGGGACCGGTCGCGGGCGCGGGCTGCGCGGCGAGCGGTCCGGGGGCGCCGCTGGGGGCGGGCAGTTGCGGGGAGTCCGCCCTGCCCGCGGCCCGGGGACCGTCGTAGCGCGGCACGGGCGGCTGGTCGTAGGGGGAGCCGTGGGACCGGCCGTCGTAGGAGGGAGTCTCGTACGACGGGCCCTGCGGCGGGTACGGATCGCGCGGCGGCTGCCAGGCGTCGCGCTCCTGCGCCCGCGGCCAGGCGCCCGGCTGGTGCTGCTGGGGGGCGTGGGGATAGTCCGGGTAGGCGGGCCGCGCGTTCGGCAGCTCGGGCCGGTCCTCGTGCTGGTGGCCGCGCTGGGGACCGCGGTGGGTGTCGTAGCGCGGCTCGTCGTAGTGCAGCGGTTGCCGGTGGGGTGTGGGCTGGTGGTGCTGTGGGGGCTCTGGGGACGCCGGGGACGCGGGAGCCGTCGGGGCCGGTGCGGTGGGTTCCGTGACCGGACCGGTGACGGTGATCGCGAGGCGGATGGGCTGCTGGCACTCGCGGCTGAGCGCGTCGGTGATCAGAGGGGAGAGTCGTCCCTCCAGGACGCCCTTGGCGTACTCGTTGGGCACGCCGAGCAGCGCGGTGCCGGACACCAGCACCAGGGGCTGGCAGTCTTTGAGCCACCGCTGGTCCTTGGCCTCGACTCCCTGGCCGTCGGCGAGGAGCTGCTCCAGCACGCGTGGCCACACTGCGGCAAGATCGGCAGGTAGGTCAGCCACAGGGCACGCTCTCTCACTCGCTGGGCGGGGTTGTTCGGGGTGATCGGAAGTTGTACTGGGTCGGTCGGGCTTCGACAGTCCCGCCTATGTGTGGTTCTTGGGACGGTCGGGAAGAAATGGAAGTTCAGCCACGGTAGTCAGCGCGGCGTGCACGGTTCAAGTCGTTGTCCACAGGCTGTGTACAGAACCCCCCGGCTGGCTCTGGTTTGACCTGATGGCACGGGGGCGCGTACCGTGACCAGGTCGAGTTGTCGATGGCTGCTGCCGCCTGCCTCCGAAGGGCAAGATCCTTGGTGATCATAGAAGCGGTGCACTCGGGCGTTGCGAGCTACTCGTGGGCGCACGGTGACAGCCAGTCGACGCCCCACACGTCTCGCTGAGACACAAGCATCCCTGGAGTCCCCGAGTGAGCAAGCGCACCTTCCAGCCGAACAACCGCCGTCGTGCGAAGACCCACGGTTTCCGGCTGCGCATGCGGACCCGTGCCGGCCGTGCCATCATCGCGGCCCGCCGCAGCAAGGGTCGCGCCCGCCTGTCGGCCTGACCAGTCAGACCGCGGGTCCGTGACGTGCTGCCTACCGAGAACCGGCTGAGGCGGCGCGAGGACTTCGCGGCCGCGGTGCGACGGGGACGCCGGGCCGGGCGCCCGCTCCTCGTCGTCCATCTGCGCAGGGGCTCCCCCCGGAGCGACTCCGGGGGACGTACGGACCCGCACGTCGCGGAGGGAGTCGTTCCCCCGGCGCGTGCGGGTTTCGTCGTGAGCAAGGCCGTGGGCAATGCGGTGGTTCGCAACCGTGTGAAGCGGCGATTGCGTCATCTGGTCCGGGAAAGGCTGGCCGTTCTGCCGCCCGGTAGCCTGATGGTCATACGGGCGCTGCCCGGTGCGGGGGAGGCGAGCCACGAGAAGCTGGCCCGTGATCTGGACTCCGCACTGCAGCGGCTGCTGGGAGGCCCGTCGTGAAGTACCCGCTGCTGTGGTTGATCAAGCTGTACCAGTGGACCCTCAGCCCGATGCTCGGGCCGGTGTGCAAGTACTACCCGTCGTGTTCGCACTACGGCTATGAGGCCGTCAACCGGCACGGCGCGGTCAAAGGGACGGCGTTGACCGCCTGGCGCATTCTGCGCTGCAACCCATGGTCGCCCGGTGGGGTCGATCACGTTCCTGCCCGGAAGCACCCGGTCTGGCATCAGCGACTGCGCAGCCGCTGGCAGCACCGGACCCAGTCCAATGCCCAAGGAGCCTGACTCGTGGACACGATCGACACGATCCTCGGTCCTCTCTATACAGCTGTTTCCTGGATCATCGTCCAGTTCCACAAGCTGTACAGCCTTGTCTTCGACAAGGACAGCGGATGGGCCTGGGGTCTGTCCATCGTCTCGCTGGTGATCGTAATCCGCATCGCCCTGATCCCGCTCTTCGTCAAGCAGATCAAGGCGACGCGGAACATGCAGGCGCTCCAGCCGAAGATGAAGGCGATCCAGGAGCGCTACAAGAACGACCGGCAGCGCCAGTCCGAAGAGATGATGAAGCTGTACAAGGAGACGGGCACCAACCCGTTCTCCAGCTGCCTGCCGATCCTGGCGCAGTCGCCGTTCTTCCTGGCCCTCTACCAGGTGCTGAACAAGATCGCCGGTGGCCACGAGGTCGGTGTCCTCGACCAGACGCTGGTGGACAGCGCTCGTGAGGCGCACATCTTCGGGGCCCCGATCGCGGCCCGCTTCATGGACAGCGGGGACAAGGTCGCCGCGCTGGGCGCCACCCTGACCGACGTCCGCGTGGTCACGGTCATCATGATCCTGCTGATGTCGGCGTCGCAGTTCTACACGCAGCGCCAGCTGATGACGAAGAACGTCGACCTGTCGGTCAAGACGCCGTTCATGCAGCAGCAGAAGATGTTGATGTACATCTTCCCCATCATCTTCGCTGTCTTCGGCATCAACTTCCCCGTCGGTGTCCTCGTCTACTGGCTGACCACCAACGTGTGGACCTTCGGGCAGCAGATGTACATCATCAAGCGCAACCCGACGCCGGGCTCGCTGGCCTACAAGCAGCGTCAGGAGAAGCTGCGGGCCAAGGGCAAGCTCAAGGAGGACCCGGCGGAGGTCCAGACGAAGAAGGCCGTCGAGGCCGCCCGCGCCAACCGGCAGCAGCCCAAGCGCATGACCAAGGCCCAGCGCCAGGCCGCCGCGGCCCAGGCGGAGGCGAAGAAGGCCGAGGCGAAGAAGGCGGCCGGGCAGAAGACCTCGCTGACCAAGGACGCCGCGGTAGACGACCAGCCGGCGCGGGCCGGGCAGCAGCCGAAGAAGAAGTCCGGACAGCGCAAGGGCCCGCAGCGTCCCAAGCACCCGTCCAAGAAGTAAGGAGTCCACTCGTGACGGACACGACCGCAGAGGGCGCCGACACCCTGACCCGTCTTGAGCAGGAGGGGGAGATCGCGGCCGACTATCTCGAGGGACTCCTCGACATCGCGGATCTCGACGGTGACATCGACATGGACGTCGAGGCCGACCGTGCTGCCGTGTCGATCATCAGCGACGGCGAGAGCCGGGATCTGCAGAAGCTGGTCGGCCAGGACGGCGAGGTGCTGGAAGCGCTGCAGGAGCTGACGCGGCTCGCGGTGCACCGTGAGACCGGTGAGCGCAGCCGGCTGATGCTGGACATCGCCGGTTACCGTGCGCGCAAGCGTGAGGAGCTGACGGCGCTGGGGACCAAGACGGCCAAGGAAGTGAAGCGCACCGGTGAGCCGGTGAAGCTCAGGCCGATGACGCCCTTCGAGCGCAAGGTCGTGCACGACGCCGTGGCCGCGGCCGGGTTGCGCAGCGAATCCGAGGGCGAGGAGCCGCAGCGCTGCGTGGTCGTGCTGCCGTGACGGAGTTCACCTCATCGACCCTTCCTCCCGCGCCCGAGGCGGCGCGGGAGGTTTTCGGTGACCGCCTCCCCGACGCGGTCCGCTATGCGGAGCTGCTGGCGGAGGTGGGGGTCAAGCGCGGGCTGATCGGGCCGCGAGAGGTGCCTCGGCTGTGGGAGCGCCATCTGCTGAACTGCGCGGTCCTCTCGGAGGTCGTCCCCAAGGAGGTGACGGTCTGCGACGTCGGCTCGGGAGCCGGACTGCCGGGCATCCCCCTCGCGCTGGTGCGGCCGGACCTGAGGATCACACTGCTGGAGCCGCTGCTGCGGCGGACGAACTTCCTTCAGGAGGTCGTCGAGCTTCTGGGGCTGGACCATGTGTCCGTGGTGCGGGGCCGGGCCGAGGAGGTCCTCGGTTCGCTGCCGCCGGTGCATGTGGTGACGGCCCGGGCGGTGGCCCCGCTGGACCGGCTCGCCGGGTGGGGCGTGCCGCTGCTGCGGCCGTACGGCGAGATGCTGGCGCTCAAGGGAGACACGGCCGAGGAGGAGCTGAAGGGGGCGCGAGCCGCGCTCCAGAAGCTCGGGGCGGTGGAGTCGTCGGTGCTCCGGGCCGGTGAGGGACTGGTGGACCCACCGGCCACCGTGGTGCGGGTCGAGGTCGGGGAGAGCCCGGGAGGAGTGCGGTTCGCCGCGAAGCGGGCGAAGGCCGCACGGGCGGGACGTTCCCGAGGAGCCCGGCGTCGACGGTGATCCGGGGGTGGGGTTCCGTTACTCCGTAAAGCCGCCAAAGGCGTCCCTTGCGGAGTGTCGCCACGTCCGGGGCTGAGCGCGGATGCATCGTGCTTCCCGTGAAACGTCGCTTTCTGCTGCATGGAATCTTCCATCGTGGGCGCTCGGCCACTACGCCGCGCTCCTCCAAGCCCCGCTCGGAAGTGGATTCATCCACAGGTGAGCGGGGCTCGCTGGTTCCCGAGCCCGATGACGTGGCAGGCTCTGTTCATCGCGAGCCCGAAGTCGAGGAGAGTGAACCGTTGCGGTCCGACGGCCATATCACGGGACCGATGACCGATCCGGTCCCGGGCCCCCGCTCTGAAACCGCGGATGTTTCACGTGAAACGCTGGGTGAGACTCCGCCTCCGATGGATGCTGCCCCGAGATACGACAGGGATGCCTCCGCACCGATCGGTCGTGCCGCTCAGCAGGCGGTCGCGGCGATGAACCGTGCCGGTGAAGGTCTCCCCCGGCCCGAGGAGACTCGGGTGATGGTGGTGGCCAACCAGAAGGGCGGAGTCGGCAAGACCACGACCACGGTCAATCTTGCCGCCGCCCTGGCGCTGCACGGAGCCCGGGTTCTGGTGATCGACCTCGACCCGCAGGGCAACGCGTCCACCGCCTTGGGGATCGACCACCATGCCGAGGTGCCCTCGATCTACGACGTCCTCGTGGAGAGCAAGCCGCTCTCCGACGTCGTCCAACCCGTGCGCGAGGTGGAGGGCCTCTTCTGCGCCCCGGCCACGATCGATCTCGCCGGTGCGGAGATCGAGCTGGTGTCGCTGGTGGCGAGGGAGAGCCGTCTGCACAAGGCGATCGCCGCGTATGAGCAGCCGCTGGACTACATCTTCATCGACTGTCCGCCCTCGCTCGGTCTGCTGACCGTCAATGCCCTGGTCGCCGGTGCCGAGGTGGTCATCCCGATCCAGTGCGAGTACTACGCCCTGGAGGGACTGGGGCAGCTTCTGAGGAACGTCGAGCTGGTGAGGGGGCACCTCAACCCCAAGCTCCACGTCTCGACGATCCTGCTCACGATGTACGACGGCCGGACGCGGCTCGCGTCCCAGGTGGCCGAGGAGGTGCGGGGACACTTCGGCCAGGAAGTCCTGCGCACCAACATTCCGCGGTCGGTGCGCATCTCCGAGGCGCCCAGTTATGGGCAGACGGTTCTCACCTACGATCCGGGTTCCAGTGGTGCCCTCTCCTATCTGGAGGCGGCTCGTGAGATTGCGCTGCGAGGCATCAGCAAGCAGCAGGAACAGCACATGGTGGAGGGGACTCAGTGACAGAGCGACGTAGAGGACTGGGTCGAGGGCTTGGTGCGCTGATCCCCGCGGCGCCAACGGGACCGGACGACAGCGTCAGCCCGCTGGTGGGAGAGAACGGCGCGCTTTCGCCGACCGCCGTTCCGGTTCTGACACCGGGACGCGGGGTGGCCGCAGCCAAGGTGGCTTCCCTCACGGGAAGCGAGGATCAGCAGAGCAACGGCGTTTCACGTGAAACCGAGGCCGAGGACGGTGCGGTGGGCGGCGAGGTGGCGGGTGCCCACTTCGCCGAGGTGCCGATCGACGCCATCACGCCGAACCCCCGGCAGCCTCGTGAGGTGTTCGACGAAGACGCTCTGGCAGAACTGGTCACCTCCATTCGGGAGGTCGGCCTTCTGCAGCCGGTCGTCGTGCGGCAGCTGGGCCCGGAGCGCTATGAGCTCATCATGGGTGAGCGGCGCTGGCGGGCGTGCAGGGAAGCCGGACTGAAGAAGATCCCGGCGATCGTCCGGGCTACGGAAGACGAGAAGCTCCTTCTGGATGCCCTGCTGGAGAACCTGCACCGGGCACAGTTGAACCCCCTGGAAGAAGCGGCTGCGTACGATCAGCTCCTGAAGGACTTCAACTGCACGCATGATCAGTTGGCCGACCGCATCGGACGGTCGCGCCCACAGGTCTCCAACACGCTGAGGCTCCTGAAGCTCTCGCCGCCGGTACAGCGGCGGGTGGCGGCCGGAGTGCTGTCCGCGGGCCATGCGCGTGCGCTGCTGTCGGTGGAGGACTCCGAGGAGCAGGACCGGCTGGCCCACCGCATCGTGGCCGAGGGGCTGTCGGTGCGGGCGGTCGAGGAGATCGTGACCCTGATGGGCACGAAGCCGAAGAGCCGCTCCAAGGCCAGGGGGCCGCGAGCCGGCAAGCGGGTCTCCCCCGCGCTGGACCACCTGGCGAGCCGTCTCTCGGACCGGTTCGACACCCGGGTGAAGGTGGACCTCGGTCAGAAGAAGGGAAAGATCGTCGTCGAGTTCGCCTCGATGGAGGATCTGGAGAGGATCCTGAGCCAGTTGGCGCCCGGTGAGGATCAGCTACTGGAGCAGCAGCTCTCCGGGGGAGACGACGACAGCAGCGAGTGAGCGCAAGAGCGCGGATAAGTGACGCCCCATGGATACGATGTCTCCATGGGGCGTCAACTCGTTCCTCTCACGTTGGACAACCTGCCGGACCTCCCCAAGCGCTGCCGCAGGTGCGTCTTCTGGGAGCTGGATCCCGTCAGCGGTGATGCCGCGATGAAGGCGGGGCGGCCGGATCTGGAGAAGGAAGCCTGGATATCGGCCGTACTGCTGGAGTGGGGGTCCTGCGGGCGAGTCGTCTACGTCGATGAGGTGCCGGTGGGCTTCGTGCTGTACGCACCGCCCGCGTATGTGCCGCGCTCGACGGCTTTTCCCACCAGCCCCGTGTCGGCGGACGCGGTGCAACTGATCACCGCATGGCTGATGCCCGGCTACCAAGGACAGGGGCTGGGCCGAGTGATGGTGCAGACCGTGGCGAAGGATGTGCTGCGGCGGGGATTCAAGGCGGTTGAGGCGTTTGGGGACGCCCGCTGGAAGGAGCCCGCCTGTGTGCTCCCAGCCGATCATCTCCTCGCGGTCGGCTTCAAGACGGTGCGCCCGCACCATGCCTACCCCCGGCTGAGGCTGGAACTGCGGACGACGCTCTCCTGGAAGCAGGACGTGGAGTTGGCGATCGACCGGCTGCTGGGGGCCGTACAGAAGGAGCCGGCTCTCAGACCCCTGTAATCCCTGGGACGCGGGAGACCTCTGCACTCTTGGTGACCCAGGGGCTGCGGCACGCTGATGTGTCCGTACGCCTGCTGTGTCCCTGGGACGCGCATCCGGTGCCGCCAAGCACAACGGGCCCGCCCCTTCTCGGGGCGGGCCCGTTTCACGTGAAACGTCAGCCGATGAAGTCGGCCAGGTCGCGCTCGATCGCCGCCTTGGGCTTGGCGCCGACGATGGTCTTCACGACCTCCCCGCCCTTGTAGACGTTCATCGTGGGGATGGACATGATCCCGTACTTCGCGGCGGTGGCCGGGTTCTCGTCGATGTTGAGCTTGACGACGGTGATCTTGTCGGCCTGCTCCTCCGCGATCGCCTCCAGCGACGGGGCGATCTGACGGCACGGACCGCACCAGGCCGCCCAGAAGTCGACCAGAACGGGCTTGTCGCTCTTGAGGACAATCTCTTCGAAGTCGGCGTCGGTAGCGGTCACGGTGGCCATAGTTGATCTCCTTGTTTCTCGGTGTGGGGACTGCCGGTCAGGCAGGGATCAGAGCGCGGCGGCGGCCGCGGCCTCCTCGGCCTTCTCGGGCTCCGCGGTCTTGGCACCGTCGGTCAGCGCGGCCAGGTAGCGCTCGGCGTCCAGAGCGGCGGCGCAGCCGGTGCCGGCCGCGGTGATGGCCTGACGGTAGGTGTGGTCCACCACATCGCCGGCGGCGAAGACGCCGGCGATGTTGGTCCGGGTGCTGGGGGCGTCCACCTTCAGGTAGCCCTCGTCGTCCAGCTCAAGCACACCCCGGAACAGCTCGGTCCGCGGGTCGTGGCCGATGGCGACGAACAGACCGGTCACCGGAAGCTCGGAGGTGGCGCCGGTGACGGTGTCGCGCAGGGTCAGCCCGCCCAGCTTGCCGTCCTTCTCGTGGATCTCGGCGACCTCGCTGTTCCAGGCGAAGGTGATCTTCGGGTCGGCGAAGGCGCGCTCCTGCATGGCCTTGGACGCCCGCAGCGTGTCCCGGCGGTGGACGACGGTCACGGACTCGGCAAACCGCGAGAGGAAAGTGGCCTCCTCCATCGCGGTGTCGCCGCCGCCGACCACGGCGATGTGCTGGCCCTTGAAGAAGAAGCCGTCACAGGTGGCGCAGTAGGACACGCCGCGACCGGACAGCTCGTCCTCCTTGGGCAGGCCGAGCTTGCGGTGCTGGGAACCGGTGGCGACGATGACCGCCCGGGCCCGGTGCACGGTGCCGGCGGAGTCGGTCACCGACTTGATCTCGCCCTCCAGGTCCACGGCGACCACGTCGTCCGCGACCAGTTCGGCACCGAAGCGCTCGGCCTGGGCGCGCATGTTGTCCATCAGGTCCGGGCCCATGATGCCGTCGCGGAAACCGGGGAAGTTCTCCACCTCGGTGGTGTTCATCAGCGCGCCGCCGGCGGTCACCGAACCCTCGAAGACCAGCGGCTTCAGCGAGGCGCGGGCGGTGTAGAGCGCTGCGGTGTAGCCCGCCGGCCCGGAGCCGATGATGATCACGTTGCGGACGTCGCTCACGGGAGTCTTCCTTGTCTGCCGATGGGTCTGCCGTTGGATGTCTGGAGCGGGGCCTCGGAGAGGCTCACCTCACCCAACGAATCCTAGGAGGAAGGCATTCCCGCCCGTGGTATCGCACGCGGACCGCTTCAGCGCGTATAGGTGCGCTGGGTGAGGACCGTGCCCGGGGCGGAGGATGCTTCCCCGACGCAGTCGGCGTCAACCACATAGGCATCCACCCGGGTGCCATCGGAGCCGTGGGGCAGGACCACGATGTACGCCTGCCGTCCCTCGTAGACGTCCTTGCCGACGGCCAGCGGTGTCTCGTCCCGGCTGATGCCCTCGCGTACACATGCGGGCGCCGTAGGCGTGACGGTGCTCAGGGGGGCGTTGGGGCTGGCCTTGGTGGAGAACTCGGATGGGCCCGGTTCCGCCTTCTCCTGTGGCCGGGGATTCCCGGTGGTGCCGCTGTCGGCGAGCAGGGAGCGCACCCGTGCCTCCAGAGCGGCATCAGCCGGGGCGTGCTCCGACCGGCCGGAGTCCGAGACCACCTGGCGGCCGCCTCCGTCGGCGTTGGAGGAGTTCGGTTCCACACCGGACAGGAGCAGGCCCCCGAGGACGACGACTGCCGCGCTCACGGTGGCGAGCAGCGCCGTGCGCCAGCGTCGGGGCCGGCTCCCGGGACGCCCCGGCCCGGTCGTCCCCCGGGCCTGGCCTGTCGGTCGGCGAGTGGGCCGGGTGGCCGGCCGGCCGGTGGAGGCGGTTTCACGTGAAACGGCTGACGACCCCGGCGTTTCACGTGAAACGCCGTCCGGCTCCTCTGCCGAGGAGGCTGCACCGGAGGTGTTCTGGTTCGTGTCGATGGCGGAGGCGGTGGCGTCGAGCAGCGCCTCCGCGGCCAGGGCGGCGTCGATGCGGCCCGCAACGTCGGACGGCATCCGGGCCGGCCCCGGGAGGGTGCCCAGGGCGCTGCGGATCTCCTCCAGGGACGTCCGTACGTCCGCGCACAGCTCGCAGTCGGACAGATGAGCGTGGACATCGGCTGAGCGCTCCGGGGGGAGCAGCCCCTCGGTGAGGGCGGAGATCTCGGCGACCTCGGGGTGCTCGTCCGTGCCGAACGACGCGGAAGAAGCGGATGTCATGCGCGTTCACCTCCGTCCTTCACGACCCCGGTGCCTGGCTCTCTTCTTGCCGGTGGGACGGCCGCCTTCTGCGTCCGGTTCCTTCCCCGGTGATCCGGTGGGCTATCCCCTCTCGAACCGCCGGCTCGCAGGTGGGCCACCAGTGGCAGCAGGCGAGCTCGGCCGCGGGCACAGCGGCTTTTGACGGTGCCGACGGCGACCCCGAGGATGCGGGCGGCCTCGGCGACCGGGTAGCCCTGCATGTCGACGAGTACGAGCGCCGCCCGCTGCTCGGGCGGGAGCTCGGAGAGCGCGGCGATGAGCTGCCGGTGGAGGTCCTGCCGCTCGGCGGGCCCGGCGGCGGACTCGTGTGGTTCCAGGAGTTGCTCCAGCCGCTCGGGCTCGGCGATGGGCGAGGTGCGGCGGCTGGCGGTCTTGCGGGCGCGGTCCAGACAGGCGTTGACGGTGATGCGGTGCAGCCAGGTGGTGACGGCGGACTGGCCGCGGAAGGTGTGGGCGGCCCGGTAGGCGGAGACGAAGGCGTCCTGGACGGCGTCGGCGGCCTCCTCACGGTCCCCCAGGACGCGCAGGGCGACCGCCCACAGCCGGTCGCGGTGGCGGCGCACCACCTCGCCGAAGGCATGGGGATCGCCGGCGACATGACGGGCTAGGAGCTCCCGGTCGTCAACTCCGTGGACACCGTCGGAGCCGCTCGCGCCGTCGTCGCGGTCGGCGGCACTGCCCGTCGCCTCGTCGCCCACCCGCCGATCCTCTCCTCACGCCGTGTACGCCATCACGCGGGCCGGTCAGCTAAGGACCTCGACCCCTGTGACGCGGCCGCGGTAGTTGCCTTCCTCGGTCAGGGGGAGTTCGGTGAGCCACACCAGGATGTACTGCGTCCTGATGGGCTTCTGGGCCTTGAGTTCGACCTTGGTGCCGGAGGCGCTGCTGACCTTGCTGAAGCCGTTCAGGGAGGTCGGCATGCCGGTGGTGTCCTTCGGCGCGGCCAGGAAGTCGACGGAGGTGCTGCCCATGAAGTCGATCTTGACGCTGCTGACCTGCTGGAGCTTGCCGAGGTCCAGGATCAGGCCGACCCCGTCCTTGAGGTTGCCGAACCTCGCGCTCCGGTAGTACGAGGTCTGCCAGAAGGTGCTCGCGTCACCGTCGAGAACGGCGGTGACCTCATCGCCGTTCTCCGAGCCGTCGCTGCCGAACGGGTCGAAGTCCTTGGCGAGGGAGATGTCGACGGGCTTGCCCGTGGGAGCGGTCTGCGGCTGCTTCTGCTGCCCGATCTGGCTCTGACCCGCCCCGTCGGTCGGTGTCGTGGGATCGCCCTTCATCAGGGTGTCGGCGAGCTGCCAGCTCCCCAGGCCCAGCGCGGCGATGAGCAGCGCGGAGACACTCCACTTCAGGAACTTGCCGGTGCGGCCCGGCAGGGTCGGGGGCGCGGCCGGTACGGCCGCTGTGGGCGAGCCGGCGGGACCGGCGGGGGTACGGGCGGCACCCTGCCGGAAGGCGGGACGCTGGTACGGCGGCGGAGCGGCGAAGTCGGGCTCCGGCGGGCGGATGCGCGGCAGAGCGGCGATCGCCTTGGTCAGCTCCTCCGGGGTGGTACAGGGCTGCTCCTGGCGGGAGGCGGTGGCGCCGTTGTTGACGAGCGCGCGCATGGCCAGCTCGGAGAGGCCGCGGTGCACCCCGGCGCGCACCTGGTCCGGGGGAACGAGGGAATCCCCGGTCAGGTCGGCCATGCCGCTGAGTCCGTAGGCGTCCTCGCTGTACGGCCAGCGCTGGGTGAGGGCGGCGTAGAGCAGGGCGCCGATCGCCTCGGTGTCGGTGCGCTGGGGGTGGTCGGAGGTGATGCCGCGCAGGGCGGCGTTCACGGCGAGCCCGCGGATGCGGTACTGGCCGGCGGTGGTGCGCAGGACGCAGCCGGGAGTCAGCCGCAGGTGGGCCAGTCCCTCGCGGTGGGCGGCGGCCATGGCCTGGGCGACCTGGGAGACGAGCTGGTACGCCTCGTGGGTCTCCAGGGGTCCGGAGGAGAGGAGGGTGGTCAGGGAGGTGGCGTCCGGAAGCCATTCGTGGACGACGTAGACGAGGTCGTTCTCCTCGACGGCGTCCAGGACCTGTACGAACCGGGGGTCGCCGAGGAGGGCTGCGGAACGGGCCGCTGCGAGGACGGAGCGGGCGCGCGGGTGGTCGGCGGCCAGCAGGTGGACGCCGACGGCGCGGCGCAGTTTCTCGTCGACGGCACGCCAACTGCTGAAGCCGTCCAGCCGTGTGACGCACTCCTCCAGGCGGTAGCGCTTGGCGAGCTTGTGGCCGCTGTGCAGCTCGGGAGGCTGTGGCGGCTGGGACGGCGGCTGGGGTGTCGGTGATACCGAGTCGGTGGGCTGTGTTTCGGAGCCCTTCGTGTCCGCGGTACGGGAGGTGTCCGCCGCGGCGTTGTCATCGCTGTCGTGGGCCGTTGCACCGTCGGCCGTGGCCTTGTCCGCCTGGGCGGTCGGCGGCTTGTTCTTGCCGCCTGCCCCGCCACTCTTGTCGGCCACGTCGACGGCAGCCGTGCTCCGTTCCGCCACCGTCGGTCCTGCCTCCCCATTCGTTGCAGCCTGTTCGTCAACACAGCCAGAGACAATTGTGCCCACAGTCCGCCGGTCTGCACGACACACGGGTCGGACCGATGGTTGTGCGGCGGGCGCCGAACGGTCCCGTCAGCGGCCGAGCTTGGCTCGGACCATACCCACCATGGCCGTCAGCTCCTCGACCCGCATGCGCTTGGCGGCCAGGACGAAGACCACTGCCAGGGCCAGCCCGCCCGCGACCAGGGCCGCGGCGCCACCGAGGACACCGGGGCCGAGCGCCTGGAGGACGGCGTAGGCGATTCCCCCGCCGATCAGGGCGGCCGGAAGACCGGCACCGCAGAGCCTGACATAGGTGCGCAGGACGCGGGAACCGTCCAGATCGCCGCCCAGCCGCCTGCGCAGCCGCTTCCAGGCGACACCGACCCCGACGGCGTAGGCCAGGCCGTACGCGGCAGCCATGCCGACGACCGCCCAGCGGCTGGGCAGCAGCAGGAAGCACAGCGCGGAGCCGATGCCGTTGCAGGCGGCCACGATGACCGTGTTGTAGAAGGGGGTGCGGGTGTCCTCGTAGGCGTAGAAGCCGCGGAGCACCACGTACTGCACGGAGTACGGGATCAGGCCGAGGCCGAAGGCCATCAGGATGTAGCCCATCGACATGGCCGCGTCGACGCCCGCGGAGGTGTACATCAGCAGGCACATCGGCACGCCGAGGGCCACGAAGGAGAAGGCCACGGGCACGATGGCGACGGCCGAGGTGCGCAGCCCGTGGGAGATGTCGTCGCGGACCGCCGCCGGGTCGTCGTCGCTGGCAGCGCGGGAGATCCTCGGCAGCAGGGCGGCCATCACCGAGACGGTGATGATGGCCTGCGGCATCTGCCAGATCAGCTGGGCGTTGCTGTAGCCCAGGAAGCCGGTGCCGTCGTAGCCCTGTGCCTCGGCCTCCTTGCCGGCCCAGGTGGCGAGCTGGGTGACGACCAGGAGTCCGGCCTGGTTGGCCAGGACGAACAGGAACGTCCACTTGGCGAGGCGGGCGGCCTTGCCCAGTCCGTGACCGCGCCAGTCGAAGCGCGGACGAATGCGGAAGCCGGCGGCGCGCAGGTACGGGACCATCGCCAGGGCCTGGACGACCAGGCCCAGCAGGGTGCCGACGCCGAGCAGCCGGACGCCCTCCGGCGGGATCGTCTCGACGGTCATCCCGGAGGTGGCGGCCGTGCCGTACACCCAGATGAACAGGCCGAAGGTGGCGATGATGACGATGTTGTTCAGGACGGGGGTCCACATCATCGCGCCGAAGCGGCCTCGGGCGTTGAGGATCTGGCCCATGACGACGTGCACGCCCATGAAGAAGATGGTGGGCAGGCAGTAGCGGGCGAAGGTGACCGCCACGCCGTTGGCCTGCGGGTCCTCGGCGATGGACACCGAGATCATCCGCACCAGCAGCGGCGCGCCGAACACGCTCAGCGCGACCAGGGCGCCGAGGATCACCGTGACCAGGGTGAGGAGACGGTTGGCGTATGCCTCGCCGCCGTCCTCGTCGTTCTTCATGGCCCGTACGAGCTGCGGGACGAAGACGGAGTTCAGACCGCCGCCGATGGACAGGATGTAGATCATCGTCGGCAGCGTGTACGCCACGGTGTAGGCGTCGCCGAGCATGGCGGCGCCGAGCGCAGCGGTGATCACCAGGGTGCGGACGAAGCCCGTGAGCCGGGAGACCATGGTGCCCGCGGCCATGATGGCGCTGGACTTGAGGATGCCGCCGCCGCGGCGGGCGGACTTGGCGGCGGGTGGAGCGGCGCCGGTGTCCTCCTCGCTTTCCGGCCCTGCCTGCGGCACCGGAGGAGGCTCGGGCGCGGAGGCGGGCACCGGCGACTGCTCACCGGGCCGCTGGGGCGGGCCGAACTGCTGGGGCGGTGCGTAGGACTCCTGCGGTGCGTACGGCTGCTGCGGGGCGTACGGGCCCGGCGCATCGGGACGCCCGTACGGCTGCTCGTACGGCTGTCCGGGGCCCGTCGCCCCCGGTGGACCCGCCGACTGCGGCGGCGGCAGGTGCTGCTGGTACTGCTGGGGCGGCGGAGCCTGCTGCTGGTCGTGGTAGAGGTGTGCGAAGGCGTCGTCGCGTGCCCGTCCCCCGTGCTCGTCGGGGGCTCTGTTGAGCAGGTCGTCCACGCCCGTGAAGCGCATGGTCGCCGGATCGCCGCCCTGCGGCAGTCGCCGTGAGGGGCCCTCGGGCTCCGGCGGGGGCGTCGGCGCCCAGTGCCGTGGGTCGGGGGCGGAGTGGGGCGCTGACGGCTGCCGGTAAGGGTTCCGGTGGTCGGGGTGGTCGGGGTGCGGGGCGTTCCGGCCGTACGGGTCCTGGCCGCCCGGGGCGGTCGGATCCCCGTTGCCCGGCGTGTCGCCGTGGTCACGGTCGTACGGCGCGTTCATCGCTGCAACCCCACCTCATCGTCCGCGGCCGTTCTCTCCGGCCCCGACAGCTCGCTCAACGCTCCACCTTCTCACCCACACCGGAGGAACCGCGGTGTTCGGCCCCGGTGTCCCCGGAACCGGCCGCCTGCCCGCCCCCTGTACCGTCTCCGGCCCCGGCCGTCCGCCCGTCCACGGCATCGTCTCCGGCATCGTCCTCGGCACCGGTCGCCTCTCCGTCCTCCGCGTCGTCGGTCCGCGGCACCAGAGGGGCGTCCGGATCCGGCCGGCTGCCCGCACGCTTGCGCTGGGTGTACATCCGCACCCCTGCCAGGACCACCAGCAGGACACCACCGGAGATCACCAGCATCACCGCGGAGGTGATCTCGGTGACCTCCACCTGGAACCTCATCGGCTCGCCCCAGCGCTTTCCGTCCTCGGTGTAGAGCTGGGCCTCCACCCAGGTACGGCCGTTGGCCTTGGCGGTGGTGGGGACCTTCACGGACTGGCTGTGCCCGCCCTCCACCGTCACCGGCTGCGGCCCGCCGACGTCCAGGCCGATGCGGCGTCCGGAGGTCAGCCGCAGTTCCAGCCCCTCCACGCCCTGGACGAGGTTGTTCTGCACGGTCACCGGGATGGTGGCGCTGCGGCCGGACAGCTTCATGTCCGACTTCTCGACCAGCCGGACCTGCTTCGTCAGCTCCTCCAGGTGGTCGTACGTCGACGCCCGGTACTCCGCCGCCGCCTTGCGGTGACCGCGCCACGACGTGGACATCGACCGGCGGATCGCGTTGCTGAAGGGCGTCTCCACCCGGGCGGGCTGGGACAGGATGCCCTGGAAGTCGTCGAGGGTGTTCCGGGTGGCGCGGATCTCCTCGAAGGCCTCGGTGCGCAGTTCCTGCTTGCGCAGTGCGCCCGGGTACGAACCCTGGCCCGGGACCTTCCGGTTGGCCCGCGGGTCCGGCTCGGCCTTCGAGGCCTCCGACAGGGGCACGAACTCCGCCCAGCGGCCGTCGAGCTCCAGTGCCCGGAGCGCGGCGGCCATCGTCTGCGCCTGGCTGGTGGTGGGCATCCGCTGCGGGGCCACCACGATGCTGCGCTGCCGGTCCGGCCGCTGGGCGGTGATCTGCTGGGTCTGCGCCAGGAACTGCTGCACGGCCCGCACCGAGTTCTCCGCCCGCGTCATGTCCCCCCGGAACAGCTTCGACAACTGGGCGTCCGCCACGATCGCCGTGGCGCCGCCGCCGATCGGCCGGGCGGCGGTGGGGGTGTGGTTCAGCCCGTTGCTCTCGCGCAGACTGTCGCTGCGGGTGATGACGTTGCGGGCGCCCGCCGAGGTGGCCACGGAGACGATCGAGGGGTCGATGGCGCCTTCCGCCGGCCAGGCGAAGTCGGTGCGGGGCTCGACCGACAGCACGGCCTTCACCGTCTTCCGGCCCAGCTCGGTGGCCGGGCCCAGGTGGCTGAGCGCGCCGGGGACGTTCTTGCCGCGGTGGGCGAGGGAGGCCAGGTCGGGGTCGCCGAAGGGCAGGGCGATGACCTCGTCGTCCTCCACGGCCTGCTGGAGTTCGAGGAGCCACTGCCGCGCGTGGTTCTGGCCCCTGCCCGGGACCGCGTCGGTGCCGTCCTCGGTCCGTACCTTGTACCTCTTGATGGCCATGGCCTCGACCGAGGCCAGCAGGTCCGGGTCGATCACCCAGGTGACCGGCAGCTCCTTGCCGAGGGTGACCATCTGCTGGAGCCGGCCGCCGGGGGCGATCTCCTCGGCGAGTTCGTCGTCCTCGAAGATCGGCACCTGCTGCTGGCTGTCGGACTCGGTGCGCGCGGTGACGTGGGCGGAGGAGATCAGCGGCCACAGGAAGGTGACCTGTGTCGCGGTGTCGGGCGCGGAGGGCTGCCACGGCAGGAGGGTCCGGTCGATGGCCAGGACGTGCTCGTAGGGGTCGTCGCGCGTCTGGCCCGACAGCGACACCCCGAGCTGGTACACCCCGGCCTCGTCCAGCGGCAGCTTCCCGGCCGGGACGCTCAGGGTGAAGGAGCGGCTGGCGCCTGCCGGGATGTCGCCGATCCTCAGGGTCCCCTTGCCGTCGATCTCCGCTCCGTCGACTCCGGGAACGACTCCCTTGCGCGTATCGGCCCGGTCGATGGCGCTGCGCGTGTCCAGCCGGGAGCCGATGCGCAGCGCGACCTTGGCGTCGGTGACGGTGGAGCCCGTCTTGTTGCCGACCCGGCCGGAGACGGTGACCGTGTCGCCCTTGCCGGGCACCGAGGGCGTCAGCCGGTTGATGGAGACCGTGGCCGTACGGGACCCGGCGGCGGCCGGTGCGGCCGTGAGGTCGGTCGTGCGGGAGGCGGTACGGGGTGCGGCGTGGGCGGCGTCCCCCGGGGGCGCCTGTACCGCCCCCGAGACCAGCGGTACGGCGGCCAGGACGGCCGCACAGCGTTCCAACCACCGGCGCCGGGCAGGAGCGATGGGGGTCGCTGGGGTCTGTGCCGCCTCGGCCACGTGCTCGTCCATCCTGTTCGCCGGTCGCCCGGTGCCGGTCCGCTGCTGGTCTGGTGCACCAGATGCTAACGATCCCCGGCAGTCGTGCGTGCCGCGGAGCCGTCCATGGGGCGGGGACGGCCTGGTGCCGAGCGGTGAGCGGGGAGGACCGGGTGAGAAGGGCAACGTACCCTGTTCTGCTGTGCCGAACGCCAACACTGACAGCCATCCCCAGCAGCCGGCTCACGGGCTCACCCGAGGGGCCCCCTCAGCGGAGCTGGGGGGAGCGCAGCGCAGAGCCGTGAGCGAACTGCTGCGGGTGTCCCCTGTCGCCGACGACCTCGCCCGCCGCTTCAAGGAGGCCGGATTCACGCTGGCCCTGGTCGGCGGTTCCGTCCGGGACGCGCTGCTGGGCAGGCTCGGCAACGACCTGGACTTCACCACCGACGCCCGCCCGCAGGACATCCTGGCCCTGGTACGTCCGTGGGCGGATGCGGTGTGGGAGGTCGGCATCGCCTTCGGCACGGTGGGGTGCCGCAAGGACGACTACCAGATCGAGGTGACGACGTACCGGTCGGAGTCGTACGACCGCACCTCGCGCAAGCCCGAGGTCTCCTACGGCGACTCCATCGAGGAGGACCTCGTCCGCCGCGACTTCACCGTCAACGCCATGGCGGTCGCGCTGCCCGAGAAGACCTTTATCGACCCGTACGACGGTTTGGGTGACCTGGCGCGCCGGGTGCTGCGTACGCCCGGTACGCCCGAGGATTCCTTCTCCGACGACCCGCTGCGGATGATGCGTGCCGCCCGCTTCACCGCCCAGCTCGGCTTCGAGCCGGCGGACGAGGTGGTCGCCGCGATGACGGCGATGGCCGACCGGATCGAGATCGTCTCGGCGGAGCGGGTGCGCGACGAGCTGAACAAGCTGATCCTCGGCGAGCACCCCCGCCGCGGCCTGGAACTGCTGGTGAACACCGGCCTCGCCGACCGAGTGCTGCCCGAGCTGCCCGCGCTGCGGCTGGAGCGCGATGAGCACCACCGGCACAAGGACGTCTACCAGCACACCCTGACCGTGCTGGAGCAGGCCATCGACCTGGAGGACGACGGCCCGGACCTCACCCTGCGGCTGGCGGCCCTGCTGCACGACATCGGCAAGCCGAAGACGCGCCGGTTCGAGAAGGACGGACGGGTCTCCTTCCACCACCACGAGGTGGTGGGGGCGAAGATGACCAAGGCTCGGATGACCAAGCTCAAGTACCCGGGCGAGATGGTGAAGGACGTCTCCCGCCTGGTCGAGCTGCACCTGCGCTTCCACGGCTATGGGACCGGGGAGTGGACCGACTCGGCGGTGCGGCGCTACGTCCGCGACGCGGGTCCGCTGCTGGAGCGGCTGCACAAGCTGACGCGTTCGGACTGCACCACGCGCAACAAGCGCAAGGCCAACGCCCTGGCACGCGCCTACGACAGCCTGGAGGAGCGCATCGCGCGGCTGAAGGAGCAGGAGGAACTGGACGCCATCCGCCCGGACCTCAACGGCAACGAGATCATGGAGGTCCTGGGGCTGCGTCCCGGTCCCGAGGTGGGCGAGGCGTACCGGTACCTGTTGGAGCTGCGGCTGGAGCACGGCCCGATGGGACGGGACGCCGCGGTCGATGCCCTCAGGAAGTGGTGGGCCGAGCGGAAGTGACGGTGTCGTCGCGCCCGTCATGGTGGCCGCCGCCGCGTTTCACGTGAAACATGGCGGCGGCCACCGCCGCATAGAGCACCGCCACCGTCAGCACCAGGACCGCCGAGCGGCCGTCGGGAGGAAGCATCAGGGCGGCCACGCCCGCGGCGCCGACGAAGGCGGTGTTGAAGAGCATGTCGTAGAGGGAGAAGACCCGGCCCCGGTACACGTCGTCCACCGACGACTGCACGATCGTGTCCGTGGCGATCTTGGCGCCCTGGGTGGCCAGCCCCACGACGAAGGCGGCGCTCAGGAGCGGTACGGGGGAGAAGGGCAGGACCAGCGCGGGCACCAGTACCGCCGCTCCCGCCGCGCACACCGCGATCCAGCCGAACCGGCCGGTGCGCTGTACGGCCCAGGGGGTGAGGGCGGCGGCGGCGAAGAAACCCACCCCCATCGTGCCCACGGCCAGACCGAGCAGCGCCATGCCGCCGAGCGTGTCGTCGCCCCAGGCGTACCGGCACAGCATCAGCACCATCACCGTCAGCGCGCCGTAGCAGAAGCGCAGCAGCGCCATGGAGGCGAGCGACTGCGCCGCCCTGCGCCGTTCCGACAGGTGCCGCAGCCCGGCCACCAGACTGCGCGCGGTGTCGGTGATGGCCGCGCCCAGCCGGGGCTGGAGGGCGGAGGGATCGGGGCCGAGCAGTTCGCGGTCCATCCGGAGCGCGGCGAGCGCGCCCAGCAGGTAGATCCCGGCCCCGACCGTCACCACCATCGCGTCGGAGCCCGCGCCGCCCGGTGCGGGAATCCGTACGAGGAAGGCGAGCCCGCCTCCCGCGGTGGCGGCCAGGGTGCCGGCGGTCGGGGACAGGGAGTTCGCCATCACCAGCCGCTCACCGTCCACCACGCGCGGCAGCGCGGCCGAGAGCCCGGCGAGGACGAAGCGGTTGACGGCGGTGACCGACAGGGCGGCGAGGTAGAACAGCCACAGCGGCACCGAGGACAGCACCAGGACCGCCGCCCCGGCGGCGAGCGCGGCGCGCAGCAGGTTCCCGTACACCAGCACCTGCCGACGCCGCCACCGGTCCAGCAGTACTCCGGCGAAGGGGCCGAGCAGCGAGTACGGGAGCAGCAGGACGGCCATCGCGGAGGCGATGGCGGCGGGGGAGGTCTGCTGCTCGGGGGAGAAGACCACATAGGCGGCGAGCGCGACCTGGAAGACGCCGTCCGCCGACTGGGACAGCAGCCGTACGGCCAGCAGTCGGCGGAAGCCGGGGAAGCGCAGAAGCACGCGCAGATCACGCACAACAGCCATGCGGCCAGCCTCACACACCCGGCGCCGCCACATGAGTCATGTCCTCCGGGAGGCCACCGGGGACGCCCGGTTTTTCACGACTCCGCCACTGTTTCACGTGAAACAGTGGCGGAGTCGTGAGAGCGGCGCTTCCGCCGCCGAGGACTCAGCCCTCATGAGGGCGGGTGCCCCACTCCACCGCAGGGGTGTGGCTCCCCTGGGGAGCCATGGGAACCGCACGCTCGCGCCGCCGTCGGTGACCGGGGACGAAGGCACTGTCGGGGGCCTGGTCGAGGACGCCGCCCGAAGGGTCGTCGGAGCCGTCGCGGCGGACCACGTCACGTTCCGGCATGAGGGCGTCCCGCACGACCAGGGCGCACAGGTACAGCGTGCCCAGCAGGTGGACCGCGATGGCGAGCTGGTAGCCCTCGGTGGGCAGTCCGTGCTTGTCGTCGCTGCTGGTGTAGGCGAGGTAGAACCAGATGCCGAGGTAGTAGATCACCTCGCACGCCTGCCAGGCCAGGAAGTCGCGCCAGCGCGGCCGGGCCAGGGCGGCCAGCGGGATGAGCCACAGCACGTACTGCGGCGAGTAGACCTTGTTGGTCACGATGAAGAGGGCGACGACGAGGAAGGCGAGCTGTGCGAAGCGGGGACGCCGCGGCGCGTACAGCGCGAGCGCGGCGATCCCCGCGCAGCCCACCGCCATCAGCACCATGGCGTAGGTGTTGGCGCCCTCCAGGGGGTCGCCGGTGCGCTGCGAGATGATCAGCCAGACCGAACCGAAGTCGACGCCCCGTTCCTCGCTGAAGGTGTAGAACTTCGACCAGCCGTCCGTCGCCAGCGCCATGATGGGCAGGTTCACCACCAGCCACGAGGCCACCGTCCCGCCCAGGGCCGCTCCGAACGCCCGCCACCGCCCCGCGCGCCAGCAGAGCGCCAGCAGCGGTCCCAACAGCAGGAACGGGTAGAACTTGGCGGCGGTCGCGAGCCCCAGCAGCACCCCGGAGGCGAGCGGACGGCTCCGCGACCACATCAGCATCGCCGCGGCGGTCAGGGACACGGCCAGCAGGTCCCAGTTGATGGTCGCGGTCAGCGCGAGGGCCGGGGCGAAGGCGACCAGCAGTGCGTCCCAGGGCCGGCGCCGGTGCGTACGGGCGACGCACACCACCAGGACGGCGGCGCACACCATCAGCATCCCGGCATTGACCATCCAGTAGATCTGCTGCCGGTGCATCATCTCGCCGTCGTTCGGGGTGAGCCAGGAGGCGACCTCCATGAACACCCCGGTCAGCACCGGGTACTCCAGGTACTCCATGCCCCCGGAGACGGTCTGCGGAATGCGGTCGAAGTACGGCGTGAGGTCGGCGGCGAAGCCGCGACCGGTGTAGAGGTGCGGGATGTCGGAGTAGCAGGCGTGCACGTACTGGCTGCTCGGACCGCGGAACCAGCCGCTCTCGTAGCAGGGCAGCTTCTGCACCATGCCGAGCGCGAACATCCCCATCGCCACCAGCAGCACGACCCGCACCGGCGTCCACCAGTACCGCCCGGTCAGCGCGCGCCTGCCGATCGGCCCGCCGATCAGCTCGCTGCCCGCGGCGGCGATGTCGTCCTGAGCGGTGGGCCGTACCGGTGCCTGTGGGTCCTGGCGGGCGATCGTCATGGGCCCATCCTGCCGTATGGCGGGGCCGGGCTCGCGGGGTTGTAGGGGGTGGGGGCCCGTAGTTCCGCGGCGGTCCCGCGACAGCCTGGCGGGGGTTTCCCGGGCCCGGCTCCGGGCGGTCGGCAAAAACCGGGGGCGGCGCCGGATCCGGCGCCGCCCCCGGTCGGAACAGCAGGTCGAGCAGCAGGTCAGAGCCTGGGATCAGCCATCGTCGCCCTGGCCCCAGATCGTATTGCCGCCGTTCTCGTTGTTGCCCGGGCGGCCCGTGGTGCTGCCCTGGTCGGTTCCGCCGTCCGCACCCGTGGTGCTGCCCTGGTCGGTTCCGCCGTCCGCGCCCGTGGTGCTGCCCTGGTCGGTTCCGCCCGTCTGGCCCTGGGTCTGGCCTTCGGTGTCGTTGCAGAACAGGTCCCTGGGGTTACAGGTGGTCGACGGCGTCGCGGACGGCGACGGGGTGCTCGGCGACGGGGAGCTGCTGGGCTCCTCCGTCTCCGTCTCGGACGGCGAGGGCTCGGGCGTCTCGGTCACGCTGGGCGTCGGGGACGCCGTACCGGCCTGGTCGATCCGCTTGCCGACCGGGACGGCCTGGGGGAAGTCCTTCGCCGGCTGGCCCTTGAGCGCGGCCCGCATGTACTCCACCCACACCTGGGTGGGCAGCTCACCACCGTGGATGGAGTCGAAGCCGCCGGTGCCGTTCATCGACAGCAGACCGGGCACGTCGGGCTTCGAGCGGAACATCGTCACCGAGGTGGAGAGCTGCGGGGTGTAACCGACCCACCAGGCGGACTTGTTCTTGTCGGTCGTACCGGTCTTGCCCGCCGCGGGGCGGCCCAGGTCGCGGGCCCTCAGGTAGCCGGTGCCGTGCGGCTTCTCGATGACGCCGCGGAGCACGTTGGTGACGTTGTTGGCGATGTTGCTGTCCATCGCCGTCTCCTTCTGCGGCCTGTCGAAGCCCGGCCTCTCCTCGCCCTCGTACTCCACCTTCGTCACCGAGTAGGTGTCGACGTGGGTGCCGGAGGCCGCGAAGGTCGCGTACGCGTTGGCCATCTCGATGGCGCCCGGGGTGGAGGTGCCCAGCGCGAAGGAGGGGTTGAGGTTCGGGTCGAAGCTGTCCTTCTCGATGCCCGCGTCCGCGGCCACGTCCCGCACCTTGTCCATGCCCACGTCCATGCCGAGCTGGACGAAGGGGGTGTTGGCGGAGACCTCCATGGCCCGGCGCAGGCTGATGTAGCCGTGGTCCTTGTCGCCGTCGTTCACCTGGTAGAAGGGGTTGCCCTCCTTGTCCAGGTAGTCGCTGCCGTCCTGCTCCTTGACCTTGAGCCTGTTGTTGCCGTTGTACTCGCTCTCCGGCGAGACGCCCGTGCCCTGGCTCCGGTACGTGCCGTACTCCATGGCCGCGGCCAGCACGAACGGCTTCCAGGTCGAACCGACCGGGACGCCCTGGGTGTCGGCGTTGTTGGTGAAGTGGCCGTTCTCGAAGCCCGGACCGCCGTAGATCGCGACGAGCTTGCCCGTGCCCGGCTCGACCGAGGCCGCGCCGAACTGGACGTGCTGGTCCTTCTCGGGGCGCTTCTTGGGGTCGATGTACTCCTTCTGGACCTTGTCGACCGCCTTGGCCAGCGCCGCCGTCTTCTTCTTGTCGAAGGTCGTGTGGACCTGGTAGCCGCCCTGGCCGAACTGCTGCTGGGTGATGCCGAGCTTGGCCTTCACCTCGGCTTCGGCGATGGACACCAGATAACCGACCTGCCCGGTCTGGCCGGCCAGAGGCTTGCGGGGAGCGGTCTTGGGGAACTCGTACGAGTCCCGCTCGGCCTTGCTCATCATGCCCAGGTCGACCTGCCGGTCCAGGATCCAGTTCCAGCGGCGCTCGGCGCGCTCACGGTTCGCCTCCGGGGAGGAGTACTTCCCCAGGCCGCCGGCCGGGTCGTACAGGTCGGCGCCCTTGAGCACCGTGGCGAGCAGGGCGCTCTCGGCCGGGGTGAGTTTCTTGGCGTCCTTCTCGAAGTACGCCTGGGACGCGGCCTGGATGCCGTACGCGCCCCGCCCGTAGTAGCTGGTGTTCAGGTACCCCCGGAGGATGGTCTTCTTGTCCATCTTGGCGTTGACCTTGATGGAGATGAACAGCTCCTTCACCTTGCGGCTGATGGTCTGTTCCGGCGAGAGGTAGGTGTTCTTGACGAACTGCTGGGTGATGGTGGAACCACCCTGGGTGCTCTGACCTCTGGCTATGTTGAACGCCGCGCGGGCGATGCCCATCGGGTCGACGCCGCTGTCTTCCCAGAAAGTGGCGTTCTCCGCGGCGATGGCCGCGTTCTGCATCGACTTCGGAATGTCTTCCAGGGCGATGTTCTGGCGGTTGGTCTTGTCGACCCGGGCCATCACCGAGCCGTCGGACCAGTAGTAGACGTTGTTCTGCTGGATCGCGGCGGCGTTCTTCTCGTTGGGGACCTCCACTATGGCCAGCGCCAGTCCGGCGAGACCGACGAGCAGACCCATGAACACCAGGCACGTGCCGGTGACCAGCCTCCAGGACGGCGTCCACCGCCGCCAGCCGTGCTTGTCGGACCGCGGATAGTCGATGAGGCGCTTCTTCCCCGGCTCGTACCGTCCGCGTCCCCGGCCGCCCACAGCGGTGGAACCGTTCGCGGCACGGCGCCTGCCCCCCGCGGCGCGCCGGTCCGCGCGCCGGGCGTCGGCCCGGCCGCCGGAGGGATGATCGGAGGGCATGCCGTGGGAGTGGGGATTGGCGCCATGCGGCGGCGCGGCACGCCGACCGCCGGACGGCGGCTGTGCGGCGCGCCGGCCCCGCGACTGCGGTGGCTTGCGACGGTGCTCGCTCATTGGAACAGCTACTCCTCGGGCAGGCGCTCACGCCTGAAGGCGGCAGTGTACTTCCGGTCCCCCGATGTGCGGCCCGCCCAGCTTCCGAGAACTGGCCGCACTGCACCCGGGACGAGGACGCGTTGAAACCCCCGTTGGTTCCCGGTCACGTTCTGCACAGCGGACAGCCTACGCAGCTTCAAAACCTTCCAATGTCGGCAATCGGCAGAAAAGGGCCGAACGAGCTGTGGCGAATCGGGGATGTGAATCCCCTCACCTTTCACCCCCTTGTGGCTCCCGGACCGGCGCTCTATCGTCGGGGCTATCGCCGCGATGTATCGAACCGATACATCGGCCGGAGATAGTGACCGGGAAGGACGGCCGGGCACGGCGGCGGGGGGCGACGACGGGGGCCACGGCTCCGGGACGGGCGCCCCGGCCGGCGCACGGCCGGACGGCCGATGGACCGACGGACGGAGGGAGTTGACGGCGATGGGCAGGCGTTCGGGCATCCTGGAGTTCGCCGTCCTCGGGCTGCTTCGCGAGTCACCGATGCACGGCTACGAGCTGCGCAAGCGGCTCAACACCTCGCTGGGCGTCTTCCGCGCCTTCAGTTACGGCTCCCTCTATCCCTGCCTCAAGACGCTGGTGCAGCGGGGATGGTTGGCCGAGGAGTCCGGTGACGGGTCCGAGGAGGCCCTCGCGGCGCCGCTCGCCGGGCGCCGGGCCAGGATCGTCTACCGGCTGACGCCCGAGGGCAAGGAGCACTTCGAGGAACTCCTCGCCCAGACCGGGCCGGACACCTGGGAGGACGAGCACTTCGGCGTCCGCTTCGCCTTCTTCGGCCAGACCTCGCGCGACGTGCGGATGCGGGTGCTGGAAGGCCGTCGCAGCCGCCTGGAGGAGCGCCTCGCCAAGATGCGCGCCTCCCTGGCCCGCACGCGCGAGCGTCTGGACGACTACACCCTCGAACTCCAGCGACACGGCATGGAGTCCGTGGAGCGCGAGGTCCGCTGGCTCAACGAACTCATCGAGAGCGAGCGGGCGGGGCGCGATCAGAGCCGGGGGGAGACCCCGCCCGATCCGCCCGACGACACCACCGCCAGGTGAGGGCCCGCAGCGTGCGGGTCCTCTTCGGAACGACAGAGAACACAGGGAGCAACCGCCAATGGGTTCGGTTCGCGTAGCCATCGTCGGCGTGGGGAACTGCGCCGCCTCGCTGGTGCAGGGCGTTGAGTACTACAAGGACGCCGACCCGAAGAGCCGCGTGCCGGGTCTGATGCACGTGCAGTTCGGCGACTACCACATCTCGGACATCGAGTTCGTGGCCGCGTTCGACGTGGACGCCAAGAAGGTCGGCCTGGACCTCGCCGACGCCATCGGCGCCAGTGAGAACAACACCATCAAGATCTGCGACGTGCCCCCCACCGGCGTCACCGTCCAGCGCGGCCACACCCTGGACGGCCTGGGCCGGTACTACCGCGAGACCATCGAGGAGTCCTCCGAGGAGCCGGTCGACGTCGTCCAGGTCCTGAAGGACCGCGAGGTCGACGTCCTGGTCTGCTACCTCCCGGTGGGTTCCGAGGAGGCCGCCAAGTACTACGCGCAGTGCGCCATCGACGCGCGTGTCGCCTTCGTCAACGCCCTGCCGGTCTTCATCGCCGGCACCAAGGAGTGGGCGGACAAGTTCACCGAGGCCGGCGTCCCGATCGTCGGTGACGACATCAAGTCCCAGGTGGGCGCCACGATCACGCACCGCGTGCTGGCCAAGCTCTTCGAGGACCGCGGCGTCGTCCTCGACCGCACGATGCAGCTCAACGTCGGCGGCAACATGGACTTCAAGAACATGCTGGAGCGCGACCGCCTGGAGTCCAAGAAGATCTCCAAGACCCAGGCCGTCACCTCCCAGATCCCCGACCGCGACCTGGGCGCGGACAACGTCCACATCGGCCCGTCGGACTACGTGGCCTGGCTGGACGACCGCAAGTGGGCGTACGTCCGGCTGGAGGGCCGTGCGTTCGGCGACGTCCCGCTGAACCTGGAGTACAAGCTGGAGGTCTGGGACTCCCCGAACTCCGCCGGCGTCATCATCGACGCCCTGCGCGCCGCGAAGATCGCCAAGGACCGCGGCATCGGCGGCCCGGTGCTCTCGGCCTCCTCCTACTTCATGAAGTCCCCGCCGGTCCAGTACTTCGACGACCAGGCGCGGGAGAACGTGGAGAAGTTCATCCGCGGTGAGGTCGAGCGCTAGGCGGCACGCCGGGCGGCGGGGGCGCTGAGAGGGCACTGGGCGCTGGCGAAACAGGGGCGTCAGCGAACGGGCCGCAGCGCCGCCGGATGCCGCGCGCCACGGCACCGCGGCACCGCACCGCACCACGCGCGACGGCGAGGGGCCCCGGACACGTGTCCGGGGCCCCTCGCGTTCGTCCTCCTCCGGCGTACGGCCGCGCGGCGATCGGGCGCGGCGCCGCACCGGCGCCGGGCCGGGCGTCAGTGGTCGACCAGCCGGTCGTACTGCGTCGTGGTGTGCCGCAGGATCGCCACCAGCTCGTCGCCGACCTTCGGCTCCGCCGCGTCCTCCGGCACGAACAGGATCGACACCTGCATGTGCGGCGGCTCGGCGAACCAGCGCTGCTTGCCGTCCCACATGAACGGCGACAGGTGGCGGTTGATCGTCGCCAGCCCGGCCCGTGCCACGCCCTTGGCCCGCGGCGTCACGCCGTGCACGGTCTTCGGGGCCTCCAGGCCCACCCCGTGCGAGGTGCCGCCCGCCACCACCACCAGCCAGCCGTCGTCCGGCGCCTTCTGCTGGCGGTAGCCGAAGCGGTCGCCCTTGACCACCCGCGTCACGTCCAGCACCGAGCCCCGGTACTGGGTCGCCTTGTGGTCGCCCAGCCACAGCCGCGTCCCGATCCGCGCCCGGAACCGGGTCTGGGGGAACTGCTGCTGGAGCCGCGCGAACTCCTCCGGCTTCAGGTGGCTGACGAACATCGTCTCCAGCGGCAGCCGGGCGGCCCGCAGCCGGTCCATCCAGCCGATGACCTCCTCCACCGCGTCCGTGCCGTCGGTGCGGTCCAGCGGCAGGTGGATCGCGAAGCCCTCCAGCCGCACGTCGTCGATCGCGGCGTGCAGCTTGCCGAGGTCCTCCTCCATGACCCCGTGCCGCTTCATCGAGCTCATCACCTCGATGACGACGCGCGCCCCCACCAGCGCGTTCACCCCGTCCACCGACGAGACCGTGCGGATCGCCCGGTCCGGCAGCGGCACCGGCTCCTCACCGCGGCGGAACGGGGTCAGCACCAGCAGGTCCCCGCTGAACCAGTCCTTCATGCGGGCGGCCTCGTACGTGGTGCCCACGGCGATGATGTCCGAGCCGAAGCGGGCCACCTCCTCGGCCAGCCGCTCGTGGCCGAAGCCGTAGCCGTTGCCCTTGCAGACCGGTACCAGGCCCGGGAACTGCCGGAGCACCGACTGCTGGTGGGCCCGCCAGCGTTCGGTGTCGACGTAGAGGGTGAGCGCCATGGCCGTGCGGAACCTTTCTCATCGGTCGCGACGGGTCCCCTCGGAACCGTCGGACGTGCGTGGAGTCGGGCGTCAGCGGCGCGACATGTAGATGTCGAGCGCCTTGTGCAGCAGCTTATTGAGCGGAAAGTCCCACTCGCCGAGATACTCCACGGCCTGGCCGCCGGTGCCCACCTTGAACTGGATGAGGCCGAAGAGGTGGTCGCTGTCGTCCAGGGAGTCGCTGATGCCGCGCAGGTCGTAGACGTTCGCCCCCAGCGCGTAGGCGTCCTGGAGCATCCGCCACTGCATCGCGTTCGACGGGCGCACCTCGCGCTTGTGGTTCGCCGACGCGCCGTAGGAGTACCACACGTGCCGGCCCACGATCAGCATGGTGGCGGCCGCCACCGCCTCGCCCTCGTGCATGGCCAGGTACAGCCGCATCCGGTTGGGGTCCTCGGCGTTCAGGGCCTTCCACATCCGCTGGAAGTACACCAGCGGACGCGGCCGGAACCGGTCGCGCTCGGCCGTCACCTCGTACAGCTGCTGCCAGACCGGCAGGTGGTCGTAGCCGCCCTGCACGACCTCGACGCCCGCCTTCTCGGCCTTCTTGATGTTGCGCCGCCAGAGCTGGTTGAAGCCCTTGTGCACCTCGTCCAGCGTCCGGCCCTCCAGCGGCACCTGGAAGACGTAGCGCGGCTGCACGTCGCCGAAGCCGGCGCCGCCGTCCTCGCCCTGCTGCCAGCCCATCCGCCGCAGCCGGTCGGCCACCTCGAACGCGCGCGGCTCGATGTGCGTCGCCTCGACGTCCCGCAGCCGCTTCACCTCGGGGTTCTGGATGCCCGCCTTGATCGCCGGGGCGTCCCAGCGCCGGATCACCACGGGCGGTCCCATCTTCACCGAGAACGCGCCCTTGGCCTTCAGGTGCGCCAGCATCGGGCGCAGCCAGTCCTCCAGGTTGGGCGCGTACCAGTTGATCACCGGCCCTTCGGGCAGGTAGGCGAGATAGCGTTTGACCTTGGGCAACTGTCGGTACAGCACCAGACCGACCCCGACCAGTTCGCCGTTGGCGTCGAACCAGCCCAGGTTCTCCGACCCCCACTCGGTCTTCACGTCCGCCCATGCCGGGACCTGCATGTGGCTGGCCGATGGGAGGCTCCGGATATACGCCAGGTGCTGCTCGCGACTGATCGTCCTCAGGGTCAAGCTCATACGGGGCGCTCCTCCGGCGTACTTCGCAGGGTCTGGCGGGAAGCCTACTGCGGCCGGAAGTGCCCCGAACGTGCCCCGGCCGTGCCCCGGCGGGGCGACGGCGAGCCGGGCCGGTCATCCGGTCAGACGCCGAACAGGCCGCCGTTCCACATGCCGATGAAGAAGCCGACCGCCGCCGCGCCCATGCCGATGACCAGCACGAACCGTTCCTCCGTGGTCGCCGAGATCATCTGTCCCCGGCCGCCGGCGACGACGCCCAGCAGCCCGGCCCAGGAACTGATCAGGTGCAGGCCCGGGAAGAAGCACGTGACGAACGCGACCAGGCCCAGCAGCGCCGTCGCCGCGACGAAGCGGTTCTCGACCGGATGCGGCCGGTTGTCGCTGTTGAGGAGGGAGGCGATCCCCCGCCCCCGCCTCCGTACCGCCTGCGCCATGGGGCACCTCCCGCGGGCCGTCGGAGAACGGCGCCGGGTGACGCCGCTCACATCCGTTGTGTCCAGATTGCGGCGAGCGGACACCGGATTTCAACCGGAGGTCGCGGTGCGGGTACTCTGTACCGTCTGCACGGTGTCTGCCCAGGTCACGACCGGCTCCGGGGGCAGGGATCCCGGAGGTTCCCGGAAAAGCACCCGGGACTGTCAGTGCCGGCCGATACCGTGTTCCACGCATAGACCCTCCTGCCACGGAACGACCGTGGCCGCCGAGTCCAGAGGAGGTGGGTTCCACATGCGTCACTACGAGGTGATGGTCATCCTCGACCCCGATCTCGAGGAGCGCGCTGTCTCCCCGCTGATCGAGAACTTCCTTTCCGTCGTCCGCGAGGGCAACGGGAAGGTCGAGAAGGTCGACACCTGGGGCCGCCGTCGTCTCGCTTACGAGATCAAGAAGAAGCCCGAGGGCATCTACTCGGTCATCGACCTGCGGGCCGAGCCCGCGGTCGTCAAGGAGCTCGACCGTCAGATGAACCTGAACGAGTCGGTCCTCCGGACCAAGGTCCTCCGTCCCGACACCCACTGAGCACCCCGCCCAGCGGAGCGAGGGCCGGGTAGCGCCCCGAGCGCCCGAGCACCACAGCATCACCAGCAGCCAGCAGCACCCCGCCGAGAGGTTCACCCATGGCAGGCGAGACCGTCATCACGGTCGTCGGCAATCTGGTCGACGACCCCGAGCTGCGCTTCACCCCCTCCGGTGCGGCGGTCGCGAAGTTCCGTGTCGCGTCCACCCCCCGCACCTTCGACCGCCAGACCAACGAGTGGAAGGACGGCGAGAGCCTCTTCCTGACCTGCTCGGTCTGGCGCCAGGCGGCGGAGAACGTCGCCGAGTCCCTCACCCGGGGCACCCGCGTCATCGTGCAGGGCCGCCTCAAGCAGCGGTCGTACGAGGACCGCGAGGGCGTCAAGCGCACGGTCTACGAGCTGGACGTCGACGAGGTCGGCGCCAGCCTGCGCAACGCCACGGCCAAGATCACCAAGACCACCGGCCGCGGCGGTCAGGGTGGCGGCGGCTGGGGCGGCGGCCCCGGCGGCCAGCAGGGCGGCGGCGCCCCCGCGGGAGACCCGTGGGCCACGGGCGCGCCGGCCGGCGGCCAGGGCGGCGGTGGCGGCTGGGGCGGTGGCTCCGGCGGTTCCGGCGGTGGCTACTCGGACGAGCCGCCCTTCTGACCGGCCCCTCAGGGCCGGGAAGGGCTGCGCTCACAGGCACAGACTTCTTGAACCAAACGGAGAGAGACAATGGCGAAGCCGCCTGCTCGCAAGCCGAAGAAGAAGGTTTGCGTGTTCTGCAAGGAGAAGATCTCCTACGTCGACTACAAGGACACGAACCTGCTGCGGAAGTTCATTTCCGACCGCGGCAAGATCCGTGCCCGCCGGGTCACCGGCAACTGCACCCAGCACCAGCGTGACGTCGCCACGGCCGTGAAGAACAGCCGTGAGATGGCGCTGCTGCCCTACACCTCGACCGCTCGCTAAGGAAAGGATGACCGACTGATGAAGATCATCCTGACCAATGAGGTCTCCGGTCTCGGCAACGCCGGCGACGTCGTCGAGGTGAAGGACGGGTACGCCCGCAACTACCTCCTCCCCCGCGGTTTCGCGATCCGCTGGACCAGGGGCGGGGAGAAGGACGTCGAGCAGATCCGCCGCGCCCGCAAGAGCCGTGAGATCGCCACGATCGAGCAGGCCAACGAGGTCAAGAGCCAGATCGAGGGCCTCACGGTGCGCCTGAAGGTCCGCGCCGGCGACCAGGGCCGTCTGTTCGGCTCCGTCACCCAGGCCGACATCGCTTCGGCGGTCAAGGCCGCGGGTGGCCCGGACGTCGACAAGCGCCGCATCGAGCTGGGTTCGCCGATCAAGACCCTCGGCTCCCACAAGGTGACGGTGCGCCTGCACCCCGAGGTCACCGCCAGGATCGGCATCGAGGTCGGGGCCGCCTGAGCGGCGACCACCTCGTCCGGCCGGCCGCGGACGCGGCCGGTACGACGGTGACCCACAGGGCCGCGGTCCCGCACGGGACCGCGGCCCTGCGCCGTCTCCGCGCGGGGCGCCGCGCGCGCCCGTCAGGTCCGTACCGCCCCGGTGACGATCCAGCGGCCCGAGCGGGCCCGCAGCCACAGGGTGGCCAGCCGGGTCGCCATCATCAGCCCGGCGACCGTCCACCACAGCGCGGTCAGCCCGCCGCCCAGCGCCGGTACGGCCAGTGCCGCCGGCGCGAACACCACCAGCGTCAGCAGCATCGCCCACGCCAGGTACGGCCCGTCGCCCGCGCCCATCAGTACCCCGTCCAGCACGAAGACGACCCCGGCGACGGGCGAGGTCACCGCCACCACCAGCAGTACGGGCGTCAGCACGTCGTGCACGGCCGGGTCCGAGGTGAACAGCGGCAGCAGCAGCGGGCGCGCCGCGACCACCAGCGCCCCCAGCACCGCCCCGGACGCGATCCCCCACTGCACCATCCGGCGGCAGGCGGCCCGCGCCCCCTCCGCGTCGCCCGCCCCCAGATACCGGCCGATGATCGCCTGTCCGGCGATGGCGATGGCGTCGAGCGCGAAGGCCAGCAGCGACCACAGGGTGAGCGTGACCTGGTGCGCGGCCACCTCGGCGTCGCCCAGCCGCGCCGCGACGGCGGTCGCGAGCACCAGCACGGCGCGCAGCGACAGGGTGCGCACCAGCAGGGGGACCCCGGCCCGGCCGCTGGCCCTGATCCCGGCGGCGTCCGGCCGCAGCGAGGCCCCGTGCCGTCTGGCTCCCCTGACCACCACGGCCAGGTAGACGGCCGCCATCGCGCACTGGGCGATCACCGTGCCCCAGGCCGATCCGGCGATGCCGAGCCCGGCGCCGTACACCAGGAGGAGGTTGAGCACGAGGTTGGCCGAGAAGCCGCCGACGGCCACGTACAGCGGGGTGCGGGTGTCCTGCAGTCCGCGCAGCACGCCGGTGGCCGCGAGGACGACGAGCATCGCCGGGATGCCCAGCGCGCTGATCCGCAGGTAGGTCACGGCGTACGGCGCCGCGCTGTCCGAGGCGCCGAACGCGCCGACGAGCGCGGGCGCCGTGGGCAGTACGGCGGCCACCACCGCGGCGCCGAGCAGCAGGGCCAGCCAGATCCCGTCCATGCCCTGCCGGATCGCGGCGGGCAGGTCCCCGGCGCCGACGCGGCGGGCGACGGCGGCGGTGGTGCCGTAGGCGAGGAAGACGAAGACGTTCACACCGGTCGTCAGCAGCGTGGCGGCGATGCCGAGTCCGGCGAGCTGCGGGGTGCCCAGGTGGCCGACGATCGCGCTGTCGGCCATGACGAACAGGGGCTCCGCGACGAGCGCGCCGAAGGCGGGGAGCGCCAGCGCGATGATCTCGCGGTCGTGGCGGCGGGCCGCAGTGCGCCCGGTGGGCGGGGGAGCGTGTGTCATGATCCGATCCAAACATCCACAAGTAACGGTTGCAAGGGTACTGCGTCCCTTACAGAAGCTCACCTGGAGTGAGATCCTCTGCGCCGTTTGTCGCGATCTTGGCGCGCGTCGGGAAGTTTTTCTCCTGCACAGCCGGTGGATGACGAAACCGCAGGTCAGGGGCGCTTCCTCAGAAGAGGCTCCAACTTCTCCACAGGCCCGTCCCCCGCCTCGTGCACAGGATTCGCCGAGTTCTCCACAGACTGGGCCCGCTCATCCACATGCCCTGTGGATAACCAGATTGGCTGGAGCCGTCCACAGCCCTACCGTTGTCCGGCGCCCGCCCGCCGTTCCCCTCTCCTGCGCCACGGACTCGGCACGCCACAACTGCCAGGCGGGCGCGCCCACATGTCAGTCCCGTGCCGTAGGAAAAGGGGCACGGCCGCGAGGAACGGGAGGAGGTGGCGGGTGACGCAGTCCGAGCACGTCGACAGCCCGGCACCCGGTTACGCCCCCGGCACGGGAGGGGTCGGACCGGGTGACCACCTGGCCGTCTCCCGCCAGCGCCGCGGCGCGGCACTTGACGGCGAGCGGCACGACCGCGGTCCTGACACCTGGTCGGCGGGCGCGGCCGGCGCCTTCGAACGCGTGCCCCCGCAGGACCTCGACGCCGAACAGTCGGTGCTCGGCGGCATGTTGCTGTCCAAGGACGCCATCGCGGACGTGGTGGAGACCCTGCAGGGCCAGGACTTCTACCGCCCGGCCCACGAGACGATCTACCAGGCGATCCTCGACCTGTACGCCAAGGGGGAGCCCGCCGACCCCATCACGGTCGCCGCGGAGCTGACCCGGCGCGGCGAGATCGCCAAGGTCGGCGGTCCCGGCTACCTCCACTCCCTGGTCCAGACGGTCCCCACCGCGGCCAACGCCCAGTACTACGCGGAGATCGTCCACGAGCGCGCCATCCTGCGCCGGCTGGTCGAGGCGGGCACCCGCATCACCCAGATGGGATACGCGGCCGACGGCGACGTCGACGAGATCGTCAACTCCGCCCAGGCCGAGATCTACGCCGTCACCGAGCAGCGCACCTCGGAGGACTACCTCCCCCTCGCCGAGATCATGGAGGGCACGCTCGACGAGATCGAGGCGATCGGCTCGCGCAGCGGCCAGATGTCGGGCGTCCCGACGGGCTTCACCGACCTGGACTCCCTCACCAACGGCCTCCACCCGGGCCAGATGATCGTCATCGCGGCGAGGCCCGCCATGGGAAAGTCCACCCTGGCCCTGGACTTCGCCCGCGCGTGCTCGATCAAGCACAACCTGCCCAGCGTGATCTTCTCGCTGGAGATGGGGCGCAACGAGATCGCGATGCGCCTGCTGTCGGCCGAGGCGCGGGTGGCGCTGCACCACATGCGGTCGGGCAGCATGACGGACGAGGACTGGAACCGGCTGGCGCGTCAGATGCCGGAGGTCACCAACGCGCCGCTGTACATCGACGACTCGCCGAACCTGACGATGATGGAGATCCGCGCCAAGTGCCGCCGCCTGAAGCAGCGGAACGACCTGCGGCTGGTCATCATCGACTACCTCCAGCTCATGCAGTCGGGCGGCTCGCGCCGTCCCGAGAGCCGCCAGCAGGAGGTCTCGGAGATGTCCCGGAACCTCAAGCTGCTGGCCAAGGAGCTGGAGGTGCCGGTGGTGGCGCTCTCCCAGCTCAACCGCGGCCCCGAGCAGCGCACGGACAAGAAGCCGATGGTCTCGGACCTCCGCGAGTCGGGTTCGATCGAGCAGGACGCCGACATGGTCATCCTGCTCCACCGCGAGGACGCCTACGAGAAGGAGTCGCCGCGTGCGGGCGAGGCGGACCTGATCGTGGCCAAGCACCGCAACGGTCCGACGGCGACGATCACGGTGGCCTTCCAGGGGCACTACTCGCGCTTCGTGGACATGGCCCAGACGTGACCGCGGCCCGCCCCGGCGCCGGGGCGGACCGCAGGGCCCGGTGGATTCGCCGCGCGGGCGGAGCCGGGAATGCCGGAGGGGCGTACGAGGAGCGGCCCTCGCGGCGGGTGGACGGCGCGGTGGTGTGGCGCCGGGACGCGCCTGGGGCATCCGCCGGGCGCGGAGCCTGCCGGACGGGTGCATGGACCTGAGCTGGACCGCCGGCGGGCCGCTGGTGGCCGGCCCCGGCATCCGGGCCCATCCGGTCGAGGGCTCCCCCGGCACCCGCCACGTGGGGCTGCGGTTCGCGCCCGGCACCGGGCCGCGCGTCCTGGGCGTACCGGCGCACGAGCTGCGCGACGCGCGGATGCCGCTCGACGCGCTCCGGCCGGAGCGCACGGTGCGGGAGCTGACCGAGCGGGGGCCGGGGCGGCTGCGCCGGGCGCCGGACGGCCCGCTGTCCCGGGCGGTGGCGGCTGCGCTGCGCGACGGCGGGAGCGTCGCGGCCCTGCCGGGTACGCCGACCGGGCGCACCTGTCGCGTGAGGTGCGGGTGCTGACGGTGGTTCAGCTCTCGGTGCTGCTGTCGGGGCCACTGTCGGACCGAGCGTCCGGCAGGGGGGCGAAGAGGGCGACCGTGTTGCCGTCGGGGTCCTGGACGAGGGCGTACCGCTGTCCCCAGACGGCGTCCCACGGCTCCCGGTGACCGGTGTGTCCGGCCCGGGTCAGGTCGGCGTACAGGTTGTCGACGTCGGCGGGATCGTCGCAGGCGAAGGCCAGCTCGACGCGGCTGCCGCCCCGGGGCGGAGTCCAGCCGGGGTCGAAGGAACGGACGGTCTCGACGGTGTCCCAGGCGAGGCGCAGTCCGCCGGGCAGTGCGACCTCCACATGGGACTCTCCGTCGGCGCCGGCGGGGACGTCGAGTCCGAGGCGGCGGTAGAACGCGAGTGAGGCGGCCATGTCGCTCACGACGAGGCCGACGAGGTCGAATCGGGGCGTCATGCGGCCACGGTAGGCGGCGGTGCGGCCGGTGGTCTTGAAGGAATCGGACGTCCCGTGCGCGGGGCGCATAGGGTCCGGACCATGAGCGACTTCGAGATACGGCCCGCGGCGGTAGACGACCTGCGGGCCATCGTGGACATGCTCGCCGACGACCCGCTGGGCGCCCGGCGCGAGTCACCCGACGACCTCGCCCCGTACCGCGCCGCCTACGAGCGCATCGCCGCCGATCCCCGGCAGCACCTGGTCGTCGCCGTCCGCGACGGCCGGGTGGTCGGCACGCTCCAGCTCACCGTCGTCCCCGGGCTCTCGCGGCGCGGCGCGAGCCGCGCGCTCATCGAGGCCGTGCGCGTCCGCTCCGGCGAGCGCGGCGGCGGCCTGGGCACCCGGCTGATCGAGTGGGCGATCGAGGAGTCCCGCCGACTGGGCTGTTCCCTGGTCCAGCTCACCTCCGACGCCACCCGCACCGACGCCCACCGCTTCTACGAGCGACTGGGCTTCACCGCCTCGCACGTGGGCTTCAAGCTGGCGCTGTGAACGGCCCGCGGGCCGCGGGGGCCGCCGACCGCCGCTAGACTGCCGCCGAGGCCCGAAGCCGCAAATTCCGCTTGCGACTTCGGGCCTTCGTGCGCGAACGCGCGCCGGCCGTCAGCGCCGTCAGCGCAGCACCTGCAGCACCGTCCCGGCGCTCCACGCCTCCAGCAGGGCGCGGTGCACGGCGGTGACCCCGTGGCGGGTGGCGAGGTCCAGCGCGGCGGGGGTGAACGCGGAGGTGGTGACGAACAGGGCCACCTCCGCCCCGTACTCCGCCCCCGCCGTCCCGATGAACTCCCGCATCTCCCCGCTCTCCACGGCCCGGTGCGGGGCGGAGGGCACGCACCGCACCGCCAGCCGCCGCCCGTCGGCCGTCCGCCCGACGAGGTCCGTGCCCGGGCGGCCGGTGCCGCCGGCGCCGCCGGTGCCGCCGGTGCCGGTCACGGTGCATCCGTCGCGGCGGCAGAGCCCGGCCACGTGCTCCTCGAACGTGCGCCGCTCCATCGCGTCCCCGGCCGCCACCGCCCCCACCGGCTCCCGTCCGCGGAGGGCCTGCTTGACGCGTTCGAGGTCCTCGCGGATCTCGGCCAGCTCGCGGCGCTGCTCGCCGGACGCCCGGATGAGGTGGTTCAGCATCGGGACGATGGTCTGGCCGATGATCCGGCTCGCGGTCTCCGTGCTGATGCGGGTGATGCGCTCGTCCAGGGCGGTGAGATCGAGGTCGACGTGGGCGCGGATCAGGTTGTCCACAGGCTGGGGACGGACGTTCTCCTCGGTGTCCAGCAGATACGCACGCACCTGACGTGCGACGACGCTGTCGCGCAGCAGCATCGCGACGTTGAGGACGGTACGCCGGGAGAAGATGGCCACAGAGCGGGTGCGTGCGGACAGTCCACAGAGTTGCTTGAAGCAACTCAGTTCCGAACCTGTGAGGACACGGTATCCGTTGGCCTCCAGCTCCTCGCGGTGGTCGTGCACGACGGCGCGGATGACGGTCTCACCGACCTCGAAGTAGGAGGCCACCATCTGCGTCGTGACGTGCACTCCGTCCGGCAGGACGGAGAGCGCCTTGACCTTGTCGAGCACCTCCGTACGGCCCGCCACGCTCCCGCGCTGCGACCGCGAATCCAGCAGGACGCTCTCGCTCACCATCGCCGTCTCCTCCGATCCTCCGGACGGGTGTCACCCCAATGGCCCCGCCCCCACCAGGAGAACGACGCGAAACGTGTGAAGACACGATCGAATGGCGTGAAACCATGCGAAAAGCGCCCTGTGGAAAACGCTGGCGCCCGGGCCCGGGGACGGGTAGGAGTGGGCGCATGATCGATCCCAGTGAAGACACCGGCGCGGAGTTCGCGGAGCTGCTGCCCGCGACCCGCCGCGCACTCCTCCACAGGCTGGCCGTCGCCCAGGCCGGGGCACGGGTGCCCTCGGTGGCCGGGGCCGTGGTGCGGGACGGACGGGCCGTGTGGACGGGGGTGCGCGGGGAGGTGGACGGCGGGCCGCCGACCGCGGACACCCAGTACCGCATCGGGTCGATCACCAAGACCTTCGTCGCCGTGCTGGTGATGCGGCTGCGCGACGAGGGGCTGCTCGACCTGGCCGACCCGCTCGGCAGGCACCTCGACGTGTCCGGCGCGCCCGGTGAGGCGGAGGCGGCCGGCATGACGGTCGCCCAGTTGCTCGCCCACTCCTCCGGTCTGGCCGCCGAGCCGCGCGGCCCGTGGTGGGAGCGGACGCCCGGCGCCCTCCGGCCCGGTCTGGAGGACCTCTTCGGCGAGCGGCCCCGGCGGCACCCCGCCGGACGGCGGCACCACTACTCCAACCTCGGCTACGCGCTCCTGGGCGCCCTCGTGGAACGGCTGCGCGGCGCCCCCTGGAGCGACGTGCTCCGCGAGGAGGTGCTGGAACCGCTGGGCATGCGCCGTACGACGCCGCTGCCCGAGGAGCCGTACGCCCGGGGGTGGGCCGTGCACCCGTGGGCGGACGCGGTGCAGCCCGAACCGCTCGCCGACACCGGGGGGATGGCGCCCGCCGGGCAACTGTGGTCCACGGCCGGGGACCTGTGCCGGTACGCGGCGTTCCTGGCCGCGGGCGACGACCGGGTGCTCGGCGCGGAGAGCCTGGCCGAGATGCGGGCCCCGGCGGTGGCGCCGGAGGCGGCGTCCTGGGACCAGGCGTACGGGCTGGGGCTGCAACTGGTGCGGTCCGGCGGGCGGTTGCTGGCCGGGCACACCGGCTCCATGCCGGGCTTCCTGGCCGCCCTGTGGACGGCACCGGAGGAACGGCTGGCGAGCGTGGTGCTGGTCAATGCGACCTCCGGGCTGCCGGTGGGCGGTCTGGCCGCCGAGCTGCTGGGCACCGTGGCCGAGCGCGAGCCGTCCTTCCCCGAGCCCTGGCGCCCGCGGTCCGAGGCCGACCCGGAGCTGCTGGCGCTGACCGGCGCCTGGTACTGGGGCCCGGCGCCGTTCGTGCTGCGGCTGCGCGAGGGGCGGACGCTGGAACTGGGCCCGGTCGGCGGCGCGGGCCGGGCCTCCCGCTTCCGGCCGGAACCGGACGGCACCTGGACCGGCCTGGACGGCTACTACGCGGGCGAGACGCTGCGCGTGGTGCGCCGGGCGGACGGGACGGCCGACCACCTCGACCTGGGCACCTTCGTCTTCACCCGCCTCCCGTACGACCCGGACGCCCCCGTGCCGGGCGGGGTGGACCCCGGGGGCTGGCGCGCGGACCGGGCGGACTGACGGGCACTGACGAGCACTGACGGGCCGCGTCCCGGCCTCCGGCCCCTGGCCTCCGGCCCCCGGGTCCGGGGCTCAGCCCAGCGCCACCGAGTACGGCGCGAAGCGGCGGCCGATGTCGCCGGGGATGTCCGGGGCGCCGTGGACCATCAGGGTGTTGGTGGTGTCGCCGGTCAGGCCGTGGGCGCGCAGCCAGTCCGTCAGCCCACGGTGCCGGGTGTCGGCGTCGTAGCGGACCGGGCCGTCGGTGCGGGAGGCCAGTTCGGCGATCAGGGCCCGGGCGGTCGTCTCGTCCTCGGCGACGACCGGGCCGAGCACGGTGGTGCCCTCGTTCGGCCAGGCGGCGGCGAAGCCCGTGATCCCCGTGCCGGACGCGGCGGCGGCGACGACGAAATGGTCGGCGAAGGACGGCAGCCGGGCGAGGAGGTGGGTGCGGTCGGCGCCGAAGACCGGTGCGTCCAGCGCGAGGACGGCCGGCAGGTCGGCGGCGGTGGCGTCGCGCACGGGGACGCCGGCCGTGCGGCCGTCCGCGCCGTCGCGGGCGAAGCGGCCGGTGAGCATGGTGGTGGTGCCGACGGGGACGAAGCCCAGCTCCTCGTAGAGCGGCCGGCCGAAGTCCGTCGCGGTCAGGAACACGGCCGCGCTTCCGGACTCCGCCAGCGCGTGCCGCATCAGACGGCGGCCCAGGCCCCGGCGGGCGTGGCGTCCGGCCACCAGCACCATGCTGACGCAGGTGTAGGCGGTCCGGTCCGGGCTCCCGGCCGGGGGGCCGTACGAGGTGAGGACGAAGGCGCCGATCAGGCCGCCACGGGGGTGCCTCCCGGGTCCGGGGGACCCCGGGGGAGGGTCGTCGGCCGGGGCGTCGATGCCGTAGCCCTGCCCGGCGGTGAGCAGCAGCCGCCACTTGTGCTCCTCGCGCGTCCAGCCGCGGTCGGCGGCGAGGGCGAGGCAGGCGGGCAGGTCGGCGAGGGTGAGGCGGCGGACGGGCGGTGGGGCGGGGGAGGACGTCACGGATGCTCAGCCTGTCCGAGCGGGCGCCGGGGCGTCCACCGGTTTACGTCCCCTCGCGCCTCCCGCGCGTCCCCCCGTGCGTTCCGCCGCGCGCGGCCGCCTGCCCCGGCGCGTGGGGCCCCACGGCTTGAGCACCGAGATCGCGGTGATGAACACGTAGGTGGTCAGCGCGACGGACGGCGGGACGAGGAGGTCGGCGGCGGCCACCGGACGTCCGGCCGCGGCCTCGGCCGCGGCGGCGCCGACCGTGGGGCGGAGCGAGAAGGCCGAGGCGGCGGTGGTGACGAGGGTCAGCCAGAACTTGGTGTACACCCAGCGGTGCCGGGCCAGGCCCCAGTGCGTGCCGAGGGAGAGCACCAGGCCGCTGCCCAGGGTGAGGAGGGCGACCGGGACGACCAGCCAGTCGGTGAAGACCGCCATGGCGCGGTAGGCGACCGCGTCGGTGCCGGCGGAGCCGCCGGCCGCGCCCGCCACGGCGAGCGCCAGCAGGCCGAGCGTGAGGCCGAGCCATCCGGCGGAGGCGGTGACGTGGACGACGAGGAGGGCCCGGCGGGCCGGGCGGGGAAGTCGGCGCATGTCTGCCACGGTCCCCGTTCGCGGCCCGCGGGGCGTCCGGCGGCGGAAGTATCTCCGCGTACTCGTCCGCGAGTACGCGAGTACGCGCGCACGCGGGCGCGGCGGGCCGGGATGCGGGAGCCGGTCGGCAAAAGGCGCGCCCGGGCCGGAGCCGTGAGGAACCATGAGGAAAGGGGCGGACGGGCGCCCCCTGCGGGATTTCCGCGTGCCGACCCGGAAAGTGAAGATCGCGCGCCGGAAGTGTGAGCGGTTCGGGTCGGCCGGCTTGCCGGGCGGCTGCCGGTGGGACACGGAACGGTGCGCCGACCGCAGCGTGCGCGACCGTTCCGCACCGGGAGGGGCCGGTGTTCCGGGGCCGGATCGCCCGGCCCACCGGCCCCTTCGGGCGCGGGCGGTGCGCCGTGCGCGGGGGGCCGGGACCGCCGGATGCGGATGCCGTCCGTTTCCGGCGCGTGACGGATGTCACGGAAATGCCGGAACGAGCCCGGGACTTGTGGATTGACGGCGCGCCGGTATGGTCGGGTCCACATCGCCGCTCACGCGCATCCGCGGCCGATGACACGGGGTCTCAATGCTGGTGCTTTCCGCCTTTGGAAGTGACCGGACCGATCGGAAGATGTTCGAGGCGAGACAGACCATGGCCACTACGTCGGCGGGCAACGGAACTCCCAGGGGCACGACCGGCGGGGCTTCCGCCGGGGACGACGGGGAGTGGAGCTGGTTCGCGCCGGCACCGGGGGACGAGCGCACCTCACCTCCGCCTCCGCCCCGCACCTCGTCCGCGCCCCCGCCCCGGCCCGCCGCCCCCGATCCGGAGACGCCGTTCGTCGCCAATCCCGACTACGGCAGGTTCGACCCGAGCCGCGACGCGGTGCTGATACGCCGCACCCTGGACGAGATAGAGCCGATATCCCAGACGGTCACCTCGTACTTCTACGCCCTGCTCTTCGTCCAGCACCCCCACCTGCGCGATCTCTTCCCCGCCGCGATGGACGCCCAGCGCGACCGGCTGTTCAAGGCGCTGCTCACCGCCGCCAGGCTCATCGACGACCGCCGCGTGCTGGTGGAGTACCTCTCCCACCTCGGCCGCGGACACCGCAAGTACGGCACCCGGCCCGAGCACTACCCCGCCGTCGGCGAGTGCCTGATCGCCGCGCTCACCCGCTACGCCACGCGGACCTGGAGCGAGGAGGCCGAGGCCGCCTGGGTGCGCGCCTACACCGGGATATCCCAGATCATGATCGATGCCGCGGCCGAGGACGAGCGGCGCGCCCCGGCCTGGTGGCACGCCGAGGTGGTCTCGCACGAGATGCGGACCTCCGACATCGCCGTCATCGCCGTGCGGCCCGACCAGCCCTATCCCTTCCGGGCCGGGCAGTACGCCGCCGTCGAGACCCCGTGGTGGCCGCGCGTGTGGCGGCACTACTCCATCGCCTGCGCCCCGCGCCCGGACGGGCTGCTCGTCTTCCACGTCAAGGCCGTGCCCGCGGGCTGGGTCTCCACCGCGCTCGTCCACCGTGCCCGGCTCGGCGACGTGCTGCGGCTGGGCGCGCCGGCCGGGTCGATGACGGTGGACCACACCTCCGGCAACGGGCTGCTCTGCCTGGGCGGCAGCACCGGCATCGCGCCCATCAAGGCGCTGGTCGAGGACGTCGCCGGGTACGGCCGTGCCCGCCCGGTGGAGGTGTTCTACGGCGCCCGCAGCAGTTACGACCTGTACGACCTGGACGCCCTGCTGGAGCTGGAGCGGCGGCACTCCTGGCTGTCGGTGCGTCCGGTGGTCTCCGAAGGCCCGTCGGACGGCATCACCGGCCGGCTCCCGGACGCCGTCCGCCGGTACGGCCCGTGGCACGGGTACGACGGCTACCTGTCCGGCCCGCCCGGAATGATCCGCAACGGGGTGGACGCGCTGGTGGGACTCGGCATCCCCGCCCACCGCATACGGCACGACTCGCTGGACGGGCTGGTCGGCTCGGGAAGCTGACGGCGGGGAGCGGGCGGGGACCGGGCACGGCAGGGAAGCGGAAGCGGCAGGAAGTTGGAACAGGACGTGAACCACCACGTGAACCAGGGCGTGGCTGTGACAGGAGCGGCTGAAGCGACTCCAGTGGCACCGGCAACCCCGGCGGCCGGTACGGGCCTGCCGCCGGCGGCAGGCCCGGCGGAGCACCAGCAGGCGTCCGCGTCCGCACCCGTACGGCCCGGCAGCGACGGCGAGCACGCGGTGCAGCGGCGGCTGGGCACCACCGAGCGCGCCAACCGCTTCTACGACGAGCAGATGCTCGACCACCTCAACGAGCGGATGCGGGAGTTCGTCGCGCAGCAGGAGATGTTCTTCCTGGCCACCGCCGACCGGCACGGCGAGTGCGACAACACCTTCCGCGCCGGACCGCCCGGCTTCCTCCACGTGATCGACGAGCGCACCCTGGTCTATCCCGAGTACCGCGGCAACGGCGTGCACGCCAGCCTGGGCAACATCCAGGAGAACCCGCACGTGGGCATCCTGCTGGTCGACTTCTTCCGTTCCCGGGTCGGCCTGCACGTCAACGGCCGTGCCGAGATCGTCGAGGACGCGGAGATCCGGGCCGCCCACCCGGAGCTGCCGGTCGATCCCGTGCCCGGGCGGCGGGCGCAGGTGTGGGTGCGGGTGACGGTGGAGGAGGCGTACATCCACTGCGCCAAGCACATTCCGCACCTGCAGAAGGCGCCCAAGGGGACGCCGCGCGACTGGGGCACCGACGACCAGCGGCGCAAGGGCGGCGACTTCTTCGGGGCGGCGCGCGACGCACGCGCCCGCGGGCCCGTGGAGCGTCCGCCGCGCGAGCACGTCCCCGCTCCCGCTCCCGTCCCCGTTCCCGTCGCCGGGGCCGGGGCCGGGGAACCGGCCCGGGAGGCACCGGCCGCACCGGTCGCGGCAGCACCGGCCGGGGCGGGGGGACCGGCCCGGCCGGAGCCGGTGCCCAGGGTGCCGGTGCCGGCCACCGGCGACCCGGCGGCCTGGCGCGACCATGTCGAACGGGTGCTGGCCAGGGCGCGCAGCCGCGGTTCGGAGGCCGAGGAGGCCCCCTTCCGGGGCTGGTTCGGCTGACCCCGCGCTCCTCCCCGTCCGCGATCAGTCCGCGACCGGCCCGCGATCAGCCCAGGTCCGGCGCCAGCAGGGCCCGTACGCCCTCGATGTTGGCGTCCAGGAAGGCGCGCAGGGAGGGAGGCACCACCCCCACCGAGGCGATGCCCGCGCGGGTGAAGGGCACGCGGACGACCTCGTACTCGCCGCGCGGTTCGTCCACCTCCGGCCCGTGGCGGCGCGCGAGGTCCATGTCGGACAGCCGGCAGACGAAGAAGTGCTGCACCTTCACCCCCGGCGTGCCGCCCGGCACGGCGGGCTCCGGGTCCTCGGCGGGGTCGTAGGGGACGGTGTCGACGAAGGCCGGGACCACGCCGGTCACCTTCGCCCCCAGCTCCTCGTCCAGTTCGCGGTGGAGCGCCTCGACGACGGTCGCGTCACCGGGCTCCACGCCGCCGCCCGGGGTGATCCAGTACGGGTCCAGGCCGGGCTTGGTGCGCTTGATCAGGATCAGCTCGTCGTCGTCGAGCAGGATGGCCCGGGCGGTGCGTTTGACCACGGGGCGTGCGTCGGCGGTCATGGGGAAGGTCTGGCCCGGTGCCGGGACCGCGAAACCTCGCGGAGAGCGCACGCCTCCGGCCGGCCCGCCGGGGTCACCAGTGGGAGGCCGCCCGCAGCAGGCACTCGTACGCCCGCGCGATGTGCGGCTGCGCCAGCGTCCCGGTGCGCACGGCGAGGAAGTAGGTGCGCAGCGGCGGCACCGGGGGGTCCACCAGGGTGACCAGGGCGCCGGAGTCCAGCGCCTCCCGGCACAGGTAGCGCGGCAGCACGGCCAGCCCGGCGCCCGCGACGACGCACTCCAGCACCGCCCGCAGGTCGGGCACGACGACGGCGCCGGAGCGCGGTACGGGCGCGCCGTCGAAGACGGTGGCCCAGTAGCGGGTCAGCAGCGGCAGGCTCTCGTGGACGCACAGCACGGGCACGCCCTCCAGCGCGTCCGCGCCCTTGGCCCGGACCACGGCCGGCCCGCCGGTCCGGGCGGCCCAGCGCGGGGCGGCGACCAGGACCTCCTCCTCGTCGCACAGCGGGGTGGAGGAGAGCGAGGCCAGCAGCGGACCGCGCGGACGGGAGGCGACGACGGCCAGGTCGTGGTGGCCGGCGGCCAGCGCCTTGAGGCTCTCCCCGGTGAAGCCGAACGAGGCGCGGACGTCCAGCCCCTCGCGGACCAGCGGGACGAGGGCGGGCACGGCCCGCAGGGAGGTGAACTCCGGCGGCCCGACGAGGTGGAGGGTGCGGGCCGGAGCGGAGCCGTCCAGTCCGCTCTCGGTGATCTCCTCCAGGGCGTCCAGGTGCGGGGCGGTCCGGTGGGCCAGCTCGTCGCTGACGCCGGTGGGGGTGACCCCGCGGGCGCCGCGCAGGAACAGCGGGCGGCCCACCTGCCGTTCGAGGGCGCGGATCTGCCCGGTGACGGCCGGCTGGGAGAGTCCGAGCAGCGCGGCGGCCTGGGTGAACGAACCGGCCCGGTACACGGCGAGGAACGTGCGCAGCAGGTCCAGGTCCATCTCCCCTCCGTCCGCGGATCGCCTCCCGGTGCGGCCGAGGCACCGTGCGGTCACTTTGACGGCACGGGCCGTGACGGAACGATAAGAACACCGATGGGTGGGTGTCGATAGGGTGATTGGACAATGACGCTCAGTCAACTAGCCTTGACCTTGCGCTGTCCACGCGCGTCGCACGGGGCGGCTTGAAGCAAGAGGGGGGAGCTTCAAGCCGCCCGTGCCGTCCGGCCCGGACGGCACGGCGCCCTTCCGCTTCTCCCGGCTCTCCGGTTCTCTCCGCTTCTTCAGGGTTCTTCCGGTTTCTTCCCGGTTCCTCCCCGGTACGTCAGCCGCGCCCGGCGCTGTCCAGCGCCGCCCGGATGTCGGCGACGAGGTCGGCCGGGTCCTCCACGCCCACCGACAGCCGTACGAAGCCCTCCGGCACCGCGTCCCCGCCCCACCGGCCGCGCCGCTCGGCCGTGGAGCGCACCCCGCCGAAGCTCGTCGCCTCGCCCACCAGCCGCAACGCCCCCAGGAAGCGCTCGGCGAAGGCGCGGTCGGGCAGCGTGAAGGAGACCACGCAGCCGAAGCGCCGCATCTGCCGCACCGCCACGGCGTGCGCCGGGTCGTCCGGCAGCCCCGGGTGCCGTACGTCGCTCACCTCGTCGCGCTCGCGCAGCGCCCGGGCGACGGCGAGCGCGCCCTCGGCCTGGCGGGCGGTCCGCAGCTCCAGCGTGGCCAGCGAGCGGTGCGCCAGCCAGGCCTCCACCGGGCCCGGGATCGCCCCGACCGTCTTGCGCCACAGCCGCACCGAGGCTGTCAACTCCGGGTCCCGGCAGGTCACATAGCCCAGCAGGACGTCGCCGTGGCCGGTCAGCGCCTTGGTGCCGCTGGCCACCACGTAGTCGGCGCCCAGCTCCAGCGGGCGCTGGCCCAGCGGGGTGGCCAGGGTGTTGTCCACGGCGACCAGCGCGCCGCGCTCGTGGGCGGCGTCGGCCAGGCGGCGGATGTCGCACACGTCCAGGCCCGGGTTGGAGGGCGACTCGATCCACAGCAGCGTCGCGCCGTCCAGTGCCGCCAGTTGCGCGTCGCCGCCGGTGGGGGCGGTACGGACCGCCACCCCGTAGCCCTGGAGCCGCTCGCGCATCGGGATCAGCAGGTTGTAGCCGTCCGACGGCAGCACCACCACGTCGCCGGGCTTCGTCCGCGACAGCAGCACCGCCGAGATCGCCCCCATGCCGGAGGAGAAGACGGTGGTCCGCGCCGCCTCGTCGCCCGGGGCCTCCAGCTCGCTGATGGCGCGCTCCAGGGCGGTCCAGGTGGGGTTGCCGTCGCGGCCGTAGGCGTACGGGGCTCCGGCCGGGTCGCCGGGCAGGTGGAAGTGCGCGGCGAGGACCGGGCCCGGCAGCGGCGGCGCGTACGGCTCCTCCTCGGGCAGCCCGGCCCGTACCACCCGCGTCCCGTCGCCCGTCATGTGCCGCTCCCCGCGCTCGTCGCCCGCTGTGCCCTTGTGCCCTGTGCCCTGCGCTCCGAGCCTACGGGTGCCGCTCAGCCCAGCGCGGCCCGGGCCGCGGCCCCGCACCGTCCGCCGTAGCCGGAGCCGAACAGGACGGCGTGCACCAGCAGGTACTGGAGCTGGTGGAGCGGGAGGCGTTCGCGGCGTCCGGGAACGGGCCGCACCTCCTGGTACGCGGCCAGCAGCCGGTCCAGGTGCGGGCAGCCGAACAGCTCCAGCATGGCCAGGTCGGCCTCGGGGTGGCCGCCCTGCACGGCCGGGTCGATCAGGCGGGCGCGGCCGTCGGCGGCCCACAGGACGTTGCCCGACCACAGGTCGCCGTGGACGACGGCGGGCGGCTGCGGCGGACCGGAGACGCCCGTGCCGTCCGCGGGATCGGCGCACAGCTCCTCGCACAGCCGCTCCACGTCACGGGCGTCCGGCGCGCCGATCCCGCCGCCGTCGACGGCCTGCCGCAGCAGGGGCAGCAGCCGGTGCTCGGCGTGGAAGGCGGGCCAGTCCTCCGGGCCGGAGGGCGGCTCGGCGGGCGAGGGCAGGGGGACCGAGCCCAGGTAGGCGGGGCGGCCGGGGTCGGGGTTGCCCCAGGCGCGGGCCGGCGAGGCGTGGAGGGCGGCCAGGTCGCGGCCGAGCCGTTCGGCCTGCGCGGCGTCCGCCCGTCCCGGCTCGACCCACTCCAGCACCAGCACGTCCGGTTCGGCGGCCAGGACGCGGGGCACGGCCACCGCCCCGGTGGAGGCCAGCAGTTCCAGGCCGGCGGCCTCGGCGGCGAAGAAGCCCTCGGGGGCGGGGTCGAGGGTCTTGGCGAAGACGGTGCGGGGCCCGTCGCCGTCCGACAGCGTGATCCGGTACGCGTCGCAGATGCTGCCCCCGCCCACCGGGCGCACCCCGCCGGCCGCGGCGCCGGTCAGCGCGGCCACCCGGCCGGCCACGGGCGCGCCGTCCGCCGGCCCGCTCACCGCCGCGCCACCCCGTCGGAGACCACGCCGGACTCCCCGTCGGCCGTCACGGCCGCCCGCACCTCCGCCAGCAGCCCCGGTACGGCCTCCTCCACCAGGGCCAGGCACTCCTCGAAGCCCTCCATGCCGCCGTAGTACGGGTCGGGCACGTCGAGGTCGCAGCCGTCGGCGTCGGCGCCGGGCGCGTACGAGCGCAGCAGGCGGATCTTCGCCGCGTCCTCCGCGCCGGGAGCCATCGCGCGCAGCTCCCGCAGGTGACCCTCGTCCAGGGCGATCACCAGGTCCAGCCGTTCGAACCAGTCGGGCCGGAACTGCCGGGCGACGTGCTCCTGGGCGTACCCGGCCGCCGTCAGCACGGCGACCGTGCGCTCGTCGGCGCCGTCGCCCACGTGCCAGCCGCCGGTCCCCGCGCTGCTCACCTCCACCAGCTCCGCCAGTCCGGCCTCCTCCACCCGGGCGCGGAAGACGGCCTCGGCCATGGGGGAGCGGCAGATGTTGCCGGTGCAGACGAAGCAGACGCGGTACGGCGTACGGGCGCCGGCGGTGCCGGCACCGGGAAGCCCGGAGGTCTTGGACGTGCGAGTGCGCATGCCCCCCATCATCGGCGACGCGCCGGTGCCCCGTCCGTCCCGTCCGGGTTCCGGTCTGGTTCCGCCCGCGTTCCGTCCGGGGCCGGCGGTCAGTCGCCGTCGGGCAGCAGCATGTTCACCGCCCACGACACGATGGAGATCACCAGGCCGCCCAGCACGGCCGTCCAGAAGCCCTCCACGTGGAAGGACAGGTCGGCCAGGCCGGCCAGCCAGGAGGTGAGCAGCAGCATCAGCGCGTTGATCACCAGGGTGAACAGGCCGAGGGTGAGGATCAGCACGGGGAAGGAGAGCAGCTTCGCGATCGGCTTGACCACGACGTTGACGAGGCCGAAGATCAGCGCGACGAGGACCAGCGTGAGCACCCTGTTGCCCGTGTCGCCGCCGGAGAGTGTGATGTCGTCCAGCAGCCACACGGCGACCGCCAGGGCCACGGCGTTGGCGATCGTCTTGACGAGAAAGGTCACCATGGCCGAGATCGTCCCAGAAGCGGACGCGGCCGCCTACCGGATGAGGGGCTGGCACCGATGAAGGTGTTCCGACTGGAGGAACTGGAGGCGGAACGGGCCGCCAACGACGGCGCATACCTGCAGTTCCTGCGCGAGCGGAACATGTCCGTCGGCCTGTACGCCCTGGACCGGGGTCAGCTCGACCCGCAGCAACCGCACCGCCAGGACGAGGTGTACTTCGTCGTCAGCGGCCGGGCCCTGATCACCGTCGGGGACGAGACCACGCCCGTGGCGCGCGGCAGCGTGGTCTACGTGCCGGCCGGGGTGCCGCACAAGTTCCACCACATCTCCGAGGACCTGCGGGTGATGGTGGTCTTCTCTCCCCCGGAGAGCTGACGGCGCACCTCGGGGTTCCGTAGGGGGCGGGTCAGGGAAGGACCCGGGCCGGAGCGCCTCCCACCGCCGGACGCGCCCGCCTAGCATCGTAGGCGGGCAGGGGACCGCGGCGCACCGGCCGCGAACCCGGCCACCGGGGGACGCACGGCACACACGGCACACCACACCGGGCACACCGGAGACGAAGGAAGCGGGTAACGGGCATGGGCGTCAAGGGGACCCTCGCGGCACTGCCGTGGTGGGTGAAGTGGATCGCGGTTCCGCTCATCGCGCTCTTCGTCTTCGGCGGCCTGATCGCCAGCGTCGTCGGCTTCATCCTGGGCCTGCTGTTCAAGGTGCTGCTCTTCGCCGCGCTGGTCGGCGGCCTGATCTACGTCGTGCGGAAGTTCACCTCGTCGTCCGGCGTCTGACGGCGCCCGGCAGCGTCTGACGGCGTCCGGCGGACGCCCCTCAGCGCGGTGCCCGCCGCCGTCCGCGGGCCCGGCCCCGCGCCCGGACCTGCCGGTCGTCCGGGGCCGCCGGGCCCGGCCGGTTCCCCCGGTCGGCGACGGCCACCAGCGCCGCCAGCGCCGTCGTCACCGGCACCGAGGCGACCAGGCCGATCGAGCCGACCAGCGTCCGCAGGATCTCCTCGGCCACCACCTCGCTGGTGGCCACCGAACCCATCCCGTTCGGCGCCACGGAGAACAGCAGCAGCAGCGGCAGCGCGGCGCCCGCGTACGCCAGCACCAGCGTGTTGACCACCGACGCGATGTGGTCGCGCCCGATGCGCATCGCCGCGCCGTAGAGCGTGCGCCAGCCCGCCCGCGGGTCGGCCTGCCGCAGCTCCCACACCGCCGAGGTCTGCGTCACCGTCACGTCGTCCAGCACGCCCAGCGAGCCGATCAGCACCCCGGCCAACAGCAGGCCGCGGATCTCGATGTCCGGGTAGAGGGTGTGCACCAGCCCGGTCTGGTCGTCGGTGTTGCCCGTCAGCTCCGCCCAGCCGATGAACGCCGAGCCCAGCAGCCCGATCAGCAGCAGCGAGACCAGTGTGCCCAGGACGGCGACGGAGGTGCGGGCGTTGACGCCGTGGCACAGGTACAGCGTCGCCAGCATGATCGCGCTGCCCCCGACCACCGCGACGGCCAGCGGGTGGGAGCCCTGGAGGACGGCGGGCAGGATGAACAGCGTCAGCACCGCGAAGCTGATCGCCAGCCCGACCAGCGCCAGCAGCCCGCGCAGCCGTCCGACGACCACCACCGCCAGCGCGAAGACGGCGGCCAGCAGCACCATGGGGACGGTGCGCCGCACGTCCACCACGCTGTACTGCAACTCGCGCGGGGCCTGGGGCGCGTACGCCACCACCACCTCCTGGCCGGGCGTCAGCCGGCGGGTGGCGTCCGGGGTGATGATCTCCGGGAACGTGCGGCCCGCGTCCTTGCCCTCGGTGACCTCCACGGTCGCCCTCAGACACGTGCCGCCCGCGGGCCGGCCCTCCGGCGGGGCGGTGCCGGCCGCGCCCGGCCCACCGCCGCCGGGCGGCTGCTGGGCGGCGCCCACGTCCTGGCAGTTCACCTCCTCCACCGCGGTGACCCGCGCACCGAACGTCTGCCGGTCGTAGCCGAGGCCGCTCTGCCCGTCCTCCCCCTCGGGCGTGCCCCCGGGCCACAGCACCACCAGCCCGGCCAGCACCGCCACGGCGAACGGCACCAGCACGGCCGCGATGACCTTGCGCAGCCGCGCCGAGACGGGGGCGACGGGCCCGTGGTGGTGGCCGTGCGCATGCGCGTGCCCGGGCCCGGAGGCGTGTCCGGGCGCGTGGTCGGGCCCGGGGGTTTCCCCGGGCCCGGGCGGCTGGCCGGGGATCGACGGACGGTGGGTCGGCGGCTGAGGAGTGGAGTCCACGCCCCGATCATCCCAGGGCGCGCCACGGGCCACCCTGGCGCGGGGCGGGGGTCAGCCGTTAGCGTGGGGGCGCTTTTGCACACCGCGGGAGCTCCGAGCACGGGGCTGAGAGGACGCTGACCTCCGTGGGAAGGCCACGGGGACCGCTGCGTCGACCGCCGAACCTGTTACCGGGTAATGCCGGCGTAGGGAGTTGGGTCTCATGACCACGCAGGATGCACGCACGCCCGAAAACGCTGCCGAGAACGCCGCCGAGAACGCCGCCGACCGGCGCCGGATCGGCTGGCACAAGGGCTATCTGAGCGGACCGCGCCCCGACATCCGGGTGCCCGTCCGCCGGGTGCACCTCACCGACGGCAGGGACGTGACGCTGTACGACACGTCCGGGCCGTACACCGATCCGACCGTCGAAACCGACGTCCGCCGCGGCCTCCCCCCGCTGCGGGAGAAGTGGATCATCGCCAGGGGGGACACCGAGGAGTACCCGGGCCGCGAGGTGCGGCCCGAGGACGACGGCATCAGGCACACCTCGCCGCGCGGCGGCCTGCGCAACCTCGACGCCGTCTTCCCCGGCCGCCCGCGCCTGCCGCGCCGGGGCCGCGGCGGCACCACGTCCGTCACGCAGCTCGCGTACGCCCGGCGGGGCGAGATCACCCCCGAGATGGAGTTCGTGGCCGTCCGCGAGGGCTGTTCGCCGGAGTTCGTCCGCGACGAGATCGCCGCGGGCCGCGCCGTCCTCCCGGCGAACGTCAACCACCCGGAGACCGAGCCGATGATCATCGGCAAGAACTTCCTGGTGAAGGTCAACGCCAACATCGGCAACTCCGCCGTCACCTCCTCCATCGAGGAGGAGGTGGAGAAGATGACCTGGGCGACCCGCTGGGGCGCCGACACCGTGATGGACCTCTCCACGGGCCGCAACATCCACACCACCCGCGAGTGGGTGCTGCGCAACTCCCCGGTCCCCATCGGCACCGTCCCCCTCTACCAGGCGCTGGAGAAGGTCGGCGGCAAGGCCGAGGAACTGACCTGGGACATCTACCGGGACACCGTCATCGAGCAGTGCGAACAGGGCGTGGACTACATGACCGTCCACGCCGGCGTCCTGCTGCGCTACGTCCCGCTGACCGCCCGCCGCAAGACGGGCATCGTCTCGCGCGGCGGCTCGATCATGGCGGCCTGGTGCCTGGCCCACCACAAGGAGAACTTCCTCTACACCCACTTCGAGGAACTCTGCGAGATCCTGCGCGCCTACGACGTCACCTTCTCCCTCGGCGACGGACTGCGGCCGGGCTCGATCGCGGACGCCAACGACGAGGCGCAGTTCGCCGAACTGCGCACGCTGGGCGAGCTGAACCGCATCGCCAAGTCCCACGACGTCCAGACGATGATCGAGGGCCCGGGCCACGTCCCGATGCACAAGATCAAGGAGAACGTCGACCTCCAGCAGGAGATCTGCGAGGAGGCCCCCTTCTACACCCTCGGCCCCCTCACCACCGACATCGCGCCCGGCTACGACCACATCACCTCCGGGATCGGCGCCGCGATGATCGCCTGGTGGGGCACGGCGATGCTCTGCTACGTCACGCCGAAGGAGCACCTGGGCCTGCCGGACCGCGACGACGTCAAGACGGGCGTCATCACCTACAAGATCGCGGCCCACGCCGCCGACCTGGCCAAGGGCCACCCCCGCGCCCAGGAGTGGGACGACGCCCTGTCGGACGCCCGCTTCGAGTTCCGCTGGGAGGACCAGTTCAACCTGGCCCTCGACCCGGACACGGCCCGCGCCTTCCACGACGAGACGCTCCCGGCCGAACCGGCGAAGACGGCGCACTTCTGCTCGATGTGCGGCCCGAAGTTCTGCTCGATGAAGATCAGCAGGACCATCATGGAGGACTACGGCGACTCCATGGAGCCGGTCGGCGACGAGGAGCGCGAGGCCCTCGCCGGCATGGAGCAGAAGTCCAGGGAGTTCGCGGAGGCGGGCAACCGCGTCTACCTCCCGATCGCCGACTGACCCGGCTGCCTGCCGTGCA
>NZ_DASQNP010000003.1:0-36462 GCF_035644915.1 Streptomyces sp.
GGTAGGCCAGCGGCGACAGGCAGCCGCGCATCCCGCGCAGCATCGCGGGCACGTCCTGCCCGACCAGCACCCCGTACGCCACCCCCGGCACCATCGGCTCCCGGCGGCGGACGGTCCAGCACAGCCGGTACCAGCCCCCGCTATCAGGTTCCGTGGGCGGTTCGGCCGCCGCCGGGAGCGCGGGATGGCACGAGCAGCCGCACACCAGATGGCGGACGCCGGGGACGCCGCTGTCCCGGGGCTCGCCGTCGGCGCAGTCGGCGTGGAGGCCGATGACGCAGTGCGGGGAGCGGTACTCCGGCTCGGTCACCCGCACTCCGCCGGTCACCACCGCCCCTCCCCGGCCCCGGCCGCCGCGGCCCGCACGGGGCGGGCGTGGATGTCGCGGGTGTCCAGGTCCAGCCCCATCGTGGCCAGCCACAGCACCCGCCTGCGTCGCCGCCGCACGGCCCGCTCGTGCGCCGTCCAGTACGGCCGCACCAGCGCCGAGTCCGCGCCGTTCAGCGGCGCGGCCTGCTCCCGGCTGTACGGCGACCGCTGCGCGGGAATCCGGACGGCCGGATCTTCGCCGCTCAGCGCAGGCCGAGCGGAACCCGCCCGGTGCGCGGGTGTCGGCTCCGGGCCCCCACGGTGCCTGCCGGTGGCCGGAAGCATCCGGACGATCAGGCGGGCGAGGACAGGGCTGTACGCCCGGTCCAGGGCACGCGCGATAAGGTCGCGCACGTCATCAACTCCTTGGAAGTTGGTGGCCATGCCCCCGGGCCGTCGCGAGCGGTCGCGGGGGTTCCTTGTGCGTGACCGAGCCTAGAAAGCCTGTATGCACCTGTCTACCCATAGCTATAGATAGGAGCTTCTATGTCCAGGTGTGCACAGATACGTAGCCTCGGTGCGTGACCGAGTTCGAATTTGACCCGACACGGCCGAAGTGGGAGCAGATCGCCGATGCGGTCCGGGAGCGCATCCGCAGCGGCGAGTACCCGCCACGCCATCTGATCTCCGAGGTGCGGCTCGAAGCGGAGTTCGGGGTCGCGCGGGTCACGGTCAGGAAGGCGACGGCAGCCCTGCGCGAGGAAGGGCTGATCTCCACCACCCCGGGCATGGGCTCGTTCGTGGCGGACCCCGAGGACGCCGCCGAGCGGCAGGGGAAGAAGTAGCCGCCCCGTCCGCCCCCGGCAACACGGCGGGCCCGGAACGCCTCCGCGTTCCGGGCCCGTAGCCGGGTGACCGTACGGCTCGCGCCGTGCCGGGTCAGTTCTCCGGGAGCCACTTCTCCCAGGTGGACCTGTTCTCCTTGGCCCACTTGGCCGCCGCGGCCTCCGAGGACATGCCGTCGCCGGCGATCCACTTGGCGACCTGGTTCTGCTGCTCGGTGGACCAGCGGAACCTCTTCAGGAACTCCGCCGCCTCGCCGCCCTTCTTCGCGAAGTCGGCGTTGAGGTACTTCTGCAGCGGGGTGTCGGGGTAGGCGCAGGCGACCTTCGCCGGGTCGGCGTCGCAGCCCTCGGTGTACTTGGGCAGCTCGACCTCGACCATGTCGACCTCGGCGTTGAGCCACTGCGGCGTCCACCAGTACGTCAGGAACGGCTCCTTGTCCTCGACGTACTTCTTGATCTGGGTGATCTGGGCGGCTTCGCTGCCCGCGTAGACCGTCTTCAGGTTCAGGTCGAGGTTCTTGATGAGCGCCTCGTCGTGGGTGGTGTACGACGGCGAGCCCTCCAGGAGCTGGCCCTTGCCGTTGCTCTCGGTGGTCTTCAGCTCGTCGGCGTACTTGTCGAGGTTCTTCCAGTGGGTGACGTCGGGGTGCTCGTCCGCGAAGTACTTGGGGACGAACCAGCCGATGTGGCCGGTCACCCCGAGGTCGCCGCCCCTGACGACGGTCTTCTTCTCCTCGACGTAGAGCTTCTCCTTCTCCGCGACGCCGCCCCAGTCCTCCAGGATCGCGTCGACCTTGCCGCTGCTGAGGGCGTCCCAGGCGACCGGCTCGTCCATCTGGATGAGCTTGGCCCGGGCGCCGAGCTCCTTCTCCAGGACGTGCTTGGCGACGGCGGCGTTGGCCTCGGCGCCGACCCAGGAGGGGACGGCGATGGTGACGGTGTCGTCCCTGGCGCCGATGTCGGTGGCGGCGGCGGTGCAGGCGCTGAGCGCCGCCGCCAGGCCGAGGGCGGTGGCGGCGGCCAGGGCGGTGCGTGCTCGTCCGGTGTTCATGCTGGCGGGTCCTTCCGTGCTGTCGTCCCCGCGCGGGGCCGGGACGGGATGGGGCTTCGGCCGGGCCGTCAGCGCCGGTGCGCCGCGGCCGGCTGGGTGATCCGGTCCAGGACCACGCCGAGGCAGACGATCGCCGCGCCGGAGGTGAGGCCGATGCCGAGTTCGCTCTTCTGCAGGCCGTAGACGACGCCGTAGCCGAGCGCGCCGCCGCCCACCAGGCCGCCGATGACGACGATGGCGAGGACGAGGACGACGCCCTGGTTGACGGCCAGCAGCAGGGCGGGCCGGGCCAGCGGGAGCTGGACCTGGCGGAGCTGCTGCCAGGTGGAGGCGCCCATCGAGCGGGCCGCCTCCAGGGCCGCGGGGTCGGTCTGCCGGATGCCCTGGACGGTGATGCGGACGACGGCGGGCAGCGCGTACACCACCGCCGCGGTGATCGCCGCGGTGCGGCTGGCGTTGAACAGCGCCACCACCGGGATCAGGTAGACGAACTGCGGCATCGTCTGCATCACGTCGAGCACCGGCCGGATCGCCCGCTCCAGCGGCTCGGCGCGGGCCGCCAGGACGCCGACGGCGAAGCCCAGCAGCAGGGTGAGCACCAGGGCCGCGAGCACCTGCGAGAGGGTGTTGAGCGAGGCGGACCACAGGCCCATCGCGCCGACCGCCGCGAGGGCCGCGGTGGCGGTCAGGGCGGTGCGCCAGGTGCCCACCAGCAGGGCGAGGGCGGCGACGGCCAGGAGCAGCAGCCACCAGGGGGCGCCCTGGAGTCCGGCGCGCAGCGGGTTGAGCACCCACCGGGCGAAGTTCTCCGACCAGGTCTCGGTGCCGCCGACGAGCGGGAGGCCCGAGCCGAGGTGCTCGGTGATCCAGGTGACGGCGGCGTTGACCGGGGCGGCGATGCTCACGGTCCAGCCGTCCGGCCACTCCTTCCCGGCGACGGCGGAGGCGGCCACCGAGGCGGCGACGGCCGCGGCGGCGACGGCGGGCCGCAGGACGCGCGGGAGCCGGCCGGAGCCGGGACGCGGGGCGGCGTCCAGCCGCTCGCCGGCGGCGGCGGTGGTGCGGTCCAGCCAGATGGCGATGAGCACGATGGCGATGCCGGGGCCGAGCGCCTGGCCGACGTCCACCCGGGACAGGGCCGTGAAGACCTCGTCGCCCAGGCCGCCCGCGCCGATCACCGAGGCGAGGACGACCATCGACAGGCACATCATGATGGTCTGGTTCAGGCCGAGCAGCATCTGCCGGCGGGCCAGCGGCAGCCGGGCCGTCCACAGCCGCTGCCAGGGACCGGCGCCCAGGGAGACGGACGCCTCCAGCGCGGCCGGGTCGGCGCCGCGCAGGCCGAGCGAGGTGAGTCGGGCCATGGGCGGGGCCGCGTAGATGACGGTGGCGATCAGGGCCGAGGGCACGCCGATGCCGAACAGCAGGACGAACGGCAGCAGGTAGGCGAACGCCGGCATCACCTGCATGGTGTCGAACACCGGCCGCAGCAGCTTCTCGCAGCGGTGGGAGAGGCCGGCGGCCAGGCCGAGCAGCGCGCCGACGACGGCCGAGGCGGCGACCGCGACGACCATCAGCGCCAGGGTCTCCATCGCGGGTTCCCACAGGCCCAGCAGCCCGATCACGGCGAAGGTGCCCAGGGCGGTGCCCGCCGTGCGCAGCGCCCGGCGGCCGGTGTCGGCGCCGCCCGCCCACCAGGCGAGGACCACGGCCAGGCCGGTCACACCGGTCCAGCCGAGCCCTTCGAGGACGGCGAGCACGCCGTCCACGGCGTACTGGGCGTTGTTGCTGATGTGCAGCAGGAAGTACAGGAACAGCCAGTGCGACTCGCGGTTGTCGACCAGCCAGGCGTCGAGTTCCGCCAGCGGGGAGCGGACGTCGTACGTCAGGGCGGAGGGCCAGCTTCCGCTGCCCCACAGCGCGGCGGCGGCGGGGAGCGCCACGGCCGCGAGGACGGCGAGCGGGAGCAGCTTCCGTCCGGCGGGGTGCCCGGTGATCCGGCGCAGGACGCCCGGCCGTGCCGGGGGCTTGCGCGGCTCGGGGTCCGCTCCGGCGGTCGCGGAGGACGCCGGCTTCCGCGCCGGGCGGGAGGGGGAGGAGGCGACGGCGCTCATGCGGCGGTCACCTCCTCCCGCGGGGTGCCGGGGCCGCCGGCGTCGGGGTCCACTCCGGCGACGACGGCCAGCAGCCGGGCGTGGTCCACGACGCCGAGGGTGCGGCCGTTCTCCACGACGCGGACGTGTCCGCCGCTGCGGGCCACGGCCTCGATGGCCTCGGAGACCACCGTGTCGGGGGTGACGGCGACTCCGGCGTCGGCCTCGCCCGCCAGGGCGGGGCGCATCGCGCGGCGGACGGAGATGACCTGTTCGCGCGGCACGTCGCGGACGAAGTCGCGGACGTAGTCGTCGGCCGGGGCGGAGACGATCTCCTCGGGGGTGCCGAGCTGGACGATCTGCCCGTCGCGCATCAGCGCGATGCGGTCGCCGACGCGCAGCGCCTCGGACAGGTCGTGGGTGATGAAGACCATCGTGCGGCCCTCCTCGCGGTGGAGCCGGATGACCTCTTCCTGCATGTCGCGGCGGATCAGCGGGTCCAGGGCGCTGAACGGCTCGTCGAACAGCAGCACCTCGGGGTCCACGGCGAGCGCGCGGGCCAGGCCGACGCGCTGCTGCTGGCCGCCGGAGAGCTGGCGGGGGCGGCGGTCGCCGAATCCGGCCAGGCCGACCTTCTCGATCATCTCGGCGGCCCGGGCGCGGCGTTCTGCCCTGCCCACGCCCTGGATCTCCAGGCCGTAGGCGACGTTGTCGAGGACCGTGCGGTGCGGCAGCAGGCCGAAGTTCTGGAAGACCATGGCGGCGCGGCGGCGGCGCAGTTCGCGCAGCCGGGCCTTGTCCATGGCCAGGACGTCCTCGCCGTCGATGTGGAGGGTGCCGCTGGTGGGCTCGATCAGCCTGGTCAGGCAGCGCACGAGGGTGGACTTGCCGGAGCCGGACAGGCCCATGACGACGAAGACCTCACCGCGGGCGACGTCGAAGGAGACGTCGCGCACGGCGGCGGTGCAGCCGGTCCTCGCGCGCAGTTCGGCGGCGGGCAGGCCGGTCAGGGACTCGTCGCCGGGTATCCGGTGGGCCTTGGGGCCGAATACCTTCCACAGGTTGCGGACGGAGAACACCGGATCGGCGGTCGTGGGAGCGGCTGTGGTCGTGGGGGTCGTGGGGGCTGCTGTGGTCACGCGGCATCTCCCGGTGTCGTGGTCGGGGCGGAGGCGGTGGGGGGTGAGACCGAGGGGCTGTCGGCGCGCAGCAGGTCGGCGGCCTTCTCCCCGACCATCAGCACGCCGATCATGGGGTTGACGGCGGGGATGGTGGGGAAGACCGACGCGTCGGCGATGCGGACGCCGTCCAGTCCGCGGATGCGCAGGTGCGGGTCGACCACGGCCGTCGGGTCGTCGGCCGCGCCCATCTTGCAGGTGCCGGCCGGGTGGTAGACGGTGTGCGCGGCCCTGCGCGCGTACTCGCTCAGCTCCTCGTCGGAGGTGATGTCCGGCCCCGGGCAGACCTCCCGCTTCAGCCAGGAGTCCAGCGGCGCGGTCTTCGCGATCTGCCGGGCGATGCGGATGCCGTCGACGAGGGTGCGGGCGTCGTAGTCCTCCTCGTCGGTGAAGTAGCGGAAGTCCAGGGCGGGTTTGACCGACGGGTCGGCGCTGGTGAGGTAGAGGCGTCCGCGGCTGCGGGGCTTGGGGATGTTGGGGGTCATCGACACGCCGTGCGCGGGCCTTCGGTAGCCCAGCCGCTCGGGGTTGTCGGTGAAGGGGATCTGGTAGAAGTGGAACATCAGGTCCGGACCGGGCGAGTTGGGGTCCCGGCGGACGAACAGGCCCGCGTCGGAGTCCATCGCCGAGTTCTCGGGGATCGGTCCGTGGGTCTCCCAGACGATGACCGACTCGGGGTGGTCGAGCAGGTTCTCGCCGACGCCCGGCAGGTCGTGGACGACGGGGATGCCCAGCGCCCTCAGGTCGGCGGCGGGGCCGACGCCGGAGAGCAGCAGCAGCCGCGGGGTGTCCACGGCGCCCGCGCACAGCACCACCTCGCGCCCGGCGCGCACCAGCTTCTCCTCGCCGTCCTTGGTGCGGACGTGGACGCCGGTGACGCGGCTGCCGTCGAACTCCAGCCGGTACGCCCAGGTCTCCAGCCACAGGTGGAGGTTGGGGCGGTCGCCGGCCTCCAGGTGGGGGTGGAGGTAGGCGACGGAGGCGGAGGACCGCTTGTTGGTCTCCGGGTGGTAGGCGAGGTCGAAGAAGCCGACGCCCTCGTGGAACGGCTTCTTGTTGAAGCCCTCCACGCGCGGCACGCCGAGCGCGGCCTGGGCGGCGTCGACGAAGTCGCGGGCGATGGCGTTGCGGTCCTTCTCGTCCACCGGGACGATGTTGTTGCGCAGCCGGTGGTAGTAGGGCTCCATCGCGATGGCGTTCCAGCCGGTGGCCCCGGCCGCCTCCCACTCCTCCCAGTCCGACGGCAGCGGCTTGAAGGAGATCAGGGTGTTGTGCGAGGAGCAGCCGCCGAGCACGCGGGCGCGGCTGTGCCGGATGTGGGAGTTGCCGCGCGGCTGTTCGGTGGTGGGGTAGTCGTAGTCGAGTTCGCCGCCGAGCAGGCCGAGCCAGCGGCGCAGGGTCAGCACCTCGGGCCGGTCGATGTCGGAGGGGCCGCCCTCGATGACGGCGACGGTGAGGTCGGGGTTCTCGGCGAGCCGGGAGGCGATCACGGAACCGGCCGTGCCGCCGCCGACCACCACGTAGTCGTAGTCGGTGTGGCTGGACATGGGTGTTGCTCCTGTAGGGGTGTCGCGGGCCGGATCGGCCCTCGGTCGCGGCGCTCCGGCGTCATCCGGTGTCAGGTGTCAGGGGACCGGGGCGCCGGGCGCCGGCGGGATCAGCCGGCGAACCAGCGGACCGGGGCGGGCCGCAGGTTCTCGTAGACGTGCTTGGTCTCGCGGTACTCGTCGAGCCCGGAGGGACCGAGCTCCCGTCCGACGCCGGACTTCCCGAAACCTCCCCACTCGGCCTGCGGGAGGTACGGGTGGTAGTCGTTGATCCACACGGTGCCGTGGCGCAGCCGGGCGGCCACCCGGCGGGCGCGGGCGGTGTCGCCGGAGAAGACGGCGCCCGCCAGCCCGTACTCGGTGTCGTTGGCGAGGGTCACGGCCTCGTCCTCGGTGCGGAAGGTCTCGACGGTGAGGATCGGGCCGAAGGTCTCCTCGCGGACCACCCGCATGCCGCGGTGGCAGCGGTCGAGGACGGTGGGGGCGTAGAAGTAGCCGGTGGCCGGGCGCACCTCGGAGGGCTCGGGCCGTTCGCCGCCGCAGCGCAGCACGGCGCCCTCGGCCAGCGCGGAGGCCACGTACGCCTCGGTCTTGTCGAGCTGCTGCTGGGAGACCAGCGGGCCGCACTCGACGCCGGGCTCGGTGCCGCGGCCGATGCGGATGCGGCGGGCGCGGCGGGCCAGTTCGGCGACGAAGCGGTCGCGGACGGACTCCTCGACGATGAGGCGGCTGCCCGCCGAGCAGACCTGGCCGCTGTGGATGAAGGCCGCGTTGAGCGCCTGGTCGACGGCGGTGTCGAAGCCCTCCTCGGTGGCGCAGGCGTCGGCGAAGACGACGTTGGGGTTCTTGCCGCCCAGCTCCAGCGCGACCTTCTTCACGGTCGCGGCCGCGGCGGCGGCCACCTTGGTGCCGCTGGCCAGGCCGCCGGTGAAGGAGACCAGGTCCACGCCGGGGTGGGCGGACATCCGGGCGCCGACCGGGTCGCCGGGGCCGGTGACGAGGTTGGCGACGCCCGCCGGGAGGCCCGCCTCGGCCAGCAGCCTCACCAGGTGGACGGTGGACAGCGGGGTGATCTCGCTGGGCTTGACGACGAGGGTGTTGCCCGCGGCGAGCGCCGGGGCGATCTTCCAACTGGCCTGGAGGAGGGGGTAGTTCCAGGGGGTGATCAGCGCGCAGACCCCGACCGGTTCGCGGACGACGACGCTGTGCACGTCCGCGCTGCCCGCGTCGACCACGCGTCCGCCCGACTCGTTGACCACCAGGTCGGCGAAGTAGCGGAAGGCGGCCGTGACGTCGTCGACGTCGATCCGGCCCTCCGCGAGGGTCTTGCCGGTGTCGCGGGACTCGGTGAGCGCGAGCTCCTCGCGGTCCCGCTGGAGGAGGTCGGCGACGCGGCGCAGCAGGGCCGCCCGCTCGGCGGCGGGCGTGCGCGGCCAGTCCCCGGTGTCGAAGGCGCGGCGGGCGGCCGCGACCGCGGCGTCGGTGTCCTCCGTACCGCCCTCGGCGACGACCGCGAGCACCGAGGCGTCGGCGGGGTCGAGAACCTCCCGGGTCGCTCCGGAGGCGGCCGGGCGCCACTGGCCGTCGATGTGCATGGTCTCGAGTGCCGACACGTTCCGTACTGCCTTCCTTGCAAGGTGTTGTTCTTGCTCGGCGGTGCCGAGCGAGAGCCACGCCTGCCCGGCTTTGAAGGATCCATGCCTTCGAATTCGCAATAAGTGGATCTCTTCACAAAGGAATGCATGGATCGTCACGCGTTTTGGCAAGGAATTTAAATCGATGTCCGGGTTTTTAGGGACGAAAAGGGCATGACGAAGCGCATCCGGGAGCGCACGCGGAGCGGATGGCAGAACGTACGGGAAGCACAGGACGTACAGAACGTCGTCCTGCGGGTCGGCAAGGGCCGGGAGGGAGGCGGAACGGGGCCGGGCGGGGGTGGAGCGGGGGGCGCGGACCGAGGGGCGGGGAGGCGTACGGAAGCCGGTGGAGGACCGGCGGAGGACACGGCTCCGGACGCGCGCCGGCCCCGGCGCCGGAGGGTGTCCTCCGGGGCCGGGGCCGGACGGGACCGGGCCGGGTGCGGGCCGGGGCCGGGATCAGATGAGGCCGAGGTTGCGGACGGCCTCGCGCTCCTCCTCCAGCTCCTTGACGGAGGCGTCGATGCGCGCCCGCGAGAAGTCGTTGATCTCCAGACCCTGCACGATCTCGTACCCGCCGTCCTTGCAGACGACCGGGAAGGAGGAGATCAGGCCCTCCGGAACGCCGTAGGAGCCGTCCGACGGGACGGCCATGGAGGTCCAGTCGCCCTCCGGGGTGCCGTTGACCCAGGTGTGGACGTGGTCGATGGCGGCGTTGGCGGCGGAGGCGGCCGAGGAGGCGCCGCGGGCCTCGATGATGGCGGCACCGCGCTTGGCGACGGTGGGGATGAACTCCTCGGTCAGCCACTGCTCGTCGTTGACGGTCTCGGCTGCGTTCTTGCCCGCGATCTCGGCGTGGAAGATGTCCGGGTACTGGGTCGCGGAGTGGTTGCCCCAGATGGTGAGCCTGCGGATCTCGTCCACCGGCGCGCCGGTCTTCTTGGCGAGCTGCGACAGCGCCCGGTTGTGGTCCAGGCGGGTCATCGCGGTGAACCGCTCGGCCGGTACGTCCGGGGCGGCGGCCTGCGCGATCAGGGCGTTGGTGTTGGCCGGGTTGCCGACGACCAGGACCTTGATGTCGTCCGCGGCGTGGTCGTTGATGGCCTTGCCCTGCGGCTTGAAGATCCCGCCGTTGGCCTCCAGCAGGTCACCGCGCTCCATGCCCTTGGTGCGCGGCCGGGCACCGACGAGGAGGGCGATGTTGGCACCGTCGAACGCCCGGTTCGGGTCGTCGGTGATGTCGATGCCCCTCAGCAGCGGGAAGGCGCAGTCGTCCAGCTCCATGGCGGTGCCCTCGGCGGCCTTCAGCCCCTGCGGGATCTCCAGGAGGCGCAGCGCGACCGGCACGTCCGCGCCGAGGAGCTGACCGGAGGCGATGCGGAACAGCAGCGCGTAGCCGATCTGGCCGGCGGCGCCGGTGACGGTGACATTGACGGGAGTGCGGGTCATGGCGGTCTCCGTAGTACCTGACAGTGGCGGCTGGGTCTCCAACGTATCTCTACATCAAGAGACCTGACGTCAGGCTATCCGACGGACCCGTCATGGGAGCAGCCGCCCGCGTCAGAGGAGGGCAGCGGGCGGCTGCGAGGGGGTGATGCCGCACCCGTGGGGGGTCGTGGCGGTCGTCTGCCCCGGATTCCCGTCTCCATGCCGTCCACATGCCGTCCGCATGCCGTGCGTCACCGGCCGGGGTGACCCGGCCGCCCGGTCACCGCGGGCCGGCCGTGCACCCTTGCGCACCGGCCGGGGTCGTCACGCAGGCCGACGCCGCCCCGGGGGTCGCGGCGGCGACCATCAGGGTGCGGGCCCTGCCGGAGGCGCCGACCTCGCCGTGCTGCGACGCCTCCGCCGTGGTGATCCGCAGCGTGTCCCCGGGCCCGGCCCCGCTGACCCGGGCCCAGGCCGCCCCGCACGCCTCGCTGTAGCGGACCTCGACGCGCGCCTCGCCCACCACGGCCTCGGCGACGGTCCTCACGTGGGGGCCGCCGCACCCCATGGCCTCCGGGTCCCGGCCCGTGCAGTCCTCACCGCCGCACTCCGCCCCGGCGGACCGCGCCGGCTCCCCGGAGGCGGTGGGCGAGGACACCGGCGGGGCGGTGGTGCGCTCCCCGTTCCCCGCCTCCTCGTCTGTCCCGCCCTTCACGCCCGCCGACAGGACGAACGCGGCGACGGCCACCAGCACCAGTGCGCTGGCGGCCCCCGCGGCGATCGTCCCGGCCGGGCGCCGGCCGGTGGCCCTGTGGCTTCCCGGGTCCGTCTCCTTCGGCAACGCCTTCCTGCGGGGCATCGGCCCTCCCCCCTCGTGCGCGCGTACGTCCATGGCCCGCTCCCGCGCCGGCCCCGGCCCGCGCCGGCCGCGTCCACGGGGATGCGGGACGCCGGGACGGCGGCTCCCGGCGGGGCCGCACGGGAGTGGATCGGGACATCGTCCCACCCCGTGCGCGTGGCCCGTCCTCCCGGGGGCGTCCTGCCGGGGGCGGGGAACGGACGGGCCGCCGCGGGCCGGTACGGCTAGCGGATGGAGAAGCGGATGACGCTCTCCAGGAAGGGGATCTCCAGCCACGGTTTCGGCTGCGCCATCATCGCCAGCAGCGAGATCGCCGTTCCCAGGACGCCGTACGTCACCACGTCCGTGAAGCGGGAGCGCACCGCGAGCATCCCCACCGAGGGCACCGCCCAGCGCAGCACGGCCCCGGCGAGCATGGACGCGCCGATGATCAGGATGCCCGCGCGGAAGTCGCCGAGGGTCACCAGCAGGCCGGTGGCCGCCCCGGCCAGCACGCACAGCAGCGGCCACTGGCGCGCGGGCGCCGGGGCGTCCCCGGGGGCGGCCCGCCCGCCGCCCTCGGGGCGGGCGGTGTCGCGCGTGATCGGCGGGAACCGCCGGGAACGGCGCTCCGGGGCCCCGGCGGCTCCCGGCGCCTTCCCCGCCCCGGCCTTCCCGGCCCCGGCCTTTCCGGCATCAGCCGACACGGCCCGCCTCCGCGGCGCGCTCGGCTGCCTGGACGACGTTCGCCAGCAGCATCGCCCGCGTCATCGGGCCGACGCCGCCCGGGTTCGGGGAGAGCCACCCGGCGACCTCGGCGACGTCCGGGTGCACATCGCCGACGATCTTCCCCGTCGCGTCCCGGCTGACGCCCACGTCCAGCACGGCCGCGCCCGGCCGGATGTGCTCGGCGCGGATCAGGTGCGGCGACCCGGCCGCCGCCACCACGATGTCCGCCTCGCGCAGCCGCGCGCCCAGGTCGCGGGTGCCGGTGTGGCACAGGGTCACCGTCGCGTTCTCGGTGCGGCGGGTGAGCAGCAGCCCGATGGAGCGGCCCACCGTGATCCCGCGGCCGACGACGGTCACGTTCGCCCCGTTGATCTCCACCTTGTGGCGGCGGAGCAGTTCGATGATGCCGTTCGGGGTGCACGGCAGCGGTGCCGGCTCGTTCAGCACCAGCCGGCCGAGGTTGGTCGGGTGCAGCCCGTCGGCGTCCTTGGCGGGGTCCATCAGCTCCAGGACACGGTTGGTGTCCACCCCGCGCGGCAGCGGGAGCTGCACGATGTAGCCGGTGCAGGCCGGGTCGTCGTTCAGCTCGCGGACCACCGCCTCGATGTCCTCCTGGCTCGCGGTGGCGGGCAGTTCGCGCTGGATGGAGGCGATGCCGACCTGGGCACAGTCGCGGTGCTTGCCCGCCACGTACTTCCGGCTGCCGACGTCGTCCCCGACCAGGAGGGTGCCCAGACCTGGCTGGACACCGCGGGCCTTGAGGGCCTCGACGCGGGTGGTGAGTTCGGACTTGATCGCGGCTGCGGCGGCCTTGCCGTCGAGAATCTGGGCGGTCATGGGACCATCCTCCCGGATGGGGGGAGCAGGTCTCCAATCGCCTCCCGCGCGCCCGCGGCCCGTGTCCGCACGGGGTGAGCGGCGGCGTGACCGGCGGTGCGGCACGCGAGGAAGGCATGCGGGAGGGGCGCGCGCCGGGGCACGCCCCGGCGGCGGGGGCGGCGGGCTCCGACAAGCGGCACGGCCTACCGGACCCGCAGGTCATCGGGGTGTCCCCGGCACGTTGCGGAATCGCCACATTCCACGATCTTGGCTGGACAGCGCCGGTGATCACCACCACCATGAGGCGCCGGCGCCGCATCCGCAGGGAGGCCGACGGTACGGCGCACGGGGGGAGGCACGCTCATGCACGCTCATCCACGGCCCGCGGTCCTCACGCGGCGGGGCCGCCGGGGTCGCGCGGTGTTCCCCCCGACGTCCCCCAGGACGCGTCCCGGCCCATCGTCCTCGTTCCGCCCGCTCGGAGGAGACCGCTCATGAGTTACCCACCGCCGCCCGGCGGCCAGTCGCCGTCCCCCTACGGGCAGCCCCCGCAGCAGCCCGGTTACGGGTACCCCCAGCAGGGCGTGCCGCAGCAGGGGTACGGACACCCGCAGCAGGGCGCGTACCCGCAGTACCCGCAGCAGCCCTACGGCGGCGGCGCGCCGTCGTACGCGAGCTGGGGCGCCCGGGTCGGCGCCACGCTGCTGGACGGCCTGATAGCCGGCCTGCTGCCGATGATCCCGGTCGTGATCGGCTACGTACAGATCATCGGGGCCGCCGTGGACGCGGCCGAGAGCTGCCCGGTCGGCGACACGGCCTGCGCGCAGACCAGCGTCGAGGTCCCCGGCAGCGCCTGGGTGCTGATCCTCATCGGCGTCCTGCTGTCCCTGGCCGGCTTCCTGTGGCTGACCTACCAGGAGGGCAGCACCGGCCAGACGCCCGGCAAGAAGGCCCTCAAGATCCGGCTGGTGCGGCAGGCCGACGGCCGGCCGCTCGGCTTCGGCATGGCCTTCGTGCGGCGGCTGGCGCACGCCCTGGACGGCATGGCCTGCTACATCGGCTACCTGTGGCCGCTGTGGGACGACAAGAAGCAGACCTTCGCCGACAAGGTCGTGAACACCGTCGTCGTCAGGCAGCAGTAGGACCGCCCTCCGGTTCCTCCCCGGATCTCCCCGTCCACGCCGGGCAGGGATGGTCCGGCCGGTACGGGGCACTGGGTCATGAGGAGTGGCGCGGCCCGCAGGCGGGCACCGCGCCCGGCGAGGCGCCGAGGGCCGCACCGCGGGGAGACCGCGGCGCGGCCCTCGGCGTCGGGCCCACCACCGACTGCCCGGAGGAACCGCCATGAGCAGCTCCGACCCGAACAACAACCCCAACGATCCGTACCGGAAGAACCCGTACGAGGAGCCTCCCGGCCAGTCCTACGGGCAGCAGCAGCCCTACGGACAGCCCCCCGGACCGTACGGCGCTCCCGGCGGCAGCCCGCCCGGGGCGATGCCGGGCAAGGTCAACTCGTCCCGGCTGATCTTCCTCATCGCCGGCGGACTCCAGGCGCTCTTCTCGCTGCTGGCCATCGTCACCTTCGCCGCGGCGCAGAACGAACTGGAGGACGTCTACGGCGACCTGGGCGTCGGCACCGGCGTCTACTACACGCTGTTCACGCTCTTCCTGATCCACGCGATCGTGGGCATCGCGCTGGCGGTGAAGTTCCCGCAGGGCGGCAACGGCCTGCGGATCGGGGCCGTCGTCTGGGCGGCCGTCCTCATCCTGATCGGCCTCCTGGCGCTGCCGCTCGGACTGCTGTGGGTCGCCCTGGGCATCGTCTGCCTGGTGCTGCTGTCCTCCGCCGAGTCGGCCGGGTGGTTCCATCGGCCGCGGACCTGACCCATGACGCGCGCCGCCCCGCCCGGGCACCGGGCGGGGCGGCGGCCTGTGGCATCGGGATCAGTGGGAGGTCAGTGGAAGAAGTGCCGCGTGCCCGTGAGGTACATCGTCACGCCCGCCGCCCTCGCCGCCTCGATCACCTGCTCGTCGCGGACCGAACCGCCCGGCTGGACCACGGCGCGCACGCCGGCGGCCGTCAGGACCTCCAGGCCGTCGGGGAAGGGGAAGAAGGCGTCGGAGGCGGCGTACGACCCGCGGGCCCGCTCCTCGCCCGCCCGCTGGACGGCCAGCCTGGCGGAGTCCACGCGGTTGACCTGGCCCATGCCGACGCCGACCGTGGCGCCGTCCTTGGCCAGCAGGATCGCGTTGGACTTCACCGCCCGGCAGGCGCGCCAGGCGAAGGCCAGCTCGGCCAGTTCCTCCTCGCCCAGTGCCTCGCCCGCGGCCAGGGTCCAGGTGGCCGGGTCGTCGCCCGGCGCCTGGAGGCGGTCGGCGACCTGGAGCAGCGCGCCGCCGTCGACCGGCTTGTGCTCCACGGTCGCGGCCGGCGCGTCGGGGCAGCGCAGCACGCGGATGTTCTTCTTCCGGGACAGCACCTCCACCGCGCCGTCCTCGTAGCCGGGGGCGACGATGACCTCGGTGAAGATCTCCGCGACCTGCTCGGCCATCGCCACGGAGACCGGCCGGTTGACGGCGATCACGCCGCCGAAGGCCGACAGCGGGTCGCAGGCGTGGGCCTTGCGGTGGGCCTCGGCGACGTCCGCGCCGATCGCGATGCCGCAGGGGTTGGCGTGCTTGATGATCGCCACGCACGGCTCGGCGTGGTCGTACGCGGCCCGCCGCGCGGCCTCGGTGTCCGTGTAGTTGTTGTAGGACATCTCCTTGCCGTGGAGCTGCTCGGCGTCGGCGAGGCCGCCGCGCCCGTCGCTGTAGAGTGCGGCGGGCTGGTGCGGGTTCTCGCCGTAGCGCAGGACGCCGCGGCGCTCGTAGACGGCGCCCAGGAAGTCCGGGAAGCCGGAGTCGTCGGCCGGGGCGTAGTCGCTCGCGAACCAGGAGGCCACCGCCACGTCGTACGCCGCGGTGTGCGCGAACGCCTCGGCGGCCAGCCGCTTGCGGGCCGCCAGGTCGAAGCCGCCGTCGGCGACGGCCTTCAGCACCTCCCCGTACCGCCCGGGGTTGACGACCACGGCCACGGACGGGTGGTTCTTGGCGGCGGCGCGGACCATCGACGGGCCGCCGATGTCGATCTGCTCCACGCACTCGTCCGGGGAGGCGCCGGAGGCGACGGTCTCCCGGAAGGGGTAGAGGTTGACGACCACCAGGTCGAAGGGCTCCACGTCCAGCTCGGCGAGCTGCCTGCGGTGGTCCTCCAGGCGCAGGTCGGCGAGGATGCCCGCGTGCACGCGCGGGTGGAGGGTCTTCACGCGCCCGTCCAGGCACTCGGGGAAGCCGGTCAGCTCCTCGACCGGGGTGACCTCCACGCCCGCCGCGGCGATCCGCGCGGCCGTCGAACCGGTGGAGACGATCCGCACGCCCGCCGCGTCCAGACCGCGGGCCAGCTCCTCCAGGCCCGTCTTGTCGTAGACGCTGACCAGCGCGCGGCGGACGGGACGCTTCGTGCTGCCGGTGCCGTGGGTGCCCGGGGCGGTCGCGACGCCTTCAGAGCCTTCAGTCATGACCGAGAATGACCTTTCTTGCCTCGATGCGGTAGCCGTGGCGGGCGAGCCGTCCCACGGTGTCGACGAGCAGCCGCCGTTCGACTTCCTTGATCCGCTCGTGGAGGGTGGATTCGTCGTCGTCCTCCCGCACCTCGACCACGCCCTGGGCGATGATCGGGCCGGTGTCGACCCCGTCGTCGACGAAGTGGACGGTGCACCCGGCGACCTTCACGCCGTACGCGAGCGCGTCGCGCACGGCGTGGGCACCGGGAAAACTGGGGAGCAGGGCGGGGTGGGTGTTGACGAAGCGCCCGCCGAACCGGGCCAGGAACTCCTTGCCCACGATCTTCATGAAGCCGGCGGACACCACCAGGTCGGGCTCGTACGCCGCCGTCGCCTCGGCCAGCGCGCGGTCCCAGGCCTCCCGGGTCGGGTAGTCCCGCACCCGGCGGACGAAGGTCGGCACTCCGGCGCGCTCGGCGCGCTCCAGTCCGGCGATGCCGTCGCGGTCGGCGCCGACCGCGACGACCTCGGCGCCGTAGGCGGCCGGTCCGTGCTCGGCGACGGTGTCCAGCAGGGCCTGGAGGTTCGTTCCCGAGCCCGACACGAGCACCACGAGGCGGGCCGGGGAGTGGGGGGCGGAGGAGCGGGAAACGGAAGCCACGACGAGGCTCTCTCTCGAAGGGGTGGTGCGGCTTTGTGTGGTCGTACGAGTTCATGGGGCGGATGATTCCGGGGAACCCTACGAAGCGGCCGACCGTCAGCAACGATACCGGCACACCGGACGGCCCCCTCGGGACGGGGGGACGGCCGCCCGGTAGCGTCTGGGCTACGCATCCGTGTACGGCGGTGGGCGGAGCCGGGGCGTCCGCACCACGCCGGGACGACACCAAGGGGAAGACACAGACCACATGACGGACCGACGCCGCCGCGCGGCCTCCGCACCTTCGACCGGCCCCGCCCCGGTCCCGCTCCGGCAGCGGTGGTGGCCCTCCTCCGGCGCCTCCGCCGACGCCCCCGACGGCCTGGCCGAGCGGGGTCTCCGCGGCTCCCGGGGCGCCCGCGACGCCCGCGGCCCCGCGGACGACAACCCCTTCGCCCCGCCGCCCGAGGGACGTCCGGAGCAGCCGTGGCGCCCGCGCCTCCCGCACGGCACCGATCCGTCCGGCTCCTCCGGCGGGGACACCGGCGGCGGCCGTGACGGCGGCGGGGACCGGCCGGAGGACTCCTCCCCGGACTGGGGCAGCCGGTGGAGCAGCCGCCAGCCGCGCCGGGAGAGCGGCGGCTTCGGCGGGGGCGACCGCCCGGAGGGGCCGGGCGAGCGGGGCGGCGGACCGGGCGGACTGCGCTGGGACCCGACCGACCCCGTCCAGCGGCGGGCGCGGTACGCCCTGCTCGCCGGCATGTGGGCCTTCTTCTTCGCCCTCTTCAGCCTTCCGTGGGTGGCGACGCCGCTGGGCGCGCTGGCCGTGTACTGGGGGGCCAGTTCGCTGCGCGCCAAGGCGGGCACGGGCGGCGCGCGGTCCGGGGCCACGGCCGGGGACGTGGCCGGCACGAGCCGCCCGGCCGGACCGGAGGCCGCCGCCGCGCCGCCCCCGTACCCGGCCGGCGGACACGGGGGCAGGCCGCACCTGACGGCGGCGGTGAGCGGACTGATCACGGGCGTCGTCGCGCTGGCGGTCATCGCGGCGCAGTTCTCGGTGCAGCTCGCCTACCGCGACTACTTCGTCTGCGTCGAGGACGCCCTCACCAACTCCTCGCGCGAGGCGTGCGAGCGGCACCTTCCCGAGCGGCTGCGCCCCCTCTTCGGCGAGCGCGAGTGACACTGGCACCCGCGCCCCGGTGGTGACGCCCCGGACGTGACGCCCGACGCCCCGGCGTCACGGCCGGGGCGTCGCCGTCTTGGGCATCGCCGCCTTGAGCGTCACCGCCCGAGCCGCAGGGCGCGCAGGGCCAGGGCGCCCGGTACGCCCAGGGCGGCCGTCCAGCCCAGCGCGGCCGCCCCGGTCAGCCGCCAGTCCGGACCGAGGTGGGCCAGCGCCCCGGTGCCCAGCGGCCCGCCCGCGCAGCCGGCCAGCAGCGCCATCGCCGCCCCGCACCCGCAGGCCGCCAGCCAGGCGGCGCACGCGGTCGCCCGCCACCCCAGCGCGCACCACCCGGGCGCGGGCACGGCCGCACACGCCACGCTCCATGCCGCCACCAGTCCGGCCGCCAGCGGCACCGAGCCCGCCAGCGCCCACGTCACGGGGGTGCCCTGTCCCTCGGCGGGGAGGGCGGCCAGCAGCGGGAAGTCCGGCAGGCGCGGCAGGCCGGTCACGGCCAGCGGCCCCACCACGCTGCCCCCGCCGAGCGTGAAGCCGGGGCCGAGGCCGTAGGCCGCGCCCCAGACGGCCGCGTTCGGCGCCAGGGCCAGGGAGAGCAGCACCGTCGCCGCGTACCCCGACCAGGTGGGGGCGAGCGGCGGGAAGGCCGCCCGCTGCGCGGTGGCCACGTGCCACAGCAGGGAGCCCGCCGTCAGCAGCGCGCCCCCGGCGCACAGCGCCGCGGTCGCGGTGGCGGCGCCGCGCAGCGCGGCCGATGCCACGGCCCGGGTGAGCACGGCCCGTACGGCCGCGGGCGTGCGCCCCAGCGTGCGCCGCGCCCGGCCGGGCAGTGCCGTGGGCCTGCCCAGGCCCGTCCAGGTCCCGGCGGCGGTCGCCGCGGCCACCACGGCGGGCAGGCTCAGCGCGGCGCCCAGCGGGTCGACCCGGATCGGGCCGGAGGCCGCGTACCCGGTGACGACCGCCGCGACCAGCAGGTATCCGGCGCCGATCCACCCGGCGGCCCGCCACGGCCGGCCGCCGGCCGCCTCGCCGGGGACCGCGCCGCGCACCGTGCGGTGGAGCAGCCACAGCGGCAGGGCGCACAGCAGCAGCGGGGTCAGTCCGACGGGCGCGGGGGTGCCGCCGAGGGTTTCGGTGCGGATCAGCGGGGCACCGTGTGCCATCAGCCACAGATCGGCGGCGATGTGCAGGGCGCCGCCGGGACCGCTGTCGGGATAGGGCGAGGTGATCCACAGCAGCAGGACGACGACGGTCAGCCCTCCCAGCCCCAGCCCGGCGGCCACCGCGCCGTCGAGCAGCCGCTGTCCGGGCGGGGCCGGCCTGCGGCGGACCACCGCGGGGAGAGGCGGCTGCGGTGGTCGCGGTGCGGACGGCGTCGCGTCGTGGCGGGTCGGGGAGTGCACGTCGCCATGGTGCCAACAACGCCCGTTTCGCCCTGGTAGCGAGTAAACCATCGATGTGTCGCACACAATACGTTATGGACTTTTTCACACAGTGCAGCAGTACGGCCTTCACACCGGTGCGGCCGGTGGGGACCCGAGGGGGGCGGACGGCATGACCAGGACGATCCCCATCCCCGCTCCCGGCCGCGGGCCCGACGGCCCCGGTTCCGTGCCCCCTCCCGGGCCCACGGCCCTGTCCGGGGCCGCGACCGTCCCCGATCCCGCGACGGCGGACGGACCGGCCGAGGCGTTCGACCTGCTGTACGCCCGGCACGCGGAGCCGCTGCTGCGGCAGGCGTTCGTCCTCACCGGGGACCGCCGGCTGGCGGAACGGTCCGTGGCGCACGCCTTCCGCCTGGCGTGGGAGCGGTGGCCCGAGGTCGCCGTGGACCGGGACCCGGCCGGCTGGGTGCGGGCGGCGGCGCACGAGCACGCCCTCTCGCCCTGGCACCGGCTGCTCCCCCGCCGGACGGCCGGGGACGGCCGGGCGCCCGGCGGCGACGGCGCGCCGGACGCACCGGATGCGCCGGGCAGCGGCCGGGCGCTGCTGCTGGAGGCGCTGCTGAGCCTGCCGCCCGCCTACCGCCGGACGCTGCTGCTGCACGACGGGCTCGGGCTGGATCTGGCGGAGACGGCCGCCGAGAGCGAGGCGAGCACCCCGGCCGCGGCCGGGCGGCTGATGCACGCGCGCGAGGCCCTGGCCCAGTACGCGCCCGGGCTGTCCCGGGTCGCGCCGGAGCGCCGCAGGAGGATCATCCGCGCGCTGCTGGAGGACCTGGCCGCCGCCCTCCCCCGGCCGGAGATCCCGTCCGCCCCCGAGGTGCGCGGCGGCAGCGAGCGGCTGGCCCGGTTCCGTACGGGCGCGGCGGTCGGGCTGACCGCGGTGGTGGCCGCGGCGTCGGTGCTCACGGCGGTCACCGGGCCCGAGGGGTACGCGCCGCACCGGAAGGCGCCGGCCGTCTCCGTGCACTCCCCGGACCAGGGGCGGGCGGACGGCTGAGGCCCCGGCCCGCGGGCGGGGGCGGGAGCGGCGCGCACGGAGCCGGAGACGGCGCGGGCCCGCGCCCCCGGTGGGGGTGCGGGCCCGCGCCGCACGGCGGGACGGCCTCAGCCGGCGAGCACCTCGCGCACCAGGCGGGCGGTCTCGGACGGGGTCTTGCCGACCTTCACGCCCGCGGCCTCCAGGGCCTCCTTCTTCGCCTGGGCGGTGCCGGAGGAGCCGGAGACGATGGCGCCGGCGTGGCCCATGGTCTTGCCCTCCGGGGCGGTGAAGCCCGCGACGTAGCCGACGACCGGCTTGGTGACGTTGGCCTTGATGAACTCCGCGGCCCGCTCCTCGGCGTCGCCGCCGATCTCGCCGATCATCACGATCAGGTCGGTGTCGGGGTCGGCCTCGAACGCCTTGAGGGCGTCGATGTGGGTGGTGCCGATGATCGGGTCGCCGCCGATGCCGACGCAGGTCGAGAAGCCGATGTCCCGCAGCTCGTACATCATCTGGTACGTCAGCGTGCCGGACTTGGAGACCAGGCCGATGCGGCCCGGCTTGGTGATGTCGGCCGGGATGATGCCCGCGTTGGACTGGCCGGGGGTGATCAGGCCGGGGCAGTTCGGGCCGATGATGCGGGTCTTGTTGCCCTTGGCGCACGCGTGCGCCCAGAACTCGGCGGTGTCGTGGACGGCGATGCCCTCGGTGATCACCACGGCGAGCGGGATCTCGGCGTCGATCGCCTCGATGACCGCGTCCTTGGTGAACTTCTCCGGGACGAAGACGACGGTGACGTCGGCGCCGGTGGCCTCCATGGCCTCCTTGACCGTGCCGAACACCGGGATCTCGGTGCCGTCGAAGTCGACGCTCGTGCCCGCCTTGCGCGGGTTGACGCCGCCGACGATGTTGGTGCCGGAGGCCAGCATGCGCCGGGTGTGCTTCTGACCCTCGGAGCCGGTCATCCCCTGGACGATGACCTTGCTTTCCTTGGTGAGGAAGATAGCCATGGTTGTCGGTGTCCTCGCCCTTCGTTACTTCGCGGCCAGCTCGGCGGCACGCTCGGCCGCGCCGTCCATGGTGTCCACCTGCTGCACGAGCGGGTGGTTGGCGTCGGTCAGGATCTTGCGGCCCAGCTCCGCGTTGTTGCCGTCCAGACGCACCACCAGCGGCTTGTTGACGTCCTCGCCCTTGGACTTCAGCAGCTCCAGGGCCTGGACGATGCCGTTGGCGACGGCGTCGCAGGCGGTGATGCCGCCGAAGACGTTGACGAAGACGGACTTCACGTCCGGGTCCCCGAGGATGATCTCCAGGCCGTTGGCCATCACCTCGGCGGAGGCACCGCCGCCGATGTCGAGGAAGTTGGCGGGCTTGACGCCGCCGTGCTTCTCACCGGCGTACGCCACGACGTCCAGGGTGCTCATCACCAGGCCCGCGCCGTTGCCGATGATGCCGACCTGACCGTCGAGCTTGACGTAGTTCAGGTTCTTGGCCTTGGCGGCGGCCTCCAGCGGGTTGGCCGCGGCCTTGTCCTCCAGGGCGGCGTGCTCCGGCTGGCGGAACTCGGCGTTGGCGTCCAGGGACACCTTGCCGTCCAGCGCGAGGATCGTGCCGTCGGTGGTCTTGACCAGCGGGTTCACCTCGACCAGCAGGGCGTCTTCCTCGACGAAGACCGTCCACAGCTTCAGCAGGACCTCGACCACCTGGTCGGCGACCTCGGCCGGGAACTTCGCGGCCTCGACGATCTCGCGGGCCTTGGCCTCGGTGACGCCCTCGACGGCGTCGACCGGGATCTTCGCCAGGGCCTCGGGCTTGGTGGCCGCGACCTCCTCGATGTCCATACCACCCTCGACGGACGCCATGGCGAGGAAGGTGCGGTTGGCGCGGTCCAGCAGGAAGGAGACGTAGTACTCCTCCGCGATGTCGGCCGTCTGGGCCAGCATCACCTTGCGGACGGTGTGGCCCTTGATGTCCATGCCCAGGATCTGGCGGGCCTTCTCGACCGCGTCCTGCGGGTCGGAGGCCAGCTTCACACCGCCGGCCTTGCCCCGGCCGCCGGTCTTGACCTGGGCCTTGACGACCGCGCGACCGCCCAGTCGCTCGGCCACCTCACGCGCCGCCTCGGGCGTCTCGATGACTTCACCGGCCAGCACCGGTACGCCATGCTTGGCGAAGAGGTCCCTCGCCTGGTACTCGAACAGGTCCACGCGCGTCCGTCCCTAGTAGTGGTATCGCGGTTCGTTGTCAGCGTGGGCGTGCCGCGTGGCCGCGGCGTCTGCGGGGCGCGCGGCATGTCCGCCTTGCAGGTTAGTCCCGTCGGTGTGCCCCGCATAAATTCCAGCTCACACCCGGGCGGTGACAACGGTCACAACCGGGCGTGATCACCGGAGCTGCCGGCGGACCAGTTCGTGGAAGAGCCCGCCGGTGTCGGCGAGCAGTTCGGCGGGCGGGCCCTGCTGGACGACGCGCCCGTCCGCCATGACGATCACCCGGTCCGCGTCCATGATCGTGGACAGCCGGTGGGCGATCACGACGCGGGTGCAGCGCAGGGCGCGGGTGGACTCCATGACCACGCCCTGGGTCTCGTTGTCCAGCGCGCTGGTGGCCTCGTCGAGGAAGAGGATGCGCGGCTTGCGGACCAGGGCCTGCGCGATCATCAGCCGCTGGCGCTGGCCCCCGGAGATGGTGCCCCCGCCGTCGGAGAGCATGGTGTGCAGGCCCATGGGCATGGCCTTGATGTCCTCGGCCAGGCCCGCCATCTCCGCGGCCTCCCACACCTCCTCCAGGGGGTAGGTCTCGGCGCCGCAGATGCACTCCAGGATCGAGCCGGTCAGCGGCTGGGCGTTCTGCAGCACGACGCCGCACTGGCGGCGCACGGCCGCCTGGTCGAGCGCCGCCAGGTCCTGGCCGTCGTACAGCACGCTGCCGGAGGTCGGCTTGTCGAAGCCGATGAGCAGCCGCAGCAGCGTCGACTTGCCGCAGCCGCTGGCCCCGACGATCGCGACGAACTCGCCCGGCCGCACCCGCAGGTCGATGCCGTCGAGCACCAGCGGGCCGTCCTCGGTGTACCGGTAGGAGAGCTGCCGGGCCTCCACGGCCCCGCTCAGCTCGCCCGGCTGGACGCTGCTGCCGCTCACCTCCGGCACCTCCTGCAGGACCGGTTTGACCTGTTCGAACATCGGCAGCACGGCGGCGGCCGAGATGAGCGCGCCGGTGAGCTGGGTGGCCGAGGACAGCAGCATCGTCACGGCGGTGTTGAAGGTGAGGAACTCGGCGGCGGACATGCTGCCGCGGGCCGGCCCGGCCAGCAGCACGAACATCGTGAGCGTGCACAGCGGCAGGTAGACCGCGTTGAGCACCGCGACGGCGTTCCTGATCCGGCCGATGCGCCGCTGCAGTTCGCGGGTGCGGGCGAATCCCTTCGCCCAGGCGGCGTAGGCGAAGCTCTCGGCCGCGGCGACGCGCAGCTTGGGCAGTCCGCGCAGGGTCTGGAACGCCTGGTTGTTGAGCTTGTGGCCGAGTCTGACCAGGCGCCGCTGGTAGCGCAGTTGCCACAGCCCCAGGGCCAGGAAGACCGCGGCGTTGACCAGCAGCATGGCGACCGCCGCCATCGCCAGCGGCACGCTGTAGAGGAGCAGCAGCACGAGGTTGACCGTGCCGACGGTGACCGCCTGGAGGGCCACCGAGCTGATGCCGGACAGCACGCGGCGGATGGCGCTGATGCCCATGGCCGCACTGGCCAGTTCACCGGTGGAGCGGTCCGCGAAGAACCTCGTCGGCAGCCGCAGGAGCCGGTCCCACACCGCGGGCTGCAAGGTGGCCTCGACGCGGCCCTCCAGGCGCAGGATGGAGACGTTCTGCAGCAGCATGAAGGCGGCCGAGACGACGGCGACCGCGATGAGCGCCAGGGCGGTCTGCACGATGAGGCCGTTCTCGGCGTCGGGCACGAACTCGCCGAGCACCTTGCCGGTGGCGACGGGCACCAGGGCGCCCAGGCCCACCGCGACCAGCCCGCCCAGGACCAGGTTGCGCAGCTCCGTACGGGTGCCCAGCATGCTGAAGCGCAGCAGGCCGAGCAGGCCCAGCGGCCGGTCGGGCAGCGGGCGGTAGAACATGACGGCGCGCGGCTCGTAGTCGTCCGCGTTGTGCTTGCCGATGCGGTCGCGCCGGCCGGTGACGGGATCGACGGCCTCGTACCCGCCGTGCCGCCACAGCAGCGCGACCGGCGCCGCGTCCCGGCTGCGCCGGCCCACCAGGGGGCCGCTGTCCTCCGTCCACCAGCGCCCGGTGAGCCGGACGGTCCGGGTGCGGACCCGTGAGGCGAGCGCGATGCGTTCGACCTGGTCGGTGTGGCCGCCGCCGGTGCCCGTCCCGCCCGGGTCGGTCAGGGCGATGCGGGCCCTCTCCGCCACCAGCCGGCACGCGGCGAAGGTCGCGTCGTCGCTCACGCTCCCGCCGGGCGTCCCGCCGAAGCGGCCGATGGAGGCCAGCAGCGTCCGGTCCGCCTGGGCGCGGGCGGCCTCGCCGGCCTCGATGCCGGCCGCCGTGCGGTCCTCGTGGGCGCGTTCGAGCTGCTCGATCCAGCGGTCCAGGGCGTGCAGCAGCCGGTACTGCTGGTCGACCATGCCCTGCCACAGCCCCGCGTCGATCAGGAGGGTGCCGACCGCGTCCGCCGCGTACGCGGCGCCGTACTGCACGCTGCCGGGGGTGATCCGCATCCACAGGATGTCGTCGTCGCCCCGGTCGTCCGGCTCGGTGACGGCGGGGCCGCCCAGCGGCGCCTGGTACAGCACCCGCAGGCCGCGGCCGATGCCGCGCGCGAAGGCGTCCTCCAGCGGGCTCAGCCGTCCGCCGGCGGTGTGCTCCTGGTCGGCGTACATCCACTGGCCGGTGTCCCACCGGTCCGTGCTCCACTGCCCGGTGTCCCACTGGCCGGTGTCCCAGGGGGTGCCCGGTACGGAGTACCGCAGTTCGCGCAGCTCGATGCGGCGCAGCACGCAGCCCTGCAGGGGCCGGGCGGCCAGGGTGTGCTCGGGGCCCTCGACCGGGCCCAGCAGCAGCGTGCCCGCGGTCAGCCGGCCCAGGAAGTGCCAGTGCCCGGCCCATTCGGCGTCGACGGCGAACAGGTCCACGGCCCCGTCCACCACGAGCCACAGCACGTGCGGGCCCTCCAGGGACAGGCTGCGCACGCCCGTGGAGTCGACGGCCGAGCCCAGTCCGCCCAGGGCCGCGACGACGGGGTCGGGTGCCGCGTCCGGCCACTGGCCGGCGGACGCGAAGTGCTGGGGAGAGGTCACCTCAGTGCTCCTTGACCAGTTCGGCGTACCGCCCCTGCGCGGCGACCAGGTACTCGTGCCGCCCGCGTTCCACCACCGTGCCCCGGTCGAGCACGACGATCTCGTCGCTGTCGCGCACCGTGCTCAGCCGGTGGGCGATGACCACGCAGGCGCAGCCGCGGCGCCGCAGGTTGTCGATGATGACCTGTTCGGTCACCGCGTCCAGGGCGCTGGTCACCTCGTCCAGGACCAGGACGCTGGGGTTGCGCACCAGCGCCCGGGCGATCTCCAGCCGCTGGCGCTGGCCGCCGGAGAAGTTGCGGCCGCCCTGCTCGACGCGGCTGTGGATGCCGCCGGGGCGGCGGGCGACCACGTCGTGGACGGCGGCGTCCTTCAGCGCGGCGACGACCGCCTCGTCCGGGATGGAGGGGTCCCACAGCGCGACGTTGTCGCGGACGGTGCCCTCGAAGAGGAAGACGTCCTGGTCGACGAAGGAGACGGAGGCCGCCAGGGCGCTGCGCGGGATGTCCTCCAGCCGCATCCCGTCGATGCGGATGGTCCCCTCCCAGGGGGCGTGGAGACCGGCTATCAGCCGGGAGACGGTGGACTTGCCGCTGCCGGAGCCGCCGACGAGCGCGACCTGCTGCCCGGGGCCGACCGAGAGCGAGAAGCCCTTCAGCAGCGGGGGGTCCAGGGGGCTGTAGCCGAACGTGACGTTCTCCAGCTCCACGTGGCCCCGGAGGCGGCGGGTGCTGGGGACGGGCTCGCGCCGCGAGTAGACCGGGTCGACGGGGAAGTTCTCGACGTCCTTCAGGCGGGCGAGGTCGGCGGCGAAGTCCTGGATCCGCCCGGCCACGCCGTTGAGCCGGGTGATCGGCGCGGTGAAGCTGGTCATCAGGGTCTGGAAGGCGACGAGCAGACCGACGGTCAGATGCCCCTCCACCGCCCGCAGACCGCCGATCATCAGGATCAGCGCGCTGTTGAGCGTGGCCAGGGTGGGCGCGACGACCGCCAGCCACGCGCTGGGCACGCCCAGCCGCTGCTGCACGTCGAGGGTGGTCGCGTGCTGCCCGGCCCAGCGGCGGAAGAAGCCCTGCTCGCCGCCGGTGGCCTTCATCGTCTCGATGAGCTGCAGGCCGCTGTAGGAGGTGTTGGTCAGCCGGGCGCTGTCGGCGCGCAGCTTCTGGGTGCCGGTGGCCCGCAGCCGGATCACCACGCGCATGGCCACCACGTTGAGCAGCGCCACGCCGATGCCGACGACGGTGAGCTGCGGGTCGTAGCTCCACAGCAGCACCGCGTAGAGCGCGACGACCACGGCGTCCACGCCCGCGGCGGCCAGGTCCCGGGAGAGGGTCTCGGCGACCGTGTCGTTGGTCTGGAGGCGCTGGACGAGGTCGGCCGGGTTGCGCTGGGCGAAGAAGGTCACCGGGAGCCTGAGCAGGTGCCGCAGGAAGCGGGCGCTGCCCAGGGTGGAGGAGATGATGTGCCCGCGCAGCAGGTTGGCCTGCTGCAGCGCGGTGAGGGTCGCGGTGAGCAGCAGGGCGGTCGCCATCGACGCGAAGAGCACGCCCAGCAGGGAGCTCTGCCCCCCGATGAGGAACGTGTCGATGTACGTGCGGCTCAGCGCGGGCACCGTCGCTCCGACGGCCACCAGCAGGAGGCTGGAGACCACGGCGGCGAGCAGGGTGCCCGACGTGCCGCGCAGGCGGGCCGGCATGGCGCCCATGACGCTCGGTCTGCGGCCGCCGCGGCGGAAGCCCGCGTCGGGCTCGAAGGTGAGCACCACCCCGGTGAAGCTGGTGTCGAACTCCTCCAGGGGCACGAACCTCCGCCCCTTGGCGGGGTCGTTGACGTACACGCCCCGGCGGCCGAGGCGGCGGCGCATGCCCTCGTAGACGACGTAGTGGTTGAACTCCCAGAAGAGGATGGCCGGACCGCGCACCTCGGCGAGCGCGGCCAGGTCCATCTGCATGCCCTTGGCCTTCAGCCCGTAGCCGCGGGCCGCCTTGAGGAGGTTGCTGGCGCGGGAGCCGTCGCGGGAGACGCCGCAGGCGATGCGCAGCTCCTCCAGGGGGACGAAGCGGCCGTAGTGGCCGAGCACCATGGCCAGTGCGGCGGCGCCGCACTCCACCGCCTCCATCTGCAGCACGGTGGGGGTGCGCACGGGACGGGGCGTCCTGCCCCGGGGGAGGGACGCGGGCCCGCCGCGGGAGCGGCGTCCGGCGCGCCGGCGCGACGGTTCGGGCCGGCTCCGGCGGGCGTCCCCGCCGGGGGCGGGACGGGGGCGCCGGCGTCCGGCGGGCGGGAGCCGGTGGGGGCCGGCCTGGGCGGTTTCCTGCGGCGCGGTCATGGGAGGAGCCAATCGACGGGGCGCTGCGACGGGAGGTGGACGGCACCGGCGACCATCGTCCTGGAGTCGATGGTGTGCGGGGGGCCGTCCGTGGTGGACCACGCGTAGCCGGACTCGGTGGCGGAGGAGCGGTCCAGCTCCACGAGCACCGCGACGGGATTGCCCTGCCGGGCGAACTCCGCGGCGAGCTGGTCGTCGCCCAGGAAGGCGCCGATCTGCCGCTGCGTCTGGGGGGCGCGGCCGACCTCCTTGACGCGGCCGCGCAGCACGCCGTACTTCTCCCGGGGGACGGAGTGGACGCTCAGGTCGACCCTGGCGCCGACGGTGACCGCCGCTCCGCTGTCGCCGGGCACGTAGAGCATGGCCACCAGCGGGTCGTCCGGGTCCTCCACGCGTTCCACGGTCGCCACGTCCGCGCCGGTCCTGACGACCGAGCCCACTCCGGCGAGCAGTGCCGTCACCCGGCCGCCGGCCACCGTGCGCACCGCCTGGTCGCCCCGGTCCGTACGGACCCTGAGCAGGGGGGCGTCCGCGGGCAGCAACTGTCCCTCCCGGGCGAGGACCTCGGTGACCTGTCCGGCGATCGGGCTCTGCAGCGTGTAGCTGCCCCCGGCCCGGGTGAGGATGCCGGGCGCGTCCAGCTTGGCGGAGACGGAGCCGTTGACGGTCCAGAAGCCCGCGAGGGCCATGACGACGACGGTGACGGCCAGGACGAGCCGGCCCTGCGGGCGCGCGAAGCGCACGGGCAGGTCGAGCTCCTCCGGCGACTGGAGCTTGGAGAGCGCCTTCTTGCGGAACTGCACGGAATCTTTCCTCCGAGTGCGTTCCCCCTGGTGGGCGCCGCGGGGCCACCGCGGCGTGCGGCGCCGGTGCGCCCCGGTGTGCCCGGGCGGTGCCCGGCGGGCCGGTGCTGCGGACCGGTGCCTGCGGGGTGTCCGGCGGGCGCGGGTGCGGACAGCCGTGAACCCCGGAACCAGGGGGAGCTCCGGGGTTCGTGGTGGTCGCGCGGCGCGCACCCGCGGCCGCGGGACCGTACGGCGGGCGTCCGGGCGGGGAGCCCGGCGCGGGTGTCGCCGTCAGAGACCGGCGATACCGGCCTCGGTCTGGACACCGGTCACGCCGGTGACGGTGCCCGGGACCGAGCCGACGATGCCCTGCGCGGCCTGGACCGTGTTGAGGGAGGTCACGGCGCCCACGACACCGTTGACGTCGCTGACCGCGGCACCGGCCACGCCACCGGAGATGCTGAGGAGACCGCCGGAGACGGCGTCCAGCTCGGTGTCGTCGATCTCGCGGGTCTCGAGGTGCTCACGCATTACGCGCTTTCCCTTCGTTCAAAGAAACATTTCCCATGGCGCGGCGCGGATCGCGGGAAAGACGGTCCGACCACTCCCGGGCAGCCTGCAACATGACGCACGGTCACCTGAGAGCAAGTCACCATTCCCACGGCTGCCGCGGTGGCCAAGATGAAAACACGCGAGCAACTGGCCTGGCCAATCCCGCGGATGCCTTGACCGGGCACCGCAACGGCATACCGGTGGGCGGCGTTCCGCTTTCGGTCATGAAATGGTTTCAGTTCTTTCACAGGCCTGAGCAGCGGGTTCACATGGTGCGCGCTCCCAGTGGGGCGCGGCCGAATTCCCCGGCCGGACTCCCGGGCGGACATGCCGGACATATCAAGCGGCGGCGACATGGAAGGAGCCCGGGTTGTGCACGGTGTGAAAATTTTCCGAACGTGCCGTCCGATCGCGACAGGACACCGCCGCACCGCGGGCCGGCGCGGTCCCGCGTTTCCACCCCCGGTCCCGCACCGGGGAACAGAGCGGGACCGGGAAAGGCAGTCGGGGAAGGCGGCCGGGAATTCCGGCGGCGGCCGTCGGGAAATCTCCACGTACCGGCGGCATGCGTCCGCATCGCCTTTTGATTTCCGTCACTCCCGCCACCGGACGTTCACATCCCTCCCGGGGCGGTCATTCCCCGGGCACCGGCAGGGGCCGCTTCTCGATCGCCGCCGCCATCACCTCCGGGAAGTGGTCGGGCGTGCAGGCGAAGGCCGGCGTGCCGAGCGCGGCGAGGGCCGCGGCGTGCTCGCGGTCGTAGGCGGGAGCGCCCTCGTCGGAGAGGGCGAGGAGCGCGACGAACTGCACGCCGGCGCTCTTCATCGCGGCGACCCGCTTGAGCATCTCGTCGCGTATGCCGCCCTCGTAGAGGTCGCTGATGAGGACGACCACGGTCTCGGCGGGCCGGGTGATCTTCGACTGGCAGTAGGCGAGCGCCCGGTTGATGTCGGTGCCGCCCCCGAGCTGGGTGCCGAACAGCACGTCCACCGGGTCGTCGAGCTGGTCGGTGAGGTCGACGACGGAGGTGTCGAAGACGACCAGCCGGGTGGCGATGGACCGCATCGAGGCGAGCACGGCCCCGAAGACGGAGGCGTAGACGACCGAGGCCGCCATGGAGCCGGACTGGTCGATGCAGAGGATGACGTCCTTCTTCACCGCCCGGGAGGCGCGGCCGTAGCCGATCAGCCGCTCGGGGACGACCGTCCGGTACTCGGGCAGGTAGTTCTTCAGGTTGGCCCGGATGGTGCGGTTCCAGTCGATGTCCCGGTGGCGGGGGCGGTGGACCCTGGCGGAGCGGTCGAGGGCGCCCGTCAGGGTCGACCTGGTCCTGGTCGCCAGTCGCCGCTCCAGCTCCGCCACGACCTTGCGGACGACCGCGCGGGCGGTCTCCCGGCTGGTCTCCGGCATGGCCTTGTTGAGCGAGAGGAGCGTCCCCACCAGGTGGACGTCCGGCTCGACGGCCTCCAGCATCTCCGGCTCCAGCAGCAGCGCCGACAGGCCGAGCCGGTCGATGGCGTCCCGCTGCATCACCTGGACGACGGAGGTCGGGAAGTAGGTGCGGATGTCGCCCAGCCAGCGCGCCACGTTGGGCGCCGAGCCGCCCAGTCCGGCGGACCGCTGTCCCGGCCGCGCGTCCCCGCCGCCCCTGCCGCCCCCGCTCCCGTAGAGGGCGGCGAGGGTGCGGTCCATGGCGGCGTCCCGGCCGGTCAGCTCGCAGCCGGTGCCGTCGGCCTCCGCCCCGCCGAGGACCAGCCGCCAGCGCCGCAGCCGCTCGTCCGCCGCCCGCTCGTCCGTCATCGGCCCGTCCGTCATCAGTTCGTCCGTCATCCGCTCGCCCGCCGCCCGCTCGTCCGGTCCGGCTCCCTGCGGTACGGCCCCGTCCGGCACGGCCGCCGTCGTGGTCCGGTCGCTCATCCCGCGGTCACCGCCTTCTGCTCCGTCCGCGCCGTCCCGGCCGGTTCGCCGGTGCCGGTCGCCCTTCCCCCCGGCGGCCCCTCCCCCAGCAGCAGCCGCAGGGTCGGCAGGACGGCGTCGGCCCGCTCCCGGTCCGGCCGCGGCCCGAAGCCGGGCACGGTCTCCCACCCCGCGTCCCGTCCGCCCGGTCCGTCCGGCCCCGCCGGGCCGCGCCGGACCAGCTCGCCGACCGTGCGCCGCACTCCCGGTTCGTAGGCGGCGAACGTCCGGCGCAGCAGCGGCAGCACGTCCGTGAACGCCTCCCCCGGTATCCCGGCCAGCCAGGTGTCGACCAGGGCCAGCAGCCTCTCGTCGTGGACGAGCAGCATGCCGCCGCCCGCCAGGAACCCCTCGATCCAGGCCGCCGCGTCACCGGGGGCGGTGCCCGGGGAGAGGGCGAGGCCCATCAGCCGGGCCGCCTCGTCCTCCGGGAGCCGGCCGTCGTCCAGCAGCAGCCGGGCGCAGCGGCCCCGGACCAGCCCGGGTGTGCGGTCGCGTTCGGCGAGGGCGCGCAGCACCGCCCGCCAGCGCGTGAGCAGGCCGTCCTCCTCCAGCAGGACGATCGCCCGGTGGGCGGCGTCCACATGGCCGCGCATCTCGGCCGCCCCGTCGGCGTCGAGGCCGGCGCAGGCGGGCGGCAGCCCGACGCACACGCGCTCGGCGAGCCCCTCGGCGACCTCGCGCAGCGCGGCGGCGTCCGTGCCGCGGACGTCGCCGTAGCGGACGGAGCGCACCAGCGCGGGCAGGGCCTGGGCGAGGTGGCCGACGTCCGCGTCGAGGGCGGCCCGGTCGGCGAGGACGCGCATCACCACGGGGAGGGCGTCGCCGAGCCCGGCGAGCAGACAGCGCTCGGCCAGCTCGGTGACCTCGGCCAGCGATCCGGCGTCGCGGGCCAGCGCCTCGGCCCGGGCCGTGGCCGCCGCGGCCACGGTGGTGCCCCACACCCCGGCCTCGGCGATCCGCACCGACAGCTCCGGCCGCCAGCACAGCCGCCAGGTCTCCCGGAAGGTGCCGGTGCCGCCCGTGCGGCCCCGGGCCGGCTCGCCCCAGTCGATGCCGAGCAGCCGCAGCCGGTGCAGCAGTCTGCTGCGGGCGGCGTCGGTGTTCCCGCGCAGGTCGAGTTCCAGGTCGCGCTCGCGCGCCTCGGGCTTCAGGCGCAGCGACTTCTGGGCCCGGGCCAGGTCGCGCTGGAGCGGCACGGCCGGCGCCTCCTCGGGCACCTCGCCGAGGACGTCGCCGACGACCAGCCGGTCGTGGACGAGGGCGAGCGGCACGTCCGAGCCCTCGCACATCACGGCCCGCACCGCGTCGAGGGTCTCGCCCAGCCCGGGGAGCGGGCGCCCGCGCAGGGCGGCGAGGGTGTCCGCCAGCCGTACCGCCTCGATGACGTGCGCCGACGACACGGCGCGGTCCTCCTCGCGCAGCAGCCGGGCGACCCTGGTCATCCACCGCTCGACGGGCCGGTCGGGCGCGGAGAACAGGTGCCCGTACCAGCCGGGCGAGGTGATCCCGGCGCCGTAGCCGCTGTGCCTGGCCAGCCGCTCGTGGGTCCAGGGCACCCAGGTGATCTCGGTCCTCGCCTTCGGCAGGCCCTTGAGGAGCTGCCGGTCGGCGGCGACGGTCGTCCTCGCGGTGAGCGCGGGCACGTGCCAGGCGCCGCAGACGACGGCGACGGCGTCGTCGCCGAACTCCCTGCGGGCCTCCCGCAGCCGCAGCCGCATGTGGGCCTCGCGCACCGCGTCGCGCCGGTGACCCGTGCCGCCGGGGGTGCCGCCGTGCGCCTCGCGCAGGGCGGCCATGGCGTCGGCCAGGGCGGCGAAGGGCGCGCAGGGGTCGGCGGCCGGGCCGCCGCGGTGCTCCACGACGTCCTCCCACCAGCGCTCGGGGTCGTCGTGGCCCGCCGTCTCGGCGAGCACCCGCAGCGGGTCGATGCGGAGCGCGCCGGCCTCCTCCCCGCCGTCCCCGCTGCCGTCGCCGTCCCCGCTGCCGTCTCCGTCGCCGTCGCCCATCGCCAGCGAGTGGGCCGCGGGCAGGTCGAAGAACCGCACCGGCACCCCGCGGGCCAGCGCCCAGCGGACGGCGACCCACTCCGGGGAGAACTCCGCCAGCGGCCAGAACGCCGCCCTGCCCGGCTCGTCCACCACATGGGCCAGCAGCGCGACCGGCGGACGCATCTCCTCGTGCGCCGCCAGCTCCACCACCGCGTCGGCCTCCGGCGGGCCCTCCACGAGCAGCACCCGCGGCCCGCGGGCCTCCAGCGCCGCCAGCACCGCCCGCGCCGACCCCGGCCCGTGGTGGCGCACGCCCAGCAGCAGCGGCCCGCCCCCGGCCGCCGTGCCGGGCACGGCCGTCATGCGCTCACCTCGCGGCAGGCGCGGTAGAAGTCCTTCCAGCCCTCGCGCTCGCGGACGACCGCCTCCAGGTACTCCTGCCAGATCACGCGGTCCGCGGCCGGGTCGCGGACGACGGCGCCGAGGATGCCCGCGGCCACGTCGCCCGCGCGCAGCACCCCGTCGCCGAAGTGGGCGGCCAGGGCCAGGCCGCCGGTGACCACCGAGATGGCCTCGGCCGTCGACAGGGTGCCCGAGGGCGACTTGAGCTTGGTGCGGCCGTCGGTGGTGACCCCGTCCCGCAGCTCGCGGAAGACCGTCACGACGCGGCGGATCTCGTCGATGCCGTCGGGAACGGCCGGCAGCTCCAGCGAGCGGCCGATCTGCTCCACGCGCCGCGCCACGATCTCCACCTCCGCCTCGGGCGTCTCGGGCAGCGGCAGCACCACCGTGTTGAAGCGGCGGCGCAGGGCGCTGGAGAGTTCGTTGACGCCCTTGTCCCGGTCGTTGGCGGTGGCGATCAGGTTGAAGCCGCGGACGGCCTGGACCTCCTCGCCCAGCTCCGGGATCGGCAGCGTCTTCTCCGACAGGATGGTGATCAGGGTGTCCTGCACGTCGGCCGGGATGCGGGTCAGCTCCTCGACCCGGGCGATCATGCCGTCGGCCATGGCCCGCATGACGGGGCTGGGCACCAGGGCCTCGCGGCTGGGGCCGTTCGCCAGCAACTGCGCGTAGTTCCAGCCGTAGCGGATGGCCTCCTCGGCCGTCCCCGCCGTGCCCTGCACCAGCAGTGTGGAGTCGCCGCTGACGGCCGCCGCCAGGTGCTCGGAGACCCAGGTCTTGGCGGTGCCGGGCACCCCGAGCAGCAGCAGGGCCCGGTCGGTGGCCAGCGTGGTGACGGCCACCTCGACGATCCGGCGCGGGCCGACGTACTTGGGGGTGATGACCGTGCCGTCCGGCAGGGTGCCGCCGAGCAGGTAGGTGGCGACGGCCCACGGCGACAGCCGCCACCGCTCCGGGCGCGGCCGGTCGTCCACGGCGGCGAGGGCTTCCAGCTCCTCGGCGAAGGCGTCCTCGGCATGGGGCCGCAGGGCGGCCGGTGCGCTGTTGGTGACGGTCACGTCTCCCCCTCGCAGGCGGTTGGTCCGTTGCGCCACCACGATGCACGCCACCACTGACAATCCCCCCGGTGATCCTGGGAGCACCGCCGTGACCTGCGCGGACGCCGCGCCGCACCGGATTGTCAGTGCCGGCTCGTACGGTCGTTCACATGCTGCATCGCACAGAGAGCGATCCCGTGATTCCGGTCTGTGAGAGCAACGGCGACGAGAACCACGCATCCGTGTGGGGAGGGCTGAGGGCACATGAGCGCAGGGGGATCCCGCTGGACGGCGGAGCAGGTGCTGGCGCTGGCGCCTGACGCCGCCTCGCGGAAGGCGGGGGCCAAACTGGCCGCGCCCGGCCCGTGGTCCGGCACCGGGGCGGGGCGGGGCGCGGTGTGGGGGCAGTGCAAGGGCAGCGGCAGCAGGCCGTACCAGACCGTGGTGGACGTCGCGGGCGGCGGCGCTCCGGGCTACCGGTGCAGCTGCCCCAGCCGGAAGTTCCCCTGCAAGCACGCGCTGGGGCTGCTCCTGCTGTGGTCGGAGGGGCCCGGGGCCGTGCCGGAGGCACCGGATTCCGTGCCGGAGTGGGCCGACTCCTGGCTGGGCGGACGCCGGCGGCGGGCGGAGGGGAGGGAGGCCGCCGCCCGCGACGGGGAGCGGGCGGCGGCCCCCGCCGATCCGGAGGCGGCGCGGCGCCGCGCCGAGCAGCGGGCCGCGCGGATCGCGGCGGGCGCCACCGAGCTGGAGCAGCGGCTGGAGGACCTGCTGCGCGGCGGGCTGGCGGGCGCGGAGCAGTCGGGGTACGCCGTCTGGGACGAGATGGCCCGGCGCATGGTGGACGCCCAGGCGCCGGGGCTGGCCGCACGGGTGCGGGAGCTGGGGGCGATCCCCGGCTCCGGCGCCGGATGGCCGTCCCGGCTGCTGGAGGAGTGCGCCCTGCTGCACCTGCTCGACCGGGGGTTCCTGGGCATCGACGGGCTGCCGGAGCCGCTGGCCGCGACCGTGCGGGCCCGGGTGGGGATCACCGTGGAGGCGGCCGAGGTGCTGGCCGACCGCGAGGCGGTGGTGCGCGACCACTGGCTGGTGCTGGGGCAGCACGACACCGAGGAGGGGAAGCTGACGGTGCGCCGCATCTGGCTGTACGGGGCCCGGAGCGGACGGCCGGCGCTGCTGCTGTCGTTCGGGGCGGCCGGGCGGGCGCCGGAGCTGACGCTGCCGGTCGGCTCCTCGGTGGACGCCGACCTCGCCTACTACCCGGGCGCGCAGGCGCTGCGGGCCGCCCTCGGGGAGCGCCACGCGGCTCCGGAGCCGGGCGGCGCGCCGCCGGGGGTGGGCGTCCACGACGCCCTGGCCTCCTACGCCGCCGCGCTGTGCGGCGACCCCTGGCTGGACGGCTGGCCGGTGGTCCTGACGGACGTGGTGCCCGTGCCGGTCGGGGAGGGTTGGCAACTGGCCGACGCCGAGGGCGACTCGGCCCTGCCGGTGGTCGTGACGGCGGGGACGCGCTCGCGGATGTGGCAGCTAGCCGCCGTCTCCGGCGGCGGCCCGGTCACGGTCTTCGGCGAGTGCGGTCCGCGGGGCTTCACCCCGTACACGACCTGGTCGGACACGGCGATACCGCTCACCGCGGCGGGCACCGGCGGAGGTGCGGAGTGAACTGGAGCGAACTGGTGGGGGCCGCGCTGCTGGGGGCCGAGCGCCGTACGCCGCCCGGCGGCTCGGTCGCGGCCCTGCTGGACGCCGCCGCGGTGGAGACCGTACGGCGCCGGGCCGGGCTGCGGCCCGCCCCCGCGGCGCCGCGGCCGGAGCCCGCGCCCGAGGATCCGCGCCCGCCGCTGCCGCCGGCC
>NZ_DASQNP010000004.1:0-19306 GCF_035644915.1 Streptomyces sp.
CTGCGGGCAGGCCAATCGGCGGCCGGAGCATCGGGTCACTTGCCCGTCCGGCCGCGGATCGGAAGCAGGTCGACCGCGGGTCGGCCGCAGGTCAGCGGCGGGTCAGCCGCGGTTCGGCTCCTGCCGGCCCGCGATCTGGCCGCTGTCGCGCGAGGACTTGTCGGCCACTGCCACCAGTCCGGCGATCACCAGGAAGAGGACGACCGGCAGCACGACGTACAGGCCGAGGGTCTCGACCACGCTCAGGCCGGGGCCCGGGTCGTCGCCGTCGTCGCGGTAGAGCGCGGAGGCGGAGGGAGAGGCGACCAGGAGCATCAGCGCGGTGAGGGCGGTGACGGCTCCGGCACGCACGGCGGTGCCGGCGCGCCTGACGTTCTCGTTGACCTTGTTGTCCACACTTCAACGCTAGCGAACGTCCGGGAAGGACACGCGCTCGGGGTGGTCCTGCGCGGGGCAGGGCGCCTCCCACGGCCCGTGCAGCTCCTCGCGCACCGTCCTCAGCAGGTTGCGCAGCCGGGGCGAGGCGACCAGTTCCTCCAGGGTGACGGGCCGGCCGTCGCCGTCGGCGACGGGCAGCCGCCAGTTGGGGTACTCGTCCGAGGTGCCCGGCACGTTCTGCGGGCGGCGGTCGCCCACGCCGTCCGGCAGCCAGACGCCGACCATCCGGGCGGGGGTGCGGGCCAGGAAGCGGTAGACCGCCTTGATCTCGCTCTCCTCGTCGCCCGCGCCCTCCTGCATCAGGTCCAGGCGGGACAGGTGCGCCATCCACTCGGCGGTCTCCAGGGCGTCCTGGCTCTGCTCGGCGGCGAGCGTCCCGGTCAGCAGTCCGAGCCGGGCGCGCAGCTCGACGTGCTCGCCGCTGAGGCGGGCGGCGGTGCTGGGCAGGTCGTGGGTGGTGGCGGTGGCCAGGCAGTCGGCGCGCCAGTCCTGCGGGTCCAGCGGCTGGGGCACCTCGCACTGGGGGTGCCGCCTGCGCTCGTAGTCGCGCTCGAACCACAGCACGGAGGTGCCCAGCACCCCGCGTCCGGCCAGCTCGCCGCGGACGCCCGGTTCGACGGTGCCCAGGTCCTCGCCGATGACGACCGCGCCGGCGCGGTGCGCCTCCAGGGCGAGCACGCCGAGCATCGCCTCGGCGTCGTAGCGGACGTAGGTGCCCTCCGTCGGCGGGCGGCCCTCGGGGATCCACCACAGCCGGAAGTGGCCCATGACGTGGTCGATGCGCAGTCCGCCGGCGTGGCGCAGCAGCCCGGTCAGCAGCGAGCGGTACGGGGCGTAGCCGGTGGCGGCCAGCGCGTCCGGGCGCCACGGGGGCAGGCCCCAGTCCTGGCCGCGGGGGCTGAAGGCGTCCGGCGGGGCGCCGATCGACATGCCGGGGGCCAACAGGTCCTGCTGCGCCCAGGCCTCCGCGCCCAGGGGGTGCACACCCAGTGCCAGGTCGTGCACCAGGCCGATGGACATGCCCGCGTCGCGGGCGGTGCGCTGGGCGCGGGCGAGCTGGGCGTCGGTGAGCCAGGCCAGCCAACTGTGGAAGTCCACCCGGTCCAGCAGCTCGGTGCGGGCGCGGGCGGTGCGGGCCGAGCGCGGGTCGCCCAGGCCGGAGGGCCAGGAGCGCCAGTCGGGACCGTGGACCTCGGCCAGCGCGCACCAGGTGGCGTGGTCCTCCAGGGCCTGGCCCTGCTGGGCGAGGAAGTCGCAGTAGGCGACGCGGCGGCCGGGGCTGAGGGGGACGGTGCGGACCAGCTCCAGCGCCTGGCGCTTGAGCGCCCACACGGCGTCGCGGTCGATGCTGCCGTCCTTGGTGAGGGTGGACTCGCGCAGCTCCCGGGCGCGGGCCAGCAGTTCCTCCACCCGGGCGCGGGCCTCGCCGCTCAGGTAGGCGTACTCGGGGATCTCCTCGATCCGCAGGTGCACCGGGTCGGCGAAGCGGCGGGAGGAGGGGCGGTACGGGGAGGGGTCGATCGTCTCGCCCTCGGCGGCGGGCACGGCCGCGTGCAGGGGGTTGAGCTGGATGAACCCGGCGCCGGTGGCGCGCCCGGCCCAGGCGGCCAGATCGGCGAGGTCGGCGAGGTCGCCCATGCCCCAGGAGCGCGAGGACAGCAGGGAGTAGAGCTGGACGAGCAGGCCGAAGGAGCGGTCCCGCACGGGCGGGAAGCGGTCGGGGGCGACGATCAGGGCGGCCCGCCCGGTCCGGCCGTCGGGTGCCTGCGCGTACAGGGTGTGGCAGCCCAGCGGCAGCCGTTCGCCGTCGCCCGACGGGCCGGTGTCCCACTCCAGGCCGCGGCCGTCCTCGGTCTCGGCGCGCAGGACCGTGCCCTCGGGCAGCGGGGGCAGGACGCCGCGGACGGTGACGGGACGGACGCCCTCGGGCGGCGGGGCTCCTCCGGCGCGTACGACGACGGTGGGCGGGAGCAGCCGGGCGGCCTCCTCGCGCGCGTGCCGTTCCAGCGCCTTGCGGACGGCCTGGGGGGTGGAGGCGTCGACGCCCAGGGCCGCGAGGACCGCCACGATCGTGTCGTCGGGCACCGTGAGCGTGCGGCCCGGGGCGGGGTCGTAGGAGGTGCAGACTCCGTGTGCGGCGGCGAGCCGTGCCAGTCGGGCCATCTGGATCTCCCTCGGCTCTCCCTGCGTCCCGGGGCTCCCCGGGGACGTACGGGGACTTTCGTCCCCTTCGGGACTAGATTCCCGCGGAGTCCGTGCCGTATCCCACCCCGGCCGGTTCGCTGGTCAGCGGGAGCTCGGCGGCCAGCGGCGGTTCGCTGGTCAGGGGGGTGGTGTCCGCGAGCGGGGGTTCGCTGGTCAGCGGGGCCTCGGCGCAACCGCAGGCGCAGGAGCCGTCCAGTCCGGAGTCGGGGTGGGAGACGCCGGAGAGGTCGATCGGCTCCCGGCCCTGTTTGGGCAGGGCGGACAGGGAGGTCAGCAGTTTGGCGGACGCGGCCACTGGGGGCCTCCGTTCGTATGTCGGTCGGACACGGTCGCCCTACCCACTGAAGCAGGGGCCAGACGTCATCGGCGAGGGAACGTGATCCAGGTCACTTGTGGACCCGGACCGATGATTTCACGGCCCGACGCGCTTGTCAGCGCAGAGCATCCGCTCCGGCCGGGCTCCTCGCCCAGGATTTGCCGGAACCTGAAGGGGGATCACCCGGCGTGCTCCGGCCTGCGCCGCCCCTCCCTCCTCGCCCGGGCCGGGCCCCGCACCCCCGGACGCACCGACAAGTCGGACACTTCGGCCGCCGTCGTTGACACCTTCGCCGCGCCGGTGGTGGGCTCGGTGCCGGTCGGCGGAGCGCCACGGGGGACGACGGGCGGACGGGCGCCGGACGAACGGGTGAACGGGGCGGAAAGAGCGAGAGGGGCCGGAAGAGACGTGAACCATGCGACGCATGGCCGCGGCGCGCGGCGGACCGGGGCGACGGCGCTGGTCGCGGCCGTCCTCGGCGGACTGCTCTCGGGCGCACCGGGCGCGCAGGCCGCGCCGCCGCAACCGGACGCGGGCCCGGCGACCCCCGCCCCGGACACCGCGGGCCGGGAGGACGGCGTCGTGGGGGACGGCGTCCCCGCCGTCTGGCCGCGCCCCCAGTCCCTGCGGGCGCGGGGCGCGTCCGTGCCCGTGGAGGGCGAGGTCACCCTGGTCGCCGGTGAGGACGCCGACCCGTACGCCCTCGACGTCGTCCGCGACGCGCTGCACGCGGCCGGTGCGCGCAGCGTGCGCACCGTGCGGCCCGGCACGGAGTCCGGCGCCCGGGGCCTGGTGGTCCGGGCCGGGGACGCCGCCGAGGAGGCGCTGCGCGCCCTGCGCGCGCCCGCGCGCGGCGACCTGCCCCCGGGCGGCTACCGGCTGGCGATCGGCCGCGCGGCGGGCCTGGGGGACCCCGGCGGCACGGTCGCCCTGGCGGGCGTCGGCGAGGACGGGCTGTTCCACGCCGCGCAGACGCTGCGGCAGCTCGTGGTCACCGGCGGCGGCGCCGGGGCGTTCCCCGCGGTCGTCGTGCGGGACTGGCCGGCCTCGGCCGTGCGCGGCACGGTCGAGGGCTTCTACGGCGAGGCCTGGTCGCACCGGGAGCGGCTGGCGCACCTGGACTTCATGGGCCGCACCAAGCAGAACCGCTACCTGTACGCGCCCGGCGACGACCCGTTCCGCCAGTCCCGCTGGCGGGACCCCTACCCCGCCGAGCGGCGCTCGGAGTTCCGCGAGCTCGCCGAGCGCGCCCGGCGCAACCACGTGGTGCTGGGCTGGGCCGTCTCGCCGGGGCAGTCGATGTGCCTGGCCTCCGACGGCGACCGCAGGGCGCTGCTGCGCAAGCTGGACGCCATGGTGGCGCTGGGGGTGCGGGCCTTCCAGCTCCGCTTCGAGGACGCCAGCTACAACGAGTGGCACTGCGAGGAGGACGCCGACCGCTACGGCTCGGGCCCCGAGGCCGCCGCCACCGCCCACGCGGAGCTGGCCAACGAGGTGGCCGCGCACCTGGCCGGGCGGTACGGCCGCGGGCGCGGCGCGGTGCCGCTGTCGGTGATGCCGACCGAGTTCTACCAGGACGGCCCGACCGAGTACCGCCGCACGCTCGCGAAGAAGCTGGCCGCGGACGTGGAGGTGGCCTGGACGGGCGTCGGGGTCGTCCCGGCCACCATCACCGGCGGCGAGCTGGCCGAGGCCCGCTCCGTCCTCCGCCACCCGCTGGTCACCATGGACAACTACCCGGTCAACGACTACGCCGCCGACCGGATCTTCCTGGGCCCGTACACCGGCCGCGACCCGGCCGTGGCCAACGGCTCGGCGGAGCTGCTGGCCAACGCGATGGAGCAGGCGACGGCCTCCCGCATCCCGCTGTTCACGGTCGCCGACTACGCCTGGAACCCCCGCGGCTACCGGCCCGGGGACTCCTGGCGGGCCGCCGTCGACGACCTGGCAGCCACCGGCGGACCGCACGGCGCGGCGGACGACGGACCGCACGGCGCGGCGGACGACGGGGCCCGCCGGGCGCTGCGTGCGCTCGCCGCCAACAGCGCCTCGTCGGTGCTCGACAAGAAGGAGTCGGCCTACCTCACCCCGCTGATCGACGCCTTCTGGGCCGCCCACACCGGCGGGGACGACCGGCGGTTCACCGCCGCGGCCGACCGGCTGCGCGACGCCTTCGCGGTGCTGCGGGAGGCCCCCGGGCACCTGGCGGACGTCGCGGACGGCGCCCTGCACGAGGAGGCGCGGCCCTGGGTGCGGCAGCTCGCGCGCTACGGCCGGGCGGGCGAGTACGCCCTGGACATGCTGGCCGCGCAGCGGCGCGGGGACGGCGCGGCGGCCTGGGAGGCGCGGCTGGAGCTGCAGCGGCTGCGCACCGACGCCCGCAGGAGCGGGGCGACGGTCGGCGAGGGCGTCCTGTCCGCCTTCGTGGACCGCGCGCTGAAGGTCTCCGACGCCTGGTCGGGCGCCACGCGCCGCGCGGCGAAGGGCGGGCGCTCCGGCGAACGGGTGCACGGCGGCCCCGCGCCGCTGCCCGGCTCCTCGCTGGAGGACGCCGCCGACGGCGACCCGGCCACCGCCTTCCGCGCGGCCGGGGAGCCCCGCCGGGAGGGACTGGTGCTGCGGCTGCCCCGGCCGCGCGTCCTGGAGGCGGTCACCGTCCAGTCGCAGCCGGGCCCGGGCGCGCGCGCCGCCGTCGAGGCGCACGTGCCGGGCGAGGGGTGGCGGCGGCTCGGCGCCCTGTCCGACCGCGGCTGGACGGAGGTGCGGGCCGACGGCCTGCGGGCGGACGCCGTACGGCTGGCCTGGCAGGACGGCTCGGCGCCCCCGGTGGTCCACGAGCTGACCCCCTGGTACTCCGACGCCCCCGGCGCCGAGCTGCGGCTCGCCCGCGCCGAGACCAACGCCGTCATCGGCGGCGACGCGACCGTCGTCGAGGCGCGGCTGACCGGCAACCGCCCCACCGACGTGCGCGGGCGGCTGACGGTGCGGGCGCCCGAGGGCTTCACCGTGCGGGCCCCGCGCCGGGTGACGCTCCAGCGCGGCGTCCCGGCGGTGGCGGCCGTCGAGATCCGGGCGGGGAAGGACGTGAAGCCGGGCACGTACCGCGTCCCGGTCACCCTCACCGCCGGGGACGGCGAGGACCGGGAGCGGCGGCAGGCCGTGCTCACCGTCCGCGCCTACCCGCCCACCGGCGGGCCGGACCTGGCCCGGGGCGCGCGGGCCACCGCCTCGGCCGAGGAGACGGAGGACTTCCCCGCCCTGGCCGTCACCGACGGCGCCCCGGACACCCGCTGGTCCTCCCCCGCGGAGGACGGGCAGTGGGTGCGGGTGGAGCTGGACCGCCCGACCCGGGTCGGCGAGGTCCGGCTGCACTGGCAGGACGCGTACGCCTCCCGCTACCGCGTCCAGGTCTCCCCGGACGGCCGGCGCTGGCACACGGCCGCGACCGTGCGCGACGGGCGGGGCGGCCGGGAGACGGTGCGGATGGACGCCCCGGCCGACACCCGCTTCGTCCGGGTGGTGGGCGACGAGCGGGCGACCCGCTTCGGCCTGTCCCTGTGGTCCGTGGAGGTCTACGCGGTGCGGGACGGCGGGGACGGCAAGGACAACAAGGCCGGCGGGGAGGACGGGACCGGCAGGAACGGCAAGGCCGACGGGCCCGGCGGAAGCGGCGAGGCCGGCCAGGAGTGACCGCCGGTCTCCGGGGCCGGCCGCGCGGCCGGCCCCGAGGACGACGAAGCCCGGATCTCAGGCGGGTGTCCTGCCGTCGATCCGGGCGAGGGCGTCGTCCGCGCCGTATGGCCGCAGGTACGGCAGCCAGCGCGGATCCCTGTGTCCCGTGCCGATGATCCGCCAGGCCAGGCCCGACGGCGGCGCGGGTTGGTGCCGCAGCCGCCAGCCCAGCTCGGAGACGTGGCGGTCGGCCTTGACGTGGTTGCAGCGGCGGCAGGCCGCCACGACGTTCTCCCAGGAGTGCTTCCCGCCGCGGCTGCGCGGGACGACGTGGTCGACGCTGGTTGCGACGCCACCGCAGTACGCGCACCTGCCGCCGTCACGGGCGAACAGGGCGCGGCGGGTGAGCGGCACGGTGCCGCGGAAGGGCACGCGCACGAAGCGTTTCAGCCGGACCACACTCGGAGCGGGTATGACTTGGGTCGCGCTGTGCATGAGGGCGCCGGAGTCCTCCAGGCTTATCGCCTTTCCGTTGAGGACGAGGATGAGCGCGCGGCGGAGCGGTACGACGCCGAGCGGCTCGTACGACGCGTTGAGGACCAGGACGTGCGGCACGGTGCCTCCTTGTACGTCGGCGGCGCGTGGCTCGCGCCGGGACGATCTCCCCCAGTGTGTCTCGCGTCCCGGTGGCGGCGCCACCACGATCGCGCAACGCACGGAGCGTGTTTTCGACCACACACCGTTTCTCCCCAGCCGGAAGCGCCTGCTATCCGGCCTGAAGCCGCCGGTCCGGCAGGTTGTCCCCCATTAGTGTGTTGAGGGTGGAATCCATGGACGACGCGCACGAGACGGCCACCAACGCCGCCGGCTGGCTCGAGGAGAACTGGGGGACCTGGCTCGCCATCGGCCTGCGGATCCTGCTGATCCTGGTGATAGCGGTCGTGCTGCGCTCGGTGATCCGCCGGGCCATCACCCGGCTGATCGCCCGGATGAACCGCAACGCCGAGGCCGAGGCGAGCGGCAACGCGCTGCGCGGCCTGCTGGTCAACACCGAGCGGCGGCGCCAGCGCACGGAGGCGATCGGCTCGGTGCTGCGCAGCGTCGCCACGTTCGTGATCATGGGTACGGCGGTGCTGATCGCGCTCTCCACCCTGGGCATCGACCTCGCCCCGCTGCTGGCCAGCGCCGGTGTCGCCGGTGTGGCGATCGGCTTCGGCGCCCGCAACCTGGTCACGGACGTGCTGGGCGGGATGTTCGTCCTGCTGGAGGACCAGTACGGGGTCGGCGACCGGATCGACGCGGGCGAGGCCACCGGCACCGTGCTGGAGATCGGGTTGCGGGTCACCAAGCTGCGCGGCGACGACGGCGAGATCTGGTACGTCCGCAACGGCGAGATCAAGCGGGTGGGCAATCTCAGCCAGGGCTGGGCGACGGCCTCCCTGGACGTCGAGGTCCGCTCCGACGAGGACCTGGAGGAGGTCCGGGCGGCCATCACGGCGGCCGGCGAGGAGATGTCGACCACCGCGCCGTGGGACGAGGTCCTCTGGGCGCCGGTGGAGGTGCTGGGCCTGAACTCGGTGACGCTGGAGACGATGGTGATCCGGGTCTCGGCGAAGACCATGCCGGGCAAGGCGCTGCCGGTGGAGCGCGAGCTGCGCTGGCGGATCAAGCGGGCGCTGGACGCGCGCGGCATCCGGATGGTGGACGAGGAGTCGCTGACCACCCTGCGGAGGCTGGACGAGGACCTGGAGCGGGACCTCGGCAGGGGGCTGGGCCGGGGCCTGGTGAAGGACGGCGCGAAGGACGGCGTCAGGGACGCCAGGGACGCCAAGGGCGTCGACGGCGTCAAGGGCGTCGGGGAAACGGTGCGGAACGCCGCGAGGAACCCGGCCGCGATCCTGGCGAAGGAGCCGGTGGGCAACCGGGCGAAGGACACCGCGCGGCCCCCGGCGGCGGACGGTCCCGGGGAGCCGGCCGGGGCTCCGGCGAAGGAGCCGGGCAGGGACGCCGAGAAGCGGTAGGCCGCGCCGCGGGCACCCGTTGACGCCGGCCGGGAGCGGGCCCTACTGTCCTGTCCCGCACAACAGGAAACTTTCCTGACAGTAACGGGCGGGAGGTGCGATGGCCGGGACGACACCGGGAACCCCCCGGGTGCTGCGCGCGATGAACGACCGCGCGGCACTGGAACTGCTGCTCGCCCACGGCCCGCTCTCGCGCAGCCGCATCGGCAGGCTGACCGGGCTGTCCAAACCGACCGCCTCCCAGCTCCTGGCCCGCCTGGAGGCCGCGGGCCTGGTCCGGGTCACCGGCACCAGCCGGGGCCGTCCCGGCCCGGGCGCCCAGCTCTACGCCCTCAACCCGGCCGCCGCGCACGTCGCCGGGCTGGACGTCACCGCCGCCCGCATCCGCGCCGCGGTCGCCGACATCACCGGCCGGACCGTCGGCACCTTCGAGGTTCCCGTGTCCGGGCGGCGGCCCGCCGGCGGCACCGTCGCGCAGGTGGTGGCCGCGGTGGACGGCGCCGCCAAGGCCGCCGGGCTCACCCGCGGCGAGCTGCACCGCGTCGTCATCGGCACCCCCGGCGCCTTCGATCCCCGCACCGGACGGCTGCGCTACGCCTCCCACCTGCCCGGCTGGCACTCCCCCGGCCTCCTGGAGGAGCTGGCCGCGGCGCTGCCGATGCCGCTGGAGTACGACAACGACGTCAACCTCGTCGCCGTCGCCGAGCAGCGCCGGGGAGCCGCCCGGGGCCACGACGACTTCGTCCTGCTGTGGAACGAGGAGGGCATCGGCGCCGCCCTGGTGCTGGGCGGGCGGCTGCACCGCGGCTGGACCGGCGGCGCCGGCGAGGTCGGCTTCCTGCCGGTGCCCGGCGCCCCGCTGGTGCGCGGGGTCGCGCGGACGGGCCGCGGCGGGTTCCAGGAGCTGGCGGGCGCGGGCGGCCTGGTGCGGCTGGCCCGCGAACTGGGCATCGAGCCGCCGCCCGGCCCGGACGACGAGGCGGCGGCGGTCCTGCTCGCCCGCGCCGCCGGGGAGGCCGGGGACGCCGGCCCGGACGGCGGCGGCAACGGCGGTGACGGCGGCGGGGCGTCCGGCCCGTACGGCGAACTGCTGCGGCGGACGGCCACCGGCCTGGCGACCGGACTCGCGGCGCTGGTCGCCGTCCTGGACCCCGAACTCGTCGTCCTGTCCGGCGGCCTGCTCACCGCCGGGGGCGAGCCGCTGCGCGCGCTGGTCCAGCGGGAGCTGGCCGAACTGGCCGTCCCCCGGCCGCGGCTGGTCATCGGCACCGTCACCGACCACCCCGTGCTCAGCGGGGCGCTGGAGAGCGCCCTGGCCACCACCCGTGACGAGGTGTTCGACACCTCCCGCTGACCGACCTGTCCCGTCCCGGCCGTCCCCCGGCCCCCACCGGTTTCCGACGCCCGCAGCCCTACGGCCCGCTCCCGAGGAGGACGCGCCCCCGTGAAACTCGCAGTGGTAGGCGGCGGTTCGACCTACACCCCCGAACTCGTCGACGGCTTCGCCCGGTTGCGGGACACCCTGCCCGTCACCGAGCTGGTCCTGGTCGACCCGGCCGAGGACCGGCTGGAGGTGGTCGGCGGGCTCGCCCGGCGCATCCTCGCCCGGCAGGGCCACCCGGGCACCGTCACCACCACCTCCGACCTGGACGCGGCCGTCGCGGACGCCGGCGCCGTACTGCTCCAGCTCCGCGTCGGCGGCCAGGCGGCCCGCGAGGGGGACGAGACCTGGCCGCTGGAGTGCGGCTGCGTCGGGCAGGAGACCACCGGTGCGGGCGGGCTGGCCAAGGCGCTGCGGACCGTCCCGGTGGTCCTGGACATCGCCGAGCGGGTGCGCCGCGCCAACCCCGGTGCCTGGATCATCGACTTCACCAACCCGGTCGGCATCGTCACCCGCGCGCTGCTGACCGAGGGCCACCGCGCGGTGGGCCTGTGCAACGTGGCGATCGGCTTCCAGCGGAAGTTCGCCGCGCTGCTGGACGTCCGCCCCGAGGAGATCCACCTGGACCACGTCGGGCTCAACCACCTCACCTGGGAGCTGGGCGTGCGGCTGGGCGGGCCGGACGGACCGGACGTGCTGCCGAGGCTGCTGGCCGAGCACGGCGGGACCATCGCCGCGGACCTGCGGCTGCCCAGGACCCTCCTGGAGCGGCTGGGCTGCGTCCCCTCGTACTACCTGCGCTACTTCTACGCGCACGACGAGGTCGTGGCCGAGATGCGCACCGGCCCCCCGCGGGCGGCGGAGGTCGCCGCGCTGGAGGGGCGGCTGCTGGAGATGTACGCCGATCCGGCGCTGGACACCAAGCCCGAGCTGCTGGCCCGGCGCGGCGGCGCCTACTACTCCGAGGCCGCCGTCGCCCTGGCCGCCGCGTTGCTGGGCGGGACGGACAGCGGGAGGAACAGCGGGGGGAGCGGTGCGAGCGTCCAGGTGGTGAACACCCGCAACGACGGCACCCTGCCCTTCCTGCCCGACGACGCGGTCGTCGAGGTCCCGGCCGAGGTCTCCCCGGCGGGCGCCAGGCCCCTGCCCGTACCGCCGCCGGGCCCGCTCCACACGGGCCTGGTCTCGGCCGTGACGGCGTACGAGCACCTGGCGCTGGAGGCCGCCCTGCACGGCGGCCGGGACCGGGTGTTCGCCGCGCTGCTGGCCCACCCCCTCGTCGGCCAGTACGCCCTCGCCGAAGAGCTGACGGACCGTCTGATCGCGTACAACCGGGAGCACCTCCCGTGGGCCTGACGGCGCCCGCCTCCCCCGCGCCCGCCCTCCCGGGGGCCGTCCTGGCCGTCGACGCGGGCAACAGCAAGACCGACGTGGCCCTGGTCGCCGGGGACGGCAGCGTGCTGGGCACCGCGCGCGGCGGCGGCTTCCGGCCGCCGGCCGTCGGGGCCGGGGCGGCCGTGGCGTCCCTGGCCGGGGCCGTGGCCCGGGCGGCGGAGGACGCCGGGCTCGGCACGGCACCGGAGGGCGCGCCGCTGGTCGAGCACGTCTCGGCCTGCCTGGCGGGCGCCGACCTGCCGCGCGAGGAACGGGAGCTGGCCGCCCGGATCGACGCCCGCGGCTGGGGGCGAACCGGCCGCGTCGCCAACGACACCTTCGCGATCCTGCGCGCGGGCCTGCCGGACGACGGCTCCGTGCGGCACGGCGTCGCCGTCGTGTGCGGCGCGGGCGTCAACTGCGTCGGGGTCGCCGGGGACGGCCGCACCCACCGCTTCCCCGCCGTCGGCCGGCTCTCCGGCGACTGGGGCGGCGGCGGGGGGCTGGCCGAGGAGGCGCTGTGGCACGCCGCCCGCGCCGAGGACGGCCGGGGCGGGGACACCGAACTGGCCCGGGCGCTGCCCGCCCACTTCGGGCTGCCCAGCATGTACGCGCTGATCGAGGCGTTCCACCTGGGCGACCTGCCGGACGGGCGCCGGCACGAACTGGTCCCGGTCCTCTTCGCGGTGGCCGCCGGGGGCGACGCGACCGCCCGCGCGCTGGTGCACCGGCAGGCCGACGAGATCGTGGCCATGGCCGTGGTCGCGCTCGACCGCCTGGGCCTGCTCGGCACCCCGACCCCCGTCCTGCTGGGCGGCGGCGTCGCGGCGGCCCGGCACCCCCTCCTCCACGACCGCGTCCTGTCCCTGCTGGCGGAGCGCGCGCCCCGGGCCGCCGTCCGGGTGGTCACCGCCCCTCCGGTGCTCGGCGCCGGACTGCTGGCACTGGACCACCTGCGGGCCGGTCCCGCCGCCCACGCCCGGCTCCGTGCGCACTACGCCGCGCCCGCCTGACCGCGTCCGCCCGCCCGGCCGTCCGGCGCGCGGCGTGCGGCACGGGGCGCGCGGCACGGGGCCGGCGGCCGCCGCGGGGAGCGCGACCGGCGCAAGATCCCGGCAGGAACGGTGTCGCCGCCGCCTCCGGCCGCCATACTGCTGGCGGGGCTCCTCCGGCTTCGCCGCGCGGAGAAGGGCGCGGGGCCCGGTGCGGCAGCGACCGAGGGGGAGGTCCCGACCAGTGACACACCCGCCGAACGTCCCGCCCCCGCCCTCCGCCGCTCCCCCGGCGTCCGCCGTTCCCGGGCCGCCGCGCCGCACGGCCTGGGCCGAGGGCGTGGACCGGCTGCGCGCGGCGGCGGTGACCGAGCCCGGACGGCTGCGGATCATCGGGGCCGCCCTGGCCGCGCTGGTGCTGGCGTTCGGCGCCGTGACCGCCTGGCAGACCGCCGACCGGGCCGGGGCCGCCGACGCCGTGGTGCGCCGCAGCCAGCCGCTGAGCGCCGACGCGGCGAGCATCTACCGCTCCCTCGCCGACGCCGACACCACCGCCGCCAGCGCCTTCCTGGCCGGGGGCGAGGAACCGCCCGAGCTGCGCGAGCGGTACGAGAGGGACATCCGCACCGCCTCCCGGCTGCTGGCCGAGGCGGCGGCCAACACCGGCGGACCGGGCCGGGGCCGCGACGAGATCACCGAGCTGAACGAGCTGCTGCCCGTCTACACCGGCCTGGTGGAGACCGCCCGCGCCAACAACCGGCAGGGCCTGCCCCTGGGCGGCGCCTACCTGCGCCACGCCGGGGTGCAGATGCGCGAGCGGCTGCTGCCCGCCGCGGAGGCGCTCTACCGGGCCGAGACCGCCCGCCTCGGCGAGGACCACCGGGCCGCCCGGGCCCGGCCCGTCCCCGCGCTGCTCACCGGGGTGGTCGCGCTCGCCGCGCTCGGCTGGGCCCAGCGGCGCCACTACCTGCGCACGAACCGGGTGTTCAGTCCCGGTCTGCTGGCCGCGACCGCGGCCACGGCCGCGGCGCTGCTGTGGCTGGCGGCCGGGCACGGGCTCGCCCGGTCCCACCTCGGCGACTCCGACCGGTACGGCGCCCGGTCGCTCCAGGTGCTCAACGAGGCGTGGGCGGGCGCGCTGCGGGCGCGCGGCGACGAGAGCATGACGCTGGTGGCGCGCGGCGGCGGGGCCGCGTACGAGGAGAGCTTCCGCGCGGGCATGCGCCGCCTCGCCGGCGACGGGCCGGGCGGGGGGCGCGGCGGCGGGCAGTTGGCGAAGGCGCTGGCGCTGGCCGACGACGAGGCGGGCCGGGCCCCGGTCGAGGACGCCGTCCGGGCCGCGGCCGACTGGCGCGCCCACCACGCCACCGCCCGCGAACTGGAGAACGGCGGCCGCTACGACGACGCGGTCGCCCTGGTGATCGGGCCCGGCGAGGACACCGCGCGGAGCGCGTTCGACGCGGTGGACACCGGCCTGGCCGAGGCCGTACGGCACGAGCAGCGGGAGTTCGAGCGGGCGGCCGCGCGGGGGCGGGACGCGCTCGGCGGACTGCCCGCCGGGGCCGGAACGCTGGCCGTGCTCGGTGCCGCGGGCGTGGTGCTGGGCATCGGCCGCAGGCTGTCGGAGTACCGGTGAGACCGGCGAGGGAGCACGTATCACGTATGAGGAGAACCGGGTGAGGAACCGGGTGAGGAGAACCGGAAGGGGCGCTGGGGGCGCGCGCGGCGGCACACCGCTCGCGGTGGCGGCGGCCGGCCTGGCCCTGGCCGCCGCCGTACTGATCCAGACGCTGCTGTCCACCGGGCTGCCCGCGCAGGCGCCCGCGGGCCCCGGCCCGGAGGCGGCGCCGGCCCGGAAACCGGGCGCCGCACCGGCGCGGCCCGCCGCCGAGCGGGAGACCTGCGCCGACGGCAGCGACCCGGCCGCCGGCCTGCGGCCGTCGAAGAAGGCCGGGCCCGCGGTGCGGCGCATCCAGCGGGCGGGACGGCTGGTGGTCGGCGTCGACCAGAACAGCTACCTGTGGGGCTACCGCGACCCGTCCACCGGGGACCTCACCGGATTCGACATCGACCTGGTGAAGGCCATCGCCGAGGACCTGGTCGGCGAGGACGGCGAGATCGTCTACAAGACCGTCCCCACCGACCAGCGCATCCCCGCCATACAGCGGCGCGAGGTGGACATGGTGGTGCGCACCATGTCGATCACCTGCGAGCGGCTGGCGGACGTGGCGTTCTCCACGGCGTACTTCGAGGCCGGGCAGCAGATCCTCGCGCCGAAGTCCTCGCCGGTCACGGGGTTCGACGGGACGCTGCGCGGCAAGAGGCTGTGCACCGCGGCCGGTTCGACCGCGCAGGCGCTGCTGGAGAAGGACGGCCGGGGCACCCGGCCGGTCTACGTCGGCAACCAGCTCGACTGCCTGGTGCGGCTGCAACTGGGCGAGGTGGACGCGGTGATGACCGACAGCGCCCTGGCCGCCGGGCAGGCCGCCCAGGATCCCTCGGTCCGTCTCGTCGGGGACCCGCTGACCGTCGAGCCGTACGGCGTGGCGATGCACCTGGAGGACGAGGACCTGGTGCGCCGGGTCAACAAGGTGCTCGACGACTACCGCCGGGGCGGTGAGGACAGTGCGTGGATGGCCGCATACAAACGGTGGCTCGCCGACAAGATGGAGATAGCGGAGCCGGCGCCCCCGGCTCCGGCCTACCGTGACTGACGGTTCGTCAGACAGGCACGACACGCACGACCACGCACGACCACGACGAAAGCGGCGAGGTGACCGATGGGGGACGACGGAGGCCCGGGGCCCGGCGGACCGGTGATGAGCCGGGAGGAGGTGGACCGTGCCCTGGCACGGCTCGGCGCGGAGCACGAGGCGATCGAGACGTCCCTGCTCTCCCTGCAGGACCACGCGGGGCGCAGGCTGCTGGAGGGCGCCGAGCTGACGGGCGTCACCAAGGAGCGGTGGGCGCGGGCCGAGGAGGCGACCTCACTGCTGTGGACGCACTTCGAGCTCTACACCGCCGCGCTGCACTCGGTCCGCGAGCTGCGCGCCAGGCGCCGCTGGCCGGCGCCGGAGGAACTCGCCGAGCTGACCGCGAGGCTGCGGGGTCCGGCGGTGACCGTCCCCGGCGGGGCGGACGGCGGGCCCGGCGAGCGGATCGGCCTGACGGAGCTGGTGGACCGGATGAACGGCTGGTACGCCCAGGCCCTGGACGTGGTCGCCGCCGCCGACTCCGTGTGGTCCGCGCTGCCGGCCCGGATAGACATGCTCTCCGCCGAACTCCAGCGCGTCCGCTCCCTGGCGCACTCCGTCGGCGTACGCCCCGGGGAGCACCCGGCGGGCGACGAGCTGGAGCACATCACCGCGGAGCTGACCGCGCTGCGCGCCGAGGTGGTCGCCGACCCGCTGGCGTTCTGGATCCCCGCGGGCGGGAGTTCGGCACCGGGCGGCGGCCGTCCCGACACCGAGCGGTACGACCGCGCGGCCCGCGCGCTGGACGACATCCGGCGCGAGATCGACGCCGTGCTCCAGGTGCGGCAGGACGCGGAGCAGCGGCTGATGCGGCTGCGCGACGTGCTCTCCCGGGCGGACCGCACCCTGGCCGAGGCGCGGACGGCGCGCGGCGAGGTGCTGGCGAAGATCGCCGCGGTCGACGTGCCCGCGGTGAGCGGACCGCCGACCGCGCTGTACGAGCAGTTGGCGATCGCGGCCGAACACCGCCGCCACGCCCGCTGGCACCGGCTGTCGCCGCTGCTGGAGAGCCTGGAGGAGCGCGCGGAGGAGGAGCTGGAGCGGGCCCGCGCCTCGCTGACCGCCGTGACGGCGCCGCTGGCCGTCCGCGCGGAACTGCGCGGCCGGCTGGACGCGTACCGCGCGAGGGTGGCGCGGCACGGGGCGGCGGACGACCCGCTGCTGGCGGAGCGGTACGACATCGCGCGCCGGCTGCTGTGGAGCGCGCCGTGCGACCTGCGGGCCGCCGAACAGGCGGTGCTGCGCTACCAGCGGGCGGCGCTGGAGGTCCTGGCGCCGCCCGGCGAACCGGCCGGCCGGGGGGAGGACGTCCGGTGAGCGCGGGGGACGGGACGGTGCGGCTGGCCGGGGCCGGCGGGGCGCGGGCGTGCCGGCGGCCGGGCTGCGCGGGGTCGTACGAGGACGCCGGCGGCGAACTGTACTGCGGCGTCTGCGGGTCGGCCCCGGCGGTGGCCCCCGACGGCACGGTGGGCTCCCCGCCGACGACCGCCCTCGCCGGCGGGTCCCGCTCGTCCCGCCCCTCCGGCCCGCCGGGGGCATCGGGGGCATCGGGGGCATCGGGATCGCCGGGGTCGTCCTCGCGTCCGTCGTCGGGCGGGCTGCCGCCCGCGCCGTCCGGCCGCTCCTCGGGGCGGTCGGTCTCCGTGCGCGGCTCGCGCCCGTCGGGGTCCTCCTCCGGGCGGGGCGCGCTGGGCGCCGGACTGGTGTCCGTGCCGCCGGTGCCGCGCCCGGACCCCCGGTCGGCGGTGCTGGAGAACCCTGAGGTGCCCGAGCGGAAGCGATTCTGCGGCAACAGCGGGTGCGGTGCGCCGGTGGGGCGTTCGCGCCGCGGCCGTCCGGGCCGCACCGAGGGCTACTGCACCCGGTGCGGGCGCCCGTACTCCTTCGTCCCCAAGCTGCGGCCGGGCGACGTGGTGCACGGCCAGTACGAGGTGGCGGGCTGCCTCGCGCACGGCGGCCTGGGCTGGATCTACCTGGCGGTGGACCGCGCGGTCTCCGACCGCTGGGTGGTGCTCAAGGGCCTGCTGGACACCGGCGACGAGGACGCCATGGCCGCCGCGATCTCCGAACGGCGGTTCCTCGCGGAGATCGAACACCCCTCCATCGTGCGCATCTACAACTTCGTCGAGCACCTCGACCGGCGCACCGGCAGCCTCGACGGCTACATCGTGATGGAGTACGTCGGCGGCAGGTCGCTGAAGGAGATCGCCAACTCCCGGCGCACGCCGGAGGGACGCCGCGACCCGCTGCCGGTCGAGCAGGCGTGCGCGTACGGCATCGAGGCGCTGGAGGCCCTGGGCCACCTGCACGACCGCGGCCTGCTCTACTGCGACTTCAAGGTCGACAACGCCATCCAGCAGGGGGACCGCCTGAAGCTGATCGACATGGGCGCCGTCCGGCGGATGGACGACCGCGGCGGCCCGGTCTACGGCACGGTCGGCTACCAGGCGCCGGAGATCGTGGAGACCGGCCCGTCGGTGGCCTCCGACCTCTACACGGTGGCGCGCACGCTGGCCGTGCTGACCTTCGACTTCCAGGGCTACACCACCGTGTTCGCGCACGGCCTGCCGGGCCCGGAGCACATCGGGGTCTTCCGGCGGTACGAGTCGTTCCACCGGCTGCTGCTGCGGGCGACCGACCCCGATCCGCAGCGGCGGTTCGCCTCCGCCGGGGAGATGTCCGAGCAGCTCACGGGCGTGCTGCGGGAGATCGTGGCGCTCCGGACGGGCCGTCCGCGGCCGTCGGTGTCCACGCTGTTCGGCCCGGAGACGGCGGTGGTGGACACCCGGCTGCTGCCGCCGGGCGGCGGCGCCCCGCTGCTGGGCGTCCGCCCGGCCGGACGGGCGCGCCGGGTGCGCTGGGCGCGCGGCACCCGCGCCCCGGTGGCGCACCGGGCGGCGGGCGCGGGCGCGACGGACGCCGTGCCCGCGCTGATACCGCTGGACGCGCGGGCGGCAGCACTGGCGCTTCCGGTGCCGCTGGTGGACCCGGCCGACCCCAACGCCGGGTTCCTCGCCGGACTGCTGGCCTCCGCACCCGCCGACCTGGTCGCCGCCCTGCGGTCCGCGCCCGCCGACTCCGTCGAGCGGCGGCTGCGGGAGGTGCGCGCGCGCCTGGAGTCGGACGGCGCCGGGAACCGCCGGGCCGCCGCCGAGGCGCTGGCCGGGCTGGAGGAACGGCACGCCGACGACTGGCGGGTGATCTGGCACCGGGGGCTGTACGCCCTGGTGGCGGGCGACGGGGAGACGGCGGCGGCGTCCTTCGACGCGGTCCGCGGTGCCTTCCCCGGCGAACCGGCGCCCAAGCTCGCGCTCGGCGTCTGCGCCGAGGTGCTGGGGCGCTGGGACGACGCCGCGCGCCACTACCACCTGGTGTGGGCGGCCGACCGGAGCCATGTGGGCGCCGCGTTCGGTCTGGCCCGGGTACGGTTGGCCACCGGTGATCGCCGCGGTGCCGTGCGGGCGCTGGAGTCCGTACCGGAGTCCTCCGTCCACCACACGGCCGCGCGGGTCGCGGCCGTACGGGCCCGGCTGCGGCAGCGCTCCCCCCGGGAGCCGCTGCTGGAGGACCTGCGGGCCGCCGCCCGCGAGGTGGAACGGCTGCGGGAGGCGGGCCTGGACGCGCTGCGCCGCGAACGATTGACCGCCGAGGTGCTGGGCAGTGCGTTGGACTGGGTGCTCGCGGGCCGGCAGGGCGCGCCCGCACCCGCCGGTGCGGGACGGCTTCCGCCCCTGCTGGGCAGCGAGTTGGACGAGAGAGGGCTCCGCCTGGGGCTGGAACGCTCGTTCCGGCTGCTCGCCCGGCTCGCGCAGACCGGCACCGAAAGGATCGAACTGGTGGAACGGGCCAACCGTCTCCGCCCCAGAACGTGGGTGTGACCATGCCGCAGCTCGACCAACTCTCCGTCTGCCCCCGCTGCGAGGAGCCGCTGGAGGAGGGCGACCGCTTCTGTGGTGCGTGCGGCGCCGACCTGGCGTCCGCGGCGAACGGCCCGGTGGGCCCGGTGCCGCCGCCCGCGCCGCCGATGCCGCCGATGCCTCCGGCGCCGCCCGCGGTACCGCCCGCGCCCGTGCCGCCGCAGTCCGCGCCGCCCATGCCCCCGGTGCCGCCCATGCCGCCCGTACCACCGCCGTCCGCACCGCCCGCGCCGGCCG
>NZ_DASQNP010000005.1:0-79569 GCF_035644915.1 Streptomyces sp.
TCGGCGATGTCGCCGAGCGGGACTTCGCTGAGGCCGACCTCGGCCGTCTCGTGTTCGGCGTCCGCCCGCAGCAGCCGCCCGTCCCGGTAGCCCTGGATTCTCCGCGTCTCCCACCGGTCGGGGCCGATCTCGCTGTAGAAGAGCACGGGCTCCTCACCGAGGTCGTGGTGCCACTCGACCCGCCAGTACTCCACCTACCCGACTCCTTCCGGACCGGCACCGGTGCCGGGGGACACTGTCCGGCGGAAGATCTCGGCGTCGGAGACGAAGCGGTGCGCCCCGGCGCATGGCACAGGGTGGCTCCCCCACTTCGAGACACAGCCCTCGTTGGCCATGACCGTCCACTCCACCAGGCCGGCCAGGATGCGCGGGCGGAGCCGGACGTCCGCCACGCGCTCGCCGTAGCTTCTCCTACGGTGCTCCTCACACACCAGCTACGGCCCGTCCTTCGGGCCACAGGAAGGGGCCGCCCACCGAGCTCTGGTCCATGCCCGAGCTGCCGGGCTGCGGGTGCAGGCGTGTGGCGGTGCGCCGGTGGCGGGACAGTTCGGGGGACAGCGCCTCGACGTCCACCGGGCGTTCGGGGGTGGTGCGTGACATGGGTGGGTCTCCGGTGATCCGTTACTGGAGTACAGGCGTCCGCACTCCGGTGGCAGGATTGTCCAAGGAGCCGGTGAGCGAAAACCCATTGCTGCCGTACGCCTCGGTCCCAAGCCTGACATTCGCCGGCCTCGGCTGCCGGCAGATCCAGCGGGTCCGTCCAGGTCAGGGGGTGTGGACGTAGTGGGCCCGGGTTGGGCGCGGGGGCCAGGCCGAGCCAGTCGAAGACGGTGGCCAGGGTGACGGGCCGGCCGTCGGCGGCCCTTCGCCGCAGTATCCCCGGCCGGGGACGAGCTCCGCGTGATCTTCGACACCGGCCTCGTCGGGCGCGGCTGGAGCCGGCCGGTGCCGCACGGGGACTGGCCGTCGCGCGGTTCCGGTGGCACCGCCCCGCGCCGGGGCTGCCGGAGGTCCGGGAGGAGTGGTACGCGGAGGCACGTGGGCACCGGGCGTCGACGGCTTCGCCCCGGTGGAGAGCGGCGGCCCCGGCGGGGAGACGGTGCGCACCGGCTGCACCGTCGGCGAGGAGGCGGAACCGTACGGGGCGGGGAGGACGTTCCGGGGGCGGTACGGCCACTCCCCGCGAGGGCCGCCGGAGGCCGGGGCGGTCGCGGCGACCGCGTACGGTGCCGTCCCGCCGCTCTCCGTCGCCGCACCGCCGGGGTACGGGATTGTGGGGTTTCCCTATATAAAGAGGATGGCGTCGCGCAGGGCCGGGCGGCCCCCGGGAGCGGCACGGTTGAACGGTGCCCCCGCGGGGTATCGTTTCCGGTCCCGATTGGCGACCCGCGTGGGCCATATGGCACACTGTCCAAGTTGCTCGGTTGAGTGCCGATGCTGCGCGCCTCCCGCCGGGGGGACCGGAAGCGAGTCCCAATGTATTCGTCGCTCCTCATCAGGGGCGGAAGTACGGGAATCTTCCGGGAAGCGTCAGCGGGGTACCGACCAGGCGCCCGGTGGGTGTCATCCCCGGCCTGCGGTCTCCGCGCCGCATCCCCATAGCAGGGAAATCCTTTAAGGGATATCCATGTCAGCGGGGGTGCGACACGCCCGACCGCGTGGGTCGGAGAGGGCAGGGCCTGCCGGGTCCCAGAGCGTGACGAGAGACAGGACTACGAAGTAGCCATGGCGGGACAGAAGATCCGCATCCGGCTCAAGGCCTACGACCACGAGGTCATCGACACCTCGGCGAAGAAGATCGTCGAGACGGTGACCCGTACCGGTGCGTCGGTCGCGGGCCCGGTGCCGCTGCCCACTGAGAAGAACGTGTACTGCGTCATCAAGTCGCCGCACAAGTACAAGGACTCGCGCGAGCACTTCGAGATGCGCACCCACAAGCGCCTGATCGACATTCTCGACCCGACGCCGAAGACCGTTGACTCGCTGATGCGCCTGGACCTGCCGGCCGGCGTCGACATCGAGATCAAGCTCTGAGAGGCCCGGTAGAGATGACCACCAAGCAGATCAAGGGTGTCCTGGGCGAGAAGCTCGGCATGACCCAGGTCTGGGACGAGAACAACCGCGTCGTCCCGGTGACCGTCGTCAAGGCCGGTCCCTGTGTCGTCACCCAGGTGCGCACCGCAGACAAGGACGGCTACGAGGCCGTCCAGATCGCCTTCGGCGAGATCGACCCGCGCAAGGTGAACAAGCCCCTCAAGGGCCACTTCGCCAAGGCCAACGTGACCCCGCGCCGCCACCTGGTGGAGCTGCGTACCGCCGACGCCAGCGAGTACACGCTCGGCCAGGAGATCACCGCCGATGTGTTCGAGGCCGGCACCAAGGTCGACGTGACCGGCAAGAGCAAGGGCAAGGGCACCGCCGGTGTCATGAAGCGCCACGGCTTCGGCGGCCTCGGTGCCGGCCACGGCACGCAGCGCAAGCACCGCTCGCCCGGTTCCATCGGTGGCTGCGCCACCCCGGGCCGCGTGTTCAAGGGCCTGCGCATGGCCGGCCGCATGGGCAACGAGCGGGTCACCACCCAGAACCTGACCGTCCACGCCGTTGACGCGGAGAAGGGTCTGCTGCTCATCAAGGGCGCGGTTCCCGGTCCGAACGGCGGCCTCGTCCTGGTCCGTACCGCGGCCAAGGGGGCCTGAGGTAACCGATGAGCACCATTGACATCCTTTCGCCGGCAGGCGACAAGGCCGGGACCGTCGAGCTCCCCGCGGAGATCTTCGACGTGCAGGTCAGCGTCCCGCTGATCCACCAGGTCGTCGTCGCGCAGCTGGCCGCTGCCCGCCAGGGCACGCACAAGACCAAGACCCGCGGCGAGGTCCGTGGCGGTGGCAAGAAGCCGTACCGCCAGAAGGGCACCGGCCGCGCCCGCCAGGGTTCGACCCGCGCCCCGCAGTTCGCCGGTGGTGGCGTCGTGCACGGTCCCGTGCCGCGTGACTACTCGCAGCGGACCCCGAAGAAGATGAAGGCCGCCGCCCTGCGTGGTGCCCTCTCCGACCGGGCGCGTCACAACCGCATCCACGTCGTGACCGACGTGGTCGACGGCGAGATCTCCACCAAGGCCGCCAAGACCCTGTTCGGCAAGATCAGCGAGCGCAAGAACCTGCTCCTGGTCGCCGAGCGGAGCGAGGAAGCCGCGTGGCTGTCCGCCCGTAACCTGCCCCAGGTCCACATCCTGGAGCCGGGCCAGCTCAACACGTACGACGTGCTCGTCTCCGACGACGTGGTCTTCACCAAGGCCGCCTTCGAGAGCTTCGTGGCTGGTGCCCCTGCCTCCAGGAGGAACGCCCAGCGCGAAGGGAGCGACGCCTGATGACCGAGGCGACCGTCACCAGCAAGACCTTCTCCGACCCCCGCGACATCCTCGTGAAGCCGGTGGTGTCCGAGAAGAGCTACGCGCTGCTGGACGAGAACAAGTACACGTTCATCGTCGACCCGCGCGCCAACAAGACCCAGATCAAGCAGGCCGTCGAGGCGGTCTTCTCGGTCAAGGTCACCGGGGTCAACACGATCAACCGGCAGGGCAAGCGCAAGCGCACTCGGACCGGCTACGGCAAGCGCGCCAACACCAAGCGCGCCATCGTGACCCTCGCCGAGGGCGACCGTATCGACATCTTCGGCGGTCCGGTCTCCTAAGCGGAGGTCGGCCGTCCGATATCGGACGAGGACTGAGAAATGGGTATCCGCAAGTACAAGCCGACGACTCCGGGCCGTCGTGGCGCCAGTGTCGCCGACTTCGTCGAGATCACGCGGTCCACGCCGGAGAAGTCGCTGGTCCGCCCCCTGCACAGCAAGGGCGGCCGTAACAACGCCGGTCGTGTGACCGTCCGCCACCAGGGCGGTGGCCACAAGCGCGCCTACCGGGTGATCGACTTCCGCCGTCACGACAAGGACGGCGTGCCGGCCAAGGTCGCGCACATCGAGTACGACCCCAACCGCACGGCGCGCATCGCCCTGCTGCACTACGCGGACGGCGAGAAGCGCTACATCCTGGCGCCGGCCGGCCTGAAGCAGGGCGACCGGGTGGAGAACGGCCCCAACGCCGACATCAAGCCGGGCAACAACCTCGCGCTGCGCAACATCCCGGTGGGTACGACCATCCACGCCATCGAGCTGCGGCCCGGTGGCGGCGCGAAGTTCGCCCGCTCCGCCGGTGCCTCCGTGCAGCTGCTGGCGAAGGAGGGCCGCATGGCCCACCTGCGCATGCCGTCCGGTGAGATCCGCCTGGTCGACGTCCGCTGCCGCGCCACCGTCGGCGAGGTCGGCAACGCCGAGCAGTCGAACATCAACTGGGGCAAGGCCGGCCGTATGCGCTGGAAGGGCGTCCGCCCGACCGTTCGCGGTGTGGTCATGAACCCTGTCGACCACCCGCACGGTGGTGGTGAGGGCAAGACCTCCGGTGGTCGTCACCCGGTCTCGCCGTGGGGCAAGAAGGAAGGACGTACGCGCTCGCCGAAGAAGGCCAGCAACAAGTACATCGTCCGCCGCCGCAAGACGAACAAGAAGCGCTAGGAGGCGGGTTTTCGATGCCGCGCAGTCTCAAGAAGGGGCCCTTCGTCGACGACCACCTGATGAAGAAGGTGGAAGCCCAGAACGAAGCCGGCACCAAGAACGTCATCAAGACCTGGTCCCGCCGCTCGATGATCGTCCCGGCCATGCTGGGCCACACGATCGCGGTGCACGACGGCCGCAAGCACGTCCCGGTGTTCGTCACCGAGTCGATGGTCGGCCACAAGCTCGGCGAGTTCGCGCCGACCCGCACCTTCCGCGGCCACGAGAAGGACGACCGCAAGTCGCGTCGTCGCTGATCTGCGGAACAAGCGAAGACCAATGACCGACACCGAAGGGACAACCATGGAAGCCAGGGCCCAGGCGCGGTACATCCGCGTCACGCCCATGAAGGCCCGCCGCGTGGTGGACCTCATCCGTGGCCTGGACGCCACGGAGGCTCAGGCGGTCCTGCGTTTCGCCCCGCAGGCCGCGAGCGTGCCCGTGGGCAAGGTGCTTGACAGCGCCATTGCCAACGCCGCGCACAACTACGACCACACGGACGTCGACAGCCTGTACGTCTCCGAGGCGTACGTCGACGAGGGCCCGACCCTGAAGCGGTTCCGTCCGCGCGCCCAGGGCCGCGCCTACCGGATCCGTAAGCGGACCAGCCACATCACCGTGGTCGTCAGCAGCAAGGAAGGAACCCGGTAATGGGGCAGAAGGTCAACCCGCACGGGTTCCGGCTCGGCATCACCACGGACTTCAAGTCCCGGTGGTACGCCGACAAGCTCTACAAGGACTACATCAAGGAAGACGTCGAGATCCGTCGCCTGCTCACGCAGGGCATGGAGCGGGCCGGCATCTCCAAGGTGGAGATCGAGCGCACCCGTGACCGCGTCCGCGTCGACGTTCACACCGCCCGTCCGGGCATCGTGATCGGCCGCCGCGGCGCCGAGGCGGAGCGCATCCGCGGTCAGCTCGAGAAGCTGACCGGCAAGCAGATCCAGTTCAACATCCTCGAGGTGAAGAACCCGGAGACGGACGCTCAGCTGGTGGCCCAGGCCGTCGCCGAGCAGCTGTCCTCCCGCGTCTCCTTCCGCCGTGCGATGCGCAAGTCGATGCAGAGCACGATGAAGGCCGGCGCCAAGGGCATCAAGATCCAGTGCGGTGGCCGCCTCGGCGGCGCCGAGATGTCCCGCTCCGAGTTCTACCGCGAGGGCCGTGTTCCCCTGCACACCCTCCGCGCCAACGTCGACTACGGCTTCTTCGAGGCCAAGACGACCTTCGGCCGGATCGGTGTGAAGGTCTGGATCTACAAGGGCGACGTCAAGAACATCGCCGAGGTCCGCGCCGAGAACGCCGCCGCCCGCGCCGGCAACCGCCCCTCCCGCGGTGGCAGCGACCGCCCGCGCCGCGGTGGCGAGCGCGGTGGCCGCGGCCGCAAGCCGCAGCAGGACCGGACCGAGGCTCCCAAGGCCGAGGCGAGCAACGCCGCTCCGGCCGCCGAGAGCACCGGCTCTGCCGGAAAGGAGGCCTGACCGTCATGCTGATCCCCCGCAGGGTCAAGCACCGCAAGCAGCACCACCCGAAGCGCAAGGGCATGGCCAAGGGTGGCACCGAGGTTGCTTTCGGCGAGTACGGCATCCAGGCCGTGACCGGCGCGTATGTGACCAACCGGCAGATCGAGGCAGCTCGTATCTCCATGACGCGTCACATCAAGCGTGGCGGCAAGGTGTGGATCAACATCTACCCGGACCGCCCGCTGACCAAGAAGCCCGCCGAGACCCGCATGGGTTCCGGTAAGGGTTCGCCGGAGTGGTGGGTCGCGAACGTCAAGCCCGGTCGGGTGATGTTCGAGCTGTCCTACCCGAACGAGAAGATTGCTCGTGAGGCGCTCACCCGCGCTGCTCACAAGCTTCCGATGAAGTGCCGGATCGTTCGGCGCGAGGCAGGTGAGTCGTGATGGCGGCCGGAACCAAGGCGAGTGAGCTGCGCGAGCTGAGCGACGAGGAACTCGTCGTGAAGCTGCGCGAGGCCAAGGAGGAGCTGTTCAAGCTCCGTTTCCAGGCGGCGACCGGACAGCTGGAGAACAACGGTCGGCTGAAGGCCGTCCGCAAGGACATCGCCCGGATCTACACCCTGATGCGGGAGCGCGAGCTCGGCATCGAGACGGTGGAGAGCGCCTGATGAGCGAGACGAATGTGACTGAGACTGCGAAGAACAAGCAGCGCGGCTTCCGCAAGACCCGCGAGGGTCTGGTCGTCAGCGACAAGATGGACAAGACCGTCGTCGTCGCCGTCGAGGACCGCGTCAAGCACGCCCTGTACGGCAAGGTCATCCGCCGTACGAACAAGCTCAAGGCGCACGACGAGCAGAACGCCGCGGGTGTCGGCGACCGCGTCCTCCTGATGGAGACCCGGCCGCTGTCCGCGACCAAGCGCTGGCGCGTCGTCGAGATCCTCGAGAAGGCCAAGTAATCCCCGAGATCCCTCCTCGGGACGAGTTCCGCCAGGCTCGGTGAGGTGCGTGTGTCACCACACGCACCCGCCGGGAACCGGCAGACGATCAGGAGATAGACGTGATCCAGCAGGAGTCGCGACTGCGCGTCGCCGACAACACGGGAGCGAAGGAGATCCTTTGCATCCGTGTTCTCGGTGGCTCCGGCCGCCGCTACGCGGGTATCGGTGACGTCATCGTCGCCACCGTCAAGGACGCGATCCCCGGTGGCAACGTGAAGAAGGGCGACGTCGTCAAGGCCGTCGTCGTGCGCACCGTCAAGGAGCGCCGCCGCCCGGACGGCTCGTACATCCGCTTCGACGAGAACGCGGCCGTCATCCTCAAGAACGATGGCGACCCCCGCGGCACCCGTATCTTCGGCCCGGTGGGCCGTGAACTGCGCGAGAAGAAGTTCATGAAGATCATCTCCCTCGCGCCGGAGGTGCTGTAACCGATGAAGATCAAGAAGGGTGACCTGGTCCAGGTCATCACCGGCAAGGACAAGGGCAAGCAGGGGAAGGTCATCGCGGCCTACCCCCGTGAGGACCGCGTCCTGGTCGAGGGTGTGAACCGGGTCAAGAAGCACACCAAGGCCGGACAGACCGCCCGGGGCTCGAAGACCGGCGGCATCGTGACGACCGAGGCCCCGATCCACGTGAGCAACGTGATGCTCGTCGTGGAGAAGGACGGCAAGAAGGTCGTCACCCGTGTCGGTTACCGCTTCGACGATGAGGGCAACAAGATCCGCGTTGCCAAGCGGACCGGTGAGGACATCTGATGACTTCCGCTACGACTGTGCAGCCGCGCCTGAAGGTGCGCTACCGCGAGGAGATCGCGGACAAGCTGCGTGAAGAGTTCAAGTACAAGAACGTCATGCAGGTGCCCGGCCTCACCAAGATCGTGGTCAACATGGGCGTGGGCGAAGCCGCCCGCGACTCCAAGCTGATCGAGGGCGCCGTCCGCGACCTCGCCACGATCACCGGCCAGAAGCCGGCCGTGACCAAGGCCCGGAAGTCCATCGCGCAGTTCAAGCTGCGCGAGGGCCAGCCGATCGGTGCCCACGTCACCCTGCGGGGCGACCGGATGTGGGAGTTCCTGGACCGCCTGCTGTCGCTGGCGCTGCCGCGCATCCGCGACTTCCGCGGGCTGTCGCCGAAGCAGTTCGACGGCCGGGGCAACTACACCTTCGGTCTCACGGAGCAGGTCATGTTCCACGAGATCGACCAGGACAAGATCGACCGGGTCCGGGGCATGGACATCACCGTGGTCACCACGGCGAACACTGACGAGGAGGGCCGCGCCCTGCTGCGTCACCTCGGATTCCCGTTCAAGGAGGCATGAGCCGTGGCTAAGAAGGCTCTGATTGCCAAGGCGGCCCGCAAGCCGAAGTTCTCGGTGCGCGCCTACACGCGCTGCCAGCGCTGCGGCCGTCCCCACTCCGTCTACCGCAAGTTCGGCCTGTGCCGCGTGTGCCTTCGTGAGATGGCCCACCGCGGCGAGCTGCCGGGCGTCACCAAGAGCTCCTGGTGACCCGCCCCCGCCCGACCGCCGCCCTGCGGGGCGGAAGGCGGACGGGCGGGTCCGGCGGGCCCCGGGGCCCTAGGTAAACCCTGGTCGGCGAGAGCCCGCTCCACGCGCCGCCCGACGGCCGCGGAACGGGCGCTCGCCGGCCACGGCAGCCCGCGCGGGCGCACAGCCCGCTATCGAAAACGACTACGCCGTAGGTCCCCGTGCCCGGCCCTCCCGGTTCCGACAGGGAGGGCGACGGCACGGAGGAAACCCCGGCGAGAGAGGCCCAAGGCCATCACATGACCATGACCGATCCGATCGCAGACATGCTGACGCGTCTGCGAAACGCGAACTCGGCGTACCACGACACCGTCGTGATGCCGCACAGCAAGATCAAGGCGCACATCGCGGAGATCCTCCAGCAGGAGGGCTACATCACCGGCTGGAAGGTCGAGGACGCCCAGGTGGGCAAGAACCTCGTCCTGGAGCTGAAGTTCGGCCCGAACCGCGAGCGTTCGATCGCCGGTATCAAGCGCATCAGCAAGCCGGGTCTGCGGGTCTACGCAAAGTCCACCAACCTGCCGAAGGTGCTCGGCGGCCTGGGCGTGGCGATCATCTCCACCTCCCACGGCCTCCTCACCGACAAGCAGGCTCAGAAGAAGGGCGTGGGTGGGGAAGTCCTCGCCTACGTCTGGTAACGGAAGGGAACGGAGGTACAGCTCATGTCGCGTATCGGCAAGCTCCCCATCCAGGTTCCCGCCGGTGTGGACGTCACCATCGATGGCCGTACGGTCGCCGTGAAGGGCCCCAAGGGCACCCTGACGCACACCGTCGCCGCGCCCATCGAGGTCGCCAAGGACGAGGACGGCACGATCCGTGTCACCCGCCCGAACGACGAGAACCGGAACAAGGCCCTCCACGGCCTGTCCCGCACGCTGGTGGCGAACATGATCACTGGCGTGACCCAGGGATACAGCAAGCAGCTCGAGATCAGCGGTGTCGGTTACCGCGTCCAGGCCAAGGGCTCCAACCTGGAGTTCTCCCTGGGCTACAGCCACCCGATCCTCGTCGAGGCCCCCGAGGGCATCACCTTCAAGGTCGAGAGCCCGACCAAGTTCAGCGTCGAGGGCATCGACAAGCAGAAGGTCGGCGAGGTCGCCGCGCGGATCCGCAAGCTGCGCAAGCCCGACCCGTACAAGGCCAAGGGCGTGAAGTACGCGGGCGAGGTCATCCGCCGCAAGGTCGGAAAGGCGGGTAAGTAAGCCATGGCATACGGTGTGAAGGTCGCCAAGGGCAGCGCGCGCAAGGCCGCCGCTGTCAAGCGTCGCCACATCCGCGTCCGGAAGAAGGTCTCGGGCACCCCCGAGCGCCCCCGTCTGGTGGTGACGCGTTCCAACCGCCACATGGTGGCGCAGGTCATCGACGACATCGCGGGCCACACGCTCGCCTCGGCGTCGACGCTCGACAGCTCGATCCGCGGGACCGAGGGCGACAAGAGCGCCCTGGCCAAGAAGGTCGGCGCCCTGGTCGCCGAGCGGGCCAAGGCCGCGGGCATCGAGGCCGTCGTGTTCGACCGCGGCGGCAACAAGTACGCCGGGCGGATCGCCGCCCTGGCCGACGCCGCCCGCGAGGCCGGGCTCAAGTTCTGAGCCGGTCCCTACGCAAAGCGGACGCATAGGAGAGAGGTAATTCCAATGGCTGGACCCCAGCGCCGCGGTGGCGGCGCCGGTGGCGGCGAGCGGCGGGACCGTAAGGACCGGCGGGACGGCGGCGCGGCCGCCGAGAAGACCGCGTACGTCGAGCGGGTCGTCGCGATCAACCGCGTCGCCAAGGTTGTGAAGGGTGGTCGTCGCTTCAGCTTCACCGCGCTGGTCGTGGTGGGCGACGGCGACGGCACCGTGGGTGTCGGGTACGGCAAGGCCAAGGAGGTGCCGGCCGCCATCGCCAAGGGTGTGGAGGAGGCCAAGAAGCACTTCTTCAAGGTCCCCCGCATCCAGGGCACCATCCCGCACCCGATCCAGGGTGAGGAGGCCGCGGGTGTCGTGCTGCTCAAGCCGGCCTCGCCCGGTACCGGTGTGATCGCCGGCGGTCCGGTGCGCGCCGTGCTGGAGTGCGCGGGCATCCACGACGTGCTGAGCAAGTCCCTCGGCTCGTCGAACCCGATCAACATCGTGCACGCCACGGTGGCCGCTCTGAAGGGCCTGCAGCGCCCCGAGGAGATCGCCGCCCGCCGCGGCCTGCCGCTGGAGGACGTTGCGCCGGCCGCTCTGCTGCGGGCGCGGGCTGGGGTGAGTGCCTGATGGCTCGCCTGAAGGTCACCCAGACCAAGTCCTACATCGGCAGCAAGCAGAACCACCGCGACACCCTGCGTTCCCTCGGCCTCAAGCGAGTGAACGACACGGTCGTCAAGGAGGACCGTCCCGAGATCCGCGGCATGGTGCACGCCGTCCGCCACCTCGTGACGGTCGAGGAGGTCGACTGACATGGCGGAGAGCAAGCCGCTGAAGGTCCACAACCTCCGGCCGGCCCCGGGCGCCAAGACCGCCAAGACCCGCGTCGGTCGCGGTGAGGCGTCCAAGGGCAAGACCGCCGGTCGTGGTACCAAGGGCACCAAGGCCCGCTACCAGGTTCCGCAGAGCTTCGAGGGTGGGCAGATGCCGCTGCACATGCGGCTGCCCAAGCTCAAGGGCTTCAAGAACCCGTTCCGCACCGAGTACGAGGTCGTCAACCTCGACAAGCTGGCGGCCCTGTACCCCGAGGGTGGCGAGGTCACCGTTTCCGACCTGGTCGCCAAGGGTGCGGTGCGCAAGAACCAGCCCGTGAAGGTGCTGGGCAACGGCGAGATCTCCGTGGCCCTGCAGGTGACCGTGGACAAGGTCTCCGGCTCCGCCAGGGAGAAGATCACCGCTGCCGGCGGCACCGTCACCGAGCTCGCCTGAGCTGCGGCTCAGGACACCCGTCAGCCCGGGTACCCCCGTCACATCGGGGGCGCCCGGGCTGACGCGCACGTGGACGCGCGCAGCGCACGGCCGCGCCTCCCGGCCCCCGCGGGCCGGCGGAGACGCGTACACGAGCCGAGGGCCCGCCGGTTTCCCGGCGGGCCCTCGAACATGGCTGCCTGGCCTGATCAGGCGGTACCGGACTTCGACCGGCAGTAGCGGTTCGCGCCGTCGGCGCCGTCCCGGAGGCAGGCCGTGAGCGTCACCTTGGTGCCTTCCGCGATGTCGAGGTCCTTCAGCACGCAGACCCCGTCGTCGCCGGTGGCGTCGTGGATCTCCACCGTGGTCGAGTTGTAGGTGAGGATGGCGACCGCGCGGAGACCGTCGGTCTTGTGGTCGCAGGCGTTTGTGAGCTCGTCGTCGGGGTTGAAGTTCGCCATCCCGCCCTCGTTCGTGGTGTACACGGAGAGGTGCGGGCCGTCCGCTGCGGCGGGCGTCGCGGCGAGGGCGAACCCGGCCGCGACGAACAGGGCCGTGACCGCCACCGAGGCGGGACGCTTGAGAAGAGTACGCATTGGCTGCTCCTTTTCGGTTGCCGGGATGCATGGCCGCCTCAGGGCGAGAGGGCGTGCTTTTTCCCGGGAGAGAGAATCCGTGAATTTCGATTGCCGTGGCGCGAGTGGGCGATTGGTGCGGCTGGAATGACATCCGGTGGCCTGCCCCTGCGACATTCTTCGGTTCCCCGCGCGGACAACCCGGCCCCTGGAGCCCCGGGAAGCGGTCAACATTTTCCCGGTGGGATGTCGCCACCGGGATTCCGGAATCCCTGTTTCTTCGGGCCGGGACGGGCCGAGCAGGCCGCGGAACACCGATCCCGCGTACGACGTACGGGCGGTGCCGGCGCGGGGTGTGGTGCGCCCAGGTCAGAGGCCGAAGCCACCGGAGGCGCCGACCGGGCGGCCGGGCACGCTCGACTGTGGCCCCCGCCGGAGGGGGAGCGGTGCCCGCACGGAATGGGCCGAGAAGCCACCGGCATGCCCGGTCTGTCTTGAAGTAATACGAAGCACCATTCCCCCGTGTGCCCATTGATCCGGTTGTGCAGTGGTCTCGTCGGAGGCTAGGCGATCACGGACCGGCGGGTCAAGGAATTTATGCGGCGGCGATATGCGGTCAAAACCGGCGAGTGGGTGGCGGAGTCCTTAATTGCCGTCCATCTTTCTGGCGGATTTCTGGCCTTGTCCCGGCCGAATATGGCTGGTAAAGGAAAGTTTCCGGCCGGTGCGCCGGACGGGGGCGGTGGGCAGTGCCTTCGCGGTACCCCTTGCGGCGGTACCCCCTGTGGTAGTCGGCGGAGCGACACCCGGCTTCGCCGGCCATGTGACCCGGGGAGCGCAGCCCGTCCTCCGTCCGCACCGGCGGATGCCCCGGAGCCCCGGCGGGACGGGAGCTGGCCGGTGTACCGGGCGATGTGCCGATCGGCCGAGGACGCCGCCGCCACTGACGGCCCGCTGCCGGTCTTGGGGAACTGCGGGACGCGGTAATCTGAGGCCAGGCACACGCTTCCCGGTAATCTGAGGCCAGGCACACGCTCCCCGCAACACGGGCATGCACAGGCTCGACCACCTGGAGCGGTCTGACCGCTGGCTTGTTGTTCCATAGTGGCTGGTGGCGTGGGTAGGGTGGCCCGCGCTGTTACTCTCCCTGGAGTCTGCGCCGACGCAGGCTCCCATTCAAACCGATACCAGACCACACCTCGCTCGCGAAGCGGGGGCCGCAGGAGGCACCGTGTTCACCGCGTTCGCCCGGGCGTTCAAGACGCCCGACCTGCGCAAGAAGCTGCTCTTCACCCTTGGCATCATGGTGCTCTTCCGGCTCGGGGCGCACGTCCCCGCTCCGGGGGTCAGCTTCGAGAACGTCAACCAGTGCGTGAAAGAGGCGGAGAGCTCCGGTGCCGGCCTCTTCGGGCTGGTCAACATGTTCAGCGGTGGCGCGCTGCTGCAGCTCACCATCTTCGCGCTCGGGATCATGCCGTACATCACGGCGAGCATCATCCTGCAGCTGCTGGTGGTGGTGATCCCGAGGCTGGAGGCCCTGAAGAAGGAGGGGCAGTCCGGCCAGGCGAAGATCACGCAGTACACCCGCTACCTTACCGTGGCGCTGAGTGTCCTCCAGGCCACCGGCCTGGTGGCGACGGCTCGCAGCGGCAGCCTCTTCGCGCAGTGCAGGGTCCGGGACGAGATCATCCCGGACGACTCGATCTTCACCACCATCACCATGGTGATCGCCATGACCGCCGGCTCCGCGCTGATCATGTGGCTGGGCGAGCTGATCACCGACCGCGGCATCGGCAACGGCATGTCGATCCTGATGTTCGTGTCGATCGCCGCCGGCTTCCCCGGTTCCCTGTGGGCCATCAAGCAGCAGGGCAGCCTCGCGGACGGCTGGATCGAGTTCGGCGTGGTGATCATCTGCGGCCTGGCGATGGTCGCGCTGGTGGTCTTCGTCGAGCAGGCGCAGCGCCGCATCCCGGTGCAGTACGCCAAGCGGATGATCGGGCGCCGCTCGTACGGCGGCACCTCCACCTACATTCCGCTGAAGGTCAACCAGGCGGGTGTGATCCCCGTCATCTTCGCGTCGTCGCTGCTCTACATTCCGGCGCTGATCGTCCAGTTCAGCGGTTCGCAGGCGGGCTGGGCCGACTGGATCAACCAGCACCTCGTCCGGGGTGACCACCCCTACTACATCATCACGTACTTCGTGCTGATCGTGTTCTTCGCCTTCTTCTACGTCGCCATCTCCTTCAACCCCGAAGAAGTTGCCGACAACATGAAGAAGTATGGTGGTTTCATCCCCGGCATCCGGGCCGGTCGTCCCACGGCGGAGTACCTGAGCTACGTGCTGAACCGCATCACGTGGCCCGGCTCGCTCTACCTGGGCCTGATCGCCCTGGTGCCCACCGTCGCGCTGGTGATGTTCAACGCGAATCAGAACTTCCCGTTCGGCGGGACCAGCATCCTGATCATCGTGGGTGTCGGTCTGGAGACCGTGAAACAGATCGAGAGCCAGCTTCAGCAGCGCCATTACGAAGGGTTCCTCCGCTGATGCGAATCGTCCTCGTCGGACCGCCTGGCGCGGGCAAGGGCACGCAGGCCGCGTACCTGGCCGAGAACCTGTCCATCCCGCACATCTCCACAGGCGATCTCTTCCGCGCCAACATCAGCCAGGGCACCCAGCTCGGGCAGAAGGCGCAGGAGTACATGAGGGCCGGCAAGCTCGTACCGGACGAGGTCACGATCGGGATGGCCAGGGACCGCATGGAGCAGCCGGACGCGGAGAACGGCTTCCTGCTCGACGGCTTCCCGCGCAACCTCTCCCAGGCCGAGGCGCTGGACGGCATCCTGCGGGAGACGGGGACGGAGCTGGACGCGGTGCTCGACCTGGAGGTCCCCGAGGACGAGGTCGTCCGGCGGATCGCCGGGCGGCGGATGTGCCGCAACGACAGCAGCCACATCTTCCACGTCGAGTACAGCCGGCCGAGGACCGAGGGCGTCTGCGACGTCTGCGGCGGCGAGCTGTACCAGCGGGAGGACGACAGCGAGGAGACCGTCCGCAAGCGCCTGGAGGTCTACCACACCGAGACCGAGCCGATCATCGACTACTACAAGGCCCAGGACCTGGTCGTGACGATCTCGGCGCTCGGCAAGGTGGCCGAGGTGACCAAGCGCGCCATGGAGGCGCTCGGACGCGCCGCCTAGCCGGAACACGAGGACGGCGGTCGGCCGCGGTGCCCCATCCGGGTGCCGCGGCCGTATCGTGTAGGGATGGGCCCGGCGCCGCGCCGGGCGGGACGTTGCCGGAACGGAAGCTGGAAGGCGTCAGCCGCATGCTGGAGATCAAGACCCCGGAGCAGATCGCGAAGATGCGCGCGGCCGGGCTGGTCGTCGCCGCGATGCACGCGGCGTGCCGCGAGGCGGCAGTGCCCGGTGCGACCACCAAGGATCTGGACGAGGTCGCCGCGAAGGTGCTCGCCGACCACGGCGCCAAGCCGAACTTCCTCGGCTACGGCGGCTTCCCCGGCAACATCTGCACCTCGGTGAACGACGTCGTCGTCCACGGCATCCCCAACCGGGAGACCGTCCTGAAGTCGGGCGACATCATCTCCATCGACGCGGGCGCGATCGTCGACGGCTGGCACGGGGACGCGGCGATCACCGTCTTCGTCGGCGAGGGGCACCGGCCGGAGCTGCACGAGCTGAGCCGGGTCACCGAGGAGTCGATGTGGGCCGGCATCGCGGCCATGCGCAAGGGCAACCGGCTGGTGGACATCTCCAAGGCGATCGAGGGCTACATCCGCCGCCAGCCCCGCCCGGCCTCCGGCCGCTACGGGATCATCGAGGACTACGGCGGCCACGGCATCGGCAGCCAGATGCACATGGACCCGCACCTGCTGAACTACGTCGACCGCAGGCGCGGCCGCGGCCCGCGGCTGGTGCCGGGGATGTGCCTGGCGATCGAGCCCATGGTGAGCCTGGGCACGGCGAAGACCCACGTCCTGGACGACGACTGGACGGTCAAGACCAACGACGGCTCCTGGGCCTGCCACTGGGAGCACTCGGTCGCCCTGACCGAGGAGGGGCCGCTGGTGCTGACCGCGCCGGACGGCGGACGGGCGAAGCTGGCCGAGTACGGCGTCACGGCCGCCCCCGACCCGCTGGGCTGAGGCGGCGGGCGTCCCGCGCCTCCCGTACCGCCCCCGGGGGCGCGTTCGGTTCGTATTGCCTGGAGACCGCATAAGGATCTCCCGGGATGGGCATACATCTGCGATTCGTTTTTTGCCGCACCGTGTCGTAGACTGGTTCGTCGGTCCACGTGTGCCTGCGCGCACCCACGGGCTGACCCAGGTAGCCGATCCCGGAAGGTGAAGCGCTCAAGCATGGCCAAAAAACAAGGGGCCATCGAGATCGAGGGCACCGTCGTCGAGTCTCTCCCGAACGCGATGTTCAAGGTGGAGCTCCAGAACGGGCACCAGGTCCTCGCCCACATCAGTGGCAAGATGCGCATGCACTACATCCGCATCCTGCCGGACGACCGTGTCGTGGTGGAGCTGTCTCCCTACGACCTGACGCGTGGGCGGATCGTCTACCGCTACAAGTAGATCTTGCCCTCACCCCGCTTCCGTGGGGTGGTGGCCTGACCCGGAGAACCTCACATCCATGAAGGTCAAGCCGAGCGTCAAGAAGATCTGCGACAAGTGCAAGGTGATCCGCCGCCACGGCCGGGTCATGGTCATCTGCGAAAACCTGCGCCACAAGCAGCGCCAGGGCTGACGCACGACCGACGCCTCGCACCTCGCGGTTCTTCGCGCGACGCAAGCGACAAGTAGATACGCAGTCACCCGACCCCCCGCCGTGACCCTTCACTGCCGGTGGGGACGACACCCCCGGACGGAGGCCGGGGACCCGGCTCGTACTCGCTACGGGAACGGTGCTGCGGAAGACCTCCGACAAGAAACCAGGAGCCACGTTCATGGCACGCCTCGAAGGCGTTGACCTCCCGCGCGACAAGCGGGTGGAGGTCGCCCTCACCTATGTCTTCGGCATCGGTCGCACCCTTGCCAAGCAGACGCTGCAGAACACCGGTGTGAACCCGGACACGCGCGTTCGTGATCTGACCGAGGACGAACTGGTCCGGATCCGCGAGTACGTGGACGCCAACATCAAGACGGAGGGTGACCTCCGTCGCGAGATCCAGGCCGACATCCGCCGCAAGGTGGAGATCGGCAGCTACCAGGGTCTGCGTCACCGTCGCGGTCTGCCCGTCCGGGGCCAGCGCACCAGCACCAACGCCCGCACCCGCAAGGGCCCGCGTCGCGCGATCGCCGGTAAGAAGAAGCCGGGCAAGAAGTAGTCCTCGCCGGACACCGAACAGTGGTCCGGACTCCGTAGGACCGACCACCTCCACGGGAGAGAGTTTCCATGCCTCCGAAGGGCCGTACGGCCGGCGCCAAGAAGGTGCGCCGCAAGGAGAAGAAGAACGTCGCCCACGGGCACGCTCACATCAAGAGCACGTTCAACAACACCATCGTTTCCATCACCGACCCCACCGGCAACGTGATCTCCTGGGCTTCGGCCGGTCACGTGGGCTTCAAGGGTTCGCGCAAGTCGACGCCGTTCGCCGCGCAGATGGCGGCCGAGTCGGCCGCCCGCCGTGCGCAGGAGCACGGCATGCGCAAGGTCGACGTGTTCGTCAAGGGTCCCGGCTCCGGCCGTGAGACCGCGATCCGTTCCCTCCAGGCCACCGGTCTCGAGGTCGGTTCGATCCAGGACGTCACCCCGACCCCGCACAACGGCTGCCGCCCGCCGAAGCGCCGCCGCGTCTGACCAGCTGAAGTAGGAGATACACGACAATGGCGCGTTACACCGGGGCCGACTGCAAGCGTTGCCGTCGGGAGAAGCAGAAGCTCTTCCTCAAGGGAGCTAAGTGCGAGAGCGCTAAGTGCCCGATCGAGATCCGTCCTTACCCCCCGGGTGAGCACGGACGCGGGCGCACCAAGGACAGCGAGTACCTGCTGCAGAAGCGTGAGAAGCAGAAGGCCGCTCGCATCTACGGCGTCCTGGAGAAGCAGTTCCGCGGGTACTTCAACGAGGCGAACCGCAAGCAGGGCAAGACGGGTGAGAACCTGCTGCAGATCCTCGAGTCCCGCCTGGACAACGTGATCTACCGGGCCGGCTTCGCCAAGTCCCGCGACCACGCCCGTCAGCTCGTCCGCCACGGGCACATCATGGTGAACGGTCGCAAGACCGACATCCCGTCGTTCCGGGTCTCCCCGAACGACATCGTCGAGGTCCGTCCCTCCTCCCGCAACCTGACCCCCTTCCAGGTGGCCCAGGCGGAGGCCGGCGAGAAGACCGTGCCGGCGTGGCTGGAGGCCATCCCGTCGAAGCTGCGGATCCTCGTCCACTCGCTGCCCGAGCGCCAGGTGATCGACACCCAGGTGCAGGAGCAGCTGATCGTCGAGCTGTACTCGAAGTAACGGCTCGCGCGGTACGGGCGGTGCGGCGTGCACGCGCCGCGCCGCCCGTACCCTTGCAGTAGATACCGGGCTCCCCGCCCGGTGCTCGGCATCAAATAGCGGTTGCCGAAGACTGGAGGCACACCCCCATGCTGATCGCTCAGCGCCCCTCACTGACCGAAGAGGTCGTCGACGAGTTCCGCTCACGGTTCGTGATCGAACCCCTGGAGCCCGGCTTCGGCTACACCCTCGGAAACTCCCTGCGTCGTACGCTCCTCTCCTCGATCCCCGGTGCTGCGGTGACCAGCATCCGGATCGACGGGGTCCTGCACGAGTTCACCACCGTGCCGGGCGTCAAGGAGGACGTCACCGACCTGATCCTCAACATCAAGAGCCTGGTCGTCTCCTCGGAGCACGACGAGCCGGTCGTGATGTACCTGCGCAAGCAGGGTCCGGGTCTGGTCACCGCCGCCGACATCGCCCCGCCGGCCGGTGTCGAGGTGCACAACCCCGACCTCGTGCTCGCCACGCTGAACAGCAAGGGGAAGCTGGAGATGGAGCTGACCGTCGAGCGCGGTCGCGGCTACGTCTCCGCCATGCAGAACAAGCAGGCCGGCCAGGAGATCGGCCGCATCCCGGTCGACTCCATCTACTCGCCGGTCCTCAAGGTCACCTACAAGGTCGAGGCGACCCGTGTCGAGCAGCGCACCGACTTCGACAAGCTGATCGTCGACGTCGAGACCAAGGAGTCCATGCGCCCGCGTGACGCCATGGCCTCCGCCGGCAAGACCCTGGTCGAGCTGTTCGGGCTCGCGCGGGAGCTGAACGTCGACGCCGAGGGCATCGACATGGGTCCGTCCCCGACGGACGCCGCGCTCGCCGCCGACCTGGCCCTGCCGATCGAGGAGCTGGAGCTGACCGTCCGCTCCTACAACTGCCTCAAGCGCGAGGGCATCCACACCGTGGGCGAGCTGGTCGCCCGCTCCGAGGCGGACCTGCTCGACATCCGCAACTTCGGCGCGAAGTCGATCGACGAGGTCAAGGCGAAGCTGGCCGGAATGGGCCTGACCCTCAAGGACAGCCCGCCCGGATTCGACCCGACCGCCGCCGCGGACGCCTTCGGCACCGACGAGGACGCGGACTCCGGTTTCGTCGAGACCGAGCAGTACTGACCGAGCGGTACTGACGTACTGAGGCCGGTTCCCACCGGCGCCCCGACCGGGCGCGGCACCCGCCGCGCCCGGTCGGCCCACGCTTCCGGGGCCGCGTCCGCGAGCCCCGGGTTCCGGCGGGCACAAGCCCGTGCGGACACTGACACCGGTACCTGACACGGCCGGTGCAGACACGAGAGGAACGGATCAATGCCGAAGCCCACCAAGGGCGCCCGCCTCGGCGGCAGCGCCGCGCACGAGAAGGCCATGCTGGCGAACCTCGCCACCAGCCTCTTCGAGCACGGCCGCATCACCACCACCGAGGCCAAGGCCCGCCGGCTGCGCCCGGTGGCGGAGCGTCTGATCACCAAGGCGAAGAAGGGCGACCTTCACAACCGCCGCCAGGTGATGCGGACGATCCTCGACAAGAGCGTCGTCCACACGCTCTTCACCGAGATCGCCCCGCGCTACGAGAACCGCCCGGGCGGCTACACCCGCATCACCAAGATCGGTAACCGCCGTGGCGACAACGCTCCCATGGCCGTCATCGAGCTGGTGGAGGCCCTGACCGTGCAGCAGGAGGCCGTCGGCGAGGCCGAGGCCGCCACGAAGCGCTCCGTCAAGGAGCAGCAGGCCAAGGACGCCGCGGGCGACGAGGCCGCCGAGGCCCCGGCCGAGGAGAAGGCCGAGGCCGAGGAGAAGGCCGAGGGCGCGTCCGAGGCCGGCGAGGAGAAGGCCGAGGAGAAGAAGGACGCCTGAGGCGCCCTTCGGCACCTCGCCACCGAGCGGAAAGCGGCGGACCCGTCTCCCTCCCGGGAGCGGGTCCGCCGCCGTCTGAGAGGATCACCTGCGTGAGCGACGACGTGGAGCCCGGGTACGTACGGGTCCGGCTGGACCTGTCGTACGACGGCAGGGACTTCTCGGGCTGGGCGCGGCAGCACGGGCGGCGCACCGTCCAGGGCGAGCTGGAGGACGCCCTGCGGGTCGTGACCCGCTCGGAGGAGACCTTCGAGCTGACGGTCGCGGGCCGCACCGACGCGGGCGTGCACGCCCGCGGCCAGGTGGCGCACGTGGACCTGCCCGCCGGGGTGTGGGAGGCGCACCGCGACAAGCTGCTGCGCCGGCTGGCCGGACGGCTGCCGCACGACGTACGGGTCCACCGGATCGGTGAGGCCCCGCCCCACTTCAACGCGCGCTTCTCGGCCATCTGGCGCCGCTACGCCTACCGGGTCTGCGACCACCCGGGCGGCGTGGACCCGCTGCTGCGCGGCCACGTGCTCTGGCACGACTGGCCGCTGGACGTGGACGCCATGAACGCCGCGGCGAAGGGGCTGCTGGGGGAGCACGACTTCGCGGCGTACTGCAAGCGGCGCGAGGGCGCGACGACCATACGCACGCTCAAGGAGCTGAGCTGGGAGCGGCGGCCGGACGGCATCGTGGAGGCGAGGGTCGTCGCCGACGCCTTCTGCCACAACATGGTGCGCTCGCTGGTGGGCGCGCTGCTCTTCGTCGGCGACGGCCACCGGCCGCCGTCGTGGCCGGCGGAGGTGCTGGCCGCGGGCGTGCGGGACTCGGCCGTGCACGTGGTGCGGCCGCACGGGCTCACCCTGGAGGAGGTCGGCTACCCGGCCGACGAGCTGCTGGCCGCGCGCAACGCCGAGGCGCGCAACCGGCGCACGCTGCCGGGCGCGGGGGCGGGTTGCTGCTGAGCGGTTTGGCTTGTTCCGACGGCAACCATCGCCGCCGTCCGGTTGTCTGATGGTCGGGGCCCGCGACGCGCGGGCTCGCCGACCCATGACGACGGAGCGTGCATTGAGACTGAGAACAAGGGGGCTCGGCCGCGCGGGCGCGGTGGTCGCGACCGCGGGAGCCGTACTCGCCGCGGGACCGCTGGTCGCACCGGCACAGGCGGCGTCGGGGCCGTCCGGCATCAGCGCCAAGGGCGCCTTCCTGCTGGACAGCGGGCCCAACAAGACCCTGTGGAGCAAGGCCGCCGACACCAAGCGCGAGATGGCCAGCACCACCAAGATCATGGCCGCGGCGGTCGTCGTCACCACCAAGGGCGTCGACCTCAACCGCAAGATCACGGTCAAGCAGGCCTACCGCGACTACGTCGCCAGGAACGGTGCCAGCACCGCGGACCTGAAGACGGGCGACAAGCTCACCGTGCGGCAGTTGCTGTACGGGATGATGCTGCCCTCCGGCTGTGACGCGGCGTACGCGCTGGCGGACGCGTTCGGCAGCGGCAGCACCACGTCGGCCCGCACCAAGTCGTTCATCTCGAAGATGAACAAGAAGGCCGCCGACCTGGGGATGAAGAACACGAAGTTCGACTCCTTCGACGGCATCTCCACCACGGGCAAGAACTACTCGACCCCCCGCGACATGGCGAAGCTGGCACGGCACGCGCTGGCGAACTCCGCCCTGCGGGAGGTCGTCAAGGCGCCCAAGACCGTCCAGAAGGCGACCAACGGGCGCACGTACACCTGGTACAACACCAACAAGCTGCTGGGTTCGTACAAGGGCGTGGTCGGCATCAAGACGGGCACGGGCACCAAGGCCGGACCGTGCCTGGTCTTCGCGGCGACGCGCGACAAGCGCACGGTCGTCGGCGTGATCCTCAACAGCGCCAACCGCTACCCGGACGCGACGAAGATGCTCGACTGGGCCTTCAAGCAGAAGACGCCCACCAAGGTGACCCTGCGCCAGCTCCCGCCGGGCGCCCAGCAGGACTGACGTCCCGCCGCCGCTCCGGGGCCCGGCCGGCCCGGTCCCGGAGCGGTGCGGACGCGGTCGCCGCGCGCGGGACGGGCGCACCGATGCCGGATCGTCACCGCGAACGGCTGGCCAAACGCCGCCGCCCTGGGCTTTGATCCGTTCCCGTGGCCCGTCTCGCCGTCCTCCTGAGCATCCCCCGCGCCCTGCGGCACCTCCCCCGCGTCGGAGCCGACCTGCCGCCCGACGAGGCGGTGGTGCTGGACGCCCCCGCCGCGCCGCTGCGCGAGGCGCTGGCCGAGGCCGGCGAGGGGGACTTCACCGTCGCCCGCGACCTGCTGGCCTCGACGCGGCGCGGCGCCCGGTGGGAGCGGCGCGACCGCTGGGTCGCCGGGCTCGCCGAGTACGCGCTGCACCGCCCCGGCTGGCTGGACGCCTGGCTCGCCGAGCACCCCGACGACCCCGACGCCCGGCTGGTCAGGGCCGACCTGGCCGTCCGCCAGGCGTGGGAGGTACGGACCTCCGCCCGCGCCAGGGACGTCTCCCGCGAACAGTTCCGGGCCTTCCACACCCTGCTGCGGGACGCCGTACCCGCCATCGAACGCGCGGTGGAGCTCAACCCCGAGGACCCGGTGCCGTGGCGGGTGGCGCTCACCCACGCCCGCGGCTCCCAGGCCCCGCGCGAGGTCTTCGACGGCTACCTGATGGAGGTCATGGACCGCGACCCGGGCCACTACGGCTGCCACGCCAGCGCCCTGCAGTACCTGTGCGCCAAGTGGTACGGCTCCCACGAGGAGATGTTCGAGTTCGCGGAGAGCGCGGCGGACCGGGCCGGGCCCGGGGCGCTGCTGAACGCCCTGCCGGTCACCGCCGTGACCGAGTACGCCCTCGACCACGCGCCCGGCGAGGACGGCCCGATCCCCGCGCGGCGCGTCGCCGCGGCCGTGGACCGGGCGCTGGAGCTGTCCGCCCACTACGAGCCGGGCGACCCGGTCGCCGCCGGATTCCGCAACCACCTGGCGCTCGCGCTGATCCGCGCCGACCGGCTGGAGGAGGCGCTGGAGACCTTCCGCGCGATCGGGGTGCACGCGCGCTCCTCCCCGTGGGCCCTCCTGGGCGGGGACCCGCTGGAGGAGTTCCTCGACCTGCGCAAGGGCGTGCGCCTCCAGCTCGCCGGCCGCATCCCCCTCTTCTCCCGGCCCGCCCCGCCGCCGGAGCGGGCGGGGACGGCCGCGGCCGGGGGTCCGGACGCCGCGTGGCGGGCCCGCGCCCTCGCCGTGTGCTCGGCGCCCCTGCCCGAGGTGGCGGAGGCGGCGCTGCTGACCGGCCTGGACCTGCGCATGGCCCCCGCCCCCGGCGCCCGTACCCTCGTGGAACTCGCGGCCCCGGCCGCCTCCGCCCCGCGCGGCGGCGTACGCGGCGCGCTCCTGGGGGAGGGGAGGCTGACGCAGGCGGTGTCCACGATCACCCGGGCGGAGACGTGGCCCGCCGTGGTGCTGCACCGCACCGGCGACCGGTACGGGATCGCACTGCTGCGCGACGGGAGGACGGTCGCCGCCCACGAGTGGGACCTGGCCGCGCCCGTACCGGACTTCGCGGAGGCGGCCGGGGTGGCGAAGGCGTTCGCCGACGCCCACGGCGTGGCGGACAGCCGTCCGCTGACGGCCCTGCTGCGCGCCGGCGGCGGCGACGCGGCGCGCCTGGCCGAGGTGTGCGCGGCGCTGGGGCTGCCGCCGCTGCCGGAGGGCTTCGGGGAGCGGGCGGAGGTGCTCGACGGGGTGCGCGGGGCGCGGCTGGTCAGGCGCCGCTCGCTCCTGGCCGCGATCAGGGAGTCGCTGGGCTCGGGCGGGAGCCGGGAGGACCGGGGGAGCGGGGAGGAGTCCGTGTCGTCCCGGTGAGCCCCGCGGGCGGGTGCGCTCCCGCGGGCGGGGCGCTTCTGCGGAGGCGGCGGGGCCCGTCAGCCCTCGGCGACCGAGGCCGCCGCCTGCTCCTGGCCGCGCTTGAGGATGCGGGCGAAGGCGAAGTCGGCGGCGTCGCGGCCGGCCTGGGGAGCGGCGGTGTCGGAGGTGGTGACGTTCCTGCCGCCGGTGTAACCGGCGATGGTGAAGTACGCGTAGCGGCCCAGCGCGTTGGCCGAGGTGTGGCAGGTCACGCCCCGGCAGAAGGCGGGGACGCCCGCGCCGGGCAGCGAGGCGATGTTGGGCCGGTACTGGTCCTTGGCCTTCGCCGCCGCCGCCGCGTCGTCGAAGACGGCGACGCCGACGGTGACCGCGATCCCGCCGCGCCGGTAGGTCACCCGGATCAGCTCGCGGCAGCCGTTGTTCGTCAGCACCGTGCCCAGGGCGCCCTGGGTGGCGGCGGCGCAGTTCTCGGTGGAGGCGGTGGCCCCCTTCTGGTACGTCCGGCCGTTGGCCGTCATCGAGGAGCCGGGGAAGAGCGTCCCGGCGCCGAGCGGCGCCGTGTCCTTCTCGGCGCTGGAGAGGAAGTCCCGCGGGTCCGGGGGCGGGGGCGGGGGCTCCTCGGAGAAGGTCGGCTCCGGCTGCTCCGGGCTGGGCGGCAGGCTCTCGGTGGACGGGAGCGACTCCGACGGCCGGGCGGACGCCTCGGCGCCGCCCCCGCCGCCCTCGCTGACGACGGCGGTCGCGACGATCGCGGCGACGACGGCCGTGGCCACCGCACCGCCGCCGATCATCAGCCAGCGGCGGCGGCGGGCGCGGGCGCGTTCGGCACGCTCGGCGAGCGCGACCCAGTCCGGTGTGTCCGGTGCGGACGGTCCCCCGGGGCCCCAGCCCGGCCCCCCCTGCCCAAAGCTCATGGGCGCATCCTATGCGCTCGGCACGGCCCCGGGGCCCGTCCGGAGCCGGGGCCGGGGAGGCCGCCCCGGTGGCCCCGGTGGGCGCCGGCGGCGGGCTCGGGGTGATGCCCGTGGTCCGTGGAGGCCATGGGGTCCGCGGGGTCCGTGCGGGACGGGCGGACGGCGGGAGCCGCCCGGCGCCCGGCGCTCCGCGCGGGGGAGGCGTTTTGACCCATGCGGAGGAGGGCCGGTATCCTGCTGGTTCGTTGTGCGTATTGGCTTGCTCGTTCTCACGTGAGAGGCCGCTACGCCTGGTCCACCAGGACGATGACCAGCGACCCGCATCGGCTTGCGTCACCGGCGCGTGGTCAAGGCTGTCGTGATCTCCGGTGACCTTGTCAGGAAACACTCACTGAAGAAGCGAAGGCTACGACCGTGCGTACGTACAGCCCCAAGCCCGGCGACATTCAGCGTCAGTGGCACGTCATCGACGCCACCGACGTCGTCCTGGGCCGCCTGGCGTCCCAGGCTGCCACCCTTCTGAGGGGCAAGCACAAGCCGGTGTACGCGCCGCACGTTGACGCTGGTGACTTTGTCATCATCATCAACGCCGACAAGGTGCACCTCTCCGGCAACAAGCGGACTCAGAAGCTGGCCTACCGCCACTCCGGCTACCCGGGTGGTCTGCGGTCCGTCCGTTACGACGACCTGCTCCGCAAGAACCCCGAGAAGGCCGTGGAGAAGGCCGTCAAGGGCATGCTCCCGAAGAACTCCCTGGGCCGCCAGATGCTCTCGAAGCTGAAGGTCTACGCAGGCGAGAACCACCCGCACGCCGCCCAGCAGCCGGTTCCGTTCGAGATCACTCAGGTCGCGCAGTAGTCCGGCCACCCAAGACTGAAGAGAAGCTGAGGAGAACCGTGGCCGAGACCACTCCCGAGACCCCGATCGAAGAGGTCGAGGACGTCGAGCACTACACCACCGAGACGCCCGAGGGCGTCGAGGAGTACACCACCGAGTCGCTGGCCTCCCGCTTCGGGGAGCCGCAGCCGGCCGCCGGCACCGGGCGCCGCAAGAACGCGGTCGCCCGCGTTCGTATCGTGCCGGGCACCGGTCAGTGGAAGATCAACGGTCGCACCCTGGAGTCGTACTTCCCGAACAAGGTGCACCAGCAGGAAGTCAACGAGCCGTTCAAGGTTCTGGAGCTGGAGAACCGCTACGACGTCATCGCCCGCATCAACGGCGGCGGCGTCTCCGGCCAGGCCGGTGCCCTGCGCCTGGGCGTGGCCCGTGCGCTGAACGAGGCGGACGTGGAGAACAACCGCGGTCCGCTGAAGAAGGCGGGCTTCCTGACCCGCGACGCCCGCGCCGTCGAGCGCAAGAAGGCCGGTCTGAAGAAGGCCCGCAAGGGCACCCAGTACAGCAAGCGCTGATCCAGGCCGCGCCGGCCGGCATGCCTGGTATCCGCTGATGAGCGCCCCGACAGCACCGCCACGGTGCGTCGGGGCGCTCGTCTTGGGACCGGTCGCGCCCGGATCGGGGCGCCCGGTGGGGTGGCCGGGGGCGCACCGGACGCGCGGTCGTGCCGCATCCGCGGCCAAGGGGCGTATATCTGGATGAATCGGGCCCGATCGGGCCCAGTGTCAGCTTGGAAACTCGGAGGAACCACGGTGGGACGACTCTTCGGTACGGACGGTGTGCGCGGGGTCGCCAACGCCGACCTGACCGCCGAAATGGCGCTCGGTCTGTCGGTCGCGGCGGCGCACGTGCTCGCCGAGGCGGGTACGTTCGCGGGCCATCGACCGGTGGCGGTGGTCGGACGGGATCCGCGTGCGTCCGGGGAGTTCCTGGAGGCCGCCGTGGTGGCCGGACTGGCCAGCGCGGGCGTGGACGTGCTGCGGGTGGGCGTGCTGCCGACCCCGGCCGTGGCGTACCTGACCGGCGCCCTCGGCGCCGACCTGGGCGTGATGCTGTCCGCCAGCCACAACCCCATGCCGGACAACGGCATCAAGTTCTTCGCCCGCGGCGGCCACAAGCTGGCCGACGAGCTGGAGGACCGCATCGAGCAGGTCTACCGCGAGCACGCCTCCGGCGAGCCCTGGGACCGGCCGACGGGCGCCGGCGTGGGGCGCGTGAAGGGGTACGACGAGGGCTTCGACAAGTACGTCGCGCACCTGGTCGGCGTGCTGCCCAACCGGCTCGACGGGCTCAAGGTCGTCATCGACGGCGCGCACGGCGCGGCGGCGCGGGTCTCCCCGGAGGCGTTCGCGCGGGCGGGCGCCGAGGTGGTCACCATCGCCACCGAGCCCGACGGGCTCAACATCAACGAGGGCTGCGGCTCCACGCACCTGGAGGGCCTGCGCGCGGCCGTCGTCGAGCACGGCGCCGACCTGGGCGTGGCGCACGACGGCGACGCCGACCGCTGCCTGGCCGTGGACGCCGCCGGCAACGAGGTCGACGGCGACCAGATCCTCAGCGTCCTGGCCCTGGGGATGAAGGAGGCCGGCACGCTGCGGAAGAACACCGTGGTGGCGACGGTGATGTCCAACCTCGGGTTCAAGCTCGCCATGGAACGCGAGGGCATCGAGGTGCTCCAGACGGCGGTCGGCGACCGCTACGTGCTGGAGGAGATGAAGCGCGGCGGCTACTCGCTGGGCGGCGAGCAGTCCGGGCACGTGATCGCCCTGGACCACGCCACCACCGGCGACGGCACCCTGACCGGTCTGCTGCTGGCCGCGCGGGTGGCCGCCACCGGCCGGCCCCTGGCGGAGCTGGCGGGCGTCATGGAGCGCCTGCCGCAGGTGCTGATCAACGTGCGGGACGTGGACAAGACCCGGGTCACCTCCTCGGCCCGGCTGGCCGCGGCCGTGAGCGAGGCCGAGCGGGAACTGGGCGACACCGGCCGGGTGCTGCTGCGCTCCTCCGGCACCGAGCCGCTGGTGCGGGTGATGGTCGAGGCCGCCGACCTGGAGCAGGCCCGCGCGGTGGCCGAGCGGCTGGCCGACGAGGTCAAGTCCGCGCTGGGCTGACGCGCCGCGCGTCCGGTGCGGACAGCGGGGGCGGCCGGCGGCCGCCCCCGCTGCCGCTTTTCCGCACGACCGGGCCCGTAGCCCGTACGCCGTCGCGCCGCCGCCGGACGGGCGTCTGACGGTCCGTCCGGTCAGAGCTTGCGCAGCGAGAGGCGCTGGACCGTGTGGTCCGGGCCCTTGCGCAGGATGAGGCTGGCCCGGCCCCGGGTCGGGGCGATGTTCTGCTCCAGGTTCGGCAGGTTGATCGTGCGCCAGATCCCGCGCGCGTAGTCCAGCGCCTCCTCCTCCGACACCTGGGTGTACCTGCGGAAGTACGAGGACGGGTCCTGGAAGGCCGTCTCGCGCAGCTTGCGGAAGCGGTCCAGGTACCACCGCTCGATGTCCTCGGTGCGCGCGTCGACGTAGACGGAGAAGTCGAAGTAGTCGGCGAGCGCGAGCCGGGTGCGGCCGTCCTTGCCGGGCAGGGCGGGCTGGAGGACGTTCAGGCCCTCCACGATGAGGATGTCGGGGCGGCGCACGGTCAGGGTCTCGCCGGGGACGATGTCGTAGATCAGGTGCGAGTAGACGGGGGCGGTGACCTCCTCCCGGCCCGCCTTGACGTCCGCCACGAAACGGGTGAGCGCGCGGCGGTCGTACGACTCGGGGAAGCCCTTGCGGGACATCAGTCCGCGCCGTCGCAGCTCCGCGTTCGGCAGCAGGAACCCGTCCGTGGTCACCAGCTCCACGCGCGGGGGCCCGTCCCCGGCGGCACCTCCCGGCGCGGTCCGGGGGCGGGCGAGCAGCGCCCGCAGCAGCCGCGCGACCGTGGACTTGCCGACCGCCACGCTGCCCGCGACCCCGATCACGAACGGCGTTCCGCGCTGGGCGCCCTGGCCGGTGCCCGCGTCGCCGAGGAAGGTGTTGAGCGCGCCGCGCAGCCCGTGGACGGCGCCGACGTACAGGTCGAGCAGCCGGGCCAGCGGCAGGTAGACGTCCCGCACCTCGTCCAGGTCGATGACGTCGCCGAGTCCGCGCAGCTCCTCCACCTCCGCGGCGGTCAGCGTCAGCGGGGTCCTCTCGCGCAGCGCGCTCCACTCGGCGCGCGAGAGGTCGACGAAGGGGCTCGCGTCGGAGCGGGCGCGGCGCTGCGGCGGCGCGGCGGCAGAAGGGGCGGCGGCAGAAGGGGCGGCGGTGGACACTGGCCCATTGTGGGGGCGCGCGACCGGGCCCACGCCGGGAGAAGCGTGTGATCAGCAGCACAGGCGGCGGGGTGTACGCGGCGGTCCCGCACCGGTACGTTGACCGCATTCGCACGCTTGTCCCTGTGTGTCCCTGTTCCGAAGGATGCCGCATGCCGTCGCCGTTCCGGCGCTTCCGCGCAGCCCGCCGCCGCCCCGCCGCCGAGACCGGGGCCGCCGCCGCCCGGGTGTGGGCGGAGCTGGTCGAGGAACTGCCCGAGGAGGATCTGGGCGAACACCCGCGCGACGCACTGGAGTTGTACCGGACGGGCAGCAAGCCGCACGGCGAGGAGGCGGAGTACCTGGAGCTCGTCCGGGACGCCGCCGACCGAATAGCGCGAGGGCGCTGACAGCCATCCCGCCCACCGCCCTTTAGGCTGCATCGCATGTGCGGAATCGTTGGTTATGTGGGAGGGCAGTCCGCCCTCGACGTCGTCATCGCGGGACTGAAGCGGTTGGAGTACCGCGGTTATGACTCGGCGGGCGTTGCCGTTCTCGCCGACGGCGGCCTGGCCGCCGCGAAGAAGGCCGGGAAGCTGGGCAACCTCGGCAAGCTGCTGGACGAGCGCCCGCTGCCCAGCGGATCCACCGGCATCGGCCACACCCGCTGGGCCACGCACGGTGGACCGACCGACGCCAACGCGCACCCCCACCTGGACAACTCCGGGCGGGTCGCGGTCGTCCACAACGGCATCATCGAGAACTTCGCCGCGCTCCGCGCCGAACTGGCCGAGCGCGGCCACGAACTGGCCTCGGAGACCGACACCGAGGTCGTGGCCCACCTGCTGGCCGAGAACTTCTCCTCCTGCGGCGACCTGGCCGAGGCGATGCGGCAGGTGTGCCGCCGCCTGGAGGGCGCCTTCACCCTCGTCGCGGTGCACGCGGACGAACCGGACACGGTGGTCGGCGCCCGGCGGAACTCGCCGCTGGTGGTGGGGGTCGGCGACGGCGAGAACTTCCTCGCCTCCGACGTCGCCGCGTTCATCGCCCACACCCGCGAGGCGATCGAGCTGGGCCAGGACCAGGTCGTGGAGCTGAAGCGGGATCAGGTGACGGTCACCGACTTCGACGGCGCCCCCGCCGACGTCCGCACCTACCACGTGGACTGGGACGCCTCGGCCGCCGAGAAGGGCGGCTACGACTACTTCATGCTCAAGGAGATCGCCGAGCAGCCCAAGGCGGTCGCCGACACCCTCCTGGGCCGGATCGACGAGTCCGGCATGCTGACCCTGGACGAGGTGCACATCCCCGACCACGTGCTGCGCGAGGTCGACAAGGTCGTCATCGTGGCCTGCGGCACGGCCTTCCACGCCGGGATGATCGCCAAGTACGCCATCGAGCACTGGACGCGCATCCCCTGCGAGACGGAGCTGGCCAGCGAGTTCCGCTACCGCGACCCGATCCTGGACCAGCGCACGCTGGTCATCGCCATCAGCCAGTCCGGCGAGACCATGGACACCCTGATGGCGCTGCGCCACGCCCGCGAGCAGGGCGCCAAGGTGCTGGCCATCTGCAACACCAACGGCTCGACGATCCCCCGCGAGTCCGACGCGGTGCTCTACACCCACGCCGGCCCGGAGGTCGCGGTCGCCTCCACCAAGGCGTTCCTGACCCAGCTCGTCGCCTGCTACCTGGTCGCCCTCTACCTGGGCCAGGTGCGGGGCACCAAGTGGGGCGACGAGATCGACTCGGTGATCCGCGAGCTGTCCGAGATCTCCACCCAGGTGGAGAAGGTCCTCGGCACGATGGAGCCGGTGCGGGAGCTGGCCAGGAACCTGGCCGACAAGAACACCGTGCTCTTCCTCGGCCGCCACGTGGGCTACCCGGTGGCGCTGGAGGGCGCGCTCAAGCTCAAGGAGCTGGCGTACATGCACGCCGAGGGCTTCGCCGCCGGAGAGCTCAAGCACGGCCCGATCGCCCTGATCGAGGAGGACCTGCCGGTGGTGGTGGTCGTGCCGTCGCCGCGCGGCCGGTCCGTCCTGCACGACAAGATCGTCTCCAACATCCAGGAGATCCGGGCCCGGGGCGCGCGGACCATCGTCATCGCCGAGGAGGGCGACGACGCGGTCGTGCCGTACGCCGACCACCTGGTGCGCATCCCCGCCACGCCCACCCTGCTCCAGCCGCTGGTGGCCACCGTGCCGCTCCAGGTCTTCGCCTGCGAGCTGGCCACGGCCCGCGGCAACGAGGTGGACCAGCCGCGCAACCTGGCCAAGTCGGTGACGGTGGAGTGATCCGGGGCGCCCGGAGGACGGCGGTCCACCCGTGATCATCGGGGTGGGGATCGACGTCGCCGAGATCGACCGCTTCGCCGCCGCGCTGGACCGCACCCCGCAGCTCGCCGACCGGCTGTTCGTGCCGGCGGAGCTGCACCTGCCCGGCGGCGGGCGGCGCGGGGTGGCCTCCTTGGCGGCACGCTTCGCCGCCAAGGAGGCCCTGGCCAAGGCCCTGGGCGCCCCCGGCGGACTGCTGTGGACGGACGCGGAGGTGGTGACCGCCGACAGCGGGCAGCCGTCGCTGCGGGTGCGCGGCACGGTCGCCGCCCGCGCGGCCGAGCTGGGGGTGCGGCGCTGGCACGTGTCGCTCAGCCACGACGCCGGGGTGGCGTCCGCGGTGGTGGTGGCGGAGGGGTGACCCGGGCGTGACGGCGGTGGCGCGCGGTCACACTGGGGGCATGAGAGATGCCTACAGCGTGCAGACCGTACGGGCCGCCGAACGGGAACTGATGGCACGTCTGCCGCCGGGGACGCTGATGCGGCGCGCCGCCGCCGGGCTGGCCGCGGCCTGCGCCGGGCTGCTGGGACGGACGTACGGCACCCGGGTCGTGCTGCTCGTCGGCAGCGGCGACAACGGCGGCGACGCGCTGTTCGCCGGGGCGCTGCTGGCCCGGCGCGGCGCCGGGGTGACCGCCGTGCTGCTCGACCCGGAGAAGGCGCACGGTGCCGGGCTCGCCGCGCTGCGGGCGGCCGGCGGCCGGGCCGTGGCGGCGCCCTCGGCCGTACTGGAGGGCGTGCCCGCCGACGTCCCCGCCCTGCTGCGGCGGGCCGACCTCGTCGTGGACGGCATCGTCGGCATCGGCGGCCGCGGGGGCCTGCGGCCCGACGCGGTGGAGGTCCTGGGGCTCGTCCAGGACGCCGGGGTGCCCGTCGTCGCCGTGGACCTCCCCAGCGGCGTGGACGCCGACACCGGCGAGGTGCACGGCGTGGCGGTGCGGGCGGCGGCGACGGTGACCTTCGGCGCCCACAAGCCGGGGCTGCTGGTCGACCCGGCGCGCGAGTACGCCGGGGCGGTGCGGCTGATCGACATCGGCCTGGGCCCGTACCTGGCGGCGGCCGGGCCGGTGGTCAGCGCCCCGCAGCACGCGGACGTGGCCGCGCTGCTGCCCCGCCCGGCGGCCGGGAGCGACAAGTACCGGCGCGGCGTGGTCGGGATCGCGGCGGGCTCCGGGCGCTACCCGGGCGCGGCCGTGCTCGCCGTGGCGGGCGCGCTGCGCGGCGGCGCGGGGGCCGTGCGGTACGCGGGGCCCGCGGCGGACGCGGTGATCGCCCGCTTCCCCGAGACGCTGGTCTCCGCCGGCCCGCCCGCGGCGGCGGGCCGGGTGCAGGCGTGGGTCGTCGGCCCCGGCCTGGGCGACGGGCCGGACGCGCGGGAGACCGTGCGCGAGGTGCTGGCCTCGGACGTACCGGTGCTGGTGGACGCCGACGGGCTGCGGCTGATGGACGCCGGGCAGGTCCGGGGGCGTACGGCGCCGACGCTGCTCACCCCGCACGCCGGGGAGGCGGCGGCGCTGCTCGGCACGGCGCGCGAGGAGGTCGAGGCGGCACGGCTGGCGTCGGTGCGGGCGCTGGCGGAGCGGTACGGGGCGACGGTGCTGCTCAAGGGCTCGACCACGCTGGTCGCCGCGCCGGGCGGGGACGGCACCGGCGGCGCCCCGGTGCGGGTCAACCCCACCGGGACCGGCTGGCTGGCGACGGCCGGGAGCGGCGACGTGCTCTCCGGACTGGCCGGCTCGCTGCTGGCCGCCGGGCTGGCGCCCGCGGACGCGGCGACGGCGGGCGCGTACCTCCACGGCCTCGCGGGCCGGCTGGCGGCACCGCTGACCAGTGCGCTGGACGTGGCGGCCGCCCTGCGGCGGGCCTGGCGGGACGTCGCGGACGGCACGGGCGGCCCGGGGAGCGCGCGCTGAGGCCCGGTCCGACGCGCGTCCGGGCCGCGCGCGTCCGGGCCGGGTGAGTCCGGGCGGGCACCTGAGACACTGAGGGCGATATGGACGCCATGAACGAACCCCCCGCCCCCCGCGCGGCGCCGCGGCCCCGCCCGGACCACCGGGTCGTCGCCGAGGTGGACCTCGCCGCGCTGCGCGGCAACGTCCGCGCGCTGCGGGAGCGGGCATCCGGAGCCGACCTGATGGCCGTGGTGAAGTCCGACGCGTACGGCCACGGGATGGTCCCGTGCGCCCGCGCCGCGCGCCAGGCCGGGGCGACCTGGCTGGGGACGGCCACCCCCGAGGAGGCCCTGGCGCTGCGCGCCGCCGGGGACCGGGGCCGGGTGCTGTGCTGGCTGTGGACGCCCGGCGGGCCCTGGCGCGAGGCCGTCGAGGCGGACATCGACGTGTCGGCGAGCGCGCCGTGGGCGCTGGAGGAGATCGCGGACGCCGCCCGCGCCTGCGGCCGTACCGCCCGGGTGCACCTGAAGGCCGACACCGGGCTGGGCCGGGGCGGCTGCCAGCCCGCCGACTGGCCCGGGCTGGTCGCCGCCGCCCGCGCCGCCGAGAAGGAGGGCACGCTGAAGGTCGTCGGCCTGTGGTCGCACTTCGCCTGCGCCGACGAGCCCGGCCACCCGTCCATCGCCGCGCAGCTCGCCGCCTTCCACGAGGCCCTGGCCGTCGCCGCCCGGGCCGGGCTCGACCCGGAGGTGCGGCACATCGCCAACTCGCCCGCCACGCTCACGCTCCCCGAGGCGCACTTCGACCTGGTGCGCACCGGGGTCTCGGTCTACGGCCTCTCGCCCTCGCCCGAGGTCGGCACGCCCCAGGACTTCGGGCTGCGCCCGGTGATGACCCTGCGCGCCCGCCTCGCCCTGGTCAAGCGGGTGCCGGCCGGGCACGGGGTGAGCTACGGCCACCACTACACCACCCCCGGCGACACCACCTTGGCCCTGGTCCCGGCCGGCTACGCCGACGGCATCCCCCGGCACGCCTCCGGCTGCGGGCCGGTGCTGGTGGCGGGGAAGTGGCGGACGGTCGCCGGACGGGTGGCCATGGACCAGTTCGTGGTGGACCTGGGCGGGGACACGGCCGAGGCCGGGGACGAGGCGGTCCTCTTCGGCCCCGGCGACGGCGGCGAGCCCACGGCCGAGGACTGGGCGCGGGCGGTGGGCACCATCGCGTACGAGATCGTGACCCGGATCGGCGTCCGGGTGCCGCGCGTCCACCTGAACGCGGACGCGTGACCCGGGCATGACCGACACGGCCGGCCGGGGGTGGGTGCGCCGCGCGGGAATCGCCGGCGCGGCGCTGGGCTTCGCCGCCGCCGGGGTCGCCGCGGGCGTGGCCGTCGAGCGGCTGACGGTGCACCGCGCCGTACGCCGCAGGGCCCGGCTGGCCCTGGACGCCGAGGACCCGTACGGCTCGCTGCGCGGTACCCCGGGCCGGGCCACGGCCGACGACGGCACGGAGCTGTACTACGAGACCGACGACCCGGGCGGGACCGACGGCGGGAACGGAGACGGGAACGGGGACGGGAACGCGGCCGGGGCGCCCACGGTGGTGTTCAGCCACGGCTACTGCCTCGGGCAGGACGTCTGGCACTTCCAGCGCGCCGCCCTGCGCGGCTCCGCGCCCACCACGCCCCCCATGCCCGCCCTGCGCGCCGTCTACTGGGACCAGCGCGGCCACGGCCGGTCCGGACGCGGCCGGACCGGGGTGCCGGTGACCATCGACCGGCTCGGACACGACCTGAAGGCGGTGCTCGACGCCGCCGTGCCCGAGGGGCCGGTCGTCCTCGTCGGGCACTCCATGGGCGGCATGACGGTGATGGCACTGGCCGCCCTGTACCCGGAGTACGTCGCCGAGCGCGTGGCCGGCGTGGCGCTCCTGGGCACCTCGGCGGGCGGGCTGACGGAGGTGACGTACGGGCTGCCCGCCGCCGGGGCCCGGGCGCTGCGGCGGCTGGCCCCGGGCGTGCTGAGGACGCTGGCGGCGCGGGCCGACCTGGTCGAGCGGGGCCGGCGGGCCACCGCGGACCTCTTCACGGGCCTGGTCAAGCGGTACTCGTTCGGGGAGCGCGACATCGACCCCGGGGTGGCGCGCTTCGCGGAGCGGCTGATCGAGTCGGTGCCGGTCGACGTGGTCGCGGACTTCTACCCGGCCTTCGCCGAGCACGAGAAGACCGCCGCGCTGGCCGCCTTCGACGGCGGACGGCCCGCGCTGATACTCACCGGCGACCGGGACCTGCTCACCCCGCGCGAGCACAGCGAGGCGATGGCCGCGGTGCTGCCCGACGCGGACCTGGTGGTCGTGGAGGGCGCCGGGCACCTGGTGATGCTGGAGCGGCCCGGGCTGGTCGGCGACCGACTGGCCGAGCTGCTGACGCGTACCATCCACAACCATGGACACACCGCACCACCCGACCGCGGAGACGGCCCCCGGCACCCGTCCGGGGAGCAGCCCGGGAAGCACCCCGGGGACCGCCGTACGGATCGTCGTCGACACCCCTGACCGCATGCGGGAGACCGGACGGAGGCTGGCCCGGCTGCTGCGGCCCGGCGACCTCGTCCTGCTCACCGGGGAGCTGGGCGCCGGCAAGACCACCCTGGCCCGGGGACTGGGCGAGGGCCTGGGCGTGCGCGGTGCGGTCACCTCGCCGACCTTCGTCATCGCCCGGGTGCACCCCCCGCTCGGGGACGGCCCCCCGCTGGTGCACGTGGACGCCTACCGGCTCGACGGCGGTCTGGAGGAGATGGAGGACCTGGACCTGGACGTGTCGCTGCCGGATTCGGTGGTGGTCGTGGAGTGGGGCGAGGGCAAGGTCGAGGAACTCTCGGAGGACCGGCTGCACGTGTTCATCGAACGGGCCGTGGGGACGGCCCCGGCCGGGGCCGCGGCGGACGGCGGCCCGGAGGACCACGACGTGCGGACGGTGACGGTGACCGGGATCGGCGCGCGCTGGACCGGGGAGGACCTGTCCGTCCTGGAGGCTCCGGCGTAAGGCCGCGCGCCACGTTCCGACACGGTGTCGGCAAGATGTTGCGCGCGGCGGCCCCGGCGTGGTCACATGGAGGACAGGACGTGGTTAGGCATGCCTAACCACTCTCGCCCCAGGAGCCACGGGAGGATCCATGGAGGCCCACGAACGGGAGCCCGAGCCCACCGCTGGGAGCGAGTCCGCCCCCGCGCCGTCCGGCGTCCGGGCCGACCACGCGGCGGCGCACCGCGGACCGTCCCCGGGGTGCGGTCCGGTGCCGATGAGCGAGCTGCTGGCCTCGTGCGCCGCGGCCGACGCGGTCTCGACGCCCCCTGCCCACGGGCGGCGCGAGGGCGGCGACGGCTCCGGGGCCGCGGCGGCCTGACGCCCGCCCCCGCGCCGCCCGGCGGCCGGGGCGGCCCCGCCGGTCGGGCTCACCGGCTGCCGGCCCCGCCCCGGGTGTGGCGGGCCCAGGCGGGCAGCAGGAACCAGCAGGCCACGAACCACAGGAAGAGCGCGCCGACGATCCACCACGCCATGCCGTTGTGCAGCACCACGCGCAGGATCAGCAGCAGCGCGCAGGTGACGGTGCACAGCAGCAGGACCAGCCCGGTGATGGTGAGCCGGGAGGCCCACTCCACCGTCTGGGGCTTCATCTGGTGCCCGGTGACGAAACGGTGCAGGGCGACCGGGGCTATCAGCGTGCCGGTGGCCGCCGACCCCAGCGCGACCGTGACGACGTAGATGGTGCGGTCCGCCGCGCCGAGGTCCTCGAAGCGCTCGGTGAAGGCGACGCTCAGCAGGAAGCCGAGCAGGATCTGAATGCCCATCTGGGCCACCCGGACCTCCTGGAGCAGCTCCGTCCACCGGCGGTCGGCGCGCTCCTTCTCGGTCTCTCTGCGTTCCGTCAGGACCTGCTGTTCCCCGGCCCTTTCGGCGGTCTTCTCTGTCTCCAGTGCCACTGCTTCCGCCCCTCCGGCCGTGCGCTCACCGCACGCTCACCTCTGTCGATGTGAAGCGTTTGTTCGGTTGAAAGCGGACGTAAACGTGATGGGCCGTGAGGTCAGGGGAGGATCGCGTCGACGTAGCCGCCGTCGACGCGGACGGCGCCGCCCGTCGTCGCCGATGCCAGCGGCGAGCTGAGGTAGACGACCATGTTGGCGATCTCCTCCGGCTCGATCAGCCGCTGGAGCAGCGACTGCGGCCGGTGTTCGCGCATGAAGGCGCGCTGCGCCTCGTCCCAGGGCAGGTCCCGGCCCACCAGCTCGCGGACGAACTCCTCCACCCCGCCGGTGTGGGTCGGGCCGGCGAGGACGGAGTTCACGGTGACGCCGCTGCCCGCCACCTCCTTCGCCCAGCCCCGGGCGACGGCGAGCAGCGCGGTCTTGGACATGCCGTAGTGGATCATCTCCACCGGCGTGACGACGGCCGAGTCGCTGGCGATGTACTGCACGCGCCCCCAGGACCGTCCGACCATGCCGGGGACGTACGCGCGCGTCAGGCGGACGGCCGACAGGACGTTCACCTCGAAGTAGCGCCGCCACTCGTCGTCGGTGATCTCCAGGGCGGGCCGGGGGCCGAAGATGCCGAGGTTGTTGATCAGGATGTCGACGTCGGGCAGGGCCTCGGCCACGCGCGCCGCGCCGTCCTCGGTGGTGATGTCGGCGGCGACCTCCACGATCTCCGCGTCCGCCACCTGCCCGCGGATCCGCCCGGCGGCCGCCGCGACGGACGTCGGCGTGCGGCCGTTGACCGCGACCCGGGCGCCGGCCCGGGCCAGGCCGGTGGCGATCGCCGCCCCGATTCCTCCGGTGGAACCGGTGACCAGTGCCGTCCTGCCCGTGAGATCGATGCGCATCCGCTCCGCCTTCCTTCGGTGCTGTCTCCCCCGTCCTGCTTCCGCACTCTTCCCGAAGAACGGAACGGCAAAGCCGACCCAAAACGGTCAGGATCAACCACAGGATCTATCAGGGGACGACGACGACCTTGGTCCCGAGCGTCGCGAACCGCCACATCGCCTCGCCGTCCGCGGCCCGCTCGCGGATGCCGCCCGTCCCCTGCCGCGGCGGCCCCTCGGGCAGCGAACCGTCCACCGCCGCGCTGAACCCGACCACGACCCCGTTCACCTGCGTGAACAGCACCACATGGGCCACCGGCACCCCGTCGCTTCCGGTGACGCGCTCGCTGCGGGAGGACACGCTGTACTCGCCCGGCGGCGGGTCCACCGCGCCGGGGACGACCTCGTAGGTCCGGGTGACCCTCTCGTTCGCGCCCACCAGCCAGACCCGGCGGCTGCCCAGGGAGTAGACGACGCGCTCGCCGGTGCCCGAGCCGGGCGGCAGCGCGGTCCGCTCGCGCCTCTCGCGCTCCTTCTTCTCCGCGCCGGGGGAGGGGGAGGCCGACGCCGCGGGCTTGCGCGCGGTGTCGGAGCCCCGCCGGTCCTGCGCGGCGTCCGCCTGGTAGGCCAGGAATCCGACGACGGCGAGGGCTGCCGCGGTCAGCCCGGCCACGACCGCTCCCGCGCTGCTGCGTGCCACCGTCTCGTCCGCCTCCCGCGCTCCGGTCTCCGACCGGTCTGATCGTACGCTGACCGTAGCAGCAGCCGTGGAGCCGCGGGGTCCCGGCGGGCCGTACGCTAAAAGCGTGCTGCTGCTCGCTCTTGACACCGCCACCCCCGCCGTCACCGTCGCCCTGCACGACGGCGAGCGCACCCTTGCCGCCGCGGACGAGGTGGACGCCCGCCGCCACGGCGAACTGCTGCTCCCGGCCGTCGACCGCGTCCTGGCCGCGGCGGGCGCCGGACTCGGCGACGTGACCGGCATCGTCGTCGGCGTCGGCCCGGGCCCCTACACCGGGCTGCGGGTCGGCCTGATGACGGCGACGACCATCGGGGCCGCCCGGGACATCCCCGTGCACGGCCTGTGCACGCTGGACGGCATCGCGTACGCCGCCGGGACCGCCGGGCTGGAGGGCCCCTTCACGGTCGCCACCGACGCCCGCCGCAAGGAGGTCTACTGGGCCCGCTACGCCGACGCCCGCACCCGCCTGGGCGACCCGGCCGTGGACCGCCCGGCCGCGATCGCCGAGCTGGTCGAGGGCGTCCCCGCGGTGGGCGCGGGGGCACGGCTGTACGCGGACACCTTCACCGGCGTGCGCCACGACCTGCCCGAGCACGCCTCGGCCGCCGCGCTGGCGGCGCTGGCCGCCGAGAGGCTGCGGGCCGGCGGCGACGGCTTCCTGCCGCCCCTGCCGCTGTACCTGCGGCGGCCGGACGCGAAGGTGCCCGCGAACTACAAGGTGGTCACGCCCCGGTGATCGAGGCCGCCCCCGCCGTCCCCGCCGCGCACGAGACCGTCCTGCGCGAGATGCGCTGGTGGGACATCGAACCGGTGCTGGAACTGGAGAAGGACCTGTTCCCGCACGACGCCTGGTCGCCCGCCCTGTTCTGGTCCGAGCTCGCCCGGGCCCGCGGCCCGCGCGCCTCCCGCCGCTACCTCGTCGCCGAGGCCCCCGACGGGCGCATCGTCGGCTACGGCGGGCTGGCCGCCGCGGGCGGCACCGGCGACGTCCAGACCATCGCCGCCGCCCGCGACCACTGGGGCACCGGCCTCGGCGCCCGCCTGCTCACCGGCCTCCTGACCGCCGCCACCGACTTCGAGTGCCGGGAGGTCCTGCTGGAGGTCCGGGTGGACAACGTCCGCGCCCAGCGCCTGTACGAACGCTTCGGCTTCGAGGTGATCGGCCTGCGCCGCGGCTACTACCAGCCGGGCAACGTGGACGCCCTCGTGATGCGCCGCCCGGCCGACGCGGCCGATCCAGCCGACCCGACGGAACACCAAGGAACGACCCATGGCTGACGAACCCCTGGTCCTCGGCATCGAGACCTCCTGCGACGAGACCGGCGTGGGCATCGTGCGCGGACGCACCCTGCTCGCCGACGCGGTGGCCTCCAGCGTGGACGAGCACGCCCGGTACGGCGGCGTGGTGCCGGAGGTCGCCAGCCGCGCCCACCTGGAGGCGATGGTCCCCACCATCGAGCGCGCCCTGAAGGAGGCCGGGGTCGCCGCGAGCGACCTCGACGGCATCGCCGTCACCGCCGGGCCCGGCCTGGCGGGCGCGCTGCTCGTCGGCGTCTCGGCCGCCAAGGCGTACGCCTACGCGCTGGGCAAGCCGCTGTACGGCGTCAACCACCTCGCCTCCCACATCTGCGTCGACCAGCTCGAACACGGCGCGCTGCCCGAGCCGACCATGGCCCTGCTGGTCTCCGGCGGCCACTCCTCGCTGCTGCTGTCGGCCGACATCACCTCCGACGTACGGCCGCTGGGCGCGACCATCGACGACGCGGCGGGCGAGGCCTTCGACAAGGTCGCCCGGGTGCTGAACCTCGGCTTCCCCGGCGGCCCGGTGATCGACCGCTTCGCCCGCGAGGGCGATCCGGAGGCCATCGCCTTCCCGCGCGGCCTCACCGGTCCGCGCGACGCGCCGTACGACTTCTCCTTCTCCGGCCTGAAGACCGCCGTCGCCCGCTGGATCGAGGCCAAGCGGAACGCGGGCGAGGAGGTGCCGGTCGCGGACGTCGCGGCGTCCTTCCAGGAGGCGGTCGTCGACGTGCTGACCCGCAAGGCGGTCCGCGCCTGCAAGGACGAGGGCGTGGACCACCTGATGATCGGCGGCGGCGTCGCCGCCAACTCGCGGCTGCGCGCCCTGGCCGAGGAGCGCTGCGAGGCCGCCGGGATCACCCTGCGGGTGCCGCGCCCGAAGCTGTGCACCGACAACGGCGCGATGGTCGCGGCCCTGGGCGCCGAGATGGTCGCCCGGGGCCGCGCACCCTCCGACTGGGACCTGTCGGCCGACTCCTCCCTGCCGGTCACCGAACCGCACGTGCCGGGCGCGTCCCACGCGCACGACCACGCGCACGGGACGGACGGGGAGAACCTCTACGGCTGACCGCCCGGCCCGCCGTCCGCCTCGCCCGTCCCGTCCGTACCGGCGCCCGTCGGCAGCGGCGGCTCCTCGGCGATGCGCTCCAGCTCCTCGTCGGTGAGCAGCCGGGAGCGGATCAGGAACCGCACGCCCTCCGGCGCCTCCAGGGAGAAGCCGCTGCCCCGGCCGGTCACCACGTCGACGGTGAGGTGGGTGTGGCACCAGTACGCGTACTGGTCCGCGCTCATCCAGAACGGGGTGTCACCGGCCACGTGGCCGAGCAGGACGTCCGAGGCCCCGACCCGGAACTCGCCGCGCGGGTAGCACATGGGAGCGCTGCCGTCGCAGCAGCCCCCGGACTGGTGGAACATCAGCGGTCCGTGCCGGGCGGCCAGCCGCCGCACCAGGTCCTCGGCGGCCGGGGTGAGCTCCACTCGCCTGGTGCGGGCGGCCATCAGAAGAAGCCCAGCTTCTTCGGCGAGTAGCTGACCAGCAGGTTCTTGGTTTGCTGGTAGTGGTCCAGCATCATCTTGTGGGTCTCGCGGCCGATCCCGGACTTCTTGTAGCCGCCGAAGGCCGCGTGGGCCGGGTAGGCGTGGTAGCAGTTGGTCCACACCCGTCCCGCCTTGATCTCCCGGCCGAGGCGGTAGGCGGTGTTGCCGTCCCGGGACCACACGCCGGCCCCGAGCCCGTACAGGGTGTCGTTGGCGATCTTCAGGGCCTCGTCGACCGAGTCGTAGGTGGTGACGGAGACGACGGGGCCGAAGATCTCCTCCTGGAAGATCCGCATGTCGTTGGTGCCGCGGAAGATCGTCGGCTCGATGTAGTAGCCGTCCTCCAGGCCGGTCACGGTGCGGGGACCGCCGCCGGTGAGCAGCTCGGCGCCCTCCTTCCGGCCGATGTCGAGGTAGGAGAGGATCTTCTCGTACTGGTCGTTGCTGGCCTGGGCGCCGATCATGGTGGCCGGGTCCAGCGGGTCCCCCTTGACGATGGCCTCGGTGCGCTCGACGCAGCGGGCCATGAACTCGTCGTAGATCGACGAGTGGATCAGGGCCCGGGACGGACAGGTGCACACCTCGCCCTGGTTGAGCGCGAACATCACGAAGCCCTCGACGGCCTTGTCCAGGAACTCGTCGTCGGCCGCCATCACGTCCGGCAGGAAGATGTTCGGGCTCTTGCCGCCGAGCTCCAGCGTGACGGGGATGATGTTCTCGCTCGCGTACTGCATGATCAGCCGCCCGGTGGTGGTCTCGCCGGTGAAGGCCACCTTGGCCACGCGCGGGCTGGACGCGAGCGGCTTGCCCGCCTCGACGCCGAAGCCGTTGACGACGTTGAGCACGCCCGGCGGAAGCAGGTCGGCGATCAGCTCGACCACCAGCAGCAGGCTGACGGGGGTCTGCTCGGCCGGCTTGATGACCACGCAGTTGCCGGCGGCCAGCGCGGGCGCCAGCTTCCACGCGGCCATCAGGATCGGGAAGTTCCACGGGATGATCTGGCCGACCACGCCGAGCGGCTCGTGGAAGTGGTACGCGACGGTGTCGGCGTCGATCTCGGAGATGCCGCCCTCCTGGGCGCGGACGACCCCGGCGAAGTAGCGGAAGTGGTCCACGGCCAGCGGGATGTCGGCGGCCAGCGTCTCGCGTACCGGCTTGCCGTTCTCCCAGGTCTCGGCCACGGCGATCTTCTCGAGGTTCTCCTCGATCCGGTCCGCGATCCGGTTCAGTATGTTGGCCCGCTCCGTGGTGGAGGTGCGGCCCCACTGCCCGGCGGCGGCGTGGGCGGCGTCCAGGGCCAGCTCGACGTCCGCGGCGGTGGAGCGGGCGGCCTCGCAGAAGACCTTGCCGGTCACCGGCGAGACGTTCTCGAAGTACCGGCCCTCCGCGGGGGCGACCCAGTCACCTCCGATGAAGTTGTCGTACCGGCGGGCGAAGCTGACGATGCTGCCGTCGGTTCCTGGCTGCGCGTACACCATGGCGGCTCTCCTCGGTGGATGGCAGGGGGTCGGTACGGCGGCCGGGCCGCCGTGACGCGGTTCACTCTGACTCCGCGAGGTTGGCGCGAGGTTGGCGCGGGTCGGCGTGGGGTCGGCGTGGGGACGTCAGTCGCGCAGGGCGGTGGTCAGCCGGCCGGCCGCGATCGCGCGGCGGGCGTCGCCCGGCCCCAACAGGCGCAGCGCGTGTTCGTGCACCTCCGCGTCGTACGGCGCCCGCTCGCCGTAGCGCAGGGCGTGCTCCGCGCTGGTGCCCGCCAGGACGGCCTCCCGCACGGCGACCTCCAGACGCGTCCGCCACTCCTCGATCCCCGGCGCCTCGGACCGGGGCAGCAGCGGGCCGCGGTAGTGCCGCAGGGCGGTCGCCGTGTCACCGTCCTCCAGCGCCCGCAGCACGTCGACGGCGTCGCAGGAGACCGGCGCGGTCAGCGCGTACCGGCGGGTGGCGACGCCGCCGCCCAGCGCCCGGCGCAGGTGGGAGATCTCCGCCTTGAAGGTGGAGGCGGTGACGGCACGGTCGCCGTACAGGGCCTCGCGGAGCCTGTCCGGGGAGAAACCGTCCGGCTCCAGCGCCAGCAGGGTGAGGATCTCCAGTTGCCGCGGGCGCAGCCGCAGGGGCCGGTCGCCCCGTACGGCCTTCCCGGTGCCCAGGCAGTCCAGCCGCACCGGGGGCGGGTCGCCGGCCGGGCGGGCGGGCGGGTCGGCGCGCAGCCTGGCCTCCATGGCGGACACCAGGGTGCGCACGGTGGACATGGCCAGCGGGTGCGAGCGGTCCCAGGTGGTGGACAGGTCCAGCACGCCGAGGACGCGTCCGTCCGGGCCGTGGATCGGCGCGCAGTAGCAGACCCAGCCGTGCAGCGCCGTGACCAGGTGTTCGGCCGAGAACACGGTGCTGGGGCGGCCGGTGCGCAGGGCGAGGGACAGGGCGTTGGTGCCCATGGCCTGCTCGTCCCACCGCCCGCCGGGCGCGAAGTTGACCCGCTCGGCCCGGCGGCGCATGGCCCGGCCGCCGCACGTCCACAGGATGGTTCCGGACTCGTCGGTGACCGCGGTGATGAACCCGGCGTCGTCGGCGATGCCGCGCAGCTCGTCGGCGAGGTCGTCGACCGGCCGCCGCAGCGGCGAGTCGGCCCAGCGGCGGTGCACCGCGCCCCCGTCGGAGACCGGGGCGCTGTCCCGGCCGGGGTCCACGCTGGGCAGCGAGCGCATCCAGGACTCGGTCACCTCCCGGCGCAGCGCCCCGCCGCCGCTGGGCACCAGGCCGGCGGCCCTCAGCCGGGGCACCCAGCGGGACCACTCGCTCTCCAGCGTGGCCCTGCGATGCCGGAGGTCACCGCGCTGTGACATGTGCTTCCCCTGTCGTCGTCCGGGGGCGATCGGCCGTTGCCCGCGAGGACCCCGCGCCGGGCACCGCCCGTCCGGTCCGGCGGGTCCCGTGCCCGGCCCGCACCCGGCCGGGTCCTCGTCTGACGACAGTGTTATCGGCCAACGGGGAGGCAAAAGCAAGGCTGCGTGCGCCCGCGACCGCACGCCGCCCCCACCGGCCGGGACGGCAGAATCGTCCCCATGACCGTCGCTCTGATGTGGGAGGCCCGCGCGGCCGCCGGACGCGGCGCGGAACTGCTGGAGTGGGTCCGCGCCCAGGTGCTCGACCCCGTCCCGCTGCGCCGCGAGACCTTCACCGCCCCGGCCGACCGGGTCCTGGTCATCACCTGGTGGGACGCGCCCCACGACGCCGACGACCTCCCCGAACTCCCCTCCCCGCCCGAGAGGTTGCTCCACCGCCCGGTCCACCGCTGGCGCTTCGAGAGGGCGGACGTGCGGGAGTGACGGGCGGCGGCCCCGCCCCGGGACCGGGACGCGCGGGAGCCTAGCCCTCCAGCAGCGGCGCGGTGTCCAGCGCCGGGTAGGGCCCGGGCAGGGGGAGGCGGCGGCCGAGGTCGACCTCGACCCTGGTCGCGTAGCGCGCCTCGGCCGGGTCCTCCTCCCGCACCGGGTCGGAGAAGGCGTAGGCCTTCTTCTCCTGCCGGTGGACGAGCACGTGGACCGGCACCCCGGCGGCGGCGTAGCTGCGGTACTTCGGGCCGGTGTCCGTCTCGTGGTTGGTGGAGGTGATCTCCCCCGCCAGGGCGAGCAGGTCGATGGAGTACCAGCCCCTGTGCGCCCTGCGGTACGCCTCGTCGAGTTCGGTGGGCTCACGGCGCATGACGTAGAAGTCGGGGATCAGCAGGGTGCGCGTCGCGTGGCCTCGTGCCGGGCATCGAAGCAGTAGCCGTTCCCGATGCCCGCGGAACCCACTCCGGCGGAGGTGAGCTGGACAGCGAGCCGGAAGGCACCCGTGTTGTGCCTGTGGTCGGCCGGTGGCGTCAAGACGGGGAGCCCTTCGATGTACTCGGCTCGCAGCGGCACATCGGATGCCCCCTGGAGCGCGGCCAACAGATCGATGGGGTCCTGCGGCTCGTTCATCGGCTCGGTGACGGGATCGGCGGTCATCGCTGTCCTTCCCTGTGGCTGATGTCAGGCTACGCCGCGTCGGGTGCCCCCAGGGCGATTGTCCGGAGGCCGCGGGGCGCGGGGCCGGAACGTGCGGCCGTCACCCGTACGGGGAGACGGACCGGCCGCGATACCCGGTCCGTCCCGGTGGCGGTCGGACCGGCGATCCGTCCGGCCGGTCCTACGCCGCCCCGCGGCGCGCGGCGACGGTGATGATCTCCGGGCTACCGGCGGTCAGCGGGCTCCGGTCCCAGTCGCCGTACCGCTCCCGGACGGCCAGACCGGCCCCGGCCAGGAAGGCGTCGAGCGCGTCCACGCCGAGGAACCGCAGGGTGCTCCAACTGACCTGCGGTTCCTTCCACCGGGGTCCGTCGTAGAACTGGGCGAAGCGGACGGTGTCGCCCGCCACCGGGGTGGCGACCTCCGCCCAGTACCGCACCGCGGCGCCGTCGGGCCCGGTCACCTCGACCGCGTTCTCCGGCGTCCACCGCTCCCACGCCCGGGCCGCCGGGTTGCGGGTCTCGAACACGAAGCGGCCGTCGTCGGTGAGGGCCGACCGTACGGCGGCGAGCGCGCCCCGCAGCTCGTCGTCCCCGAGCAGCACCTGGAAGGCGTGCCCGGTCATGACGACCAGGTCGAACTCCCGCTCCCAGCGCACCGAGCCGAGGTCGCCGAGCACCCACTCGACGTCCTCCCGCCCACGGGCCGCCAGGCCGAGCATGGCGGCGGCCGGGTCGAGCCCGCACAGCCGCCCGGTGTGCCCGGCCTCCCGCGCCCGGCGCAGCAGCACGCCCGTCCCGCAGCCGACGTCGAGCACGGACGGCGCGGACATCACCAGCGGCAGGTAGAAGTCGTCGAAGTCGCCCCGCTCCGCGCAGACCGCGTCGTAGAGGGCGGCGAGGGAGGGATCGGAGAACAGGCGGTCCACCATCGCGCCTGCCTACCAGGACGCCCCGGCCGGCGGCAACCGGCCGGGGCGGCGCGGCCCGCGGCCGGCGGGTCGGTCAGCGGACGGGGTGGCCCAGGAGCACCGTCGGGGCGCCCGCGACACGGGTGAGGAAGACCGTGACCGCGTTCGGGCCGGTGGGTTTCAGCTTCCGACGCAATTCCTCCGGTTCGACGGCCGAGCCGCGCTTCTTGACCGTGACCGTGCCCACGCCGCGCTCGCGCAGCAGCGCCCTGAGCCGCTTGACGTTGAAGGGGAGCACGTCCGTGATCTCGTACGCGCTCGCGTACGGCACCGGGCGCAGCTCGTCGCCCGTGACGTAGGCGATCGTCGGGTCGATCAGCCGCCCGCCGACCCGCTCGGCCACCTCCGCGACCAGGTGGGCGCGGACGACCGCGCCGTCCGGCTCGTAGAGGTAGCGGCCGACCGGACCGGCCGGAGGGTTCGGCAGGCCGGCGCCGACCAGTGTGCGGGGGCCCGGCAGGAGGGTGGCGCGCACCTCCGGCCGGACGCCGAACCACAGCACGGCCTCCTTCACCTCCCCGCCGTCGGAGATCCACTCCGCCGCCGCGTCCCCCGGCACCGCCTCGTGGGGGATGCCCGGGGCGACCTTCAGGGCGGCGTACGGAGCCTGCCGGGCGGCCCCGACGGCCCAGGACAGCGGGGGCGAGTACGCCTCGGGATCGAAGATCCGGCCGCGTCCGCCCCGGCGGGCCGGGTCGGCGAAGACGGCGTCGAAGCCGTCGAGGCCGACCTCCGTCACATCCGCGCAGCGCACCTCGATGCGGTCCGCCAGGCCCAGCGCCTCGGCGTTGGCGCGGGCGACCGCGCAGGTCAGCGGATCGCGGTCGACGGCCAGGACCTCGATTCCGGCACGGGCCAGCGCGATGGCGTCGCCGCCGACGCCGCAGCACAGGTCGGCCAGCCGCCGCACCCCGAGGGCGGCGAAGCGCCCGGCGCGGTACGCGGCCACGCTCGCGCGGGTGGCCTGCTCCACGCCGTCGGGCGTGAAGTACATCCGGCCCGCGTCCTCGGGACCGAACTTCGCCGCCGCCCGCTGCCGCAGCCGGGCCTGCCCGAGGGCGGCCGAGACCAGCCCGGCGGGGTGGTCCCGGCGCAGCCGGGTGGCGACGGCCAGCTCCTGTCCGGGGTCGTAGGACCGCAGTTCCGCCAGGAGGTCCTGCCCCTCGTCGGTCAGCAGGGCGCGGAAGGCGGAGACGGGGTCGGTCGGGGAGTCGGACGGGGCGTCGGCCGGTGTACTGCGCACCGGGTCATCATCTCAGCGGCGGTACAGCGTGGTCAGGTCGATCTCCATGGGGAAGGGGACCGGGACGACGAGCTTGTCGCGGTGGATGCCGGTGGGGACGTAGGAGCCGGTGGTGTCGTCCAGTTCGTAGACGTGCACCACCGGCGCGCGATTCTCCTTCTCCACCCGCCAGAAGTGCCGGATGCCGGCCTTGGCGTACTTCAGCGGCTTGGTCTCGCGGTCGCGTACCGCCGACTCCTCGGAGACGATCTCGACGACGAGCACGACCTCCTCGGGGAGGTAGGAGGTGCGGTCGTCGCGGGGCGGAGCGTCGACCACCAGGACGTCCGGCTCGGGGCGCTGCCGCTCGCCCAGCCGGACGGTCATCTCGACCTCGACCCACAGGTGATGTGGAGCGGCGACCTCTATGGCGTTGGCCAGCCTCCGCATGACCCGGCTGTGGAACGAGGTCTGCGGCGACCTCATCACGAGGGCTCCGTCGATCAGTTCGAAGCGGGGAGCGGACGGCGGCAGCCGGTCCAGGTCGTCGGCGGTCCAGCCGCCCGGGGGCGGGTGGAACCAGTCGGGCAGGGGCTCGGAGGTCATCGGCGGCACTCCTCACGGCGGGCACCTTGGCGCGGTGCGACGCGGTACGCGGCCAGCGTACCGGCGCGAGGGCGCGCAACGCGCCGTGCGTTGGCACTCCGGTTGACTGAGTGCTAACCCCCGCCTAGTCTCGACCTTGGCACTCTCCAAGGGCGAGTGCCAATCCCAGCGACGGGCAGATCCGGCACCCGCGACGACGGATCTACCAGGTCGCCACCCCAGACATCCAAACCCCGTGAGATCTCCGAAGGGGGAGGTCGGATCGTGACGACCGCCACTAGCTCCAAGGTTGCCATCAAGCCGCTCGAGGACCGCATCGTGGTCCAGCCGCTCGACGCCGAGCAGACCACGGCCTCCGGCCTGGTCATTCCGGACACCGCCAAGGAGAAGCCCCAGGAGGGCACCGTCCTGGCCGTGGGCCCGGGCCGTTTCGAGGACGGCAACCGCCTGCCGCTCGACGTCAAGGTCGGCGACATCGTTCTGTACAGCAAGTACGGCGGCACCGAGGTGAAGTACAACAACGAGGAGTACCTCGTCCTCTCGGCTCGCGACGTTCTCGCGATCATCGAGAAGTAAGCACCGCCGCGAAGACCGCCTGTGATCCGCGCCCTGGTACCCGCGTCTGATACAGCCGGGGCCGGGGCGCGGATCTTTTGAGAGGACCGAGAGGACCCAGAGCAGCCATGGCGAAGATCCTGAAGTTCGACGAGGACGCCCGTCGCGCCCTCGAACGCGGTGTCAACAAGCTCGCCGACACGGTGAAGGTGACGATCGGTCCCAAGGGCCGCAACGTCGTCATCGACAAGAAGTTCGGCGCTCCGACCATCACCAACGACGGTGTCACCATCGCCCGCGAGGTCGAGGTCGACGACCCCTACGAGAACCTCGGCGCCCAGCTCGTCAAGGAGGTGGCGACCAAGACCAACGACATCGCGGGTGACGGCACCACCACCGCCACCGTGCTGGCCCAGGCGCTGGTCCGCGAGGGCCTGCGCAACGTGGCCGCCGGCGCCTCCCCGGCCGCCCTGAAGAAGGGCATCGACGCCGCGGTCAAGGCCGTCTCCGACGACCTGCTGGCCAGCGCGCGGCCGATCGACTCCAAGGAGGACATCGCCGCCGTCGCCGCGCTGTCCGCCCAGGACAAGCAGGTCGGCGAGCTGATCGGCGAGGCGATGGACAAGGTGGGCAAGGACGGTGTGATCACCGTCGAGGAGTCCAACACCTTCGGCCTGGAGCTGGACTTCACCGAGGGCATGGCCTTCGACAAGGGCTACCTGTCGCCCTACATGGTCACCGACCAGGAGCGGATGGAAGCCGTCCTGGAGGACCCGTACATCCTGATCCACCAGGGCAAGATCTCCGCGATCGCGGACCTGCTGCCCCTGCTGGAGAAGATCATCCAGGCGAACAGCTCCAAGCCGCTGCTGATCATCGCCGAGGACGTCGAGGGCGAGGCCCTGTCCACGCTGGTGGTCAACAAGATCCGCGGCACCTTCAACGCGGTGGCCGTCAAGGCCCCGGGCTTCGGCGACCGCCGCAAGGCCATGCTCGGCGACATGGCGACGCTGACCGGCGCCACCGTGGTCTCCGAGGAGGTCGGCCTCAAGCTCGACCAGGTCGGCCTGGACGTGCTGGGCACCGCCCGCCGCGTGACCGTCACCAAGGACGACACCACCATCGTCGACGGCGGCGGCAAGAGCGAGGACGTCGAGGCCCGCGTCGCGCAGATCCGCGCCGAGATCGAGACCACCGACTCCGACTGGGACCGCGAGAAGCTGCAGGAGCGGCTGGCGAAGCTGGCCGGCGGCGTGTGCGTGATCCGGGTGGGCGCGGCCACCGAGGTCGAGCTCAAGGAGAAGAAGCACCGTCTGGAGGACGCCATCTCCGCGACCCGCGCCGCGGTCGAGGAGGGCATCGTCTCCGGTGGCGGCTCCGCGCTGGTCCACGCCTCCAAGGTGCTGGAGGACAACCTCGGCAAGGAGGGCGACGAGGCCACCGGTGTCACGGTCGTCCGCCGCGCCGTGGTCGAGCCGATGCGCTGGATCGCCGAGAACGCCGGCCAGGAGGGCTACGTCATCACCGCCAAGGTGGCCGAGCTGGAGAAGGGCCACGGCTTCAACGCCGCGACCGGCGAGTACGTCGACCTGGTCAAGGCCGGCGTCATCGACCCGGTGAAGGTCACCCGCTCCGCGCTGGAGAACGCCGCCTCCATCGCGTCGCTGCTGCTCACGACCGAGACCCTGGTCGTGGAGAAGCCGGCCGAGGAGGAGCCGGAGGCCGCCGGGCACGGCCACGGCCACGGCCACGCCCACTGAGGCAGCCGCCGGGCGACGGCACCCGCCGTACGAGGGCCCGGCTCCCCGCACCGGGGGGCCGGGCCTTTGCGCTGCCGTCCGCGGGGACGGCCTCCGCGGGGCGGCCGTACGTCGGCCGCGGGCCGGTCACTTCGGGCTGAAGCGGCCCGTGGTGGAGGACGCGCGCGAGACCAGGCCGCGCGGCGCCAGCCGGGCCAGACCCAGCAGCGCCTTGTAGCGCGGGTCCGGGACGGACAGGGACTTGCCCCTGGCCAGGTCGGCCATGGCCGCGTCCACCACGCGGTCCGCGTTCAGCCACATCCACCCCGGCACGCTCTCCGCCGACATCCCCGCGCGCTGGTGGAACTCGGTCCGCACGAAGCCCGGGCACAGCGCCATCAGCCGCACCCCCGTGCCGCCCAGGTCCCGCGCCGCGCCCATGGTGAACTGCACGACCCACGCCTTGGAGGCGCCGTAGGTGCCGCGCGGGACGAAGGCCGCCACCGAGGCCACGTTGACGATGCCGCCCCGCCCCCGGTCGCGCATCACCGCCGCGGCGGCCGAGGTCAGCCGCAGGACGGCCTCGCAGTGCACCTTGAGCATCCGCAGCTCGTCCGCCATCGGGACGTCCAGGTAGCGGCCCTTGTTGCCGAAGCCCGCGTTGTTGACCAGCAGGTCGACCGGGTGCCTGCGGTCGCCCAGGCGCTCCTCGACCGCCGCGATCCCCTCGTCCGTGGCGAGGTCCGCGGTGAGGACGGACGCCTCGACACCGTGCCGGTCGTGCAGTTCGGTGGCCTGCCGGCGCAGCCGTTCGGTGTCCCGGGCGACCAGGACCACATCGTGTCCGTCACGCGCCAGCCGCCGGGCGAAGGCCGCGCCTATGCCCGCCGTGGCTCCTGTGATCAGTGCAGTCGTCATACGGGCACGCTATCCGGCCGGGCGGGGCGCGCCACGGGCGCCGCGCGTCAGGAGGCGTACTTCGCGGCGTACTCCCGTGCCCATCCGCGCTCCTCCGGTGGCAGGGCCTCCCCGGCCGCCAGAACGCGGGGGAGCAGCTCCCGCTCGGTGGTCAGCGCGCGGAAGAGGAACGAGGTCGTCACCTCGTGGTCCGGCCGGTACGCGATCTCGACCCGGTCCCCGGCGCGGATCTCGCCGGGCTCCACCACCCGCAGGTACGCGCCGGGCGCGGCGGCCTGCGTGAACCGCTTCATCCAGCCCTTCTCCCCCAGCCAGCCCGCGAACGTGCGGCAGGGGATGCGGGTGGTGGCGACCTCCAGCACCACCTCGGGCCCGACGCGCCAGCGTTCGCCGATCAGGGCGCCGTTGACGTCGACGCCCTCGGTGGTGAGGTTCTCGCCGAACACCCCGTTGGGCAGTGCGCGGCCGAGGGCCGTCTCCCAGTCGTCCAGGTCCTCCCGGGCGAAGGCGTACACGGCCTGGTGGTCGCCGCCGTGGTGCCGCAGGTCGCCGATGACGTCGCCGGCGAGTCCGCTGCCGCCCACGCCCCTGGGGCCGGGGGCGGCCACGGCGACCGGGCCGTCGGCCGGGCGCTTGTCGATGCCGGTGATCCCGGTGGGGGAGTTGGTGTAGTCGGCCGAGTGGGGCCGGGCCAGATTCACGGAGAGAAGCCGCATGCCGGGCAGCTTAGAGCGGCATCGCCCAAAGGGACGAGTAAATATCCGATCCCTTGGCCAAGCCTTGCTTATGGTTGGAGGATGATCGAGGCCCGTCACCTCCGTGTGCTGCGCGCCGTGGCCCGCACGGGGTCGTTCTCCGCCGCCGCCCGCGAACTGGGCTGCACGCAGCCCGCCGTCAGCCAGCAGATGAAGTCACTGGAGCAGTCCGCCGGCACCCCGCTGCTGGTCCGCACCGGACGCGAGACGCGTCTGACGGAGGCGGGCGAGGCGCTGGTGCGGCACGCGGCCGGAATCCTGGCCGGGCTGACCGCCGCCGAGGAGGAGGTCGCCGCCATCGCGGGGCTGCGCGCGGGCCGGGTGCGCCTGGTGTCCTTCCCCAGCGCCAGCTCCGCGCTGGTGCCCGCGGCCGTGGCCGCGATGCGCGCGGACCACCCCGGTGCCCGGGTGTCGCTGGTCGAGGCGCAGCCGCCGCGCTCGGCGGAGATGGTCCGCGAGGGGGAGTGCGAGATCGCGCTCGCCTACCGCTACGCGGATCCCGCCGGCGCGGCGGGGGAGGAGTACGAGTGGGAGGACCTGGTGGTCCGGCCGTTGCTCACCGACCGGCTCGTCGGGCTGGTCCCGGAGGACCACCACCTGGCGCGGGCGGAGGGCGTGGACCTCAAGGAACTGGCCGGGGAGTCCTGGATCGGGGGCTGTCCGCGCTGCCGCAGCCATCTGGTGACGATCTGCGAGAAGGCGGGCTTCACCCCGCGGATCGACTTCGCCACCGACGACTACCCGGCCGTGGTGGGGCTGGTCGGGGCGGGTCTGGGGGTGGCCGTGCTGTCCGAGCTGGCGATCGAGTCGGTGCGCCCGAGGGGCGTCAGGACCGTGCGGATCAGTCCGGAGGTGCGGCGCGAGGTGGTGGCGCTGACCCTGCCCGACCTGGCCCGCGTTCCGGCGGTCGCCGCCATGCTGGACCGGCTGTCGGCCACGGCCCGCCGCTGAGGCGCGTCCGCGCCCGGGTCGCCGGGCGCCCGGCGCGCGGACGCGCGGGGACGTTTCTCCACGGGTCTTCACGGATTTCTCACGGGACTTCACGGAGCGGGGTGCCAGGGGTTCTTCGCGGATCGCCGCGGCCTCCCGCGCGGCGGCGCGGCTACGCCCCGGTGGCACCGACCAGGCGGTTGCGGGCGCGGCCCATCAGCTCCTCGCGCTCGTCCTCGGTCAACCCGCCCCACACTCCGTACGGCTCACGCACCGTGAGCGCGTGGGCGGCACACTCCGCCCGGACCGGGCAGCGCATGCACACCTCCTTGGCGGACGCCTCGCGCGCGCTGCGCGCCGCCCCCCGCTCTCCTTCGGGGTGGAAGAACAGCGAACTGTCGACTCCCCGACAGGCGGCCAGCAGCTGCCAGTCCCACAGATCGGCGTTGGGGCCCGGAAGGCGGGAGAAATCTGCCATGGCTTGTCCTCTCGGAAGCGAACTGATGCTGGTGAACCAGTCGAGAACAGTCACGACCGTACATCCACGGTATGAGTAGATGTAAATATGTATCTTCGCAATTCTTGCGGCAGACGCGACCAATGAAAAGAAAACCCGCCAAACAGGGCAAATGACGACACGGCTGTTGAACTGCGCGGGATAGCCCCTCCGTGTCGGTCCCATCACGTAGGGTGTTGAAAGCGGGCGCCGAAGACCGTAACTCTTTCGGGTGACCGTCGTTGAGTGTGCGGAGGCGGTTGACGCGGACAAGTGCCGGACGGATGTCCGGGACGGTCAACCGCACAGGTGACGATTCGTACCAGCCCTGGAGGCCTAAGGTGATGCGCATGAGCTGCGGAGGGCGATCATGACTTCCGTCCTCGTCTGCGACGACTCCCCGCTTGCCCGAGAGGCGCTGCGCCGCGCGGTCGCGACCGTGCCCGGCGTGGAACGTGTGACGACGGCGGCCAACGGCGAGGAAGTCCTCCGCCGCTGGGGTGCCGACCGCTCCGATCTCATCCTGATGGACGTCCGGATGCCCGGTCTGGGCGGCGTCGAGACCGTGCGGCGCCTGCTGTCGGCCGACCCCGGCGCCCGCATCATCATGCTGACCGTGGCCGAGGACCTCGACGGCGTCGCGCTGGCCGTCGCCGCGGGCGCCCGCGGCTACCTGCACAAGGACGCCTCGCGCGCCGAGTTGCGGGCCACGGTCACCCAGGCGCTGGCCGACCCGACCTGGCGGCTGGCGCCGCGGCGGCTGCGCTCGGCGGAGATGGGCGCCGCGCCGACGCTCACCGCCCGTGAGATCCAGGTGCTGGAGGGCATGAGCCACGGCCGCTCCAACGCCGAGATCGGACGCGAGCTGTTCCTGTCCGAGGACACGGTGAAGACCCATGCGCGGCGGCTGTTCAAGAAGCTCGGGGCTTCCGACCGGGCACACGCCGTGGCACTCGGCTTCCGCTGGGGCCTCGTCCGCTAGTCCGTCCCCTCTCCTCCCCGGACCGCGGATGTCCGAAGACGCCGGGGCGGGGGAGCCCGCGTGCTCCCCGCACCCGTCGGCGGTACGCCCGGAGGAGGTTCCCACCGGCCTCGGGTCCTCGGGCGGTGGGACCTCCGGGAGCCGGCCCGGTGCCGTAATTTCCCGCGTGCCGCATCCTGGGTGTATGGAGTTCCTCGGGGACCGGACGGCCAGGCGTGAGGGGAGGGCGCGGGACGTGACAGCGAGTGCCCCTGTCCATAACGCTTCGGCGCACAACCACGGACGCGGTGCGGCGGAACGCCCGCCACGGGTGCACCATGGATCGATGCGCGACGACGAGACGCTCCCCGTGGCCGACGGCCAGGAGGAGATCGGTGCCCTCGTCCAGCGCGCGGTCGAGGGGGACGAACAGGCCACCCACGACCTCCTCGCCCGCGTCCACCCGCTCGCGCTGCGCTACTGCAGGACACGGCTGACACGACTCCCGGGAGACGCCCGGCACTTCGTGGACGACCTGGCCCAGGAGGTCTGCCTGGCGGTGCTCTGCGCCCTGCCGCGCTACCGCGACACCGGCAAGCCCTTCGAGGCGTTCGTGGTGGCCATCGCCCAGCACAAGGTCGCCGACCTCCAGCGGGCCGCCATGCGGGGCCCGGGCAGCACGGCGGTGCCCTCGGACGAGATGCCCGAGCGGCCCGACGACTCGCTGGGCCCGGAGGAGCGGGCCCTGCTGAGCAGCGACGCGGAGTGGGCGAGGAAACTGCTGGCCAGCCTCCCCGAGCACCAGCGCGAACTGGTGCTGCTGCGCGTCGCGGTCGGGCTGACCGCCGAGGAGACCGGGCAGATGCTCGGAATGTCCCCGGGCGCCGTACGCGTCGCCCAGCACCGGGCCCTGTCACGGCTGCGCGCCCTCGCGGAGCAGTGACCCGGCCTGCGGCACGGGACGTCCGGCAGGCCCGTTAGCATGGACGTCCGCGCCGGGCAAGAGTAAGTGGGGAAGGTGCCATGGAAGGCCTCATGACGGACAGCGTCGACGGTGTGCCCCCGAAGTTCGCCCCGCTGGGGCTGACGTTCGACGACGTGCTGCTGCTGCCGGGCGAGGCGGACATGGCTCCGCAGGACATCGACACCTCCTCGTACGTCTCGCGCAACGTCCGGGTGAACATCCCGCTGCTCTCCGCGGCGATGGACAAGGTGACCGAGGCCCGCATGGCCATCGCCATGGCCCGCCAGGGCGGCGTCGGCGTGCTCCACCGCAACCTGTCGATCGAGGAGCAGGCCGAACAGGTCGACCAGGTCAAGCGGTCGGAGTCCGGCATGGTCGCCGACCCGATCACCATCCGCCCGGACGCCACGCTGCGCGAGGCGGACGAGCTGTGCGGCCGGTTCCGCATCAGCGGCGTGCCGGTCACCGACGCGGCGGGCAAGCTGCTGGGCATCGTCACCAACCGCGACATGGCCTTCGAGCTGGACCGCGGCCGCCAGGTCCGCGAGGTCATGACGCCGATGCCGCTGGTCACCGGCACGGTGGGCATCTCGCGGGCGGAGGCGATGGAGCTGCTGCGCCGCCACAAGATCGAGAAGCTGCCGCTGGTCGACGACGACGGCGTGCTCAAGGGCCTGATCACCGTCAAGGACTTCGTCAAGGCCGAGAAGTACCCCAACGCCGCCAAGGACGCCGAGGGCCGGCTGATCGTCGGCGCGGCGGTCGGCGTGGCCGGGGACGCCTACGAGCGGGCCCAGGCGCTGGTCGAGGCGGGCGCCGACTTCATCGTCGTGGACACCGCGCACGGCCACTCCAAGCTGGTCGGCGAGATGGTCGCCAAGATCAAGTCGAACTACTCGGTCGACGTGATCGGCGGCAACGTCGCCACCCGCGAGGGCGCCCAGGCGCTGATCGACGCGGGCGCGGACGGCGTCAAGGTCGGTGTCGGGCCGGGCTCGATCTGCACCACCCGCGTGGTCGCCGGCATCGGCGTCCCGCAGGTCACCGCGATCTACGAGGCCTCGCTCGCCGCCAAGGAGGCCGGTGTCCCGGTCATCGGCGACGGCGGCCTGCAGTACAGCGGCGACATCGCCAAGGCCCTGGTCGCGGGCGCCGACACGGTGATGCTCGGCAGCCTGCTGGCGGGCTGCGAGGAGTCGCCGGGCGAGCTGCTGTTCATCAACGGTAAGCAGTTCAAGTCGTACCGCGGCATGGGGTCCCTGGGCGCCATGCAGTCGCGCGGGCAGGCCAAGTCGTACTCCAAGGACCGCTACTTCCAGGAGGCGGTCTCCGCCGACGACAAGCTCATCCCCGAGGGCGTCGAGGGCCAGGTCCCCTACCGCGGCCCGCTGGCCGCGGTGGTGCACCAGCTCGTCGGCGGCCTGCGGCAGTCGATGTTCTACGTCGGTGGCCGGACCATCCCGGAGATGAAGGCCAAGGGCCGCTTCGTGCGCATCACGGCCGCCGGCCTCAAGGAGAGCCACCCCCACGACATCCAGATGACGACGGAGGCGCCGAACTACTCGCGGCGCTGAGCAGCGGTTACGCTGGTCGCACGCCTGTGTGAGGGGGGCCGGTCCGATGTTCTACGCGGTCAAGTACACCGAGGAGGCCGCCCGCATCCGCGACGGGCTCCCCGCCGACCGCAGGGAACTGCTGGAGCGGGGCCTGCTGGTGCTCGCACGGGACCCGCGGCCGAAGATGTCGATCCCGATCTCCGAGGACGAGGCCACCCGCTCGCTGGCGCTGACGCCGAACATCGGCATCGAGTACCTGGTGAGCGACGGCCTCCTGCTGGTCCTGGTCGTCCACGTCGTGGACTTCACCCAGGTGCTCCTGGAGGAGTGACACCGGGGTGCGGCCCCGGCCCCCCGCTCGGGGATACTTGGGGACGTAGACCGTAGGAAGGGCACAGCACGTGACTGAGATCGAGATCGGCCGTGGCAAGCGGGGGCGGCGCGCGTACGCCTTCGACGACATCGCCGTGGTGCCCAGCCGGCGCACCCGGGACCCGAAGGAGGTCTCGATCGCCTGGCAGATCGACGCCTACCGCTTCGAGCTGCCGTTCCTGGCCGCACCGATGGACTCGGTCGTCTCGCCGCGCACCGCGATCCGCATCGGCGAGCTGGGCGGCCTCGGCGTGCTGAACCTCGAGGGCCTGTGGACGCGCTACGAGGACCCCGAGCCGCTGCTCGCCGAGATCGCCGAGGTGGACGAGGCCCGGGCGACCCGCCGCCTCCAGGAGATCTACTCCGAGCCGATCAAGGAGGAGCTGATCGGGCAGCGGATCAAGGAGGTCCGCGACTCGGGTGTGGTGACGGCCGCCGCGCTGTCGCCGCAGCGCACCGTGCAGTTCTCCAAGGCCGTCGTCGACGCGGGCGTGGACATCTTCGTCATCCGCGGCACGACGGTCTCCGCCGAGCACGTCTCCTCCGCGGCCGAGCCGCTGAACCTCAAGCAGTTCATCTACGAGCTGGACGTCCCCGTGATCGTCGGCGGCTGCGCCACGTACACCGCCGCGCTGCACCTGATGCGCACCGGCGCCGCGGGCGTGCTCGTCGGCTTCGGCGGCGGCGCCGCGCACACCACCCGCAACGTGCTGGGCATCCAGGTGCCGATGGCGACCGCGGTCGCCGACGTGGCGGCGGCCCGCCGCGACTACCTGGACGAGTCCGGCGGCCGGTACGTCCACGTCATCGCCGACGGCGGCGTGGGCTGGTCCGGCGACCTGCCCAAGGCCATCGCCTGTGGCGCGGACGCGGTGATGATGGGCTCCCCGCTGGCCCGCGCCACCGACTCGCCCGGCCGCGGCCACCACTGGGGCATGGAGGCCGTCCACGAGGACGTCCCGCGCGGCAAGCGCGTGAACCTGGGCACGGTCGGCACCACCGAGGAGATCCTGCTGGGCCCCTCGCACAGCCCCGACGGCTCCATGAACTTCTTCGGCGCCCTGCGCCGGGCCATGGCCACCACCGGCTACTCGGAGCTCAAGGAGTTCCAGCGCGTGGAGGTCACGGTCTCCCGCTGACACCGGGGCGCGCACGGCACGGAGGGCCGGGCACGGTGGGACGTTCCGCCGGGCCCGGCCCTCCGCGTCGTGCGCCGGGCCCGGGGAGACCGGCGTCAGGGGCGTACGTCCTGCTGCCGGAGCTCGGGGAGGACGTCCGCCACGGCGGCGAAGTCGTTGTCCACGTGCAGAACGGTCAGGTCGTGGCGCACGGCCGTGGCACAGACCGGAAGGTCGAGAGGGCCGGCCGATCGGTGCAGCCCCTTCTGGGTCAGCTTGTACCGGGCTGTTTCCACCCAGCGCCAGGCGCCCTTGGGGACATCGGCCCGTCGGCACAGGGTGTCGAGCTCGTCGGCCGGCTCGTCGCGGTGGGCGGGGCCCGTGGCGGAGTGGAGGAACTCCGTCCGGGTCGGCTCGCAGATCCGGAACGCCCCGGCTCCGATGTGTTCCTCCCGGCGGCTCACGGCTCCCGGGGTCCGGAAGAGGTGCCACGGAGCACCGCAGTCCAGCAGGTACGAGATCATTCCAAAGCCGCCCTGCGGGCACGCCTGGCCGCCGCATGAGCCTCGGCGGCCTGGTCGAACTCGCCGCGCGCGCCCCGCGCGGCGAGCTTCCCGGCCGCCCGGAGGCGCTCGACGCGCTGGACGTACTCCCGGAGGGCGGTGTTGACGGCCTCCTCCTCGGTCGTGGCGCCCATGAGCCGCATGGCCGCCGCCAGGGCCTCGTCGTCGAGATCGATCCGCGTCACGGACATGACCGCCCTCCCGTGCTGGTCACGCATGCAGGAAGCATGCTCTGCCGACATCGCGTGTCCGTGCGCTTTCCGGCCGGAACGGGGCTTCGGTGCCGCGGCCCGCCCGTCACAGCCGGTGGGCCGCGCCCGTGGGGCTGGCGCCGCGGGTGTCCAGCAGGAGCTGGGCCTTGGCCGACAGGCTCTGCAGGTCGTAGACGCGGTGGTGCTGGAGGAGGAGGGTGAGGTCGGCCGCGGCGGCGGACTCGTAGAGGGAGTCGGCGCGCGGCACCGGGCGGCCCGCCACCTGCCACTGCGCCACGTGCGGGTCGTGGTAGCTGATCCGCGCGCCCAGCTCCAGCAGCTTCACGGCGATCTCGGGGGCCGGGGAGCCCTCCTGGTCGGCGAGGTCGGCCTTGTAGGTGACGCCGAGCAGCAGGACGTGGGCGCCGCGGGCCGACTTGCCGTACTCGTTCAGCAGCGTCGCCGCGCGCCGGGCGACGTAGCCGGGCATGCGGGCGTTGACCTCCCGGGCGACCTCGACCAGGCGCGGCGGACGGGCCGGGGTGCGGCCCCCGCGGTCCGGCCGGACGGGGACCACGGGGACGCCGTGGCCGCCCACGCCCGGCCCCGGCCGGAAGGCGTGGAAGCCGAACGGCTTGGTCTCCGCGCAGCGGATCACGTCCCACAGGTCGACGCCGAGGTCGTGGCAGACCACGGCCATCTCGTTGACCAGGGCGATGTTCACGTGCCGGTACGCGGCCTCCAGCACCGCCGTCATCTCGGCCTCGCGCAGGCCGCGCGCCCGCACCACCTTCTCGGTCAGCCGCCCGTAGACGGCGGCGGCCGCCTCCGTGCAGGTCGGGGTGAGCCCGCCGATGACCCGCGGGGTGTTGGCGTAGCCGTGGGCGCGGTTGCCGGGGTCGAGGCGGGCGGGGGCGCAGGCGAGGTGGAAGTCCCGTCCGGCGCGCAGTCCCGAGGCCTGCTCCAGCAGCGGGGCGACGTACTCCTCGGTGTCGCCCGGGTGGACGGGCGACTCCACCACGACGGTGGTCCGCGGGCGCAGCCGTTCACCGAGGGTGAGCGCCGCACGGCGCACCGCCCCCAGGTCCAGGGAGCCGTCCCCGTCCGGCCGGGTGGGGACGCAGATGAGGGCGGTGCGGACCCGGCTGAGGACGGACGGGTCCGAGGACGCGCGGAAACCGGCCGAGAGCATCCGCCGGACCTCGGCCGCCGACAGTCCGCCGTTCGCCGGCGGGCGCCCGGCCCCCAGCTCGCCGACGGCGTGTTCGTCGGGGTCGTAGCCGATGGTGCCGATGCCCGCGGCGGTGGCGGCCCGAGCGGTGGGAAGACCCAGGTGACCCAAGCCGAGGACGGCGAGATCTGCGGGCATGAGGTGGCGTCCCTTCCCCTGTGACTGGCGCGTAGGCCATGTCAGGTTAAGCGCATATATGACAGATATGGTGGATTGCGTACGGAGCGGTTTCCGCTCCGGGGCAAAGTCGTGGGAACGGGGGACGAGCGGGTAGAGGCCAGGGCAGGGGACGGACGGTCGACCTATCTGGGAGGCAGCGGTGAGGACAGCGGCACTGGGACCGGCCGAGCGGGCCGAGGCGCTCGCCCGCATGGCCGAACGCGAACTGGACGTACTGGTCGTCGGCGGCGGCGTGGTCGGTGCGGGCACCGCCCTGGACGCGGTGACCCGGGGCCTGGCGACCGGGATCGTCGAGGCCCGCGACTGGGCCTCCGGCACCTCCAGCCGCTCCAGCAAACTGATCCACGGCGGCCTCCGCTACCTGGAGATGCTGGACTTCGCGCTGGTGCGCGAGGCCCTCAAGGAGCGGGGGCTGCTCCTCCGGCGGATCGCCCCCCACCTGGTCAAGCCCGTGCCGTTCCTCTACCCGCTCCAGCACCGGGGCTGGGAGCGGCTGTACGCGGGCACCGGAGTGGCGCTGTACGACGTGCTCGGCGCGGCCTCCGGGCGCAGCCGCGGTCTGCCCCACCACCGCCACCTGAGCCGCCGGCACGCCCTGCGCGTGGCGCCCTGCCTGAAGAAGGACGCGCTGGTGGGCGCCCTGCAGTACTACGACGCGCAGGTGGACGACGCCCGCTACGTGGCCACCCTCGTCCGTACCGCCGCCGCCTACGGCGCCCACGCCGCCAACCGGGCGCGGGTCGTCGGCTTCCTGCGGGAGGGCGAGCGCGTGGTCGGCGCCCGGGTGCGGGACCTGGAGCAGGGCGGCGAGTTCGAGGTCCGCGCCCGGCAGGTGGTGAACGCCACCGGGGTGTGGACGGACGACACCCAGCGGCTGACCGCCGAGCGCGGGCAGTTCCACGTCCGCGCCTCCAAGGGCATCCACCTGGTGGTGCCCAGGGACCGCATCCACTCCACGACCGGGCTGATCCTGCGCACCGAGAAGAGCGTGCTGTTCGTCATCCCCTGGGGACGGCACTGGATCATCGGCACCACGGACACCGACTGGGACCTGGACAAGGCCCACCCGGCGGCCTCCAGCGCCGACATCGACTACCTGCTCGACCACGTCAACTCCGTGCTGGCGGTGCCGCTCACCCGCGACGACGTGGAGGGCGTGTACGCCGGGCTGCGCCCGCTGCTGGCCGGGGAGTCGGAGGCCACCAGCAAGCTGTCGCGCGAGCACACCGTCGCCCACTCGGTGCCCGGCCTGGTGGTGGTCGCGGGCGGCAAGTACACCACGTACCGGGTGATGGCCAAGGACGCCGTCGACGCGGCCGTGCACGGCCTCGACCACCGCGTCGCCGAGTGCTGCACCGAGGAGGTGCCGCTGCTGGGGGCCGAGGGCTACCCCGCGATGTGGAACGCCCGCGCCCGGATCGCCGCCCGCACCGGCCTGCACGTGGCGCGCGTGGAGCACCTGCTCAACCGGTACGGCTCGCTGGCCGAGGAGGTGCTGGCCCTGATCGCCGACGACCCCCGGCTCGGCGAGCCGCTGCCGTACGCGGACGACTACCTCAAGGCCGAGGTGGTGTACGCCTGTTCGCACGAGGGCGCGCGCCACCTGGACGACGTCCTCACCCGGCGGACCCGCATCTCCATCGAGACCTTCGACCGCGGCACGCGCAGCGCCCGCGAGTGCGCCGAGCTGATGGCGCCCGTGCTCGGCTGGGACGCCGACCAGATCGAGCGCGAGGTCGCGCACTACGAGAAGCGGGTCGAGGCCGAGCGGGAGTCCCAGCGCCAGCCCGACGACCAGACCGCCGACGCCGCACGGCTGGGGGCCCCGGACATCGTGCCGCTGTAGCCGCCGCCGGCTCAGCCCGAACTCAGCCCGGCCCGAACTCAGCCCGGCCCGGCGTGATGCGGCGTGGCGGGGTGTCAGGACGGCGGCCCCGCACCGCCGTTCCGGTGGCGTGTCCATGGCCGCGTACGCCTCGCTTTCCCCCATGGGTGAGAATGGGACGACTGCTGGGGCGGGCTGAGTGTGAGGGGACACATGGGCGACGTGGACACCCGCGGCAAGAAGTCCGGGCGGCTGCTGGGCGGGCGTTACCGGCTGGGCGACGTCCTGGGCCGCGGTGGCATGGGCACCGTGTGGCGTGCGGAGGACGAGGTCCTGGGCCGCACCGTCGCGGTGAAGGAGCTGCGCTTTCCCTCCAGCGTGGACGAGGAGGAGAAGCGCCGGCTCATCACCCGCACCCTGCGCGAGGCCAAGGCCATCGCGCGCATCCGCTGCAACAGCGCCGTCACCGTCTTCGACGTGGTCGACGAGGACGACCGGCCCTGGATCGTGATGGAGCTGGTCGAGGGCCGCTCGCTGGCCGACGTCCTGCGCGAGGACGGGCCGCTGGAGCCGCGCCGGGCGGCCGAGGTGGGCCTGGCGGTCCTGGACGTGCTGCGGGCCGCGCACCGCGAGGGCATCCTGCACCGCGACGTGAAGCCGTCCAACGTCCTCATCGCCGACGAGGACGGGCGGGTCGTCCTCACCGACTTCGGCATCGCCCAGATCGAGGGCGACCCCTCCCTGACCTCCACCGGCATGCTGGTCGGAGCGCCCTCCTACATAGCGCCCGAGCGGGCGCGCGGCCAGCGCCCCGGCCCGCCGTCCGACCTGTGGTCGCTGGGCGGCCTGCTGTACGCGGCCGTGGAGGGTCACCCGCCGTACGACAAGGGGTCGGCGATCGCGACCCTGACCGCGGTGATGACCGAGCCGCTGGAGCCCCCGGTGCGGGCCGGGGAGCTGGAGGAGGTCATCTACGGCCTGCTGCACAAGGACCCGGAGGAGCGGCTGGACGAGCCGGGCGCGCGGGCGCTGCTGGAGCGGGCGGTCAGGGGGTCCGGCGCCGCGGCCGCGTCCAAGGCGTCCAAGACGTCCGAGGGCACCCGTACGACCGTGCTGCCGCTGCTCGGCGGGCGCGCGGCGACCGCCGGCGACACGAAGGCGCCGAAGGGCCCGCACACCACGGGCGCCGCGAACGCTCCGGAGACCAGGGAGGGTTCGGCGGCCCCGGCGGCCTTCCCGGTCCAGGCCGGCACCGCCGGCCGGGGCTCCGCGGGCGGTGCCGACGGTCCGGGCGGCTCCGGCGGCGAGCGGCTGCGTGAGACGCTGCGGACCGTGCGCGACGCCATGGCCGCCGCCGCGGCCAAGCGCGGCACCGGACGGGCGCCGGCCGGCGGCACCGGCAGCGGCGGCAACGGAAGCGGCAGCGGCACCACGGCCACGGCCGCCGTCCCGGCGCGCCTGGCCGACCTGGCCCGGCTGACGCGGCAGCCCGTCGGGATCGCGGTGGTCGCCGTGGTCGTGCTGGCCGTGCTCGGCACCGTCCTGGCCGTGGCGCTCGGCGGCGACGACGGGGGCGGCGAGCGGCCCCGGCCGGAGCGGTCCGTCTCCCAGGGCGGCGCCGGGGAGCAGAGCGGCGACGAGGCGCGGAAGAAGGAGGACGGCGGCGCGCGGGACGGCGCGTCCGGCACGCCGACCCCCGAGGCCTCCGGTCAGGACGACCGCGGAGGACGGACCGGCAAGGAGGACAAGGACGGCGGGAGCGGCACGACCGGCCAGGACGGGAGCCAGGGCGGGAAGGAGAAGGGCGGCAAGGGGCTGCCCGACGGCTTCGCGCAGGTCGTCGACGACCGCTTCCACTTCTCGATGGCCATGCCCTCGGGCTACGAGCGCACCGACATAGCGGGACAGAACTCCGGCGGCATCTACACCCCGCCCGGCGGCGGCTACCCCAAGATCCAGGTCGACTTCAACGGCAGCCCCGGCAGCAGCGCGGCGGGCGCCTGGAGGTCCCTGGAGCCCGCCGTGCGCGGCAGCAGCAGCGGATACTCCCTGATCGGCATCAAGTCCGTGGACTGGCGGGGCTACCCGACCGTCGCCGACTGGACGTTCGAGCGCACGGAGAAGGGGAAGAGGGTCCGCGTCCTCAACCGCGGCTTCCGGGTGGACAGCAGGCACGGCTACGCCATCATGATCACCTGCGAGGCGGACGCGTGGAACGGCGAGAAGTGCCGCACGGCGCGGGAGACCGCGTTCCGGACGTTCCGGCCCCGGGACTGAGGCCAACTGCCCCGACCGGCGACGCAGGGCCCCTCCGGCACGTATCGTGATAGGTCGCAGACCCTACGCATCCGCGCTCCGGCTGGTGGGAACGGGTCTTGACGGACCATAACGCTGGGGGATTCGTGGGGAGGCGCGCCGTGGACGACTACTCGGGTCGGCTGCTGGCCGATCGGTACCGCTTGCCGCGTCCGCCGTCCGACGAGTACGAACTCGTGGAGTCCCGCGCGTACGACACGGCCAGCGGGCAGGAGGTGCTGGTCCGTCAGATCCCGCTGCCCGAGGTCGTCGACGCGGAGTTCGTCGGCGGGGGAGCCGGCCGCACGGGCGGTTACGGCCGCGCACATCCCGGGCGGGCCACGCGGCGGCCCGCGGACCCCACCGTGCGGCGCGCGGTGGAGGCGGCGATGGCCGCCGCGCGGATACCCGACCACCCGCGGCTCGACCAGGTCTTCGACGTCTTCGTCGAGGGCGACGGGCTGTGGATCGTCAGCGAACTCGTGGCCGCCCGGCCGCTGGCCGCCGTGCTCGCCGAGAAGCCGCTGAGCCCCTACCGCGCCGCCGAGCTGGCGGCCGACCTGCTCGCCGCCCTGCGCGCGGTCCACGCGCACGGCTGGGTGCACCGCAACATCACCCCCCGCACGGTCCTGGTCTGCGACGACGGCCGTGCCGTCCTCACCGGGCTGGCCGCCGGCGCGGCGGAGGAGGCCCTGTGCGGGTACGACCCCCTGCCGGCGCCGCCGAGCGTCCTGCCGCGCGGCCACGTCCCCGAGGACCCGCCCGGCCCGCCCGGCCCGGGCGGTCCCCCCGACGGGGGCCCGGGCCCGCTGCGGGGCGGTGTGCCGCGGCAGATGCCCGGACCGGACGCGGGCCGGGGGTCCGCGGAGCCCGGCCCGTCCTCCCCCCATGGCCCCCAGGGCCCCTACGGCCCCGGCGGCGACCCGTACGACCAGGGCGGCCGGACCTCCGGGCGAGCGGCCCGCAGCGGCGCCATCGCCGCGTACCGCGCCGGGACCAGGGCCGCCGCCGCACGGGTCGAGGTCGAGGCCCGCAGGTCCGGGGAGGAGGGCCCGGACGGCCGGTGGTCCGCCGACGACCTCCGCCCGGTCCCCCCGGGGGAGCACGGGACGGCCGGCCCGCCCGCCGCCGCGTCCCCGTACGGCGGAGCGGGCGACGAGCCCGCCGGGAGCGGCGCGGACGCGGGACCGTCCGGCCGGCCCTGGGGCGGGGAGGACGACGACCGCTACCGCGGCCCCACCACCGCGCTCGCCGCCGAACGCGCCCGCCAGACGCGGATCATGGTCGTCGGCGCCGTCACCGAGCGCTGGGCGCCCGAACAGGCCGGGCCGGTGTACGAGAACTGGCGGCTGGCCCCGCCGGTCGGCCCGGCGGCCGACCTGTGGGCGCTGGGCGCGCTGCTGTTCCGGGCCGTGCAGGGGCACGCCCCCTACCCGGAGGAGTCCGCGGCCGAGCTGGTGCAGATGGTGTGCGCCGAGCCGCCCGCGTTCGCCGAGGAGTGCGGCGCGCTGCGGCCCGTCGTGGAGTCGCTGCTGCGTCAGGACCCGACCGAGCGGCCGGACTTCGAGGAGCTGGGCGGCTGGCTGCGGTCCCTGATCCGGTCCGCGCCCGAGCCGGAGGTCGGGGTGCACACGGTCACCGCGCCGCTCTCCCTGGACGCGGGCGCGCCCGCCGACCCGCGGCGGCTGCCGATCGTGCGGCGCCGGGGCGAGCTGGTCCGCAGGAAGCGCACCGAGCGGTCGCCGGTGCCCACGCACGCCCGGCACCGGCGCGCCCGGAAGGAGCGCAACCCGCGCCGTCTGGGGCTGCTGCTGGTCGGGCTGATCCTCCTGCTGCTGACCGGAACGCTGCTGTACGCCGCGCTGCTGATGCCGGGGAAGGACACCGGGTCCACCGCGGACACCGGCAACCAGCGCCCCGGCCGGGTGGGCACCCAGCCCGACCTGCCCGACCGGACGGCCCCGCCGTCCTCCCAGGAGCCCTCCGCGCCGCGGGAGTCCGCCGGCACCGCCTCGCCCGGCACCCGGCAGCCGCAGACCACCGAGCCCGCGCAGGGGCTCGACGGCTACGTCCTGCACAAGGACGGGGCCGGGTTCCAGATCGCGGTCCCCGAGGGCTGGCGGCGCGGCGGGCCGGACGGCGACGGCCGGACCGTCTTCCGGGGCGGGGGCATCGAGCTGGTCGTCGTGCCGGGCCGGGACACCACCGACGAGTACGGCGACGACCCGATGGCGTACCTCACCGGCGAGCAGCGGGAACTGGACGCGTACCGCGCCGCCGACTGGTCGACCAACTCCGGGATGCGGCGGATCGAGGTGGGCCGGACGGCCATGGCCGAGGGCCGGTTCAGTTGGCGCGACGGCCACGGCGAGACCTACCTGCGCGACCGGGCGATCATCATCGACGGCCGGTACCACGTGGTGCTGATCAAGGGACCGGAGAACCGGAAGAACACCATCGACCGCCACTTCGAGCAGGTGGCGGACACCTACCGCGTCACCGGGTGACGGACGGCCGGTCCGCCGGCGGTGGACCTGTGCCCCCTCGTGCCGGCGTCCGCCGGCGGATTCCGTGAAAAACGGTTACCGATGGGTACCCTCCGGGTTCCCCGCGGCCTTACCCTCCGCTCCATGACGGATTCGCCCGACACCGCCACGGGAACGGCACCCGCCGCCGACGGCGCCCCGGAGACCACGGTCACCCCGGCCATCCCCGCCAATCCGGTCGCCCCCGCCCCCGCCACCGCCCGTACCGCCGCGGACGTGGTGACCGAACGGCTCGTCGCCCGGCTGACCGGCGATGTCGTCGGCAGCGGCAGCACCGCCTGCCACACCCCGTTCACCGGGGAGCGGCTGGCCGTCCTGCCCGAGTCCACGCCCGGGGACGTCGCCGAGGCGTTCGCCCGGGCCCGCGAGGCCCAGCGGGCGTGGGCGGCCCGGCCGGTGCGCGAACGCGCCGCCGTCCTGCTGCGCTTCCACGACCTGCTGCTCGACCGCCAGTCCGAGGTGCTGGACCTGGTCCAGTTGGAGACCGGCAAGGCGCGGCTGCACGCGCACGAGGAGGTGCAGGCGGTCGCCGTCGCCGCCCGGCACTACGGCCGCAAGGCCGCCTCCTACCTGCGCCCCCGGCGGCACACCGGCGCCTTCCCCGTCCTCACCCGGGTGCGCGAGCTGCGCCACCCGCGGGGCGTCGTCGGACAGATCGCCCCCTGGAACTACCCCCTGGAGCTGTCCGTCGGCGACGCCCTGCCCGCCTTCGCCGCGGGCAACGCCGTGGTGATGAAGCCCGACACCGAGACCGCGCTGACCGCCCTGTGGGCGCGTGCCCTGCTGATCGAGGCCGGGCTGCCCGCCGGTGTCTGGCAGGTCGTCATCGGGGAGGGCCCGGTGATCGGCCCGGCGGTCGTCGACCACGCCGACTACGTCTCCTTCACCGGCTCCACCCGCACCGGCCGCGAGGTCGCCCAGCGCGCCGCGTTCCGCCTGGTGGGCTGCTCGCTGGAGCTGGGCGGCAAGAACGCCATGCTCGTCCTGGACGACGCCGACCCGGACCGGGCGGCGGCGGGCGCGGTGCGCGGCGCGTTCTCCTCGGCGGGCCAACTGTGCATCTCCATCGAACGGCTCTACGTCCACGCCTCGGTCGCCGACGCCTTCCTGGAGCGCTTCACCGCCCGCACCAGGGCCCTGCGCCTGGGCGCCGCGCTCGCCTACGGCGCCGACATGGGCTCGCTCGTCTCGGAGCGGCAGCTTCGCACCGTCACCCACCACGTGGAGGACGCCGTCGCCAAGGGGGCGAGGGTCCTCGCGGGCGGCAGGCCGCGCCCCGACGTCGGCCCGCTGTTCCACGAGCCGACCGTCCTGGAGGGCGTCACCCCCTCGATGGCCGTCTGCGAGGAGGAGACCTTCGGCCCCGTCGTCTCCGTCTACCGCTTCACCGACGACGAGGAGGCGATCGCGCTCGCCAACGCCACCCCGTACGGGCTCAACGCCAGCGTCTGGTCCGGCAACGGCCGCCGCGCCCGCGCCGTCGCCGCCCGGCTGCGGGCCGGCACGGTCAACGTCAACGAGGGCTATGCGGCGGCGTACGGCAGCGTCCAGGCGCCGATGGGCGGCATGGGCGAGTCCGGACTGGGCCGCCGCCACGGCGCGGAGGGCATCCTCAAGTACACCGAGGCGCAGACCGTCGCGCACCAGCGCGTGCTGCCCATGGCACCGTCGTTCGGCATGGACGACGAGAGGTACGCGGCGTTCATGACCCGCTCCCTGCGCGCCATGAAGACGTTCCGCCTCCGCTGACGCCCCTCGCCCTCTCCCCCGTCCCCGCTTCCGCCACCTCCCCACACCAGCCGCACCGCCCGGAGGTATCCCCGTGTCCCCGACCCAGGACGAGACAGCAGACGAGACAGCGAACGGCGCGTCACGGCCGCCGTACGACTACGACGTGATCGTCGTCGGTTCCGGCTTCGGCGGCTCGGTGTCCGCGCTGCGGCTCACCGAGAAGGGCTACCGCGTCGGGGTGCTGGAGGCGGGCCGCCGCTTCACCCGCGAGACGCTGCCGAAGAACTCCTGGGACCTGCGCGCCTACCTGTGGGCCCCGGCCCTGGGCCTGTACGGCATCCAGCGCATCCACCTGCTGGGGAAGGTGATGATCCTGGCGGGCGCCGGGGTCGGCGGCGGCTCCCTGAACTACGCCAACACCCTCTACGTGCCGCCGCCCGCCTTCTTCCGGGACCGCCAGTGGGGACACATCACCGACTGGCAGGAGGAGTTGAGGCCGTACTACGAGCAGGCCGGGCGGATGCTCGGCGTCCGGCTCAACCCCTCCATGACCCCCTCCGACGTCCACCTGAAGGCCGCCGCCGAGCGGATGGGCGTCGGCGACACCTTCCACCTCGCCCCGGTGGGGGTCTTCTTCGGCGACGGGAAGGACGCCGACGGCACGGCGCGGGCCGAGCCGGGCCAGGAGGTCCCCGACCCCTACTTCGGCGGTGCGGGCCCCGCGCGGCGCGCCTGCACCGAGTGCGGCGAGTGCATGACCGGCTGCCGGCACGGCGCCAAGAACGCCCTCACCGAGAACTACCTCCACCTGGCCGAGCGGGCGGGCGCGGTCGTCCACCCGATGACCACCGTCACCGCGGTGACCGAGGACGGCCACGGCGGCTTCGCGGTCACCACCGTGCCGACCGACCGGCGCCGCCGGGGCCGCCGCCGGGTGCTGCGCTGCCGGCGGGTCGTGCTGGCCGCCGGCACCTACGGCACCCAGACCCTGCTGCACCGGATGCGGGACGAGGGCCTGCTGCCGCGGATCTCCCCGCGGCTGGGGGAGCTGACCCGCACCAACTCCGAGGCCCTGGTCGGGGCGATGACCTACCGGCGCCGCTACCGGAGGAGGTTCGGGCCCGGCGCGGAGCCCGACTTCACCCGGGGCGTGGCCATCACCTCCTCCATCCACCCCAACGACACCACCCACATCGAACCCGTCCGCTACGGCAAGGGCTCCAACGCGATGGGCCTCCTCTCGGTCCTCCAGGTGCCGCACGGCGGACGCGTCCCGCGGCCGCTGGCCTTCGCCGCGCAGTGCCTGCGCCACCCCGTGCTGGCCCTGCGGTCGCTGTCCGTCCGCCGGTGGTCGGAGCGGACCATCATCGGCCTGGTGATGCAGACGCTGGACAACTCCCTGACCACCTACCGCAGGCCCAGGGGGCCGGGGAGGGGCCTGCTCACCGCCCGGCAGGGCCACGGCGCGCCCAACCCCGACCACATCCCCGAGGGCGCCGAGGCCGCACGGCTGCTGGCCGAGGAGATCGGCGGCTTCCCGGGCACGAACGTCGGCGAGCTGATGGGCACCCCGCTGACCGCGCACTTCCTGGGTGGCTGTCCGATCGGCGCCTCGCCCGAGGAGGGCGTCATCGATCCCTACCACCGGCTGTACGGGCACCCGGGCATCTCGGTGGTCGACGGTTCGGCGGTCTCGGCCAACCTGGGCGTCAACCCCTCCCTGACCATCACCGCCCAGGCCGAACGCGCCATGTCCCTGTGGCCCAACAAGGGCGAGCCCGACCCCCGTCCCGTCCAGGGCATGCCCTACGTCCGCCTGCCCGCCGTACCGCCGCGTCACCCGGCGGTGCCCGAGGGCGCGTTCGCCGCGCTGAGGCTGCCGCTGCTGCCGGTCCCGGCCGTACCGCCGAAGAAGGCGCCGGAGAAGACGCTGGAGGAGCCGAAGGAGACGGAGCCGGAGGCCGGAGCGGGGACCTGAGCGCGCACGGGAACGTGCCGGAGGGGTGGAGCGACCCGGCTGCTCCACCCCTCCGGCGCGTTCGGACGGTCACCCCGTCACACGGTCGCCGTCACGCGGTGGCCGTCACGCGGTGGCGGAGGTGTCCGCCCCGGCGCCCCTGCGGCGCCGCACCACGAACACCGCCCCGGCGCCCAGCACCACGGCCGCGCCGCCCGTGAGGGCGACCATCGGCAGCGCGGAGGACGAACCGGTCTCGGCGAGCCGGCCCTTGAGGTCCTTCACGCCGCCCTGCGGCCTGACGTCGACGGGGCTCTTGCCGTCCTGTGGCTTGGCGTCGCCGACGTGGCCCGGCTTCCGGCCGGGGGCGAGGATCTCGAAGCGGTACCACTCCTCGTCGTAGCCGCAGTCCTCCTCGTCGCCGGACAGGCCGAAGGCGATCGCGACCGCGGAACCGGCCGGAGCGGACGCGGAGATGCTCAGGCGCAGCTTGAGGGAGATCTTCTTCCCGGCGTCCACGGGCAGGAAGTCGCCGATGATGCCGCCGTCGGACAGGTCGCCGGTCCACGTCCGGCCGTCGAAGTACTGGAACGTCGCGTACTTCGAGGTCAGGTCGCTCTCGAAGGAGCCGTCCACGTCCTTCTCGTACAGGACGGTCGCGCCGATGAAGACCTGCCCCAGTTCCTCACCCCGGCTGTTGTCCAGGTTCAGGTGGAACTCCTTCCAGCCCGAACCGGCAACGATCTTGTCGGGGAGGCCGGACAGGCTCGCCTCGAAGTCGGCCTCGCACACCGGAGGCTCTTCGTCCGGCGTGCTCTCGCTCGGGCTCGGGGAGGCGGTGCCGGGCTCGCTGGGACTGGGCGAGGTGGTCCCGCTCCCGCTCGGGCTCGGGGAGGTGGTGCCGGGCTGGCTCGGGCTGGGCGAGGTGGTGCCGGGCTCGCTGGGGCTCGGCGAGGTGGTGGTCTCGCTCTCGCTCGGGGAGGCGGTGCCGGGCTCGCTCGGGGCGGGCGTCCGGGTCTCGGTCTCGGACGAGCCGGGGGTGGGAGTGGCGGTGCCCTCCTCGGCGTACGCGGCGGGCGCCACCAGCAGCGCGGCGGGAGCGATGACGGCCGTGGCCGCGGCGGCCGTCAGGGCGCGGCGAAGCTTCATGGGTGACCTCATTCGGTCCGTGGCGGAAGAACGGGAAAGAGGGGGAAGCCGTTGCGGCGGTGGTGGGGCCCGGCCCGGCTGGCAGCAGAGTAGGGGTGGAGCGGAGTCCTCCGCCGGAGTGTTTTCCCGGGCCTTCTGGCTCCCGCAGCCGGACCGACTCGGCACAAGGGGCGAATGCGGTCAGTTGCCCACGCTCACCCAGGTTTCGGTGTGCGTTATCTCACACAGGGGTTCGGTTTTTCCGTTGTGGACCCGTGATGGAGAGTGGCACAACCCTTCAACCGCCTCATTCGTCCCACGCGTTCCGCCGTTCCGCCGTTCCGCCGTTCCGCCGTTCCGCCGTTCCGCTCGGCGGGCGGCGCGGAGGCGCGGAGGCGCACGGGAGTGCCGGAGCGACGAGAAGGGCCCCGGGCGCCGGCCGGGTGGGTGGCCGGGGCCCGGGGCCTCGGGTCAGCGTCGGCGTCAGGGCTGCGCCAACGCTGAGGCGGCGCCGGGGGGAACGCCGCGAAGGTGGTCCGTGAGCGCGGGCCCGCGTCGCACGGAAACCACTTGGCATCGTGCTGGATGCGCCTCCCGCCACGCAACCGTTTCGACCGAGCCCGATCGCTCCGTTCACAACCTGTCCGGAACCGGATCACAGAACCCGCCGGAAGGGGCCGCGGAGCGGTCGGTCCACGGCGTCCCGAGGACCGACCGCTGTGTCGTGACCGGGCTGCTGTCCCCTGCCGTCCGGCCACTGCACCGGAGCGAGGTCCCACGACGTCCGGTCCTCACCTCCCGAGGGAGGACGGCGTCTCATCGCTCCGGTACGTCCCCACCGCCGCCGGGCGCCCGGTTGGCTCTGGGGTCACCTCGTCCAACGACGGGTCTCCCGGAGCGGTAACGCACCGTACGGGTGATCACCGTGCGTGACCGGGAGAGGGTGGTGCCCGGACGCGGTTCAGACACGCCCGCGGCACAGCTCCAGCAGCGTCATGGCCAGGGAGGTGCCGGGCCGGCCCAGCTCCTCGCGGTAGCGGGTGAGGATCTCCATCTCGCGGGAGAGGTTCACCCGGCGGCCGCCCGCCTCGATCCGGGCGCGTTGGATGCGGGCGGAGACCTCCATGCGTTCGTGCACCAGGTCGATGATCCGGCGGTCCAACTCGTCGATCCGGCCGCGTTCCTCGGCGATCCGCTCGTCGGAGGCGGTGCCGGTGCTCGTGGTCGCGGTCGTGGTCGGGGTGCTCATGGCCGTACGTCCCTCCTGGGGGTCGGACGCACCGGCCGGTCACGCTCGGGGAACAACGCCAGGCGCCCCGGGCCTTGACCGGCCCGGGGCGCCTGGGAAGTCGCTCGTCAGTGGCTCACGCAGCGAGACCATGGCAGCCGGCCGGGCCGGTGCCATAGGTAAACCAGTAAGCGGTCTGCGTGAACATGCGGCCCAGTATGCCCCCGGGGCCCGGCCGTGGCCAGCAGGCGGCCGGATGGTGAGACGAAGATCGCCGACACGCCCCCGCTAGACTGGACTTTCCCAGCCAGATCCACGCCGAAAGGCAGCCAGCCCCGTGGCACCAGAGCACACCGCCGAGCCCACCGCCGCCCCCGACACCGTCCTGGTCGTCGACTTCGGCGCGCAGTACGCACAGCTCATCGCCCGCCGCGTCCGCGAGGCCCGGGTCTACAGCGAGATCGTGCCGTCCACCATGCCGGTGGAGGAGATGCTCGCGAAGAACCCGAAGGCGATCATCCTCTCCGGCGGCCCCGCGTCCGTGTACGCGGAAGGGGCGCCCGGCATCGACCGTTCGCTGTTCGAGGCCGGGGTGCCCGTCTTCGGCATGTGCTACGGCTTCCAGCTCATGGCCCAGGCGCTCGGCGGCACCGTGGACAACACCGGCCGTCGGGAGTACGGCGGCACGCCGCTGACCGTCACCAAGCCCGGCTCCACCCTCTTCGAGGGCACCCCCGCCGAGCAGTCGGTGTGGATGTCCCACGGCGACGCCTGCTCGGCCGCCCCCGAGGGCTTCACCGTCACCGCCGCCACCGACGGGGTGCCGGTCGCGGCGTTCGAGGACGACGAACGCAAGCTCTACGGCGTGCAGTACCACCCGGAGGTGGCGCACACCACCTACGGCCAGCAGGTGCTGGAGCACTTCCTCTACCGGGGCGCGGGCCTGAGGCCGACCTGGACGGCCGCCAACGTGGTCGAGGAGCAGGTCGCCGCCATCCGCGCCCAGATCGGCACCAAGCGCGCCATCTGCGGGCTGTCGGGCGGCGTGGACTCCGCGGTGGCCGCCGCCCTGGTCAACAAGGCCATCGGCGACCGCCTGACCTGCGTCTACGTGGACCACGGCCTGATGCGCAAGGGCGAGTCCGAGCAGGTCGAGAAGGACTTCGTGGCCGCCACCGGCGTCCAGCTCAAGGTCGTGGACGCCGAGAAGCGCTTCCTGGACGCGCTGGCCGGGGTGACCGACCCCGAGGAGAAGCGGAAGATCATCGGCCGGGAGTTCATCCGCGTCTTCGAGCAGGCCGCGAGCGAGATCGTCGCCGAGGCCGGCTCGGGCGACGAGGCCGTGGAGTTCCTGGTGCAGGGCACCCTCTACCCGGACGTGGTGGAGTCCGGCGGCGGCACCGGCACCGCCAACATCAAGTCCCACCACAACGTCGGCGGCCTCCCCGAGGACCTGACGTTCAAGCTCGTCGAGCCGCTGCGCAAGCTGTTCAAGGACGAGGTCCGGATGGTCGGCCAGGAACTGGGCCTGCCGGAGGAGATCGTCCACCGCCAGCCCTTCCCCGGCCCGGGCCTGGGCATCCGGATCGTCGGCGAGGTCACCAGGGAGCGCCTGGACCTGCTGCGCGAGGCCGACGCCATCGCCCGCGAGGAGCTGACCGCGGCCGGGCTGGACCGCGACATCTGGCAGTGCCCGGTGGTGCTGCTCGCCGACGTCCGCAGCGTCGGCGTCCAGGGCGACGGCCGCACCTACGGCCACCCGATCGTGCTGCGGCCGGTGTCGTCGGAGGACGCGATGACCGCCGACTGGTCGCGCCTGCCGTACGACGTGCTGGCCCGCATCTCGACCCGCATCACCAACGAGGTGCCCGAGGTCAACCGCGTGGTGCTGGACGTCACCAGCAAGCCGCCGGGGACCATCGAGTGGGAGTGACCGCCCCTGCGGTCCCCCCGGTCAACGCCCGCGCCGCCGCTCACCCGTACGAGCGGCGGCGCGGGCGTTTTCCGTGAGTCGGCCGCGGGAGCGCCGACGATGGCCGCATGGACGACCTGGACGGCGTGAACGGCATCGACGACGAACCGTTCCCCGAGTGGCTGCGCCCCCCGTACCGGGGCTTCACGGTCGACGACCTCTTCCGCCTGCCCGAACTCCCGCCGCACACCCAGCTCATCGACGGCGGCCTCGTCTTCCGGGCCCGGCAGAGCGTGTACCACTCGCTGGCCAACTCCCTCCTGGTGGAGGGCCTCGGCCGCACCTGCCCGGCCCATCTGCGGGTGCGGCGGGAGACGGTCGTGGTGCTCGGCCCCGGCCAGGCGCCCGAACCGGACGTGCTGGTGATCCGCGCGGAGGCCGCCAGGTCCCTGGAGGCGGACCGCCACGCGGCCCGGGACGTCGTCCTGGTCGTCGAGACCGTCACCCCCGACTCGGCGATCCGCGACCGCGAGCGCAAACCCCAGCTCTACGCGCGGGCGGGCATCCGGCACTTCTGGCTGGTGGAGGAGGGCGCGCGCCGCCGCCCGGTCGTCCACGTCCACGAACTCGACCCGGCGACCGGTGCGTACGCCCTCACGGGCGTCCACCGCGACCGGCTCAGGCTCGCCGTCCCGTACGCCATCGACATCGACCTCACCGCGATCGACCGGATGTGAGGCCGGCGGCGCCGTCCGGTCAGGCGCCCACCGGGAGGACGGGGACCGTCCGGCGCCGGCGGGCCCCGCCTGTCAGTGGCGGCCGATAGCGTGCCGTTAATCACAGGGCCGGATCAGGCGGGTCCTGGACGGGCACGGCCGCGTGCTGCGGTCCGGCTCCGGCGCCACCCCCCGAACTCCGAAGGGAAGCCAGGCATGCGCAGGTTCAAGCTCCAGGTCCAGGTCACCGCCGACGGCTACATGGCCGGTCCGAACGGCGAGATGGACTGGCTGACGTTCCCCTGGACCGACGACATCAACACCTACATCGACGCGGTCACCGAGTCGGTCGACTGCATCGTGCTGGGCCGCAAGCTCGCCGAGGGGTTCATCCCGGCGTGGGAGTCCGGGCCCGAGGGCGAGACGCAGGAGTCCATCGACTGGATGAACAACACGCCCAAGGTCGTGATCTCCGACTCCCTCGCCGAATCGCCCTGGAAGAACGCCACCGTCGCCGGCGGCGACCTCACCGAGACCGTGAACCGGCTCAAGGCACAGCCGGGCGGGGATCTGATCACCTACGGTGGCGGCACGCTCGTGTCGAACCTGATCGCCCGGGGCCTGCTCGACGAACTCCACCTGTTCGTCAACCCGACCGCGATCGGCACCGGCATGCCCGTGTTCCCCACCGCCGGCGCCTACCACCGGCTCCGCCTCATCACCGCCCGGGCGTTCGACTGCGGGATCACCGCGCTGCACTTCGAGCCGGAGCGTTCCTGACACGGGCCGTGCGGTGCGATGAGTTTCCGCGCGCCGGTCCGTCTCATCCTGTGCCCCCTCCTTCCAGAACGGAGGGGCCCGCCGAGAAGGAGACGACGATGAGCCGGAACACCCCGACCCAGGAGCACACCTACACCCTCACCCGCGAACTGGACGCCTCCGCCGCGGAGGTCTTCGCGGCCTGGACGACCCCGGCGCGGTACGAGCGGTGGGCCGGTGCCGAGGCGGGATCGGTGGAGATGGACGTACGGCCGGGCGGCGCCTGGAAGGCCGTGATGGTCGTCCCCGGCGGGCACCGGGTGCCCATCGGGGGCTCCTATCGGGAGGTGGCGGCCGACCGGCGGCTGGTGATGGACATGGAGATGCCCGGCGCGCCCGAGCCGACCGTGATGACCATGGAGCTGGCCGAGCGGGCGGACGGCGGGCCGACCCGGCTCACCCTGAGCCAGGTCTGCGCCACCGCCGAGGAGCGCGACATGGCCGAGGAGGGCAGCACGATGCTGCTGGACTCCCTCACCGCGCACCTCGCGGAGCGCTGACCGGCACCGGTGCGACCGCGGTCGCCGTAGGGGACGGGGGTCCGTACGGCGACCCCGGGCGTTCACGCCCGGCGGGTCATACGGCCCGCTCGCCGCGCAGCGCGGCGAGGAACGCGGTCCAGGCACCGGGGGAGAGACGTATGCAGGGGCCTGCGGGCGTCTTGGAGTCGCGTACGGCGACGGTGGCGGGGACGTTGACGGCGACCTCGACGCATTCACCGCTGCCGCTGCTGTAACTGGACTTGCGGAACTCGAACCCGGTCATGCGGTCACAACCCCTTACGGATGCTTTCGATCAGCACGACGGAATCGTGCTGCGCCAACGCTTGCCTCGCTGTGCGTTCGAAGAACGTGCGGTACGTTGCGCCATCCTCCTCGTTCTCCACCCACACCGTAGAGCCGATCGTGTCCGTGTGGATCACATCGACCGCCTCGGCCTGCGCGAAAGAGATGATCGTGAATGAACTGGCCGCGCAGGCGTGGGCACCTGCGTGGAACGGCAGGATTTGAAGCCGGACGTTGGGCAACCGGGCCAGTTCGAGCAAATGGCCAAGCTGGGCGCGCATGACCTCCGGTCCGCCCACGAGTTGGCGCAGGGCTGCTTCCCAGACCACGGCGTACACCTGCAACGGCTGTTCGCCATGGAGGCGTTGCTGGCGTTTCAGGCGAGCTTCGACCATGCGCTCGATCTCGTCGGGATCGTCCCACGCGCCTTCGCCCACCACGAGCGCGCGGGCGTACTCGGCTGTCTGCAACAGGCCCGGCACGAAGGAGAGTTGCCACGTCCGGACTCGGCTGGCCACGTCCTCCATCGCGATGTACTCGGCCAGCGCTCCGGTTTTCGGCAGGTGCTTCCACCAGCCCTTGGCCTTGCGTCGCTCCCGGTCCAGCCTAGCCAGGTTCAGCAGGGTGTCCCTGGCTGCGGGGTCATCGAGGCTGTAGAAGTCGCAGAGCGCCCGAATGTCGGGATCTCGCATCGGCACCCAACCGCGCTCCATCTTGACGATCTTGGTGGCAGTGGCGCTCAACGCCTCGGCTGCCTGTTGCTGGGTCTTGCCCGCTGCGTCGCGCAGGCGCAGCAGCTCACTTCCGAGCTTGCGACCCAGGACGGTGGAGACCCGGTTGCCTTGGTGTGCCCACTGATTCACGGCAGCAGTCTGTCCTCTTCGTGTGACGACGGTCGAGCGAATCTCTGTCTCGGGAATATCTTCCCCAATCAGATTGCTCCTGGAGCGCTCTACCTCTACCTTATGTGACGAGCCGCTCACTCAGCGGACTGGGCGGCGCCTGCGGGCGTCGGCACATCGCTCATGAAGGCGTGATCACCATGACTGCATCGCAACCCTCGCCCGCCACCGTCCTCCGCGAGGACAGGCTCGACTACACCCCGTTCCCCAGCAGCGTGAGCCTGGCCCGGCGGCGGACGGCCCGGCTGGTGTCCGAGTGGGGCCACCCCGAGGCGGCGGGGGACGCCGCGCTGATCGTCAGCGAACTGGCCGGCAACGCGCTGCTGCACGGCCGCGTGCTGGGGCGGCTGTTCCGGGTGCACCTGATGCTGACGGCATCGGTGGTGCGCATCGAGGTCAGCGAC
>NZ_DASQNP010000006.1:0-68225 GCF_035644915.1 Streptomyces sp.
TGGTCGAGGGCCTGGACGACCTCCGGGCTGCCGATGGTCTGGCCGCTCTCCATCTTGCCGAACAGCGACCAGTCCCATCCCAGCACCTCGCCCAACTTCCGCAGGCTGTCGCCCCGTTCGGTGCGCAGCGTCCGCAGTTCCTCCGCGAACCGTCGGCGCGGCTCCTGGCTCCGGCCGGTGACCACTCGTCTCGGCGGCATGGCGATCTCCTCGTGGAAGGTGTGGAAACGCCCCCCGTACGGCGGGGAAGCGGGGGCCCGCCGGGGTGCGCGTGCTCCGCTGCGAGTCCATGCTCGTAGCACGTGCGACACGCAGCGTAGTACTCACATCACACCCCGCGCAGGGGCATTGCGGATGAAGGCGGCCACATGGCAACAGAACGACGAGCGGCCCACGGAGGGGTCAGGGAGGCCGAGGCGGCGCGCGACGCGCTCGCCGCGGCCCTGCGGCGGGCGGGCGTCCAGTTCCCGGCGATGGACGTCCGCACCCCCGTGCGCACGGACGGGCCCGGTTACGCCCGGGTGGTCCTCGGCGAGTGCTCCCCGCCCGTGGCCCGCCGGTTGGCGGCCGTCGTCGCCAGGGGTGCGGCATGACCTTCGCCCCGGCCGTCGAGCGTCCGTGGCGTGACGCGTGGCCGCTCCCCGCGCAGACGGACGACGCCAACGGCTGGGTGACGGGCGGCTGTTGGCTGTACTGCCGGCGCGAGGGGGTGCGCGTGCTGTGGATCGGCTCCGTCCACACCCCCGGTGCGACGGGCGATATGTACGCGTGCGGCTCGTGCATCGCGGAACTGGTGCACATGGTCCGCGTCCAGTGCCACGTCCGGGACGTCCCCGCCGACCGCGTCCGGACCGCCGCGCACGCCGCGCACGCCCTGCCCGCGCACGGCCCCGGCCGTCACCGGGCGCCCCGCCGCACGCTGTACCGGTCCCTCACGGCCCTACCGGTCAGGAGGACGCGTTGACCACGGCCAAGGCGTGCGAGCACCGGCGCACCGAGAAGCGCGGCGGCAAGGTCCACTGCCGCGACTGCGGACGGCAGCTCTACCTGTGAGGGTCCACCCGTGAGGGCGGCCCCGGGCCGGAACCGGCCGCCCGGGCCCTCAGAGCGTCTCGCTGAGGGTGTCGGCGATGCGGCGGCGGGCCGCGCGGGCGGCCGGGACGACCGAGGCCGCGACCGCGCCCACCAGGGCCACCGCGATCACCAGCAGCAGGGCGCCCGGGGACGGCGGCTGGGCGATGCCCGCGCCGATGCCGCTGGAGCGGCCCTGGGCGTCGATCAGCCAGTTGCCGGCGACGACGCCGACGGCCGTGCCGACCACGGCGGCGGCCAGCGCGGTGAAGCCGGTGGACACCACGATCACCCCGGCGATCTGCCGCGGTGACAGGCCGATGGCCTTGAGCGCCAGCAGGTCGCGTCCGCGGTCGCGCACCCGCGCGCCGATGGTGGTGGACAGTTCGGTGAGGCCGATCAGGGCGAGGACGGTGATCAGTCCGGCGACGACGCCGCGGACGGCGGAGAGCCCGTCGGCGGGGTTGGCGACCTCGCGGACCTCCAGCCGTCCGCCGGAGGAGGCCACCAGGTCGGCGCCGACCTCCGCGGCGTCGGCGTCCTCGCGCAGCACGAGCTGGTGGAAGTCGGGCTCGGTCGTGCCGGGTCCGCCGAGATCCAGGTTGTCCAGGGAGGTGGAGATCGTCCGGCCGCCGTCCTCGGGCTCGATGCTGCGGCCCACGATGTGCAGGATCTGGGGCCGTCCCTGGACGGTCATCCGCACCCAGTCGCCGATGCCCACCTCCAGCAGGTCCAGCAGTCCCTGGCCGGCCACCGCCTCGTCCGGGCCGTTGGGGAGCCGTCCCTCGGCGAGGGCGAACGGGTACGGCTCCTCGTCCGTGCCCAGGCCGCGCAGGGTGATGGTGCCGGTCTGGCCCGGGACCAGCGCGGCGACCTCCGCGCCCGGGTGGACGGCGGTGACGTCCGGGTGCGCGGCCAGCAGCCGCCGGGTCTCCGCGCGGTCGCCGGGGCCGCCGGGGGAGCCGTCGCGCACGGTGAGCGCGGCGGGGAGGCCGATCTCCTCGGGGTGGCTCTGGAAGCGGTCCAGGGTGGCCCACGCGCCCAGCGCGACCGTGATCATCATCAGCGGTACGGCCAGCCGTCCCACGGCGGCCAGCGAGCGGGTCCGGCCGGGGAAGGCGCCGCGCCAGCCGAGCGCCAGGGCGGGCGGCAGTCCCGCGCCCAGCGCCCGCCGTTCCACCGCCGTCAGCCGTCCCGGGCCGCGCGGCACCGCCGTGCGCGCCACCGGCACCGGCGGCACCCGGCCCGCCCGCCAGGCGGCCAGGGAGGTGGCCACGGCGATGAACAGCACCGTGCCGGCCGTGGTGCCCAGCACCGCCCAGGTGTGGCCGGGCAGTCTCCGCCACAGGTCCACCGCCTCCCCGATCCGGCCGGGGATGCCGGCGCCCACCAGCTCGGTGACGGCGGCGCCGCCGGCGACCCCGAGGAGGGCGAAGCCCAGGTGCTGGACGAGGAAGACGCGGACGACCTGGGCGGGGGTGAAGCCGATGGCCTTGAGCACGGAGATGTCCCGCAGGTGGCCGTGGATGCGGGTGCTGATCGCCCCGGCCACCGCCAGCGCGGCGGCCAGCAGCGCGCCCAGGCCGAAGAGGCCGAGCAGCAGCCCGAGCAGCCGGCCCTCGCCCTCGGCGTCGGCGCGGGCCTGCTGCCAGCGGGTCACCTCGGTCACCTGGTCGGCGCCGAGGGCGGTGACCGCCCGCTGGATCATGAAGTCGGTGTCGCCGGGGTCGTCCAGCCGCAGCCCGACGGTCTGCCCGGTGCGTTCGGGCGGGGGCGAGACCCGGCGCAGGCCCTCGGGGAGCAGCCAGCCGACGCCGGGCGTCTCGCCGGGCACGTACCGCGGTTCGGCGGTGTCGGCGACGCCCACGACGCGCAGCTCGCGCTCGGTTCCGCGGGCGTCCCGGACGGTGAGCGCGTCGCCGGGCTCGGCCCACAGGGCGCGGGCCAGCGAGGCGTCCAGGACGATCTCGTCGGCGGCGCCCGGCCGCAGCCAGCGGCCGTCGCCGACCAGCGGGCGGCCCACGTCGGGCGGCTTGGGTCCGGTGGCCCGCAGTTCCACCGTCGCCCGGGCGCCGCCCAGCTCCACGGCGGTGCGGGCGGTGTCGAAGGGGCCGGCGACGCCCGCGACGCCCTCCAGGTCGGCCAGTTCCCCCGGCTCGGCGCCGGCGCGGGTGTGGATCCACACGTGCGCGCCCTCGGACTGGGTGAAGATCCGCTGCCAGGGGTTGGCCGCGTAGGAGAACAGCGCCGCGGCCAGCAGCAGCGAGGCGGTGATCCCGGCCGTCGCCAGGACGATGAACAGCGCCTCGCCGCGGTGTGCCCGCAGGTCGGCGTGGGCCCAGCGCAGGGTGGCGCGCACGGTCGGTCAGTCCTTCAGCTCGAGTACGTCGGCCACGCCCGTGGCGCGGCGCGGCCGGCGGCCGTCGTCCGCGTCCAGGGTCGCGTCGTCGACGATGCGGCCGTCGAAGAAGCTGATCACGCGGTCCGCGGCGCTGGCCATCCGGGCGTCGTGGGTGACCAGCACGATGGTCTGGCCGCGCCGGTGGAAGCGGGAGAGCAGCCGCAGCACCTCGCGGGTGCCCTTGCTGTCCAGGCTGCCGGCGGGTTCGTCGGCCAGCAGCAGGGCGGGGTTGTTGACCAGCGCGCGGGCCAGGGCGACGCGCTGCTGCTCGCCGCCGGACAGCTCGCCGGGCATGCTGCGCTCCTTGCCGGTCAGGCCCAGCTCCGCCAGCAGCTCCTCGCGGGCGGCGCGGGCCTGCCGCGGGCCGTGCCCGGCCAGCAGGGCGGGGAGTTCGACGTTGTCGGCGACGGTCAGGTTGGAGACGAGGTTGAAGAACTGGAAGACGATGCCGATGCGGCGGCGGCGCAGCACCGCCCAGTCGGACTCGCCGTAGGAGTCCAGGCAGGTGCCGTCGAACCAGATGCTGCCGGCGTCCGGCTTCTGGAGCCCGCCGAGCAGGTGCAGCAGCGTGGACTTGCCCGCGCCGGAGGGGCCGGTGACCGCGACGAACTCGCCGCGCGCCACGCTCAGGTCCACCCCGCGCACGGCCTTCACCGGGGCGCCCTCGCCGTGGTGGGTCTTGACCAGGCCCTCGGCGCGGACGATGGGGTGCGGGGCGGGCTCGGACTGCGCCGCGGACGCGGCCGGTTCCGCGGCGGGACGGGCGCCGGACTCCTCGGCACGGCTCATTCGAACTCCTCCTGACAGCGCTCCAGCCAGTCGAGGTCGGCCTGGAGGTGCAGCATCGCGCCCTCGATGAGGAGCTGTGCCACCCGGTTGTCCCGGTCCTCGGTGGCGGCCAGTCTGGACAGGGCCCGCATGGTGTTCAGGTACTGGCGGCGCTGCTTGTTGATCAGGGTGATCTGGTCGGCCAGCCCGCTCTGGGGGGCGAGCGCGAGCTTCATGAAGAACTCGTCGCGCACCCGCGGCTCGTCGGTCGGCTCGTCGAACCAGGCCCGCACCGCCTCGCGACCCGCGTCGGTGAGGCGGTAGATCCTCTTGTTGGGCCGGGTCGACTGGGCGACCTCCTCGCCCGCGATCAGCCCGGATTTCTCCAGTCTGCCCAGCGTGACGTAGATCTGCCCGATGTTCGGCTGAGGGTACGCCGCGCCCAGCAGCTTCTCAAGGGCCTGCTTGAGCTCGTATCCGTGGGCGGGACCGGCGGCGAGGAGGGCCAGGAGCGGCAGACGCACGCGCGCTCTCCTTCCTCCCCGTCCCATGCCGAAACCGGTCCTGTCAGCCACCTGTCGGTGGTGCCCGGTCGGCGTCTAGTATCGCCCATGCCTAACGGGTATGTATGGGCTGGACGTCCGGCGCTCGACGAGGAGAGCCGGTGCACGGGGAGGCACCTATGCGGTGGATACGGGCCGCGGGGAGGGGACTCCTGGCCGCCGCCGTCGTCCTGGCCGGCTACGCCGGACTGGGCGCCCCGGCCGGTGAGCCGGCCGCGCACACCGGAGGGCGCGGGCCCGTCACCCTGGTCACCGCCGGGGACCTGACCGACTACCTCGACCCGGTGCTGGACGACTGGAACCGCACGCACCCCGGCGAGGAAGCCACCCTGGTGGAGCTGCCGGACTCCGCGGACGAGACCCGCGCCCAGATGGTCACCAGCCTGCGCTCGGGCAGCAGCCGCTTCGACGTGCTGAACATCGACGTGGCGTGGACGTCGGAGTTCGCGGCGGCGGGCTGGATCGCCCCGGTCGACCCCGGCCGCTTCCCGCTGGACAGCTTCCTGCCGCCGGTGGTGGACACCGCCACCTTCGGCGGCCGGCTGTACGCCGTCCCGTACGTGACCAACGCCGGGCTGCTGTACTACCGCTCGGACGTGCTGGCGGCGGAGGGCGAGGAGCCCCCGCGCACCTGGGCGGAGCTGGAGCGGCTGGCGAAGGAGGTCGCGCCCCGGCACGGCCTGGAGGGCTACGCGGGCCAGTTCCTGCCGTACGAGGGGCTGACCGCCAACGTCACCGAGGTGGTGCGGTCCGCGGGCGGCTCCATCCTCGGCGACGAGGGCGCGCGGGTGACCGTGGACTCGGCCCCGGCCCGGGAGGGGCTGCGCTTCCTCACCGACGGGGTGCGGGAGGGCTGGATCCCCGAGGAGTCCCTGGGCTGGAAGGAGGAGGAGTCGCGGCTGGCGTTCCAGCAGGGGCGGCTGCTCTTCCTGCGCAACTGGCCGTACGTGTACGCCGTGGCCAACGGCGAGGGCTCGAAGGTCGCCGGGAAGTTCGGCGCGGTGCCGCTGCCGGGGCCCGACGGGCCGGGCGTCAGCGTGCTGGGCGGCTCCAACCTCGCGGTGAACACCCACTCCCGGCACCCGGAGACGGCGGCCGACCTGATCGCGTACCTCACCAGCGAGCCGGTGCAGCGCCGGGTGCTCACCGAGGGCGCGCTGCCGCCGGTGCGGGCCGGACTGTACTCCGATCCGGAGCTGGTGCGGGACTTCCCCTATCTGCCGACGCTGCGCAGGAGCGTCCTGGCGGCCGAACCGCGTCCCAAGAGCCCGCGGTACGACCAGGTGAGCCTGGTGGTGCAGGCCGTGGTGCACGACGCGATGGCGGGGCGTCAGACCCCGCGCCAGGCGGTCGCCCGCCTGGCGCGGGAGTTGGGGTCCATCGCCCGCGAAGGGTGATCCCCCGTCTGGACCCGTCGCCACATTATTAGTTACCGGTTAGGTAACTCAAGACCTCTGCACAGCCGCGCCTTTCGGTCATATCCGGCATAAACGGACGGCTTTTCAACTATCCGTTGACACTGGAATGTCACCCCTACTTAACATGCATGCATAACGGCGGCAGCAGCCGTATGCGCCTTCCAAGCAGGAGACGGATCACCAGGGATGCTCACAGCCACGACCCACCACGGCATCTCGCCCCGTCCCCAGGCCGGTTCCGTGCCCGGCACGGCACGGACCTGGTGGCGGGACGCGGTCATCTACCAGGTCTACGTCCGCAGCTTCCTCGACAGCACCGGGGACGGCATCGGCGACCTGGCCGGAGTCCGCGCCGGGCTGCCGTACCTGAAGAAACTGGGCGTGGACGGCATCTGGCTCAGCCCCTTCTACCCCTCGCCGCAGCACGACCACGGCTACGACGTCGCCGACTACTGCGACGTGGACCCGGTCTACGGCGACCTGGAGGAGTTCGACCGGCTCGTGGCCGCCGCCCACCGGCTGGGCCTGAAGGTCGTCATCGACATCGTCCCCAACCACTGCTCCAGCGAGCACCCCTGGTTCCGCGCCGCGCTGGCCGAGGGCCCCGGCGGCGAGCACCGCGCCCGCTTCCACTTCGCCGACGGCCGCGGACCGGACGGGGAGGAGCCGCCCAACAACTGGCGGGCCATGTTCGGCGGCCCCGCCTGGTCCCGCGTCACCGAGCCCGACGGCACCCCCGGCCAGTGGTACCTGCACCTGTTCACGCCCGAGCAGCCCGACCTCAACTGGCGCGAGCCCGCCGTCGCCGAGCACTTCGACCGGGTGCTGCGGTTCTGGCTGGACCGGGGCGTGGACGGCTTCCGCGTGGACGTCGCCGCCGGCCTGTTCAAGCACCCCGACCTGCCCGACTCCCCCGACCCCGAGGCCGACGAGCGCGCCCGCGACTCGGTCAACCCACTGGCCTGGAACCAGCCCGAGGTGCACGGGGTGTGGCGCCGCTGGCGCGCGCTGTGCGACGAGTACGCCGCCCGCGACGGCCGCGAACGGCTGCTGGTCGGCGAGGTGTCCGTCCCCACCGCCCGCGAACACGCCAAGTACGTGCGCCCCGACGAGCTGCACCAGGCGTTCTTCTTCCACCTGCTCAGCGCCCCCTGGGACGTGGACGCCTTCCGCAAGGTCATCGACGAGGCCCTCACCGACATCGCGGGCACCGGCTCCACCGTCACCTGGGTGCTCAACAACCACGACCAGGTCAGGACCGTCACCCGGTACGCGGGCGACGGCCCGTACTCCGAGACGGGCGACGCCAACCCCAACCTCGGCGCGGCGCGCGCCCGCGCCGCCGCCCTGCTGATGCTCGCCCTGCCCGGCGCCGCCTACATCTACCAGGGCGAGGAGCTGGGCCTGCCCGAGGTGGTGGACCTGCCGGACGAGGTGCTCACCGACCCCATCTTCCGCCGCACCGGAAGCCGCCGCCGCATCCGCGACGGCTGCCGCGTGCCGCTGCCGTGGTCGGGCCAGGCGTCGCCCTTCGGCTTCACCTCGGGCGCGGAGGAGGCCCGCCCGTGGCTGCCGCAGCCCGAGTGGTTCGCCGAGCACGCCACGGACCGGGCGCTGGCCGACACCCGCTCGTTCTGGCACCTCTACCGCGACGGCCTCCAGCTCCGCCGCGGGCTGCCCCAGCTCGGCGAGGGGACGCTGCGCTGGCTGGAGTCCCCGCCCGGGGTGCTGGCCTTCGAACGCGGCGAGGGCCTGGTCTGCGCGGTCAACTTCGGCACCTCCCCCGTGCCCGCCCCGGTGCCCGGCACGCCCCTGCTGTCCAGCGGCGAGTGCCCGGACGGGGTGCTCCCCGGCTCCACCACCGCCTGGTGGGTCACCGACAGCGCGCCCGGCTCCCGCTGAACCTCCCGAAAGACCACCGAGCCCCTTTGAACCTTCCCGAAGAACCTCCCTAGCACCACCCTCCGGCCGCCCGGCCGGTGAACAACCGAAGGGATTGCAGATGTCCATGACCCCGAAACGCGCCGCGACCGCCGGTGCGGCGGCGCTCCTGCTCGCGCTGACCGCGACCGCCTGCGGCGGCGGCACGGCCGCCGACTCCGGCTCCGGCACCCAGGAGCTCAAGGGCCAGACGATCACGGTCGCCGGGGTGTGGACCGGCGTCGAGCAGAAGAACTTCAAGAAGGTCATGGACGCCTTCGCGGAGGAGACCGGCGCCGAGATGAAGTTCGTCTCCACCGGCGACAACGTCTCCACCGTCGTGGGCAGCAAGATCCAGGGCGGCAACGCGCCGGACGTGGTGATGGTCCCGCAGGTCGGCGTGCTCCAGCAGTTCGCCGAGAAGGGCTGGCTCAAGCCGCTGTCGAAGAAGGCCGACGACCTGGCCGGCGACCACTTCGCCCCGGTGTGGAAGGACTACGGCACGGTCGACGGGACCTTCTACGGCCTGTACTTCAAGGCGTCCCACAAGTCGACCGTCTGGTACAGCACGGAGGCGTTCGAGCAGGCGGGCGTCACCCCGCCGAAGGACTACGACGGAATGCTGAAGGCCGGCCGGACCCTCTCCGACTCCGGCCTGGCCGCCTTCTCCGTCGCCGGCGAGGCCGGCTGGCCGCTCACCGACTGGTTCGAGAACATCTACCTCTCGCAGGCCGGCCCGGAGATGTACGACAAGCTCGCCGCCCACGAGATCCCCTGGACCCACCCCAGCGTCGTCAAGGCGCTCACCACCCTCGGCGAACTCTTCGGCGACAAGGAGCTGGTGGAGGGCGGCGGCTCCGGCGCGCTGCGCACCGACTTCCCCGAGTCCGTCGAGAAGGTCTTCGGCAGCGACCCGAAGGCGGGCATGGTCTACGAGGGCGACTTCGTCGCGGGCCTGATCTCCGGCCAGTTCGGCAAGAAGGTCGGCGAGGACGCCCAGTTCTTCCCCTTCCCGGCCGTGGACGGCGGGAAGCCGCCGGTGGTCGGCGGCGGTGACGCCGCGGTGGTCCTCAAGGACGGCAAGAACGCCGAGGGCGGCATGAGGTTCGTGGAGTACCTGGCCACCCCCGAGGCGGCGGAGGTGTGGGCCGAGGCGGGCGGCTTCCTCTCCCCCAACAAGGAGGTCAGCCTGGACGCCTACCAGGACGAGATCACCCGGCAGACCGCGAAGTCCCTGGTGGAGGCCGGTGACGGCCTGCGGTTCGACATGTCCGACCAGGCCCCGGCCGCCTTCGGCGGCACCCAGGGCGCGGGCGAGTGGAAGCTCCTCCAGGACTTCCTGCGCGACCCCTCCGACCCCAAGGCCACCGCGAAGGAGCTGGAGGCCGCCGCGGCCAAGGCCTGGAAGAAGAGCTGAGGCGGGGGAGCCATGTCCGCCACAGCTCCCGCCGCGCCGCCCGCGACAGCGGGCGGCGCCCCGCCGGCCCCGGCCGGCGCCTCCGCGAAGACCACCGACCCCGTGCGGCGCGCCCGGCGGCGCCGCAGGCTCGTCGCGGCCCTCTTCCTGCTGCCCGCGCTGCTGCTGCTCGGCGCGCTGGTCGTCTACCCGATCCTGTTCTCCGTCGGGCGCAGCCTCTTCGACGCCTCCGGCACCCGGTTCGTCGGCGCCGACAACTACGTCGAGATGTTCCGCGACCCGACGACGCTCAAGGCGGTCCGCAACACCGCGGTCTGGGTCGTGGTCGCCCCCGCGCTGCTGACCGGGCTCGGCCTGATCCTGGCCGTGCTCACCGAGAAGGTGCGCTGGGCCACCGCGTTCAAGCTGCTGATGTTCATGCCGATGGCGATCTCCTTCCTCGCCGCCGGCATCATCTTCCGCATCACCTACGAGCAGGACCCCGAGCGCGGCATCCTCAACGCCGTCGTCGTCGGCGTCCACGACACCTTCGCCGACCGCCCCGCCTACCCCGGCGCCCGCGCCCGGGAGGAGAGCGGACTCACCAAGGCCGAGGACGGCTCGTACGGCACGGCCGCGAACCTGTCCCCCGGCCGTACGGTCTCGCTGGGCATCGTCGGCGTGCCGCCCAAGGAGGTCCCCGCCGACGCCGAGCCGGCCGCCACCGCCCCGAAGGCCGGGGACGGCGTCCTCGCCGGCACCGTCCACCTCGACTTCACCCCCGGCGGGGGCGGTGAGCCGGGCCGGATCGACAAGGGCGAGCGCGGACTGCCCGGGATGAAGGTCGAGGCGGTCCGCGACGGCACGGTGGTGGGGAAGGCCACCACCGCCGCCGACGGCTCGTTCCGCATCACCGGGCTGGAGGGCGGCTCGTACGCCCTGCGGCTGCCGGCGGCCAACTTCGCCGAACCCTACGGCGGCGTCTCCTGGCTGGGCCCCGCCCTGGTCACCCCGGCCATCATCGGCGCCTACCTGTGGATCTGGACGGGCTTCGCGATGGTGCTCATCGGCGCCGGCCTCTCGGCGATGCCCCGGGACGTGCTGGAGGCCGCGCGGATGGACGGCGCGAACGAGTGGCAGATCTTCCGCAGGATCACCGTGCCGCTGCTCGCGCCCGTGCTGACCGTGGTCTTCGTGACCCTGGTGATCAACGTGATGAAGGTCTTCGACCTCGTCTACATCATCGCCCCGGGGCCCGTGCTGCAGGACGCCAACGTGCTGGCCATGCAGATGTGGCTGGTCTCCTTCGGCGGCGGCAACAACCAGGGCCTGGGCAGCGCCATCGGCGTCCTGCTGCTGCTCCTGGTGGTCCCGGCCATGATCTTCAACATCCGACGCTTCCGCAGGAGCCAGCGATGACCACCCACGGCACCGTCGACGGCACCGTCGAGAAGGGACCGGAGGCAGGGCCGGTCACACAGACCCCGGCGCCCGCGGCGGCGGACGCGGGCGCCGGGCCCGCCGCCGCGTCACCCGCCGCCGTACGGCAGCGCCGTCCGGCCGCGCCGGCCGGCGCCCGGCTCGGGCACTGGCTGGGCAAGGGCGCGGTCCAGGCGTTCCTGGCCGTGGTCGCCCTGGTCTGGCTCACCCCCGCGTTCGGCCTGTTCCTGTCCTCCCTGCGCTCGGAGGAGGCCAACGCCACCAGCGGCTGGTGGACGGCGCTGACCGAACCGGGCCAGTTGTCGCTCGACAACTACACCGCGCTGCTGGAGGACTCCGGGATCAGCGAGGCGTTCTGGAACACCGTGCTGATCTCGGTGCCCACCACCGTCGCGGTGGTGGTGATCGCCGCCCTGGCCGGCTACGCGTTCGCCTGGCTGGAGTTCCCCGGCCGCGACTGGATCTTCCTGCTGGTGGTCGGCATGCTCGTGGTGCCGGTCCAGGTCGGACTGCTGCCGGTCGCCAAGATGTTCGGCGCGGTGGGGCTGTTCGGCACGATCCCCGGCGTGGTGCTGTTCCACATCGCCTACGGCCTGCCGTTCGCCATCTTCCTGCTGCGCAACTACTTCGCGGAGATCCCGCGCGAGATGCTGGAGGCGGCGCGGATGGACGGCGGCGGGGAGTGGCGGATCTTCGTCCAGCTCGTCCTGCCGGTGGGCCGGCCCGCCGTGGCGAGCCTGGCCATCTTCCAGTTCCTGTGGGTGTGGAACGACATGCTGGTCGCGCTGATCTTCGCCGACAGCGACTCGCAGCCGCTGACCGTGGCGCTCCAGTCGGAGATGCGCCAGTTCGGGAGCAACATCGAGATCCTGGCGCCGGGGGCCTTCCTCTCCCTGGTCGTCCCGCTCGTGGTGTTCTTCGCCTTCCAGAAGCACTTCGTCCAGGGCGTCATGGCGGGCTCGGTGAAGTAGCCCCCGGTGGCGAAGGGTTCAGACCTCCAGCAGCACCGTGAACGGGCCGTCGTTCGTGAGCGAGACCTCCATCTTCGCTCCGAACCGGCCCGTTTCCACGTGCGCGCCCAGCGCCCGCAGCCGGGCGCACACCTCGTCCACCAGGGGCTCGGCGACGGGGCCGGGGGCGGCCGCGTTCCAGGTGGGGCGGCGCCCCTTGCGGGCGTCACCGTAGAGGGTGAACTGGCTGACCACCAGCAGCGGCGCCCCGGTGTCCGAGCAGGACTTCTCGCCCTCCAGGACGCGCAGTCCCCACAGTTTGCGGGCGAGCCTGTCCGCCGTCTCCGGGGTGTCGTCGTGGGTCACGCCGACCAGGACGCACAGGCCCTCCCCCACGATCTCGCCGACGGTCTCCCCCGCCACCACCACCCGGGCACCGTTGACCCGCTGCACCACAGCTCGCATGCGGACCATCATGCCGCGTCCCGGCCCGGGCCCGCGGCAGGCCGCCGGACGGGTGGCCCCCGCTGCACGGAGGGTGCCCGCGGTGGCACGATGCGTGCAGCACGGTGCGCACGGTGGCCAACGCGGCGCATCCGTGACGGACCGTGGCGTTCCGTTGTGATCCACGGCGCAAGGGGATGAGGGGCACAGAACCATGAGCACTGCCGGAACCGGGCGGACGCCCGGAGCCGTACCGACCGCCCGCACGGCACGGGGGACCGGAACGCACGCACCGGGCGCACCGGGCGCGCAGCACACACAGCCCGCGGGGAGCGCCCCGCACCCGCCGGACCGGTACCGCGGCGCGCTCCCGGCGGTCCTGCGCGACACCGAGCCGCCGGAGCTGACCGGCCTGCGGCTGCCCCAACTGCGCGAGCTGCGCCGCCAGGCGCAGCAGGAGGAGGCGGACCTCAGCTACGTACGGCGGCTGCTCCAGGGGCGGATCGACATCCTCCGCGCCGAACTGATCCGCCGCAGCGCCGCGGACGTCCCCCTCATCGACCGGCTGGCGGAGATCCTCGCCGACGCCCCGCCCCCCGGCGGGGGCTCCACGCGCTCCGCCCGCCACGTGACGCTCCGCACGCCGCGCAGCGAGGAGTACCGCCGCCTGGCCGAGGACATGCTGGCCGAGGTCGAGCTGTCCGACCTCACCGCCCGCACCGACGAGGAGCTGCACGCCGCCATGGCGCGGCTGGGCCAGTACGAGCACCAGATCTCCCGGCGCCGCCGGGCGCTCCAGCGGACGGCCAACGGGTGCAGCGCCGAGATCGCGCGCAGGTACCGTGAGGGGGAAGCACGCGTGGACGACCTGCTTCCCTGACCCCGGGGGCAGTCGTCCCCCCTCCACCCAGGGAAGGCCGCCCATGACCACCCTCATGCCCGCCGCCCGTTCCGGGGCGTCCCCCGCCGCCGCGCCCCCGGTCCTCGCCGAGGTCGTCCGCTCCGGGTTCACCGAGGGCCGGCACCGCGGTTCGCTGGTGGTGCTGGACCGGGACGGCGGGGTGGACTGGTCGCTGGGCGAGGTCACCGAGCCGGTCTTCCCCCGCTCCTGCAACAAGCCGATGCAGGCGGCGGCCGTGCTGCGCGCGGGGCTGGAACTGTCCGGCGAGCGCCTGGCGCTGGCCGCCGCCAGCCACTCCGGCGAGCCCTTCCACCTGGAGCTGGTCCGGAAGATGCTCGCCGAACACGGCCTGACCGAGGACGATCTGGGCTGCCCGCCCGACCTCCCGCTGGACCGCGAGGAGCGCGACCGGCTCCTGGCGGCGGGCGGGCAGGCCTCCCGCACCGCCATGAATTGCTCGGGCAAGCACGCCGCGATGCTCGCCGCCTGCGCGGTGAACGGCTGGTCGCGCGGCGACTACCTCGACCCCGGCCACCCGCTCCAGGTGCTGGTCCGCGAGAGCGTCGAGGCCGCGGCGGGCGAGCCGGTCGCGCACACCGGGACGGACGGCTGCGGCGCACCGCTGTTCGCCCTCTCCCTCACCGGCCTGGCCCGCGCCTTCCGCGCCTGCGTGCTGGCCGCGCCCGGCACCCCCGAGCGCCGGGTCGCGGACGCCATGCGCGCCCACCCCGAGTACGTCGCGGGCACCCGCCGCATCGACACCCGGCTGATGCGCGAGGTGCCGGGCGTCCTGGCGAAGATGGGCGCCGAGGCGGTCCAGGCGGTGGCCCTGCCCGACGGCCGCGCCCTCGCGTTCAAGATCGACGACGGTGCGCAGCGGGCGCTCGGCCCGGTGCTGGCCCGCGCGCTGGCGAGGATGGGCGTGGACTCCCCCGTCCTGGCGGGGATCGCCGACGCGCCGCTGTCGGGCGGCGGCGGGAAGGTCGGGGAAATCCGCGCGACGTTCTGAGCCCGCCGGCCGTAGCGTGCCCCCATGCACGCGAACAGCCGCCCGGGCATCCCCGAGGTCCGCGCCCTGACCGAAGACGACTATCCGCAGTGGCTGCGCGCCCTGTGGACCGGGTTCCTGCGCTCCGAGGAGGTCACCGAGGAGGAGATCAGGGCCCGGCGCGGCGGCGCGGACCTGGACCGCACGCTGGGAGCGTTCGACCGCGGTCGCTGCGTCGCCACCTTCCGCACGCTCCCGCAGCGGCTGACCGTCCCCGGCGGGGCGGCGGTGGCCTCCTGCGCCGTCACCAACGTGACCGTCTCCCCCACCCACCGCCGCCGCGGGCTGCTCACGCGGATGATGACGGACGCGCTGGCCGCGGGGAAGGAACGCGGGGAGGTCTGCTCCACGCTGGACTCCGCCGAGTACCCGATCTACGGCCGCTACGGCTACGGCCCGGCCGCCTGGTTCACCAGCTGGCGGGTGAACGCCGACCGCGCCGGGCTGGACCCACGCTGGTCCGGGCCCGAGGAGGCGGGCGCCCGGATCGACTTCGCCGACGGCGCGGAGATGCGCACCGAAGGGGCCGCCCTCCACGAGCGGGTGCGCGCCCTGCCCGACCGGCAGGGGATGATCAACCGCACCGAGCGCTGGTGGAAGCTGCACACCGGTGCGCTCACCTGGCCCGGCAGCGGCTGGAAGCAGCCCTTCCACGTCCTCTACCGCGACGCCGCCGGGCAGGTGCAGGGTCTGGCGACGTACACGGCGGACGACCACTGGGAGGGCAAGGCGCCGTATGTGAACCTCCACGTCCGCGACCTGATCGCCGCCACGCCCGCCGCCGAACGCGCCCTGTGGCACTACCTGCTGTCCGTCGACTGGGTCTCCACGGTCCACACCGGCCGCCGCGCCCCCGACGACCTGCTGCCGCAGCTCCTGCCGGACGCGCGCGCCGCCCGGACCGACACCCACGCGGACTTCCTGTGGCTGCGTCCGCTGGACGTCCCCGCGCTGCTCCGGGCCCGCGCCTATCCCGTCTCCGGCGCCCTCGTGCTGGACCTGCACGACCCGGTGGGCCTGGCCGGGGGCCGCTTCCTGCTGGAGGCCACGCCCGAGGGCGCCGCCTGCGCGCCCACCACGCGCTCCGCCGACCTGTCGATGGACGTCGGCGCGCTGGGCTCGCTCTACCTGGGCGAGGCGTCCGCGTCGCGGCTGCGGGCGCTGGGCCGGCTGGCGGAGGAGCGCCCCGGCGCGGCGGCCCTGGCGGACGTCCTGCTGCGCACGGCCCGCCGTCCCTGGTGCCCGGACGAGTTCTGACGGACCAGGGGCGCGTTCGGATCGGTTCGGCGGGGCACCCGGTGGGGAGGGCGTCCCGCTCCCCACTCCGTTCTCACGCCACCGGCAGGACCAGCAGCGTCAGCACCACCGCGCCGATGGAGCTGTAGGTGGCGTTCTTCTCGCGGTAGCCGATGGTCAGCATCACCAGGCCGAAGACTCCGAGCAGTCCGAAGCGGGATTCCATGAGCTCTTCAAGGGCGGCGAGTGCGAGAGCGTAGACAGGCATGGCGGTCCCTCCTCCGGGAGGCTCGTCGGGACGAGTGGTGGCGGTCGGGACCACGCCCCTACGCCGTCGGTCGGCAACAGTGCGCATGATGGGGGGACATCGCAGCCAACTGGGGGATGATCCTTCCAACTCCCCGAAGTTGTTCGCCAACTTACTTATAGTTGTTCCCAGTTGAGTGAAATTTCAAAACAGATGGAGGCCAACTCCCACTCAATGGCCAGAAGTTGTACGGTCACTCCGTGAGCCACGACAGCCCCGCCGCCAACGGCGCGCAGCCCCCGTCGAGCGACCGCGTGGCCGACGCCCTGCGTGACCGCATCCTCTCCGGTGACCTCCGCCCGGGCGCCAAGCTGCCCACCCAGCACGAGCTGGCCGCCGAGTTCGACACCAACCGCACGGCCGTCCGCCAGGCCATCGACGCCCTCCGGAGGGAGGGCCTGCTCACCGGCACCGGCCGCGGCGCCCCGCCCACGGTCGCCGAACGGGCCCTGGCCCACGACCAGCCCCGGATCGCCGGCGTCGAGCTGACCGACCGCATCAGGGCGGCCTTCCAGGCCGAACACGTCACGATCGACGCCTTCTGCCTCACCTCCGAGACCCTGAACTCGGCCCTCGCCCAGCAGTTGATCGTCCTCCACGGCGGCGCGGGCGCCCCCCGGTCGATCACCGTCCGCGTCCTGCTGCCCAGCCTGGAGAGCCACCTGGGGCTCCCCCGGCTGGTGCGCACCCCCGACGACCGGCGCCCGCTGGAGCGGCTGCACCAGCTCGCCCTCACCTTCTGCCGCTCGCTGACGTACTCCCTCCGGGCCCTGGAGGAGGGGGGCATCGTGCCGGAGGTCTCCCTCGGCATCCGGACCGTGCCGATCACCCCGACCCACAAGCTCTACCTGCTCAACGGCACCGAGGCGCTGCTCGGCTTCTACAAGGTGGTCCCCCGCACCGTGGAGTACCGGGGGGAGCCCATGGAGATCTACGACGTGCTCGGGCTGGAGGCACCGATCTTCCGCCACTCCCGCGGGCCGGACAGCCGGGACGAGCAGGAGGCCGCCTTCGTCGCGGAGACCCGGGCGTGGTTCGACTCGCTCTGGTCAAGCATCGCCCAACCCCTGACACTCGATTAGATGTACGAGCTGATCGACGCAGCCGAATGCGTCCTCTTCGACTTCGACGGCCCGATATGCCGTCTCTTCGCCGGCCGTCCCTCCTCCGGGATAGCCGAACGGCTCCGCGGCCTGATCGAGGAGCGCGGGGAGGGCGGTCTCCTCACCGAGGAGGTCCGCTCCACCGACGACCCGCAGGTGATCCTGCGCGCCGTGGCTGCCGCGCGGCCCGGCGGCGAACTCGCCGCGCTCGTGGAGCGGACCCTCACCCAGGAGGAGGCGGAGGCGGCCGGGACCGCCTCGCCCACCCGGTTCGCGGACCGGCTCGTCCGGGCCCTGGCCGCCACCGGGCGGCGGCTCGCCGTCACCACCAACAACGCGCCGCTCGCGGTCGAGCGCTACCTGGCCCGCCACGGCCTCACCCCGCACTTCGCCGGCCACATCCACGGCCGCCGATCCGACACCCGGCTGCTCAAGCCGCACCCCGACTGCCTGTACCGCGCCCTGGAGTCCACCGGCACCACGCCCGGGCGCGCCCTGATGATCGGCGACAGCCCGGTCGACCGGATCGCCGCCGAGGCGGCGGGCGTCCGCTTCCTGGGGTACGGCCGCACCGAGCGGAAGGCCGGGGAGCTGCGCGCCGCGGGCGCCGAGCACGTCGTCACCTCGCTCCAGGAGGTGCTGACCGCGGTGGGCGCGCCGACCTTCGGGTGACGATCCTGGTGCGGGCGCCGTGACGGACCGCCCGGAGCGGTAATCTTCACCCCCTCCACCCCCGCCGCTCCCCCGTACCCTCCCCGCACCCCTCCCGCCCCGCGACAGAGTCCGAACCGCTCCCATGTCCCGACCCTCCGCCTTCCAAGGGCACCACCGCATCTGGCACGTGGTCCCCGGGCCGGACGGCCGCGGGCGGGTCAAGCTCAACGAGCCCCGCCAGGGCGTCCTCTGGTTCGACCGGCGCTGCTTCCGCTCCGAGGAGGAGCTGCTCGTGGAGCTGAACCGGCGGCGGATGTCGTACATCCCGTCGGCCCGCCGGCTGGACGGCGGAGGCCCGGTGGTCCAGGACTACATCGAGGGACGGGTGCTCACCGAGCTGTCCCCCGTCGGCACGAGGATCGCGGGGACCCACCTCGCGCAGATCATGCGGCGCTTCCGGGAGCTGGCCTCCGTACGCGCCGGGGACATCACCGCGCCGCGCCGCTGCACCCCCCGGGAACGGCCCGGGGACCGGCAGAGCTCCGCGTTCCTGCGGACCCTCATCGACTTCACCCACCGGCACTGCTACCTGAAGCGGCTCCCGGAGTACGGCGGGCTCTTCGAGCGGCTGCGCATCCCGCCGGACGTCCTGCGCCCCGGGTCCCGGCTGTGGTCCGAGGCCGGGGAGCTGACCCCCCGGCCGTTCTGCCTGATCCACGGCGACCTGCACCGGGCGAACTTCATCGTCGACGCGGCGGACCGGCTGTGGACCATCGACTGGGAGCTGGCCATGATCGGCGACCCGCTCTACGACCTGGCCACCCACCTGTACCTGATGGGCTACCCGCCCTCGCAGGAGGGCGAGGTGGTCGAGCGCTGGCGGGCGGCGGTGGACGCGGTCCTGCCCGGCGCCGGCGCCGCCGCCGGGGAGGACCTGCCGCGCTACCTCGCGTACAAGCGGGTGCAGTCGGTCTACACCGACGTCGTCCGCCAGGCGCAGAAGCTCGCCGACACCGAACCGGCCGACCGCGAGGACCAGTTGCGCCGGACCGCCAAGACCGTGCACCGCGTCCTGCACCGGGCGGCGGACGTCCTGGGGCTCGGCGCGGTGCCGGGCCCGGGGGAGATCGAGGAGGCGTACGCGGCGTTCGGCGGCCCGCGCGCGCCCTGAGGCCCGCGCGGGCCCGGCGCGGTGCGGCCGTACCGGCCCGGCCCCGCGGGGAGCGGGGACCGGGCCGGCCTGGGCTAGCGGGGCTGCTGGTGGCGCTCCAGCTCCACCGCCGGCAGGAGGCGCCGCAGCGGGCGCGGCAGCCACCAGGCGCGGCGGCCGAGGAGCTGCATGACCGCCGGGACGATCAGGCAGCGGATGACCACCGCGTCCAGGGCGATGGCCACCGCCAGACCCAGGCCGAACTGCTGGAGCATGCGGTCCGGACTGAGGACGAACGCGGCGAAGACCACGATCATGATGGCCGCCGCGGCCGTGATCACCCGGCCGGTGTGGGCCAGTCCCTCGCGGACGGCGAGGGCGGGTTCGCCGGTGTTCCGCCACTCCTCGTGGATGCGGGAGAGCAGGAAGACCTCGTAGTCCATCGACAGGCCGAAGACGATCGCGAAGATCATCACGGGGATGAACGCCTCGATCGGCCCCGGCTCGGGGCCGAGGAAGCCGTGCTGGAAGACCAGCGTGATCGCGCCCAGCGAGGCGCCGATGCTCAGCAGGTTCAGCACGGCCGCCTTCAGCGGGATCAGCAGCGAGCGGAAGACCACCATCAGCAGCAGCGCGGACAGGCCCACCACCAGGGCGACGAACAGCGGCATGCGGCCCTCGACGGTGGCCGCGAAGTCCTCCGTGGCCGCGGTCGGGCCGCCCACCAGGAAGCGGGCGCCGGTGGACTCCTCCAGGGGCGGCAGGACGTCCTGGCGCAGGTCCGCGACCAGCTCCGAGGTCTCCTCGTCCTGCGGCGCCGACGCGGGGAAGGCGATCACCGTCGCCGTGGCCGGGTCCCTGGTCGGGATCGGCGGCGTCACCGCCGCGACGCCCGGGGTGCCGGCGAGGGTGCGGCGCAGCTCGTCCGCCGCGGCCCGGGCCGGCCGGTCACCGCCGCCGCCGGTGTGGGCGACCACCACCAGCGGGCCGTTGAAGCCCGGGCCGAAGCCGTCGGCCAGCAGGTCGTACGCCGCCCGGCTGGTCGAGGACGCGGGGTCGTTGCCCGCGTCCGCGAAGCCCAGGCGCATGTCCAGCGCGGGCGCGGCCAGCGCGCCCAGCGCGGCGACCGACACCAGCAGCGCGGCCCACGGCCGCCGCTGCACCGCCCGCGCCCAGCGGCGCCAGCCGGCGCCCTCTTCAAGGTCGCGGCCCTTCGCCTCCCGCCGGGCCCGGCCCTTCTCCACGCCGCGCCGGATGCGGCCGCCGAACACGCCGAGCAGCGCGGGCAGCAGCGTCAGCGAGGCCAGCATCGTCACCAGCACGGTCAGGGCCACGGCCAGCGCCACCCCCTGGAGCGAGCCGAGTCCCAGCGCCACCAGCCCCAGCAGGGCGATGATCACCGTGCAGCCGGCGAAGAAGACGGTGCGGCCGGCCGCGTCCAGCGCGGTCCGGGTCGCGCTCTCGCCGTCGGCGCCGCGCAGGAGTTCGGCACGGTAGCGGGAGAAGACCAGCAGGGCGTAGTCGATGCCGACGCCCAGCCCCACCAGCATCATCACCGGCGGGGTGAAGTCGGCGACGGAGGCCAGGTGCGAGGCCAGCACGATCAGCCCGAGCGTGCTGCCCACCGCGAACAGCGCGGTGACCACGGGCAGGGCGGCGGCGACCAGCGATCCGAACAGGAAGACCAGGATCACCAGCGCCCCGAGGATGCCCGCGCCCTCGGCCGCGCCGCCCGCGCCCCCCTCGGCCACCCGGACGGCGTCGCCGCCCAGCTCCACCCGCAGCCCGTCGCCCTCCGCCTCGTTCGCGGTGTCGATGATCCGCCGCGTGGCCTCGACGGGGACGTTCTCCGCCTGCCCGTCGAGCGTGACGGTGGCGTAGGCGGTCGTGCCGTCCTCGGAGACCGCCCGGCCGCCCCCGTCCCGGTACGGGTCCTGGACCCCGGTGACGTGCGGCAGATCGGCGACCTCGGCCAGCATCGCGCCGACGCGCTCGGCGTGCTCCGCCGACCGCACCCCGTCCTCGTCGTGGAGGACGATCCGTATCTCGGCGCCCGCCTGCGCCGAGCCGTGCTCCCGCAGGAGTTCGCCGGCCTGCTGGGACTCGGTGCCGGGCAGGGAGAAGTCGTTGTGGTAGTCGTCCCCGACGGCCCCGGCCAGTACCTGCACGCCGACCAGCAGCGCCGCCCACAGGGCCAGCGCCCGCCGGCGGTGCCGGTGGGCCGCCGCCGCGATCCGCTCGAAGACGCTCGCACGGGAGGCGGCGGTGGGGGCGGTGGCGCGTTCCGCCGGGGTCATCGGACGTCTCCCTGCGTGCGGTGGGGCCCGCGGTGAGATCCGCGGTGGAGCCTGCGGTGGAGGAGGTACGGGCCGGCAGCGGCCCCGGCCACCGCCAGGTAGAGGGGCATCAGCTTGAGCGCGAACGGCATCGACGCGTCGAGGACGACCTCGGCCGTCACCCCGGCGGCCACGGCGATCAGCTCGCCGAGGAGGAAGCCGCAGACGGCGCCGCCGAGCGCGGCGAGTACGTGTTTCATGTCAGGTTCTGCTCCGGTTCTCCGCTTCCGCGGATCGAAGGACGGGCGAGGAGGGGGATCGGGGGTCACAGGAAGGAGGGACCGGTGACCCGGCCGCGGAAGACCCGCCACAGCCACACCTGGGCGGCCACCAGCGGCGGCGTGACCACCAGCAGCGCCGTCACCAGCAGCCCCAGCGCCGGGCCGGTGGCCGCCGAGCCGGCCAGCGGCAGCCGGGCGCCGGCGGCGAGCGGCAGCGCGGCCATCACCAGGGAGGTCAGCGCGAAGGTCTGCCACCCGCCCGTGCGGCCCGTCGGCAGCCGGGCGCGCTCGTACGGCGGGCCCGTCAGCCGCAGCGCGCCGAAGGCCAGCCCGTGGGCGGCGAACAGCAGGGCCACGCCCAGCGAGGTGAGCACGGCGGCCGGACCGGTGGCCGGTTCGGCGGGATCGCCGGTCAGCAGCCCGGCGAACAGCCGCCCCCAGGAGAGCGCCGCGGTCCAGCTCCCGGCGACGACCATGCCGTCGCAGGCCGCGCGCCAGGCGCGGTACGGCGTGCGACCGCGCCACCACAGGCCCGCGTCGCGCACGATCCAGCCCGCCAGCAGCGGGACCAGGACGGCGGACTGACCGCTGAACAGCTCGCCCTCCAGCGCCGGGAAGCAGCCGATGAACACCCCGGCGGCGGCGACCAGCCACACCTCGTTGCCCAGGAAGAACGGCGCGATGGCGGCCAGGACGAGCCGCCGCTCGCGCCCGTCGCGCCCCAACCAGGGCAGCAGCATGCCGACGCCGAGGTCGGCGCCGCCGAGCACGAGGTATCCGACGGTGAAGAAGCCCAGCAGGGCGGCGGCGAGGATTTCCATGGGCGGACTCCCGGTCGGCTGCGGTCAGTAGGAGGGCAGGGGCTCGGGTCCGGTGGACGGCTCGCCGTCCGGCACCCGTTCGTCCCGCCCCAGCGCGACGGCCCCCGGGCCGCGGCGGGCGGTGCGCAGCAGCAGCCACCAGTTGACGGCCAGGAGCAGGGCGAAGAGCGAGGTGAAGACGGTCAGCGAGGTGCGCATCGCGCCGGCCGACATCTCCGAGAGGGCGTCCTCGGTCCTCAGCAGCTCGTGGACCACCCACGGCTGCCGTCCCGCCTCCCGGAAGACCCAGCCCGCGGTCATCGCGACGTACGGCAGCGGCACCATGGCCATCAGCAGCAGGTGCCAGGGGCGGAAGCGGTGCACGGCCCGGCGGAAGCAGGCCAGCAGCGCCGAGCCGCAGGCGGCGTACAGCATCACCGCGAACACCAGGAGCATCACCAGCGCGGCACCGCGGGTCAGGCCCTCGGAGGGCACGTAGTCGCCGGGCCCGAACCGCTCCACCAGCTCCGCCTGGAGCCGTGCGATCTCGGCGGTCTCCGCCTTCCACACGGCGTCCTTCATCGGCTGGTGGCCGGCGATCGCGGAGAGCTGGACGCCGCCGAAGGCCGCCGTCCACAGCAGCACGGGCGGCGCGGCGAAGACCGCGATCCGCAGGGACCGCCGGAACAGGGCGGTGTCCGCCTCCGGGGAACGGCGCCGGAAGAGGTGGTACGCGCTGACCCCGGCCACGAAGAACGACGCCGTCAGCAGCCCGCCGCCCGCGATGTGCCCGAAGGCGAGCAGCGCGCTGGGATTGGTCAGGACGGCGGCGGCGTCGGTCAGTTCGATGCCGTGCCCGGTCTCGGTGTAGCCGACGGGGTGGTTGAGGAAGCCGTTGGCGACCAGGATCCAGTACGCCGACAGGTACGCCGTGGCGGTGACCACCCACAGCAGGGCGCAGTGCAGCCGGGGGCCGAAGCGGTGCCAGCCGAAGATCCACAGTCCCAGGAAGGTGGACTCCACGAAGAACGCGACGACCGTCTCCATCGCCAGCGCGGCGCCGAAGACGTTCCCCGCGTAGTGCCCGAGCCCGCTCCAGGCCAGCCCGAACTGGAACTCCATGACGATGCCGGTGACGATCCCGACCGCGTAGTTGATGACGTAGAGCTGCCCCCAGAAGCGCACCATGCGCGCGTCACGCTCCGCGTCCCGGCCGCCGCGCCCGCCCCTGCGCAGCACCGCCCACGTCTGGAGGCCGGTCACGAAGGTGGCCAGTCCCAGCGTCAGCGAGACAAACAGGAAGTGCGCGGCAGCGGTGAGGGCGAACTGCCACCGGGCGAGGTCGAGTGCTTCGGAACCATCCACGCCACCACCGTCGGCGCACGCCTCCGTCCCGCGCGTCGGCCTGCGGCGGTCACCCGCGCTACCCCCCGGGTCGCGGCCGGGCACCCGGGCGTACCACCGGGGTTGCGGCCGCACGCCCCCGTCCCCTAGGGGCCGCGCCGCCCGGACCCCGACCCGTACGGCCGGGCGGACGTCCGGCGGTGGAGCGCTCCGGCCCCGCTACGCCGGGTGGTGCTCCCGGACCGCCCCGTGGTGCTACCCCAGCCAGCCCGGCGTGATCATTCCCGACTCGTAGGCGAGGATCACCAACTGCGCCCGGTCCCGTGCGCCGAGCTTGGTCATGATGCGGCTGACGTGCGTCTTCGCGGTGGCCGGGCTGAGCACCAGCCGCTCGGCGATCTCGTCGTTGGACAGCCCCGCGCCCACCAGCGACATGACCTCCCGCTCGCGCTCGGTGAGCGCGTTCAGCCGGGGAGAGGGGTCGGGCTGCCGCGCCCGCCCGGCGAACTCCGCGATCAGCCGCCGCGTCACCGCCGGGGCGATCAGCGCGTCGCCGCGCGCCACGACCCGCACGGCGTGCAGCAGCTCCATCGGCTCGGTGTCCTTCAGCAGGAAGCCGGAGGCGCCCGCGCGCAGCGCCCCGTACACGTAGTCGTCCACGTCGAAGGTCGTCAGGATGACCACCCGCACCCGGGACAGCCGCTCGTCGGAGACGATCCGCCGGGTGGCCTCCAGGCCGTCCAGCTCCGGCATCCGGATGTCCATCAGCACCACGTCGGGCCGCAGCTCGCGCGCCAGGGCGACGGCGCGCCGCCCGTCCCCGGCCTCCCCGACGACCTCGATGTCCTCCTCGTCGTCGAGGATCGACCGGAAGCCCGCCCGCACGAGGGTCTGGTCGTCGGCGAGGAGGACACGTACCCTCTGCCCGTCACGGTCTCCGCGGTCTCCGGATGGGTGCTCAGCCATGGCACGAGCCTATGCCGCACGCCACCGCGGAAGCGGCGGGGCGGTCCGTCCGCCCGGTCCCCTCCCCGGCCGCGGGGAGCGGGGAGGACGGGGGGAGGACGGAGCAGGGGCGTGGAACCCGTCACACCACCCCGGCCACGGAGCGTGACGAGCCGGACGGCGTGCGAGCGGCCGGACGGGGCGTCAACCGCCCGCATCCCGGCCGGACGGACGCCCCCGGGCGGTCCCGGCCGCTCCCGCGCACGAGGCGGCGCACCCGGCGCGGGAGCGGCCGGTCCCGTGATCCGCCGGGTCCGTTCGACCCTGTGCCCGGGACGGTGAGGGGGTAGTGTTCGAGGCATACGGTTGGCACAGTCACCGGCGGCAGGTCCCGGTCCTCGGCCGACGTCGCACCGGAGGGGAGGGAGCATGATCGAGGCGAGCCGCGACATCGACTACGCAGCCCTGTTCGACGCCATCCCCACCCCCGTAGCGGTGCTCGACCCCGACCTGGTCATCGTGGCCGCCAACCATGCGTACCTGGAGGTCACCGGGCGCCGCCGGGAGGACCTGCTCGGCCGGTACGCGTTCGACGCCTTCCCGCCGAACCCGGCCGACCCCCAGGCCGACGGCCTGCGGAACCTCCTGGCCTCGTTCCGGCGCGTCCTGGAGACCGGCAAGCCGGACACCATGGTCCTCCAGCGGTACGACATCGCCGTGCCGGGCAAGGAGGGGACGTACGAGGAGCGGTACTGGAGCCCGGTCAACACCCCGGTCCTCAACCCGGACGGCTCGGTGGCCCTGATCATCAACCGCGTCGAGGACGCCACCGCGTACGTGCGCGACAGCCTCGCCAGCCCCAGCAGCCTGACCGGCCGGGGCGACGAACTGCGGGCGGTCGGCGGGAAGATCGCGGAGGCCGAGCTCTACGCCCGCGCGCGCGAGCTGTACGAGCACAACGAGCGGCTCCGGGCGGCCCACGCCCGTGAGCACCAGGTGGCCCTCACCCTCCAGCAGGCCATGCTCCCCACCCACATGCCGCTCCAGCACCGCAACGCGGCCGTCCGCTACCGGCCCGCCATGGGGTCGCTGAACGTGTGCGGCGACTGGTACGACCTGATCAACCTCAGCGACGACCGCTTCGCCGTCGCCGTGGGGGACGTCGTCGGCCGGGGCCTGGAGGCCGCCAGCGTGATGGGGCAGCTCCGCAGCGCCCTCAGCGCCTCCATGCGGGTCGCCGACGGCCCCGCCCAGGCGCTGTACGGACTCGACCTGTACGCCCGCTCCCTGGACGGCGCGCTGGCCACCACCACCGTCAAGATCGACATCGACACCCACACGCACACCCTCACCTACAGCAGCGCCGGGCACCTGCCCCCGATGCTGTGCCACCCCGACAAGCGCGTCGAGTACCTGGACCAGGCCACCGACGTGCCCCTGGCCGCCCGGAGCAGGCCCTCCCACCGGCCCCAGGCGGTCACCACCTACGACCCCGGAGCCGTCCTCATCCTGTACACCGACGGGCTCGTCGAGCGCCGCGAGGAGACCATCGACACCGGGCTGGACCGGCTCTCCGAGAGCCTGGCCCGGCACAGCGACCTGGGCCCCGAGGAGATCGCCGACAACCTCCTGGAGGACCTCGGCGTGAACGACGGCAACCCCGACGACATCGCCCTGGTCGTCATCCGGCTCTGAGGGTCCCCCCATCCGGCTCCGAGGACCCCGCCATCCGGCTCCGGGGCCTCACCGCCCGCCGTCGCCGAGCGGCAGCCGGGCCTCCACGCGGAAGCCCCGGACCGGGCCCCGGCCCCCGCCGTCCCCGCCGCCCTCACCGTTCCCGCGGACGTTCCCCGCGGTCAGTTCGCCGCCCAGCGCCCGGGCCCGTTCCGCCATCCCCGCGATGCCGCTGCCCGTGCCCGCCCCGGCCGCCGCGTCCGCGTCCTCCGGCGCGCCGCGCCCGTCGTCCTCCACCCGCACCCGCAGGTCGTCCCCCTCGTACCGGAGCGTGACGACCGCCCGCCGCGCCCGCGCGTGGCGGGCCACGTTCGTCAGGGACTCCTGCACGATCCGGTACGCGGCGTGGCCGACCTGCGGCGGTACGAGCCGCCCCCGCGGTCCCTCGGTCTCCAGCCGCGCGTCCAGTCCGGCCGCGCGCGCCCGCTCCACCAGCCCGCGCACCTCCTCCAGACCGGGCGCGGGCGCGGTCGGGGCCGCCTCCTCGCCCGCCTGCCGCAGCACCCCGAGCGTGGCGCGCAGCTCGCGCAGGGCGTCCTTGCTGGTGGCGCGGACGGCCTCCAGCGCCGCCACCAGCTCCGCGGTCCCCTCCGGGCGCCGGGCGTGCCGGTGCAGCGCGGCGCCGGACTGCACGTTGATCAGCGACAGGCTGTGGCCGATCACGTCGTGCAGCTCCCGGGCGATCCGCAGCCGCTCCTCCGTGGCGGACTGCCGCGCCCGCACCTCCTTCTCGCGCTCGGCCGCGCTCGCCCGCCGCTCGACCTCCCGCAGGTACGCCTGCCGGTTCCGCTGGGCGTGCCCGAAGGCGATCACGCCGAACAGCCAGCCGGTCAGCAGCACCATCGCGGCGTCGTCCACGTGGCGCCGCTCCCCCGGCCGGGGCACCAGCTCGCCGTACCCGACGGCCAGCATCGTCAGCACGGCGAGCGCGACGGCCGCCGCGAGGTGCCCCCCGGCCGCGACCGTGTAGAGGGCGACGACGTAGGCGATCATGGGCAGGGCGCTGTCGTACGGGTTGACCGGGTAGTAGACCCCCGCGCACAGCAGGGCGACCAGCGCCACCGGCACCGGCCACCTCCGCCGCCAGTACAGGACCCCGCAGCCGACCGCGATCAGCAGCCAGTCGAGGACCATCGCCGGCCACGGTCCGCCGATGACGGCCATCCGGTACGCGTTGTACCCGGCCAGGACCAGCGCGACGGCGGCGGCCGACAGGTGTGCGGGACGGCGGGTCGCGGGCAGTCGCATGGAACGAAGCGTACGTAGGGTGAGCGCCACCGGCGCGGCGCCGCCGACGGCACGACGACCACGACGACGAGGAGGACCCGATGTCCGACGCCCCGACCCCCGCGAGCGACGAGCCCGCCCACGACCCGGAGGTGCTCCAGCTCGCGGCCAAGGTCTTCGATCTCGCCCGGGACGGTGACACGGACACCCTCGCCGCGTACGTGGACGCGGGCGTACCGGTCAACCTGACCAACGACAAGGGCGACTCGCTGCTGATGCTCGCCGCCTACTACGGCCGCACCGCCACGGTGCGGGCCCTCCTCGAACGCGGCGCCGACCCCAACCGGATCAACGACCGCGGCCAGAGCCCCCTGGCGGGAGCGGTCTTCAAGGACGAGGAGGAGATGGTGCGGCTGCTGCTGGAGGCGGGCGCCGACCCGTCCGCCGGACGCCCGTCGGCCATCGACACGGCGCGGATGTTCGGCCGGGACGGGCTGCTGGGGCTGCTCGGCGCGGAGTGACGGGCCGGCCGGGCGGCGGTGCGGGCCGCCCGGCCGGCCCCGGCCGGGTGGCGCCGGCTCACCCGGCCGCCGGGTACGGCGTCTCCTCCCGGGCCCGCCGCAGGGCCAGCGCCCACCACGCGAGCTGGTCCAGCAGCACGGTCGCGGCCTGCGCCACCTCGTCCTCCCGCACGTGCTCGCCGTCGGGGCCGAAGTCCTCCCACGCGTCGTGGAAGCTGACCACGTCCCGGAGGGTGACCGCGTGCTGCTCGGCGAGGACCCCCCGGAGGTGCTCCACCGACCGCAGCCCGCCGGCCCGCCCGCCGTACGACACGAAGCCGACCGGCTTGGCGAACCACTCCGTCCTGATGGAGTCGATCGCGGTCTTCAACGGGCCGGGGAAGCTGTGGTTGTACTCGGGCGTCACGATCACGACGGCGTCGGCGGCGCCGATCCGCTCCGCGAAACCGCGTCCGCCCTCGTCCGGCTGCACGAGGTCGATCACGTCGAGCTTCACCTCGTCACGCCGCTCGGCCTGCCGCACGAACCAGTTGCCCACGGTGGTGACGAACCGTCCCTCCCGCACGCTCCCGAGGATCACGGCGAGCCGGTACTGGTCCTGCCGCACGGCGGCGTTCGTGTCGGTGGTCATCTCGCATCCCGTTCTGTAGGAGTTCTGCCTGCGAACGAGAAGGTAGAACTTCAAGCAGACTTGAAGTCAACTGCGCCGCCGGAGCGTCCCGGAGCGCTAGTGGGCGATGCCGTCGATCAGGTCGCGCGCGCCCTGGCGGAGCAGGGCGACGGCGACGGAGGTGCCGAGGGTCGCCGGGTCGAGGCGGCCCGCCCACTCGTGCGCGTTGAGGACCGTCTTGCCGTCGGGGGTGAACACGGCGGCCCGCAGCGACAGTTCACCGCCGCGCCCGACCCTGGCGTACCCGGCGATCGGGCTGTTGCAGTGCCCCTGGAGGACGTGGAGGAACATCCGCTCGGCGGTGGCCTCGCGGTGGGTGTCCGGATCGCCCAGGTCGCTGACGGTGTCGATGACGGCGGTGTCGTCCTCCCGGCACTGCAGGGCGAGGATTCCCGCGCCGATCGGCGGCATCATCACCTCGGGCGACAGGACCTCGCTGATCACGTCCGTGCGGCCGATGCGCTCCAGGCCGGACACGGCCAGCAGCAGGGCGTCCGCCTCGCCGGCCGCCAGCTTCTCCAGCCGCCGGTTGGCGTTCCCGCGGAACGGCACGCACCTCAGGTGCGGGTAGGAGGCGGCGAGCTGCGCGGTACGGCGCACGGAGGAGGTGCCGATCCGGGTGCCGGGCGGAAGCTCGTCCAGGGTGAGCCCGCCCGGGTGGACGAGGGCGTCGCGGATGTCGTCGCGCTTGAGGAACGCGGCGAACACCGTGCCGGCCGGAAGCGGCCGGTCGGCGGGCACGTCCTTGACGCAGTGCACCGCCAGATCGGCCTCGCCGGCCAGGAGGGCGGCATCGACCTCCTTGGTGAACGCCCCCTTGCCCTCGACCTGGGAGAGGTCTCCCAGCCACCGGTCGCCGGTCGTCTTCACCGGAACGACCTCGGTGCGGATGCGGGGGTGGCGCGCGGCCAGCTCGGCGCGGACCCGCTCCACCTGGGCCAGGGCCATGGGCGAGTCGCGGGAGACGATGCGGATCAGCTCGGGGGCGGACATGGCGCCCACCCTAGGGCGTCGCGCGCGCCCCGGCGGACGATCCGGCCACCGCGGGCCCGTCCGGGGCCGGATCCGTCCTCCGCGGCGGGCCCGTCCGGGGCCGTGGACAAAACCCCGCCACTACTGGCGTCGGAAAGCGACGATCGGGATACAGAAAGTGATAGTCGCCCGTTAGAGGGCCATCACGGAGCACGGAGCACGATGGAATCCCGAATTCAGCACCCTTCGGCGGCCTTCGCCGACAGCGAGGACTTCGCCCGCGCCGCGACGGACGCGGACACCGCGGCGGAGGTCCTGCTCGGTTTCGACGACAGGGGGTTCTGGTGGACGCCGGTACCCGTACGCACCGCGCCCGGGCCGGCCTTCGTGCCGACCGCGCCGCTCGCGGAGCTGCCGGAGGAGGCCGTGGACGCGCTGAGGGCGTGGGTGGCGCGATGAACACCCACGAGCGCGCGGACGGGCGGAGCGGACGGGAAGCTCTTCCCGGGATCACGGTCGGTTCGGTGGTGCGGGATCTGCGGGACGGCCGCGTGGGGGACGTGATGGACATCCACCCCGGGCGGGTCTGGCTGCGTCCGCTGGGCGGCGGGCGCGAGTGGGACGCGGCGCCGGACGAGGTCCAGCCGCTCACCCCCCGCGAACAGCTCAGCGCCCGCCTCGCCGCCGCCAACGCCCGCAGCCGCCGCGACCTGCCGTGACTGCCGTGACCCGTATGGCGCGTGACCCGCGTGACGGGAGCCCGCCGGCCGGGGCGGCCGGCGGGCTCCGGACGCACGGGCGGGGACGGCGCGAACGGGAGCCGGAGCGGGAGGACGGCCGTGGCCCCGGTGCGGCCGCCCCCGCGGGCAGGCCGCCCGCGCGAGGCCCCCTCGTCCGCCCGCCTCGTCGGCCGGGTTGGCCGGAAGTCGTCGTGCACGTACCGTGCGCGCCCGCATACGCTGCGCCGGTGGAGATCATCGGCGAACACCGGCGGCAGGACCCCGGAACGGAGGAGGCGGCCACGCGGCCGCTGTCCTTCGTCGTGGGCACCGGACGGAGCGGTTCGACCGCGCTGTCGCGCGTCCTCAACCTGCATCCGGAGGTCCTCAGCCTCAACGAACTGCTCTCCTCCGTCGGTCCGGAGGGCATGCCCGAGGGCTCCCTCACCGGCGAGGAGTTCTGGCGGCTCCTCGCCGACCCCAACCCGGGCTTCGACAGGATGATCCGCAGCGGCGCGGCCATACCGGAGTTCCTGTATCCGCGGCGCCCGGGACGCTTCTCGGCCGGGACCACCGGCATCCCCGGGCTGTGCATGATGGTGCTGCCGCACCTCACCGACGACCCCGACGGGCTGCTGGACGAGCTCGCGCCGCGGGTGTCCGCCTGGCCGCGCCGCCCGGTCGAGCGGCAGTACCGGGAGCTCTTCGGCCTGCTGTGCGCCCGGTTCGGGCGGCGGGCGGTGGTGGAGCGCTCGGGGTTCTCGGTGCGGTGGGTGCCCCGGCTGCGCGCGGGCTTCCCCGAGGCGGGGTTCGTCCACCTGCACCGCGACGGCCCCGACTGCGCCCTCTCGATGAGCCGCCACACCGGCTTCCGGCTGCTCCTGCTCCAGGCCGAGATCCTCGCCCGCCTGGGGCTGGAGCCCGGCACCGAGCTGACGCCGGAGCACGCCCGGGAGCTGCCGCCGGACCTGGCCGGGCTGCTGGAGGGGGACACCTTCGACCCCCGGCTGGTGTCCGACCGGGAGATTCCGGTGGCCCGGTTCGGCGAGCTGTGGTCGCGGTTGGTGACCGAGTGCGTGGCGCACCTGGAGAAGGTGCCGGAGGCGGCCCGGATGAGCCTGGCGTACGAGGACCTGCTGGACGCGCCGGAGGAGGAGCTGTCCCGGCTGGCCGGGTTCGTCGGCGTGGAGCCGGACCGGCGGTGGCTGGCGGCGGGCCGGTCGATGCTCGACGCGAGCCGGCGCGGGGCCGCGCTGCGGCTGCCGCCGGACGAGCTGGCCGCGCTGCGGGACGCCTGCGCGCCGGGAGAACGGGCGCTGGCCCGGGCGTGATCCGGGGGCGGAGTCCTTCGGCCTTCCGGGCTTCCGGGCTTCCGGGCTTCCGCAGAAACGATCATGCTGCGGTGGCGGCCGGCCTCCCCGGGAACGCCACAGGCCGGGAGCCGGACACCCGCGATCGCACCCGCGATCGACCGGGGAAGCACACCGCGGGGCGCCGCCTCGTCGACCGACGCCGGAACGCCGCTCACCGCCGGGCGGGCCGCCTCCGCACGACGTCCGCCCATCCGCGCACCGGGCTCCGTACCGGCCCCGGGAGTCCCGCGCGACCGGCGGAATCCGCAGGACACCGCGGGCTCTGACGGACCGTCGGCGAACCGGGCCGGCGGGCGGCGGAATTCCGGTGGCAGTGGCCGGTGTTGGGCACGAGCGACGACGTACGGCCCGGCGAGGGGCCGGACACATGCGGGTGACCGCCCGCCACGACCACACCGGATCCGGGGAGCCACCGCGATGAGCGACACGAACACCTCCGTCATCGGACGCGCCGTGGGGCGCCACGGCATCTTCGGCTGGTTCTCCGCCGCGGCGCCGGCCGAGCGCGACGAGGCCGCCGCCGAGTTGGAGGAGCTGGGCTTCGGGGCCCTCTGGCTCCCCCACAGCACGATCGAGGAGGCCGCCCCCCTCCTCGCGGCCACCCGGAACATCGCCGTGGGCACCGCCATCCAGAGCATCTGGCGGTACGGGGCGGCGGACACCGCCGTGCGCCGGGCGGAGCTGGAGGCCGCCCACCCCGGTCGGCTCGTACTGGGCCTGGGGGTCAGCCACCCCCAGATGGTCGACGGCTACCGCAGCCCCCTCTCGGCGATGTCCGGCTACCTCGACGAACTGGACGCCGCCGACCGGCCGCTGCCCGCCGACCGGCGCGTCCTGGCGGCCCTCGGCCCGAAGATGCTGGGCCTGGCCCGGGACCGCGCGGCGGGCGCGCTGCCGTACCTGGTGACCGCCGAGCAGGTCGCGGCGGCCCGGGAGACGCTGGGCCCGGGCCCGCTGCTCGCCCCCGAGCTGGGCGTGGTGCTGGAGCAGGACCCCGGACGGGCCCGGGCCCTGGCCCGCGAGGCCCTGGCGATGTACCTGTCGCTGACGAACTACACCAGGAACTGGCTGCGCGGCGGCTTCACCGAGGACGACTTCTCCGGAGGGGGCAGCGACCGCCTCGTCGACGCGCTGTTCGCCTGGGGGGACGAGGAGCGCGTACGAGCGCGCGTGGACGACTTCCTGGCGGCCGGAGCGGACCACGTCGCCCTCCAGCTCATCGACGACCAGTCCCCCGGCACGCTGCCGCGCGAGGGGTGGCGCCGCCTCGCCGAGGTCGTCCTGCCCGGCCGGGCGTGAGGTCCGGCGGCTTCCGCGCCGCGCGTCCGGCGGCCGTCCGGGCGGCGGACGCGCGGTGCGGAGGCGCGCGGTGCCCGCCGTCCCGGAACCGCCCGGAGCCGTCCGTGGAGCGCCCCGCGCGGATGCCCTGCCCGCGAACACTTATGGGCACGGAGTGTGCAGGCCAGGGCGTTTCCGGCGACAGGAAGCATCCCGAGTCGTCTTTACCGGACTCTTCCCGTCATATGAGTCCATTCCCTTCTCATGTCGCACCAGGTGCTCATAGTCTCGTGTGACCCCTGAGCCGGCCCCGCCCCACCGCGTGTTCTCAGGGCATCCCCCCTCCGCCGCATTCAGCCACGCATTCAGCCAGGGGAAGCACCGTGAGCGCCGACGCATCCATCGATCACCACAACACGTTCAGCAACAGCAGCAGCCAGGTGGAGCGCACCATCCTCTTCGCCGACCTCACCGGCTCCACCGAGATGAAGCACCGGATGGGCTACCTCGCCTGGCTCCCCATCCTCGGCAGCTTCCTGGACATCACGACGGAGGCCGTCACCGGGCACGGCGGCACCATCGTCAAGTACCTCGGCGACGGCGCCCTCGCGGTGTTCGAGGAGGACCACGCCCACCAGGCGATATGCGCGGCGATCGAGATCCAGGAGAGCCTGCGCAACAACGACCGGCGGGCCGCCCTCGGCGAGACGCGGGCCACCATCGGCATCGCCACCGGGAAGGTCATCGAGTACCCGGCCCCGGGCGGCGGAGGGGCCATGGACTACGTGGGGTCCGCCGTCGACCTCGCGGCCCGCTTCAGCAGCGACGCCTCCCCCAGCGCCATCTGGATCGACACGGACACCTACGGAGCGGCCAACCACCACAAGGTCAGTTCCATCATCGGCCGGGCGAACCACAGGAAGGCCGCGGACTACTTCTCCCGCGAGGAGCAGGCACCGGCCAAGGGGTTCCCCAGCGGCGTGCCCTACCGGGAGGTCGTCTGGGACCAGAACCCCTTCGGGGTGAAGGGCGCCGCGGTGACCGAGACGATCAGGAAGATGGAGGCGGCGCGGCCACCGTCCCCCCGCCCCCAGCCGCCGGCCCCGCAGTCCGAACCCCTGGAGGGCACCGTGAACCGGTGGTTCGGCGACTCCACCAAGGGCTTCATCTCGACCGTCGGCCACGGCGACTACTACGTGGACGCGCGCTTCGTCGTCGGCGGGCAGAGCCTCACCGAGGGAGCCGCGGTCCGGTTCGTCCCCCAGCCGCCCGTGACCCCCGACCCCGACGCGAAGCCGGTCGCCGGGTGCACGGTCCAGGAGGGGCACAGGTTCCGGGGCACCTTCAACAACGTGCTCGCCAGCGGGTTCGGCTTCGCCGACGTCCGCGACCAGCGCGGCAACCAGCAGAGCCTGTTCGTGTACCTCGGCGGGAACGCGGCGGGCCACCGCATCGGGGACGTCGTCCACCTGGAGGCCGTGCGCAACCGCAAGGGGCTGTCCGCCCGCGTGGTGGACGCCCCGGCCGACGAGCACCCGGACGAGGGCGCGGTGGATGGCCGGCACCCCTGACACCGCCCCCGACACCGCCGCCGACACCCGTGCCATCGACTCCGCGCTCGCCGAGGTCCGTGCCGAACTGGTGCGGGCCGACCAGAAGGCGGCCACGCTCCTCGCCCTGTTCTCGGCGATGGCGGCCGGCATCCTGACGCTGTTCGTCGTCCGCCGGGGAGGGCTCTTCTCCCTGTGGAACGGCGTGGAGTGGCTCGCCTGGGCGGGCACGGCCGCCCTGGCGGGCAGCCTGGCGCAGTTGCTGTTCTGCGTCAGGCCGCAGGGCAGCGGCCGGCCCACCGGCCGCTCCTACTTCGCCTTCTACGCGCTCCACGCGGACCACCCCGACCGGCTCATCGCCCACCTGCGGTCCGTGAGCGCCGCGAACGGGGAACGGTGCGTCCACCTGGTGGCGCTGTCCGTCCTGGCGAGGAGGAAGTACCGGATGATCGCGCGGGCCGTCGACCTGCTCGGCTGCTCGCTGCTCCTGATCGCGGGGGCGATGCTCGTCTCCGCCCTGCGCTGAGGGAGGCCGGCGGGGCGGGTGCCGTACGGCGTCCGCCCCGCGCGGCCGGCGGTCCTCCGGTCTCCGGTCTCCGGGCGACCTGGTCCGGACCGCCCGGCGGTGACGGTCCGGGTGATCACGGCTCGCCGGCGGGGGAGGACGGCACCGGCCGGTGACCGGTGGTCTCCGGTGCGGGCATGACCTTGCGCAGCCGCTCCAGGAAGGCCCGGGCCGCCGGTCCGGACGGGCCGTCCGCCCGCCAGGCCAGGGCGATCCGGCCGCGCAGCCGCGGCCGTACGATCTCCAGCACCCGCAGCCGGTCCCCGTGTCCGGCCGCCGAGGCCGCCGGCAGCACGGCGACGCCCAGTCCGCGCTCGGCGAGCTGGGCGAGGACGTGCGGGGCCGCCGCCTCGAAGCCGACCCGCGGCCGGATCCCGGCCTCCGCGAAGGCCCGGTCGAGCACGCCGCGCAGCCCGGTGCCGGGCGGCAGGCTGATCAGCGTCCGGTCGCCGAGCGCGGCCAGCGGCACGCTCCCGCACCCGGCCAGGGGGTCGTCCGGGGGCACGGCCGCGACCAGCGGCTCGTCGATGACCACCTGGAGGCGGATGTCCGGCGGGGGCTCCTCGCCGGTGAGCCCGACCATGGCGACGTCCAGCTCGCCGCGGTGCAGCGCGGCGAGCATCCGGTCCGAGACGTCCTCGGTGAGGGTGATCTCCACGTGCGGGTGGTCGTCGTGGAAGTCGGCCAGCACGGAGACCACGTCCAGGTCGTGCGTGGCCGCCGCGGAGAACAGCCCGACCGTGACCCGGCCGCGCAGCAGCCCGGTGAACTCCTCCACGACGTGCCGCGCGGCGTCGGCGGCGGCGAGCGCGGCCCGCGCGTACGGCAGCACCGCCTCGCCCGCCTCCGTCAGGCGCACCGAGCGGCTGGAGCGGTCCAGCAGCGGCTGCCCCAACTCCCTTTCGAGCTGGCGGATCTGCGCGCTCACCCCGGGCTGTGCGACGTGCAGGCGCGCGGCGGCGCGGGTGAAGCCGCCCTCCTCCACCACGGTGACGAAGTACCGTAGCTGCCGAAGTTCCATGACCTCCGACCCTAGTTCCCGCACGGGCGGGAGCGCTGGGTTATGGCCCATCGGCAGCCGCCGACGGCCGTGCCGTCAGACCGCGTACGGCGGGACGCGCGGTGCGGGCGGCGCCCCTCCGGGCCGGCCGTGCCGTCAGGCCGGACGGTCCGACCGGTCCGACCGGTCCGGGCGCCGCGGCCGGTCCAGGCGCACCCACGCCGTGACGGTCCCGTCCCCGTGCCGCTCCAGGTCGGCGCCCGCCGAGGCGAGCAGGCGCCGGGTGGCGGCGTTGGCCGCGCTCGTACTGGCGAACAGGCGGGCGGCGCCGCCCGCGCGGGCCGCGTCCAGGAGGCGGGCGAAGACCGCCGTGCCCACGCCCCGGCCGCGGTAGGAGCGCCCGAGCCACACCCCCGCCTCGACCGCGTCCGGCTCCGGCCGCGGGGCCAGCCGGGCGGCTCCCGCCACCTTCTCCTCCACCTGCCCCGTCTCCCCCGTCTCCGCCACGACGACGGCGTACGTGACCTCCGCCGGCCCCTCCATCGACCCGGCGCCCGGCAGGCGCGACCGGTGGAAGCGCAGGAACGCCTCCCGGCGCGCCTCCGTCCACCCGGCGGCACCGCCCCGGTCGTCCTCGTCCACCGGCGGCATCACCTCGCCGGGGTCGGCGTCGGCGACGGCCGTGGCCAGCAGCGCCGGCAGCAGGTCCTCGTCCAAGGGGCGCAGGGTGACGAGTTCGGGGATCGCGGTCTCCATGGGGGCACCATGCCCCACCGCACGCGCCCGTATCCAACGCCTTTTCACACCCGAAAGTCGTTCCCTTACGGGGGAATTCGGCGCGTGTCCCCGTGCGCCGACGCGCCGCCGGGCCCTCGGGGCCTTAGGCAGGGCTCATGCGTGAAGACCATCACACTGTGGACACCGACACCGCCGCCCCGCCCCTGTCCCGCCGGCGGTTCACCGCCGGCGCCGGAACGGCCGCCGCCGTCGCCGGGCTCGCCGCCTCCGCCCCCGCGGCCTCCGCCCGTCCCGCGCCCCCCGTTCCCGAGCGGCCCACCGACACCGCGGCCTCCGCCGACTGGAACACCTGTCTGGCGGTGGCCCGCGCCATCCTCCTCCTGGACGAGCGGAACGAGGAACTCGCCCCCCGGTACGCGAAGATCCTGCACCACGACGGCCTGCCCCGCGCCGGGACCTCCCCCAAGAGGGTGCTGGTCGTCGGGGCGGGCCCGGCCGGGCTCACCGCCGCGCTGCTGCTGCGGCAGGCCGGGCACGACGTCACCGTCATCGAGGCCAACGGCAACCGGGCCGGAGGCCGCGTCAAGACCTTCCGCACCGGCGGGCACGAGGGCGCCGCGCAGCCCTTCGCCGACCCCCGGCAGTACGCGGAGGCCGGGGCCATGCGCATCCCCGGCAGCCACCCCCTGGTCATGGGGCTGATCGACCGGTTCGGCCTGAAGCGCCGCCGCTTCCACCTGGTGGACGTGGACGCCGACGGCGAGCCCGCCTACCGCACCTGGATCAACGTCAACGGCGTCCGCGTCCGCCGCGCCGACTACGCCCGCTCGCCGCGGGCCGTGAACCGCTCCTTCGGCGTGCCCGAGGAGCTCTGGGACGTCCCCGCCGCGACGATCCTGCTCCGCGCCCTGGACCCGGTGCGCGACGAGTACAGCACCGTCGGACCGGACGGCAAGCGCGTGAACAAGCCGCTCCAGGAGTGCCTGGCGGGCTGGGCGCGGGTCGTCCAGCGGTTCGGCGACTGGTCGATGCACCGCTTCCTGACCGAGCACGCCCGGTTCGACGAGCGCACGATCGATCTGATCGGCACCCTGGAGAACCTCTCCTCCCGGCTCCCGCTGTCCTTCCTCCACAGCTTCCTCGGCTGGTCGCTGATCAGCCCCGGCACCACCTTCTGGGAGCTGGAGGGCGGCACCGCCACCCTGACCGACGCGCTGCTGGCGCAGGTGCGCGACCGGGTGCGCTTCGACCGCCGCGCCACCCGGATCGAGTACCGGCAGGGGAAGCAGGGCGACCGCGACGACACCCCGCACATCGGTGCCGACGGGCCCGCGGTGTGGATCGACACCGTCTCCGAGGGCCGCGACGGCCTGGTGGTGCGCGAGCAGTTCACCGGCGACTGCGCGATCCTCACCGTGCCCTTCTCCGGGCTGCGGCACGTCCAGATCGCCCCGCCGCTGTCGTACGGCAAGCGCCGGGCCGTCACCGAGCTGCACTACGACAGCGCCACCAAGGTGCTGCTGGAGTTCAGCCGCCGCTGGTGGGAGTTCGGCGAGGACGACTGGCGGCGCGAACTGGAGCGGATCCGGCCGGGGCTGTACGACGACTACCGCACCGGGAAGGCGCCCGACGACGGCAGCCTGCTGGGCGCGCACCCGTCCGTCCCGCGCGGCCACATCACCGACGCCCAGCGCGTGCACTACACCGCGTGCCGCTGGATCTCCCGGGACCAGCCCGAGGCGGCGCGCGTCGTCGGCGGCGGTTCGGTGTGCGACAACCCCAACCGGTTCGTGTTCCACCCCTCGCACCGCGTCGCGGGCAGCGAGGGCGGCGTCCTGCTGGCCTCCTACAGCTGGGCCGACGACGCGCGGCGCTGGGACGCCCTGGACGACGACGCCCGCTACCCGTACGCCCTGCGCGGCGTGCAGCAGGTGTACGGGCAGCGCGTCGAGGTCTTCTACACCGGCGCCGGGCGCACCCAGAGCTGGCAGCGGGACCCGTACGCGTACGGCGAGGCGGCCGTACTGCTGCCCGGGCAGCACACCGAGCTGTTCCCGCGCCTGGGCACCCGCGAGGGCCCGCTGTTCTTCGCGGGCGACCACACCTCGATCAGGACCGCCTGGATCGAGGGCGCCCTGGAGTCGGCCGTACGGGCGGCGCTGGAGGTGCACCGGGCGTAGCCGCGCGGCCCGACCGCGATCCGCTGTCCGCACGACGCGCCGGGCCATGGGGTCCGGCGCGTCGTGCTCCGCGGCGGCGCGGGCGGGCGCGGCGCGCGCCGGTGCCCCGTGGACGGCGGCGGTCAGAGCGGGAGGCCCGGCACCTTCCTCAGGTCGGCGGGCGTGCGGTGGAGCAGGCCCCTCACCCCGAGCGCGGCGGCGGCCTCGACGTTCTCCCGCCGGTCGTCCACGAACAGGCACCGGCCGGGCGCGACACCCGCCCGCGCCGCCGCGATCTCGTATGTCTCCCGGTCCGGTTCGGCCACCCCGACCAGGGCGCTGTTGACGACGTGGTGGGCCGGGTCCGTCAGGCCCATGGCCGCCAGGTCGTCCTCCAGTTCCAGGGAGGCGTTCGTCACCAGCACCAGCGGCATCCGCGCCCGCACCCCGCGGAGGACGGCCACCACCTCGCCGTCCGCCCGGAACGGCGCCGCGGCGAGCGCCGCGCCCAGCTCGCGCGCCCGCCGCGGCGGCACCCGGTCCGCGAGGGCGAGCGCGACCGACTCCGCCCAACGCTCCCGGGTGATCCGGCCCAGCAGCAGCGGCAGGTCCACCTCCGGGGCGAAGGCCACCGCGGTGGTCGTGCCCACCGGCAGTCCGGCGGCGCGCTCCAGCTCCGCCGGCCGGGTCAGGTCGTAGAAGCGGATCACGTTGTCGAGGTCGCACAGCACCGCGTCGAAGGGCCGACCGCGCGTTCCAGGGCCGTCACCGCCTCGTGCGGCACGGCCGCTCGCGGGCCGCCAGGGCCCGGCGGGCCAGGCGGTGCGCGTCGGCCCGGCGGACGATCTCCTCGGCGCGCAGCCGGTACGGCGCGGGGTACGGGGCCCGGTCCCTCACCGCCGCGGCTCCCGTACGTCGGCGACCACGCAACTGACGTTGTCGGGACCGCCGGAGCGGTTGGCCAGGGCGACGAGTTCGCGCACCGCGTGCTCGGGGTCGCCGGCCTCCGCGACCACCCGGCGCACCTCGTCCTCGGGGACGACCGCGGACAGGCCGTCGGAGCAGAGCAGGTAGCGGTCCCCGGGCCGGGCATCGTGCAGCCGCAGGTCGGGGGAGTGCTCGGGGCCGCCGGTCAGGGCCCGTGCCAGCAGGGTGCGCTGGGGGTGGGAGACCGCCTCCTCGGGGCTGATGCGCCCTTCGTCGACCATCTCCTGGACCAGGGTGTGGTCGTGGGTGATCCGGAAGAACCCGCCGTCGCGCAGGAGGTAGGCGCGCGAGTCGCCGATGTGGACCAGCGCCAGCCGTGACCCGGCCCGGACCATCGCGGTGAGCGTCGTGCCCGTCTCCCGCGGCGCGGGAGCGGCCCCGGCGACGTCGCGCACGGCCCGGCGGGCCCGCTCGACGGCGTCCTCCAGGACGTCGAGGAGGTCGCCCACCGGAACGCCGTCGGCGTCCAGGGACTTCAGCGCGTCGATGGCCGCCGCGCCGGCGCGGGCGCCGCCGCTGCCGAAGCCGTCGGCCACGGCGAGCAGGCGGTCCCCGGCGTGGACGGCGTCCTGGTTGCCGTCACGGACCAGGCCGGTGTCGGAGAGGGCGGCGTAACGGATGGTCAGGGGTGTGCTGTCGGGCTCGGTCGGGGACACGGCGGGTTCCTTCCGGGACAGGTGGTCGACGAGGAAGGCGGCCAGGTCCCGCCGGGCGGCGGTGTCGGCCTCGACCCGGGCCCAGTACGCGCGGACCTCCCGGGCCGCCTCGGGCGCCGGGAGGTCGCACACCTGGCGGATGCGGGCCAGCGGCATGCCGAGCCGCCGGAGCCAGGCCACCAGCCGGGCGCGTTCCACCTGCTCGGGGGCGTAGTAGCGGTAGCCGGTCACCGGATCGACGCGGGCGGGGGCCAACAGCCCGAGTTCGTCGTACAGCCGCAGCGCCTTCCGCGACAGCCGCGACGCCCTCGCGAAGGCTCCGATGGTCAGCAGTCCCATGCCCGTCCCTCCTCGTGCCGGGCGCCTCGCCCGGCCCCACCGATGCTGGGGCTTGCCCCGGGGTGAGGGTCAACGGGCGGCTCCGGCCCGGCCGACGCGTTCCCGGGGGCGGGCGTGCGACGGGTCGTGCCGGCCGGCCGCCTCTCCGCCGCGCTCGACGGCGGCACGGCCCCGGTGACGAGGCGTTCCACCGCACCCCCGGCGCGGTTCTCCCGTCCGGCCGACGGCCATATACAGCAGGTCAGTTTGCCTAAAAGCTTTAGGAAAACACATAATGCTTTTCTCTCAACGGAGGGAAGCTTATGGCACGGGCAGGACTGACCACGGAACGCCTGGTCCGGGCAGGGGCGGAGCTGGCCGACGAGGTCGGCTTCGACCAGGTGACCGTCTCGGCGCTCGCCAGGCGGTTCGACGTCAAGGTCGCGAGCCTGTACTCGCACCTGAAGAACTCCCAGGACCTCAGGACCAGGATCGCCCTGCTCGCCCTGGAGGAACTCGCCGACCGGGCCGCCGACGCCCTGGCCGGGCGGGCCGGCAAGGACGCCCTGACCGCCTTCGCGAACGTCTACCGCGACTACGCCCGGGAGCATCCCGGCCGCTACGCCGCGGCCCGGATGAGGCTCGACCCGAAGACGGCGGCCGCCAGCGCCGGCGTCAGGCACGCGCAGATGACGCGGGCGATCCTGCGCGGCTACGACCTGACGGAGCCGGACCAGACGCACGCGGTCCGGCTGCTGGGCAGCGTCTTCCACGGCTACGTCAGCCTGGAGACGGCGGGCGGGTTCAGCCACAGCGCCCCCGACGCCCAGGAGACCTGGCCACGCATCCTGGACGCCCTCGACGCCCTGCTGCGGAACTGGCCCGCGCCCTGACCACACCCCCGCACCGACCGGTCCGTCGACCGCGCACCGCATCGGCGAATCCGGACCCCACGGACACTGCGATCGACAGGCTGACCATGCACACCGAGCACGACTGGATCACCACGCCCATCACCGCGGACCTCCTGCGCGGCGCCCTCGACCTGGAGCGCACCGAACACGGCGTGCTGCCGCACCGGCTGCCCGCCCGGGCCCGCGCGCAGTGCGCCGACGGGCAGCTCGCCATGGCCGAGTCCCAGCCCTCCGGGGTACGGCTGGTCTTCCGCACCCGGGCCACCGCCGTCGAACTGGACACGCTGCCCACCAAGCGGGTCTACGCGGGCGTCCCGCCCCGCCCGGACGGCGTGTACGAGCTGCTCGTCGACGGCCGCCTGACCGGCCGGGCCACCGTGCCCGGCGGCAACACCCTGACCATCGACATGGCCGCCGGGAGGGCCGAGCACCGTCCCGGCCCGGTCGGCACCCTCCGCTTCACCGGCCTGCCCGACCGCGTGAAGGACGTCGAGATCTGGCTGCCGTACGACGAGACCACCGAACTCGTCGCCCTGCGCACCGACGCCCCCGTCGAGCCCGTACCGGACCGGGGCCGCAGGGTGTGGCTGCACCACGGCAGTTCGATCAGCCACGGTTCCAACGCCGCCGGCCCCACCAGCACCTGGCCCGCGCTGGCCGCCTCCCTCGGCGGCGTGGAACTGGTCAACCTCGGCCTGGGCGGCAGCGCCCTGCTCGACCCCTTCACCGCCCGCGCCATGCGGGACACCCCCGCCGACCTGATCAGCCTCAAGATAGGCATCAACCTGGTCAACACCGACCTGATGCGCCTGCGCGCCTTCACCCCGGCCGTCCACGGCTTCCTCGACACCATCCGCGAGGGGCACCCCGCCACACCGCTGCTGGTCGTCTCCCCCCTTTACTGCCCCATCCACGAGGACACCCCCGGTCCCGGGGCCTTCGACCTCGGCGCGCTCAGCGCCGGGGAACTGCGGTTCCGGGCCACCGGCGACCCCGCCGAGCGCGCCGCCGGGAAGCTGACGCTGGGCGTCATCCGGGAGGAGCTGTCCCGCATCGTGGAGCAGCGGGCGGCCGACGACCCCCACCTGCACTACCTCGACGGCCGCGCGCTCTACGGCGAGGCCGACTTCGCCGAGCTGCCGCTGCCCGACCAGCTCCACCCGGACGCCGCCGCCCACCGCCGCATCGGCGAGCGCTTCGCCGGGCTGGTCTTCGGCGCCGACGGCGCCTTCACCGACCGCACCGCCCGGAACCGGGCCGCATCGCGTCACCCACGACCGGCGGGACAGCGCCCTCTGTAGATCCACAGGCGCTGGGCGCCTCCAACGAGGCCGAGCCCCTCGCCCAGGTGATCGCACGGTCCGCACCGCACGTTCGCTGGTCCTCAGCCGACGTCCGGTGCGGCGCGCGAGAAGTCGTACACCGCCCAGTCGGTGAGCGGGCGGTAGCCGAGGCGCCGGTAGAGGGCGTTGCTGGTGGGGTTGGACAGGTCCGCGAACAGGACGACGTCCCTCGCGCCCGCGGCCAGCGCGGCCCGGCTCACCTCCGCCGTCACGGCGCCCGCGTAGCCGCGGCCGCGCAGGTGGGCCGGGGTGTAGACGATGTCCACCTGGATCTGGCCGCCGATCATCGGGTTCATGCCCGCGATGGAGACGGGGGTGCCGTCCGGGGTCTCCCAGAACGTGTAGCGCTTGTCGGCGAAGCGGGTGCCGGCCCAGGAGTCGGCGTGGATGGAGACGTCTTCCCCGACGGCCTTGGCGAACTCGCCGCACCAGGACATGACGTGCTCGAGGTCCTGCTCGCCCAGGACGCGGCCCCGGCCCGCCGGCAGCGGCTCCGGTGGGGTGAGCGTGCCGAGGCGGTACAGACGGAGCCGCGTGTCGCGGAGTCCCGGCGTCGCCCCGGTGTGCCGCTGCCAGGCCTCGGCGAAAGCGGTGGCGGTGCCGTGGTCCGCGCTGACGCGGGAAAGGGAGTGCCCGAGGGCGGCCAGGCGGGCGGCGAGGGAGTCGGCCTGCTCGGGCGTGAGCGGGGAGAGGCCCAGAGCACGGGGCGGGAGGCGGTAGAAGGTGGCGCGGACCTCGCCCGCTCGCTCCAGCACACCGAAGACGGGGGCTTCGGCGCCGAACGCGTCCGCCCCCCGCGTTCGCACCCTCTCGGCCCACGTCAGTTGCATGACGTGCGGGCCGGGCCGCGAGCGCAGGAAGTCTCCGGCTCGGGCGAGGAAGTCGTCGACGTCTTCGGTGAGGTACCAGCCGTCCGGGCGCATGCTCCATGGTTCCCCACGCTCCGGAAGCGCCGAACGGTTTTCCGCCAGGGTGACTGTCCTTCGACGGCGAACCCGGTCGCTGCGTCGGCCAACCCGGTCGACGCCGCTTGCGTCGCCCCGGCACACCAGCCCGGGCGGAGCTGTCGATGCTGATCCTCCGCAGTTGCCCGGCCGGTGCGGACCTCCACGACGGCAGGCACCGCCACCGCCCCCAGCCCTCGCAAGGACCTGCACAAGGCCACTTGGACAGGGAAAACGCAACTTCGACATGGCCCGCACAGGCAGCTACCTTCACCTGGACTTCGGCGGTCACCCACGGTCGCACAGGGGTTCCTCCAGGTAAGCCACCCGCGACGGGATGAGTCGGTCACGCCCCGCGAATCCTCGCCCCATCCGCAAGCCGCCGAACCGGGTCCGCACCAGGCACACCCGACCAAGGAGAGACGCATGCCCCATCTTGCTCTGTACACGTTCGGCGTCCTGAAGTCGCCTCTCGCCGATCCCTCACCTCTCACGCGCGAGTTCTACGACATCGGTGAGGCCGTCTACCGGAAGATCAGTCAGCACCCCGGATACCTCGCGCGTGCTGAAGCGGCAGACGGTGACCGGGGCCTGCTCTTCGAGGCGGACTGGGGTGCGTGGGGAGAGTTCGCCGTACCGGCCTGGTACGGCAAGGGCCATACCGTGGAAACCACCGCCCTGGCCGCGACCCTCTCACTCTGGACCGGCCTGCGCCCCGCCTTCGACGCCGTCTACACCGGTCTGCACCGTGAGGCGCTGAACAGGCGTTACGACTGGTTCGAGAGGACAGGGCACCCGAATTACGTGTTCTGGTGGGTCTCCGACGGCGCGATACCCACCTGGCAGGACGGGGTTTCCAGGCTGGAGCACCTCCACGACCACGGCTCCGCGCCGCACGCCTTCACCTTCCACCACTCGTTCGCCCCGGACGGGACTCCGACCAGGGTCAAAGGCATCGGGCCGAAGAGCGACCAGGTTCGCTGACCAGGAAGCCTGAACGACCGGGTTCGCTGTCAAACGCCTCGATTGAATGACGGCGAACAGTGGGAGCAACAGATCGTCCGGGACTCGTTCACCCCACCAGGTGGTTCCGGTGAGAAGCCACGGACATACCGGGAACGGACAAGTCCGGTCGGCCGACGCGACCGCCACGGGGCGGGTGCAACACTCCTGCAAGCACTTGCTTGCAAAAGTTAGCGGAACGAGGCACCGTGGAGGCATGGCTTCACTGCATGTCGGCAATCTCGGCGAGTTCCTGCGGGAGCAGCGGCGCAACGCCCAGCTCTCCCTGCGGCAGCTCGCCGATGCCGCCGGGGTGTCGAATCCCTACCTCAGCCAGATCGAACGGGGACTGCGCAAGCCCAGCGCGGAGATCCTCCAGCAGCTCGCCAAGGCGCTGCGGATATCCGCCGAGACGCTCTACGTCCGGGCCGGAATCCTCGACGAGAGAGAGCAGGCCGGCCTGGAGGTGCGCAGCGCGATTCTGGCCGACACGTCGATCAACGAGCAGCAGAAGCAGGTGCTGCTCCAGATCTACGGGTCGTTCCGCAAGGAGAACGGACACACCGAGGACGCCTCCAGTCCGGAGGCCGGAGACGCCCCCTCCGCCGGAGCGAAGTCCAGGACCCCATGACCAGGAGGAACCCTCAATGCCTGACAAGACCACCCACAAGACCGCCAACAAGGTCAACGACATCCGCAAGGTCCTGGCCGACCCCACGCCGCTGTACTTCGCCGCCGGGGTGATCGACAAGATCCGCGAGGTGGCGCCCGAGCGCCTCGCCGCCGTGAAGGGGAAGGCCGCCGACCCCAAGGCCGTGCAGGAACGCTTCACCCAGCAGGCCAAGCAGACGCAGTCGAAGCTGACCGCGGTGTTCTCCGGGCTCGACACCGACCTGAAGAAGCTGCGCGACCAGGCCCAGCACCTGGCCCTGCAGGGCGTCGGACTCGCCGCCGAGTACGCCGTGAAGGCGCGCGAGGGGTACGGCGAGCTGGCCGAGCGCGGACGCGGCGCGGTGAAGACCTGGCGCGGGGAGAAGAACGGCGCCGCCGCCGGCAAGGCGCCCCTGCAGACGGCGCGCGAGCGCAACGAGGTCGTCGTCCTGGAGGAAGAGGAGGAGAAGCCGCAGGCGAGGACGGCGGCGGGGGCCCGCGGCAGGGCCGCCCGGACCGGTACCGCGAAGAAGACGGAGACCGAGACCGCCCGGCAGGCCGCCGCCAAGAGGGCCGCGGCCCGCAAGAGCACCACCGGCACCTCGGGTGCCGCCAAGAAGACCACCGCCTCGCGGCCGACCCCGAAGACGGTGGCGAAGACGGCCTCCAGGCCGCCCCAGAAGCAGGCCGCTCAGAAGCAGACCGCCCAGAAGCAGGCCGCCGAGAAGCAGGACAAGCCGGAGTCATGAGCCGGGCCGGGGCCGGGCACACCCTTCGTGTCCGGCCCCCGGGCCGGTAGCGTGGAGAGCCGACGACCGGCTCATGGACGGGATGGTGGCCAGCGTGCTGTTGGAAGGCTTCAACGAGCTGTTGTTCTGGGTCTCCCTGGCCCTGCTCGTCTTCAGCATCTTCTGCTTCGTCGACGCGGCCCTGCGCCGCGAGGACGCCTACCGGGCGGCGGACAAGAACACCAAGGGATTCTGGCTGATCATCCTCGGTCTGACCGCCGCCGTGAACTTCCTTCCCGTCGGCCTGTTCATCCTGGTGATCGCCGGCCTGATCGCCGACATCGTCTACATGGTGGACGTGCGGCCCGCGCTCATCCGGGTCGGCGGGGGCGGCCGGGGCGGCGGCTTCCGCCGCGGCAGCAGCAGCGACGGCCCCTACGGGCCGTACAACGGCGGGCGCTGACCGGTGCCCGGGGCGCGGCGGGGCGGCAGGCACCGGCCCGGTCGCTAGCCCCGGTCGAGCAGCAGCACCGCCACGTCGTCCGTCAGCTCGTCGCCGTTCAGCTCCCGCACCTCGGCGAGCACGGCGTCCAGCAGCTCCTCGCCGCGCAGTCCGGCGGCCATCCGCTGCCCGACGATCCCGAGCATGCCCTCCTGGCCGAGCCGCTGGTCGCCCTGGCCGACCCGGCCCTCGATCAGTCCGTCCGTGTACATCATCAACGTCCACGCCCCGCCCAGCTCCACCTGGGTACGGGGCCAGCGGGCGTTCGGCAGCACGCCCAGCGCCGGGCCGCCGCCGTCCTCGTTCGGCAGCAGCCGCGGTCCGCGTCCGCCGCCGGCGATCAGCGGCGCGGGATGGCCCGCCAGGCACAGTCCGGCCCGCCGCCCGTCCGGCGCGATGTCGACGGTGCAGAGCGTGGCGAAGATCTCCTCGCTGGAGCGCTCGTGCTCCAGCACCCGCTGGAGCGTCCCCAGCAGGTGGTCGCCGCAGAGCCCGGCGAAGGTCAGCGCCCGCCAGGCGATCCGCAGCTCCACCCCGAGCGCCGCCTCGTCCGGGCCGTGCCCGCACACGTCGCCGATCATGGCGTGCACGGTGCCGTCCGCGGTGCGCACGGTGTCGTAGAAGTCGCCGCCCAGCAGCGCCCGCGACCGCCCCGGCCGGTACCGGGCGGCGAACCTCAGCTCCGAGCCGTCCAGCAGCGGCGTCGGCAGCAGCCCGCGCTCCAGCCGGGCGTTCTCCTGGGCCCGCAGCCGCGACTCGGTGAGCTGCCGCTGCGCCAGGTCCGCCCGCTTGCGCTCGACCGCGTAGCGGATGGCCCGGCTCAGCACCCGGCCGTCCAGCTCGCCGCGGAAGAGGAAGTCCTGCGCCCCGACCCGTACGGCCTCGGCCGCGCGCTCGGCGTCGTCCTCGGCGGTGAGCGCCAGCACCGCGTGCCGGGGCGCCATCCGCAGCACCCGGCGCAGGATGGCCAGCTCGTCCGCGCTTCCCTCCTCGTCGTCCCGCTCCCCGCCGCGTCCGGCGGCGCCGTCGGACAGGGCGAGGTCCAGCAGGATGCAGTGGACGTCGTCGGTGAGCAGCCGCTCGGCCTCGGTGAGGTTGCGGGCGGTACGGACCCGCACCCGGCCCCCGGAGGCGTCGAGCAGTTCGGGGATCGCCAGGGAACCCGCCGGGTCGTCCTCGATGACGAGCAGGGTCAGGCCGCCGGCCGACACCGCCTCCGGTGCGGCCGACTGCCGCGGCAGCGCCGCGGTCCCCACGTCGTTGCCCATGGATACGGGCATGCCAGAGTTCCTCTTCCCTCCCCCCGAGGGCACACGGGCGTCGGAGTGAAGACGCCTTGGGCGACCATATCGGTCCCCGAGGGGTGCACGGAATGCCTTGTGGCATATGCCAAACGGCCGCCGGGGCCCGCTCACCGCCTACGCGTCCGGCCGCACCACCCCCAGGATCGGCAGCGAACCCGCTCCTGCCAGGGTGATCGGCCGCCCCGTCCGGGGGGCGTGGACCATCACGCCGTCGCCCACGTAGAGCCCGACGTGGCTGGCGTCACTCTGGTAGACGATCAGATCGCCGGGGCGCATCCCGGTGACCGCCACCCGCGGCAGCCGCTTCCACTGCTCCTGCGAGGTGCGCGGGATCGTCCTGCCCGCCGCCTCCCAGGCGCGCAGCGTCAGACCCGAGCAGTCGAAGGTGTCGGGGCCCTCGGCGCCCCACTCGTAGTCCTTGCCGATCTGGGCCATGGCGAACGCGACGGCCTTCCTGCCGCGTGCCGAGGCCCGGTCGTCGATCTCGTCCAGCACGCCGGTTTCCAGCCATTTCGCCTGCCGCGCCCAGGCCGTCTCCTCCTCCAGCCTCCGCAGGCGCTCCAGCTCCCCGGCCGCCAGCTTCGACTCCAGCTTCTCGGCCCTGGCCAGCTCGGCCTCGATCCTCTTCTTCGCCGCCGCCTTCCTCCGGCGGTCCGCCTCCAGCTTCGCCCAGCGGCCGGTGGCCTCGTCCGCGTACTCGTCGAGGTCCTCCCTGGCCGTCCGCAGCCTGCCGATCAGGCCCCTGGCCGCCTGCTCGCCCTTGTGCAGCAGGCCGAGGTCGCGCAGGAAGTCGTCCGGGTCGCCGTCGAGGACCAGCCGCGCCCCGGGCGGCAGTCCGCCGCTGCGGTACTTCGCGCGGGCCATGGCACCGGCCCGGTCCGTCAGCTCCTCCAACTGCTCCCGGGTCCGTGCGATCGCCCGGGCCAGCCGTACGATCTCGCGCCGCTGCCGGGCGGCCCGCTCATCGGCCGCGTTGTACTCCTCGGTGGCCGATTCCACTCTGTCGTGCAGCTTCTCGATCTTCTTGTGGATCTCCTCCAGCCGGGCGGTGTCCGCCGCGCCGCCAAACTCCCCGGCGTCCGGCGGCCCGTCGGGCGCGCCGACGCCCGGCGGTCCCTTCGGCCCGGGCCCGCCCGGCTCCGCGTACGCCGTCCCCGCCGCGGCCGTCAGCAGCCCGAGTTGCGCACACACCAGCGCACAGGCGGCCACGCCCGCGAGCGCGGCCCCTCCCGGCGTCCTGCGCCGGCCTCGCCGGCCTCCCCTGGCGCCGTCCCCCTGCCGTCCCACGCGTCTCCCTCCCACTCCGTACCCATCCGTGCGTAACGCGTCACCGTCGCGGATCGTGCCACGCCCACCGGCCCGGACGACAGGGCTGTGGACAAGCCACCCCCGACAGGGGGACGAACCACGCAACTGCACCGTCCGCCGAGGTTCACCTCTCGTTCACCCTCGTCCGCCGGGCACTTCACCTGTCCTGCCTAATTTCGGCCTCGGGGAACGCGCGTCCGGTCGCCGGCGGACGCGGGCGGCTCCACATGCTGATTGACGACCCGGACACCTCATCGCTTGCCGACCCCACCGGCGGGCCCCAGGAAGGAACTGAACGAAGTGAAGCTTCAGCCCACCCACCGGCTTCGAGCGATCGCTGTCGGCGCTGTCGCGGTCTCCAGCGCCCTGGTCCTGACCGCCTGCGGTTCGGACGACAACACCGGGGGCACCAACGAGGGCGGCAGCTCCAAGGCCGCGAGCAACATCAAGTGCGAGGGCGAGGGCAACCTGCTCGCCTCCGGCTCCAGCGCCCAGAAGAACGCGATGGACATCTGGGTCAGGAACTACCAGGCGGCCTGCGAGGGCGTCGGGATCAACTACAAGCCCACCGGCTCCGGCGCGGGCATCCAGGAGTTCCTGCAGGGCAAGACCGGCTTCGCGGGCTCCGACTCGGCCCTCAAGGAGGACGAGGTCGAGCAGTCCAAGAAGGTCTGCAAGGACGGCCAGGGCATCAACCTGCCGATGGTCGGCGGCCCGGTGGCCGTGGGCTACAACCTGTCCGGCGTGGACGACCTGGTCCTGGACGCCGAGACCCTCGCCAAGATCTTCGACTCGAAGATCACCAAGTGGAACGACCCGGCGATCAAGAAGCTGAACCCGGACGCCGACCTGCCGTCCACCAAGATCCAGGCCTTCCACCGCTCCGACGAGTCCGGCACCACCGACAACTTCACCGAGTACCTGCACGCCGCCGCCCCCGACGTCTGGAAGTACGAGCCCTCCAAGGCGTGGGCCGGCAAGGGCGGCCAGTCGGCCGACGGCTCCTCCGGCGTGGCCACCAACGTCAAGAACAACGACGGCGCCATCGGCTACTTCGAGCTGTCGTACGCCACCGGCAACAACATCCCGACCGTGGACCTGGACACCGGCGCCGGCGAGCCGGTCGAGGCCACCGTCGAGAACGCCACCAAGGCCATCGCCGCGGGCAAGGTCGTCGGCGAAGGCAGCGACCTGGCCATGGAGCTGGACTACACCACCAAGGCCGAGGGCGCCTACCCGATCGTCCTGGTGACCTACGAGATCGTCTGCGACAAGGGCAACAACAAGGAGACCCTGGACCTGACCAAGTCCTTCCTGGCCTACACGGCCAGCGAGGACGGCCAGAAGGCGCTCGCCGAGCAGGGCTACGCCCCGATCCCCGACGAGATCATCGCCAAGGTCCGCACCACCATCGACTCCCTCTCCTGACGCCCGGGCGGCCGGCCCCGCCCCGGCGCGGGGCCGGCCGCCCGGTCACGTCCGCCACCCAGTCCCCCTCCGCACGCGATCGACCCATCCGGTGCACCGCCGCCAGGGGATGACACCCCTCATCAGACCGGAGACACCATGGACATAGCACCCACCGCTTCCGCCGCCCCACCACAACCACCCCCGCGCGGCTCGGCCAACCGGCCGGGCGACCGCGTCTTCCTCGGCCTCTCCAAGGGCTCCGGCATCACCCTGCTGGTGATCATGGCCGCCATCGCGGTCTTCCTCACCTGGCGGGCCGTGATCGCCCTCGCCGAGAACGAGGGCAACTTCTTCACCACCTTCGAGTGGAACGCCAACGCCAACCCGCCGGTCTTCGGCATCGCCGTCCTGGCCTTCGGCACGGTCGTCAGCTCGATCATCGCCATGGTGCTGGCGGTCCCCGTGGCCGTCGGCATCGCCCTGTTCATCTCGCACTACGCGCCGCGCAGACTCGCCACCCCGCTGGCGTACGTCGTCGACCTGCTCGCCGCGGTCCCCAGCATCGTCTACGGCCTGTGGGGCGCCCTGTTCCTGGTGCCGCACCTGACCGGCCTGTACCAGTGGTTCGACGACTACCTCGGCTGGACGGGCGTCCTCTCCTACGAGGGCGGCGCCGCGCGCTCGCTGTTCACCGTGGGCATCCTGCTGGCGATCATGATCCTGCCGATCGTCACCAACGTCAGCCGCGAGGTCTTCAAGCAGTCCCCCAAGATGCAGGAGGAGGCCGCGCTCGCGCTCGGCGCCACCCGGTGGGAGGTCATCAAGATGGCCGTCCTGCCGTTCGGCCGTTCCGGCGTGATCAGCGCCTCGATGCTCGGCCTGGGCCGCGCCCTCGGCGAGACGATGGCGGTGGCCACCGTCCTGTCCCCGAGCCCCGAGATCAACCTCAGTCTGCTCGATCCGGGCGGCGGCACCTTCGCGCAGAACATCGCCGCGGGCTTCAAGGAGGCCGGCGACCTCGGACGCGACGCCCTGATCGCCTCCGGCCTGGTGCTGTTCGTCATCACCCTGCTGGTGAACGGCGCCGCCCGCATGATCATTGCCCGCCGCAAGGAGTACTCGGGGGCGAACGCCTGATGAGCAACGCAGTCATGGACAAGCCCCCGGTCGTCGCACCGCTCCCCGGCGGCGCGCTCAAGCAGCCCCGCCTCCCGCGCTGGGCCCCCGCCGCCCTGGCGCTGGCCTCGGCGGGCATCGGCGCCGGCGTCGGCCTGGCGGCCGGGCTGGCCAGCCGCGTCCAGTGGGGCCTGATCGCCGCGGTCCTCTACGTCGTGGCGACCTACGTCCTCACCACGGCCGTGGAGGGCAAGCGCCAGGCCAAGGACCGGCTCGCCACCAGCCTGGTCTGGGTCAGCTTCCTGATCGCCGTGGTCCCGCTCGTCTCCCTGATCTGGGAGACGATCGCCCGCGGCGTGAAGGTGCTGGACGGGTACTTCCTCACCCACTCCATGAACGGCGTGATCACCCTCCAGCCCGGCGGAGGCATCTACCACGCGATCATCGGCACCGTGGAGCAGGTGGGTCTCGCCACGCTGATGGCGGCGCCCATCGGCCTGCTGACCGCGATCTACCTCGTCGAGTACGGGACCGGCAGACTCGCCAAGGCCGTCACCTTCTTCGTCGACGTCATGACCGGCGTCCCCTCGATCGTCGCCGGCCTGTTCGTCCTGTCCTTCTGGATCATCATCCTGGACTTCGGCTACTCCGGCTTCGCCGGTGCCATGGCGCTGGCCATCCTGATGATGCCGATCGTCGTGCGCTCCACCGAGGAGATGCTCAAGCTCGTCCCGAACGAGCTGCGCGAGGCGTCCCTGGCGCTGGGCGTGCCGAAGTGGCGCACCATCCTCAAGGTGGTGCTGCCCACCGCGATCGGCGGCATCACCACGGGCGTGATGCTGGCCGTCGCCCGCATCGCCGGGGAGACCGCGCCGATCCTGCTGCTGGTGTTCGGCACGCAGCAGATCAACAACAACCCCTTCGACGGCGCCCAGTCGTCCCTGCCGTACTACGTCTACGAGCAGTGGGCCAACGGCAACGAGGCCTCCTACGACCGCGCCTGGGCGGCGGCCCTCGTCCTGATCGCCTTCGTGATGATCCTCAATCTGGTGGCCCGCGGCATAGCCCGCTGGAAGGCCCCGAAGACCGGCCGCTGACCCGGCCCACGCAGCAGAAGAGAAGTGATTCCCATGGCCAAGCGCATCGACGTCAGCGGCCTCACCGCCTACTACGGCTCCCACAAGGCCATCGAGGACATCTCGATGGCCATCGAGCCCCGCTCCGTGACCGCCTTCATCGGCCCGTCCGGCTGCGGCAAGTCCACCTTCCTGCGCACCCTCAACCGCATGCACGAGGTCACCCCCGGCGGGCGCGTCGAGGGCAAGGTGATGCTCGACCACGAGGACCTGTACGCGAGCGGGGTCGACCCGGTCTCCGTGCGCCGCACCATCGGCATGGTCTTCCAGCGGCCGAACCCGTTCCCGACCATGTCGATCTACGACAACGTGGCGGCGGGCCTGCGGCTCAACGGCTCCCACAAGAAGTCCGAGCTGGACGACATCGTCGAGAAGTCCCTGCGGGGCGCCAACCTCTGGAACGAGGTCAAGGACCGCCTGAACAAGCCCGGTTCCGGCCTCTCCGGCGGCCAGCAGCAGCGGCTGTGCATCGCCCGCGCCATCGCGGTCGAGCCGCAGGTGCTGCTGATGGACGAGCCGTGCTCGGCGCTCGACCCGATCTCCACCCTCGCCATCGAGGACCTGATCTGCGAGCTGAAGGAGCGCTTCACGATCGTCATCGTCACCCACAACATGCAGCAGGCCGCGCGCGTCTCGGACCGCACCGCGTTCTTCAACCTGTCCGCGGTCGGCCAGCCCGGCAGGCTGGTGGAGATCGACGACACCGAGCGCATCTTCTCCAACCCCTCGGTGCAGGCCACCGAGGACTACATCTCGGGCCGCTTCGGCTGATCCGCTCCGGGTGGGTCCGACCGGCCCGTCCCGGCCGTCTGCGGTGCTGCATGGCGGTGCCACCGCACGACGAACCGCCCGCCCCCCGGCTCCCGGGGGGCGGGCGTCCACGGCCCGGTGCGCCGCGCGACGCGACGCACCGTCAGCCCGCGACCAGCCTCACGGCCCAGTAGCTCGCCGCGGCCACCGCCGCGGCGGCGGGCATGGTGATGAACCAGCCCAGGACGATGTTCTTGGCGACGCCCCACCGCACCGCGCTCACCCGCTTCGTGGCGCCCACGCCCATGATCGCGGACGTGATCACGTGCGTGGTCGAGATCGGCGCGTGGAACATGAACGACGCCGTGTACATCACCGACGCCGCCGTCGTCTCGGCGGCGAAGCCCTGCGGCGGGTCCAGTTCGATGATCCGGCGCCCCAGCGTCCGCATGATCCGCCAGCCGCCGGCGTACGTGCCCAGCGACAGCATCAGCGCGCAGGAGACCTTGACCCAGGTCGGGATCTGGCCGTGGTCCTGGACGTCCGCGATCACCAGGGCCATCACCACGATGCCCATCGTCTTCTGCGCGTCCTGCAGGCCGTGCCCGAGCGCCATCCCCGCCGCCGACACCGTCTGGGCTATGCGGAAGCCGCGCTTGGCCTTGTGCGGGTTGGCCCGGCGGAAGAGCCACAGGATGACCACCATCACCAGGTAGCCGAGCAGCAGCCCGACCACCGGCGAGACGAACATCGGGATGACGATCTTCTCGAGCACGCCCGACCAGTACACCGTGATGCCGCCCGCCAGCGCCGCGCCCACCATGCCGCCGAAGAGGGCGTGCGAGGAGGAGGACGGCAGGCCGAAGTACCAGGTGATCAGGTTCCAGACGATCGCGCCGACCAGCGCCGCGAACAGGATCGCCATGCCGCTCCGGCCGTGCGGGGTCTCGATCAGCCCCTCGCTGACCGTCTTGGCCACACCGCTGCCCAGGAAGGCGCCGGCCATGTTCATCACCGCGGCCATCAGCAGCGCCACCCGGGGGGTGAGCGCGCGCGTGGACACGGACGTGGCGATGGCGTTCGCGGAGTCGTGGAAACCGTTGGTGTACGTGAAGAAGAGCGCGACCCCCACGGTCACGACGAGAGCGAAGGTGTCCACGTGGTTCAGGACTCCTTGACGGCGATGGTCTCCACCGTGTTCGCCACGTGCTCGAAGGCGTCGGCCGCCTCCTCCAGAACGTCCACGATCTGCTTGAGCTTGAGCACCTCGATGGCGTCGTACTTGCCGTTGAACAGGTGGGCCAGCAGCTTGCGGTGGATCTGGTCGGCCTGGTTCTCCAGCCTGTTGACCTCGATCCAGTACTCGGTGAGGTTGTCCATCGTCCGCAGGTGCGGCATCGCCTCGGCGGTCAGCTCGGCAGCCCGCGCCAGGACCTCGATCTGCTGCTCCACTCCCTTGGGCAACTCCTCGATCTGGTAGAGGACGACCAGGTCGACGGCCTCCTCCATGAAGTCCATGATGTCGTCGAGCGACGACGCGAGCCGGTAGATGTCCTCGCGGTCGAACGGCGTGATGAACGAGGAGTTCAGCTGGTGGAAGATCGCGTGGGTGGCGTCGTCACCGGCGTGCTCGGCCGCACGCATGCGCTCCGAGATCTCGGCCCGTGCCGACGTTTCCGCCCCGAGCAGTTCCATCAGGAGCTTCGAACCGGTGACGATGTTGTCCGCGGACGCGGCGAACATGTCGTAGAAGCTCGTCTCCCTGGGGGTCAGACGAAAGCGCACTGGGATTCCTCGGGGTGCATCGTTGTCGGTCTCAATGATGCTAGGTGCATCATCCGGTCACAGTGAACCGTCGGTCATCAGTGTTACCCATCGGAGCGCACCACTCCGCATCGGGGATCCCCCATCACACCACCCCGGAACGGAACATTCGGTACGATATACCCAGCGGGGGTATCATCCTCACGGCGACCACGGGAGGACCGTATGACGACCACCGAGCCCCGTCCAGAGACCGTCCACGGTCCGCACGGATACGCCAAGGAGAAGGACGCGCACCTCAAGCGGCTCCGGCGCATCGAGGGGCAGATCCGCGGCCTCCAGCGCATGGTCGAGGAGGACGTCTACTGCATCGACATACTCACCCAGGTCTCCGCCTCCACCAAGGCGCTGCAGTCGTTCGCGCTCCAGCTCCTGGAGGAGCACCTGCGCCACTGCGTGGCCCACGCGGCGACCGAGGGCGGCGCCGAGATCGACGCCAAGGTGGAGGAGGCCACGGCCGCCATCGCCCGCCTGCTGCGCACCTGACCCGACGGTCCCCGACCCGGCGGCCCTCCCGGGGCCCCGTCACGGAAGCTCCCCGGTTCACGGAGGACCTTCGCGGCGGGCCTCCGGAATCCCTCAGCCGCGGACCCTCTTCTCCGCGTCACGGCCGACCCGGAGCACCTCGTCGATGCGGGCGGGGCTGAGCCGGTCCTCGGCGGCGGCCGACGCCGCGATCATCAGCTCGCCGTAGAGTTCGATCTCGTCGAGGGCCACGCGGTCCTGGACCAGTGGGCCGCAGCTCTTCCCAGACACACGCACCACCTCCTCCAACTCCCCTCTCACGCGCCTGAATCACCAAGGGTAGGAAGAAGCGCCCCGTCGCGCATGGCACGTCCGGACCATTTCACGCCACCGACCTCGGCTACGACCGGCGCACGGCGGTGACCTCCGGAACGCGCCGTCACACCACCGCTACGGAGCGGCGATCCTCCCGGTGTAGATGTCCTCCGGCTCGGGCAGCTCGATCTCCACCGGCACCCCGAAGCCGTACAGCGTCGTCGTCGAGACCACCGAGACCTCACCGCTCCCCCCGCGCCCCGGGGTGCCGGGCGTGGGCGGGAAGACGAAGCGGTGCCGGACCTTCCGCAGCCGTCCCTGCCCGTCGAAGTAGGCGTCGAAGGGCACGGTCCGGCGGGAGAGCCCCTCGGCCGCCGCGGCCAACTGCCTCCGCGAGCGCGGCTCGGCGGCCTCCGCGGCCTCCGCCAGGTCCACGGTGCCGCGGTAGTGCCGCACCTCCTCCCCGTGCAGCCGCTCCTCGCCCCGGAACGACACCGAGCGCACGCCGCGCAGCAGTTCGGCGGCGCTGACCGGATCGGTGGCGCCTCCCGTGACCAGGTTCCCGTCCGGCAGGGTGGCCGTGTCCACGCGCACCCACTTGCCGTCGGGAACGCCGGCGCCCCGGTTCCTCATGTACAGCGCGCCCGGTGTGACCAACTCCACGATCGGCCGGCGCGCGCCGTCCTCGGTGGCCTCGCCCGGCAGCACCACCCGCAGCCGCCCCGTCCGCCTCCCGTAGTCGAAGACGCCGCCGCCCCGGATGGTGACGCGGGTGCCGCCGCTGCTCGTCTCCACCGTCGTACGCGTCCGGGAGGTGCCGGCCCCCGCCAGCACCTCGGCCGCCTTCCGCACCGCGGCCCGCGCCTCGGCCGCGGTCACGTCGGCGGCCACGGCTCCGCGCCCGGAACACCCGGTGACGGCCAGGGTCGTCAGCACCGCCCCGGCACAGGCCGCGGCGACCGCGACGACCCCGCCCTTCCGTCCGCGCCGCACCACCATCGTCCGCCGACCCCCAAGAACACGCCTGGCAACTCGATCCGACTAACGACGGCCACCCGGCCGCCGTCACGGCCGGTACCGTGGTCGCGTGCGGGAGGAGAGCCTCGGGGAGCGGCCGGTACGGCCGGGGGAACACCAGACCTCGACGACGGAGCGGGGATCGTTCTGCAGCGCGGTCTGCACCTGCGGATGGCGCGGTCCCGCCCGGCGGGCGCGCTCGCAGGCCCGCCGGGACGCCGCGGCCCACCGGGAGGGGTGACGCGGCGGACGGAAGGCCGACACCCCGGCAGAACACCGGAGGACGCCGGGGAACACCGGGGAACACCGGGTAAAACGCCGGGGAGCGGCCCCGCACGAGGCGGAACCGCTCCCCTCCGTCACGTCCCTCAGGCGGCCAGGTCCCGGTCGTACGGCCGCCGTTCCGCCGGCTCCGCGGTCCGCGCCGCCGCCTCCGGCGCACACACCAGCCGGCCGATCCGCGAGGAGGCCACCGCGCGCAGCAGCGGCGTCAGCAGCGCCAGCGCCGCGGGCGCCAGCAGCAGCGCCACGGCCGTGCCCAGGGCCAGGCCGCCGATCACGTCGGTGGGGTAGTGCACCCCCATGTAGACCCGGCAGAAGCCCGCGAACACCGCCACCAGGATGCCGACGAGCCCCAGTTTCCGGTTCACCATGAAGATCCCCACGGCGAGCGCCATCGCCAGCGTCGCGTGGTCGCTGACGAACGAGAAGTCCCTCTTCCCGTCCACCAGCACCTCCAGCCCCTCGTGCTGCAGAAAGGGTCTGGGTCGCTCCACGAATCCCCGGATCGGCACGTTCACCAGCAGCGCCACGCCGGCCGCCAGTGGTGCCCAGACCAGCCCGGCCACGGCCGCCACCGCGTCCACCCGACGCCGCGCGATCCACCAGGCCCACACGCCCAGCAGTGCCAGCGCCACGATGGTTCCGTACTCGCCGACGTACTCCATGAGGTGGTCGGCCCACCCGGGGGCGGCCTTGGCCAATCCGTTGATGTCGTAGAGCAGCTCGACGTCGGGGTTGTCCCATTCAGCCATCGCGATGCTGCCCTTCACTCGTCGCTGCCGACCCCCGTGGTAGCGGAATGCCCTTGTCCGGACAGGACAACGCCCTGCCCGGGCCGCACGTTCCAACCTCCACCGAACGATCACGCGGACGTTATCGGAGGGTGACCCGCGAACCGGGACCACGCCCCACGCACTGCTTCACCGGGGCCGCGGGCCCCGGGAATCACGACGCCGTCGGCCTCGTCGCCCCGAAGTAGTCGGGGGTGTCGATCGGATCGAAGCGGATCTTCGCGCCCGTGTACGGCGCGTCGATCATATAGCCACCGCCGACGTAGATGCCCACGTGATGGATCGACCGCGAGTCGTTCAGGTCGTGCGCGAAGAAGACCAGGTCACCCGGGAGCAGTTCGTTCCGCTTCGGGTGCGGGCCGGTGTTCCACTGGTCGTTGGCCACACGCGGCAGTTCGATCCCCACGCTCGCGTACGCCGCCTTCGTCAGCCCCGAGCAGTCGAACCGCCCGCCGTCCTCCGGCGTCCCGTCACCGCCCCACAGGTACGGCGTGCCCAGCCTCTTCTGTGCGAAGTCGATCGCGCCGGCGGCCTGCCGCGACGGCGACACGCGCCCGGCGGGCGCCGCGAAGCTCTTCTCCAGCTTCCGGATGACCTGCACGTAGTTCTGCGTCTCCCGGTAGGGGGGCACCCCGCCGTACTTGACCACCGCGTACGCACCCGCGTTGTAGGCGGCCAGCATGTTGTTCGTCGGATCGCCGGGCACGTCCTCGACGTACTTCGCCAGCGAGCAGTCGTACTTCGCCGCCGACGGGATCGCGTCCTCCGGGTCCCACACGTTCCGCTGCCCGTCGCCGTCCCCGTCGATGCCGTGCGCCGCCCAGGTGCCCGGGATGAACTGGGCGATGCCCTGCGCCTCGGCCGGGCTCTGCGCCCTGGGGTTCCAGCCGCTCTCCTGGTAGAGCTGGGCGGCCAGCAGCGCCGGGTTGAGCGCCGGGCAGTAGTTGCCCCACTTCTGCACCAGCGACCGGTACGCCGCCGGCACCGCCCCCTTCGCCAGCGCCACGGTACCGCCGCCACCGCCGAAGAGGTTGGCGGCAGCGCTGTACGTGCCGACCACGAGCAACGCCATGAAGCACATGACGAGCCCGAACCCGACCCCGGTCGCCACCCACGCCTTCCGCACTCCTCAACCATCCCCCATCGGGACACAGTTCACTGCCGATTCAGCCGAGACCGTGTCAGAATCCAAGGGAAGCGCATCTCCAACAACCCATCTGGGGCGGTGAATACACCATGTTTCTGGCAGCCGACAAGGGCGACATCAACACCATCATCGGCGGAATCGCCCCTGACTGGGGCCCGTTCGGATCGCTGGGCAACGAGGCCCGCGTGATGATCGAGGTCGTGATGGCCGTCGCCATCCTGCTCTGCCTCGGCATCGCCGTCTGGGGCGCCGCCAAGCAGCGCATCGGTGCCACGGCACTGCGCGACACCTTCAGCGCCGAGCAGGGCAAGGGCCTGATCGTGGCGGGCCTGACGGGCGTCTTCATCATCGGCTCGCTCGGCACGCTCTTCACGATCGTCTACGGCATGGCCGTGTAGCACCCGCCCGCCCCCGCCCTCGTCCCCGTCCGTCCCTCCGTCCGTCTCCTTCTCCCGGACCCGATCCCCCCGCCCCCGACCCCGGTGCCCGACTCCCGTACGGCCCAGGGCTCCACGATCCGCCCCCGGGGCCTCCCGGCGCACGCCCGGAACCACGGCCGCGGCACGGCGCACCACCGACAGACGCGGGTCCCGGCCGCGCACGCGACCGGTCACCGGTACGCGTAGCGGCCGGTGCCCCGCCGGACGACCCACCACACCTGCCACGCCCGCCGTGGTAGGCGGAACGGCGCGTACGGCCGCAGAACGGCTCGGGCGCCCTGCCGTACGGCCCGTCCCCCACCGACGGACGGCAGGGCGCCGAGACGTGCCCTGCCCGGGACGGCCGCCACGCCCGAACACACCAGGAAAAAGAGCACCACAGCGATGCACCGGCCCATGATCCCCCCCTCGCCCCGGCTGGCCTCCCGCTCCTCCCGCCGGAGCGGAACGGAACGCCCCTACCGGGCCGATCCCGGCAATCCACCGATCACCGTGCGGAAGCGATCCTGCACACACCGGCCCCACAACGACCGGAGCGGGGTTAACGTCATGGAGAGGGCACGACGACAACCGGGCGGCAGCCGGGCGACCGAGGGGGCACGCGCACGATGAGCATCGGCGGCGATGGCGGGTACGGCGACGAACGGGGCATCGCCGGCGCCGGGTCGGGCGGGCGCGGCCGTGCCCGGACCCGCACCCGCCTTCCGGAGGACGACGTCGTCGACGCCTACGAGGAGCCCAGGCGAGGGCCGGTCCGCGTGGGCCGCAGCATGATGACGGTGGTGGGCGTCGTCGTCCTGCTGATCGCCGCCCTCGCCTTCGCCAACAGGGGCGGCGGTGACGGCTCGTCGGGCACCGGCGGCCCGGACGCGGAGAACCGCGCCCGGCCCACCGCCCCCACCGGCGAACGCCCCGTCACCACCGGCACGGACGGCGTCCCCACCGGCTTCCCCCGCACCGAACAGGGCGCCCAGAGCGCCGCGGCGAACTACACGGTGGCCCTGGGCGGGACGGGCATGTTCGACACCGAACGCCGGCACCAGCTCGTCGACACCCTCTACACCCCCGAGGCCGCCGCCCGCATCAAGGGCCCCCAGGACGAGGCGTACTCGGCGGAGTTCTTCGAACGCCTGGGCCTCGACGAGCGGGGCCGGGCGCCCGAGGGCATGACCTTCGTCTCACGCGCCATCCCGGTGGGCACCAAGGTCACGGAGTACGGGGACGACAGCGCCACCGTCGAGGTCTGGTACACCAGCCTGATCGGCATGGCGGGCGAGGAATCGACCCTCCCCGTGACCACCACCTGGAAGACCTGGACCTTCGACCTGCGGTGGACCGGGTCGGACTGGAAGATCGCCGACGACTCCCAGGAAGACGGCCCCGCTCCCGTACCGGGAGACGACCGGGCCTCCACAGCCGAGGACATCAGCAAGGCCGTCGAGGAGTACGGAGGGTTCACCTATGCCCGCTAGCCGCCGCCGCGCCCTGTCGCTCGCCGCGATCCTCGCGGGCACACAGGCCGCGGGACTCTGGCTGGCCGCCCGCGCGGCCGCCGACCCGACGCCGTCGCCCACCGGGGAGGCGGAGAAGGACGAATGCAGGAACGTCCCCGGCGCGGCCAGGGACGTCTGCGAGCAGGGCCAGGACGGCAGCGGCGCCGACGGCGGCGACACCGCCGACCCCCTGTCCACCCTCGACCCCCTCGCCTCCCTCGCCCAGGGCTGCGCCGACGCCGCCGCGTGGATCGTCGGCAAGCTCTCCGACGCCGTCACCGCCACCGCCACCGTCGACTTCACCAACCCCACCTTCCTCCGCCAGTACGCCGTCGTCTTCGCCGCCTCGACGATCCTCACCCTCGTCCTGTGGCTGCTGGCCGTCGCCAAGCGCGCCGTGCGCGGCATCCCCTTCACCGAGGCGATCACCGAGGCCATCGGCTTCCTGTGGCTGACGGTCCTCGCCTCCGCCTTCACCCCCCTGGTCCTCTACACCCTGGTCACCGCGACCGACGCCGTCACCGACGCGATCGCCGCCGGCACCGGCTCCAACACCGACAAGTTCTTCGGCTCCTTCTCCGAGGCCCTCAAGAAGGGCGACGACATCGGCGGCGGACCGATCATGCTGATCGTCGTCTCCCTCGTCTCCGTCCTCGCCGCCGGCGTCCTGTGGCTCGAACTCGTCATCCGCGCCGCCCTGCTGTACGTCGGCGCCCTCCTCGGGACCGTCGTCTACGCCGGGCTCGTCGACAAGAACCTGTGGGGCCACGTCCGCCGCTGGGCGGGCATCATGATCGCGGTGATCCTCGTCAAGCCGGTCATCGTCATCGTCCTCGGACTCGCCGGAGCGCTGGCCGGCGAGGAGGGCCCCAACGCCTTCTCCGCGATCGTCTCCGGCCTCGCCATCATCCTGCTCGCCATCTTCGCCAGCGCGATGATCTACCGCTTCGTCCCCGGTTTCGGCGACGAGATCGTCCGTCAGCGCAACGCCAGCGCCGACCCCGCCTCCCGTACGGCCGCCGCCGTCGTCTCCTCCCCCGCCGCCATGCTCCGGCAGGGCATCAACACCCACAGCGCCCGCGGCGGCGCCGAAAGCGGCGGCGGGGGACAGTCCACCGCCACGCCCAGGCCCGCCAATCCCGTGTCCGGCGGCGTGGCGGCCCACGCCTCCCGCGGCGGCGCCCAGACCTCCCCGCCCACCGCACCGCCCCCGCCCCGCAGGGGCGACAGCTCGACCAGCCATCGCACCGGAGGTGATCGCGGGTGACGTCCCCGTCCCACACCGTCGCACCGCGCCGCACGTACATGATCGGGCGCGCCCGTCCCAACGCCATCATCGGCAGGAACCGCGAGACGGGCGAGATCGCGCTGATCATCGCGGGCGCCTTCCTGGGCATGATGAGCGGGCTCCTCGTCCCCGTCCTGTCCCTGCGCATCGTCGCCCTGGTCGGCTTCCCGCTGCTCGCCCTGGCCGCGGTGTACGTCCCGTACCGGGGGCGGACGTACTACAAGTGGTTCGAGATCAACCGCAGTTACCGGCGCCTGCTGCGCCGCGGCACCACCTACCGCTCCGCCGCCGCCGAGGCCGGCACCCGGCTGGACGGGACCGAGGTGGACATCCCGCCGCCCCCCGGCGTCGGCCGCATCACCTGGCTGTCCGCGCCCTTCGGCCCCGACGAGATCGCCGTCCTGCTCCACGCCGACCGGCGCACCGTCACCGCCGCCATCGAGATCGAGGGACCGGGCGTGGGCCTGCGCGACAGCGAGGACCAGGAGGCCCTCGTCGACCGCTTCGGCACCCTGCTCAAGCACGTGGCCAACGGCGACGGCTTCGTCACCCGCCTCCAGATGCTCGCCCGCACGCTCCCCGCCGACCCCGACGCCCACGCCAAGGACGTCGCGCAGCGCGGTGACGAGCGGGCCGCGCCCTGGCTGCGGGAGTCCTACGACCAGTTGCTGTCGATGGTCTCCACCTCCAGCGAGCAGCACCGCGCCTACCTGGTCGCCTGCATGCACTACACCCGCGACCTGGCCGCCGAGGCCGCCGCGATCGCCAAGGCCACCCGCGCCTCCACCGGCCGCCGCCTCACCCGCGACGAGGGCCTGGCCGTCGTCATGGCCCGCGAGCTCACCGACATCTGCGCCCGCCTGACCGAGGCCGACATCCGCGTACGGCAGCCGCTGGGCCAGGCGCGGATGGCCTCGCTGATCCACTCCATGTACGACCCGGACCACCCCATCGACCACATCCAGGCGATGACCCGGCGCAACGCCTGGCCGGCCGAGCTGGACGCGGCCGAGCCGACCTACCTCCAGGCCAAGACCCGCGAGTCGGCCACCCGTGCCCCCTGGTGCCACGCCACGGCCTGGGTCAAGGAGTGGCCCATGACCCCCGTGGGCGTCAACTTCCTGGCTCCGCTGCTGGTCCACACCCCCGACGTGATCCGCACCGTCGCCGTCTGCATGGACCTGGAACCCACCGAGGTCGCCATCGAGCGGATGCTGACGGAGAAGACCAACGACGAGGCCGAGGCCAGCCGTGCCGCGAAGATGAACCGCACCGTGGACCCGCGCGACGTGGCCGCCTCCAACCGCGTCGACCAGCGCGGCGAGGACCTGGCCTCCGGCGCCGCGGGCGTCAACCTCGTCGGTTACATCACCGTCTCCTCCCGCTCTCCCGAGGCCCTGGCCCGCGACAAGCGGACGATCCGGGCGTCGGCCGGAAAGAGTTACTTGAAGCTGGAGTGGTGCGACCGGGAGCATCACCGTGCGTTCGTGAACACCCTGCCGTTCGCGACCGGCATCCGCCGCTGAGGAGGCGTACCCACCATGGCCGCGTTCGATCCCCTGACCGCCATCACCGACGCCTTCACCAGCTTCCTGTTCGGGAAGACCGAGACCACCCGGCTGCCCGTCCGCACCTCCACCGGCCAGGCGCAGGCCGTCTACCTGCCCACCGCCGCCCCCGGGCTGGGCGACTCCGGCGTGATCATCGGCCGTGAGGTCTACAGCGGCAAGGGCTACATCTACGACCCCTTCCAGCTCTACGGCCAGCAGCTCCCGGCCCCCCACTGGCTGGTGCTCGGCGAGTCCGGCAACGGCAAGTCGGCGCTGGAGAAGACGTACGTCCTGCGCCAGTTGCGCTTCCGCGACCGCCAGGTCGTGGTCCTGGACGCCCAGGGCGAGGACGGCGTCGGCGAGTGGAACCTCATCGCCGAGCAGATGGGCATCACCCCCATCCGCCTGGACCCGATGGCCGCCCTCGACGGCGGGATCCGCCTCAACCCGCTGGATCCGGCCATCACCACCACCGGCCAGCTCGCCCTGCTGCGCACCATCATCGAGGTCGCCATGGGCCACGGCCTCGACGAGCGCTCGGGCTTCGCCCTGAAGGTGGCGCACTCCTACGTCAACGAGACCGTCACCGACCGCCAGCCCGTCCTCACCGACATCGTCGAGCAGTTGCGCCATCCCAAGGCGGAGTCGGCCGAGGCGATGAACGTCGCCCTGGAGGACGTGCGCGCCTGGGGCCTGGACGTGGCCCTCGTCCTGGACCGGCTGGTCGACGGCGACCTGCGCGGCATGTTCGACGGCCCGACGACCGTCGGCATCGACCTCGACGCGCCCCTGATCGTCTTCGACCTCTCCCACATCGACCGCAACTCCATCGCCATGCCGATCCTGATGGCGATCGTCGGCGTCTGGCTGGAGCACACCTGGATCCGCCCCGACCGCAGGAAGCGCATCTTCCTGGTCGAGGAGGCCTGGCACATCATCAACAGCCCCTTCGTGGCCCAGCTCTTCCAGCGTCTGCTGAAGTTCGGCCGGCGCCTGGGCCTGTCGTTCGTCGCGGTCGTCCACCACCTGTCCGACGTGGTCGACGGCGCGGCGGCCAAGGAGGCGGCGGCCATCCTCAAGATGGCCTCGACCCGCACCATCTACGCCCAGAAGGCCGACGAGGCCCGCGCCACCGGACGGGTGCTGGGTCTGCCGCGCTGGGCCGTGGAGATCATTCCCACGCTCTCGCCCGGCATCGCCGTCTGGGACGTCAACGGCAACGTACAGGTCGTCAAGCACCTGGTCACCGAGGCCGAACGGCCGCTGGTCTTCACCGACCGCGCCATGACGGAGTCCGCCTCCCCGGCCTCTCCCCTGGAGGACACCCTGGCCGACGAGTTCGACGCCGAGACCGAGTCCCGCGCGGCCGAGATGGAGCGGCTCGCACGCGCCGACGAGACGGTGGCCTGACGGTGCCGTACGGCCGCGAGAGGGCACGGACCCCGCAGGACGGCCCGCAGCAGCGGGGCATCTCCGACGGCCTGCTGGTGGGTCTCCTGGGCTTCCTGCTGGGCATCACCGCCCTGTGCTGGACCGCCACCGGGCTGGCGGGCCTCCTCGCCCACGGGGCGTGGCCGCCGGGGACCACCTTCACCCGCACCCCCCTGGCCATGCGCGCCCTGCTGTCCGAGCCGCGCGACCTGGCCGCCGCCTGGCCCGACACCCCGGCCGGGGCCCTGCCGGGTCCCGGTCTGTTCTGGGGCGTCCTCATCGGCGAGTTCATGGTCGCGGCGGTCCTGGGCGTCTTCGTCGTCAACACCGTCGCCCGCCGGCGCGCCCTGCGCGCGGCCCGGCGCGACGCCCGGCGTACGGGCGCCCGCCCCGGTGCGGAGCCGGCGGCACCGCCCCACGGCACGACCGTGGCGCCCGCCTCCGAGCAGCACCCCGCCCCGTACCCGGGCCCCCGCGGGGCGCCCTCCGAGGCGCCGTTGGAGACGGCCCCCCACGGCACGGCCGCCGCGTCACCGCCCATGCCACCGCCCGTACCGGCCCGCCCCCTGCCCGAGGCGCTCCCCGCACCGACCACGGGCGTGGCGTACGGCCGCGATCACGGCAGCCGCGCGGCCGACGCCCTGCGCGCCGCCCCCGGCCCCGCCCTCGTCGTGACGGCCGACCCCGCCCTCTGGGCGGAGACCGTGGGGGCCCGCGCCAAGCTGGGCCCCGTCCACCTCTACGACCCGGACCAGCGCACCGACGCCCCCGTCCGCCTGCGCTGGGCGCCCCACCAAGGCTGTGAGGACCGCCGTACCGCCGCGGCCCGGGCCGCGGCCCTGCTCGCCCCCGTCCGCAGCCCCGCCCGCGTGGACGCGGCCACCCACGGCGCGGCGGAGACGCTCCTGGGCTGCTGGCTCCACGCCGCCGCCATCGCGGGCGAGCCCTTCCGGCAGGTCCACCGCTGGGCCACGTCCGCCGCCGGCTCCCCCACCGAGGCCGTCCACATCCTGCGGACGCACCCCAGGGCCGCGTCCGGCGCGGCGGGCGAGCTGGAGGCGACGCTCGTCGCCCACCCGGAGCGCAGGGACGCCGCGACGCACCTCGTCCGCGACGCCCTCTCCGCCCTCTCCCAACTCCACGTCCGCAACGCCTGCACGGCGTCGCGCGCGGATTCGGCCGCACTGGAATCCTTTGCGGCCGAAGGGGGAACGCTCTATGTGGTGGGCGAAGCCAACGAGGATCCGCGCCGTGTCCCCGGCACGATGCCGCTCCTCACCGCCCTCACCGCAAGCGTGGTCGAGCACGGCCGCCGCATGGCCGCAGGGTCATCCGCCGGCCGGCTCGACCCACCACTCACCCTGATCCTCGACAACGTCGCGGCGGTGGCCCCCATCCCCCAGCTCCCCGACCTCCTGGCGGCCGGCGAGTCCATGGGCATGCCCACGCTGGCGCTGCTGCGCTCCGAGGCGCAGGCGCGCGCCTGGTGGCCGCAGCTCGCCGGGGACGGACCGGTCGGCAGGGCTACGCTCACACCATGACCACCACCTGGGATCCCGCGGACGCGGGCGTACTGCGGCTGCCCTCCGGCCGGCTCGTCCGCGGCCGGGGGCTGAGACGCCCGCTCCCGGCGGGTCCGCGCCCCGCCTTCGCGTTGTACCTGCTGGGCCGTGAACCCTCCCCCGTGGACTGGGAGTACCGGTGGATCCGCTGGCCCGACTTCCGCTTGCCGTCGGACCGCGCGGCAGCCGCCGACGCGCTGCGCGAGGCCTGGGAGCGCGCCGGAACCGAACGCGTCGAGGTCGCCTGCGGCGGCGGACGAGGACGGACCGGTACGGCCCTGGCCTGTCTCGCCGTGCTGGACGGAATACCTGGCCGGGAGGCCGTCGCCTACGTCCGGGAGCACTACGACCGGCACGCCGTCGAGACGCCCTGGCAGCGCCGCTTCGTCCACCGCTTCCAGGCCTGACGGGAATTCCCGTGGGGCTCGCAGGGGATTCCAGGCCGCACCACCGGACACCGGAAAGATTCGGAACGAAAAGACCTCAATGCAGAAAAGGGCCCCGGTTCCCGAGTCGAAACTCAGGAACCGAGGCCCTCACATTTTGTTCGGCGGCGTCCTACTCTCCCACACGGTCCCCCGTGCAGTACCATCGGCGCTGAAGAGCTTAGCTTCCGGGTTCGGAATGTA
>NZ_DASQNP010000007.1:0-44933 GCF_035644915.1 Streptomyces sp.
CGGTGATCGGAAACGCTAGGGCAGGGGTCTGACAACGCCTCAGAACCGGGCCCGCACACGGCGTTGTCAGTGGCGGTTGGTAGAAAGATCCGCACCTCGCGACCAGAGTCAGGAGAAGCGCCCCATGACCATCCACGGGCATCTGTCGGAACTGCACGCCCTGCCCGCCCACGACTTCGTCCCGCCGGAGCCCGGCGAGGAGGGTGCCCTGCCCGCGGCCGACTCCGTGGCCTGGCGCGTCGCCTACAGCATTTACTCCGACCCGTTTCCCGGGGGTTTCTCGTCCCTCTGGCAGAGCTTCCTGGAGACCGTGGACACCACGGCCGTCCGGGCGCTGATCATCGGTTCGTGGGGCGAACCCTCCGAAGACGATTCGGGATCCGTCGTCGAACAGCTCGTCTCGGACGCCGACCGGTTCCCGGCGCTGGAGGCGGTCTTCATCGGCGATGTGGTGATGGAGGAGGCGGAGATCTCCTGGATCATGCAGTCCGACGTCACCCCGGTCCTGGAGGCCTACCCGCGGCTGCGCGAGTTCGGGGTGCGCGGCGGTACCGGGCTGGTGTTCCGGCCCCTCCGCCACGAGCACTTGGAGACCCTGGCGTTCGAGGCGGGCGGACTGCCGGCCGCGGTGGTGCGCGCGGTCGCCGCGAGCGAGCTGCCCGCGCTGAAGCAGCTCGAACTGTGGCTGGGTGTCAGTGATTACGGTGGTGACGCCACGCTGGAGGACCTGGCGCCGTTCCTCTCCGGGGACCGTTTCCCCGCGCTGCGCAGCCTGGGGCTGAAGAACAGCGAACTGCAGGACGAGATCGCCGCGGCCGTCGCGGGCGCCCCGGTGGTGGCGCGGCTGCACACGCTGGACCTGTCCATGGGCACCCTCACCGACGCCGGCGCCGAGGCGCTGCTGAGCGGGCAGCCCCTCACCCACCTCCAGCAACTCGACCTGAGCCACCACTTCCTGAGCGACGCCGTGATGGAGCGGCTGCGCGAGGAGCTGGGCGGCGCCGGGGTCGACGTGGACCTCTCCGACCAGGAGAAGCCGCACGAGTACAACGGCGAGACGTGGCGCTATGTCGCGGTCTCCGAGTAGCCCGGGCCGCCCGGGCGATCCCGTCCCGTGGTTCGCCGTCGTCGGCAACCCCGGCAACCGCCGGGTCGCGCTGTTCGCGGCGGCCGTCACCGGCGCGGGCCTGCCGGCGCCCCGGGTGCTGCCCTGGGCCGGGGTGCTCGCCGGCGGCGCGCGGTTCGCTCCGGGCGAGACCGTGCGGATCGACTCGCCCGGCGAGGACGCGGCGGTCGAGCGGCTGCTGCGCGGGGTCGAGGACCCGACGCGGGTGGAGGGCACGGCCCGCTGGTACGAGCGGTTCACCGCGGCCGTGCGCGGCGTGGCCCGCGCGGCCCGGTCGGCCGGCGCCGCGCTGCTGGACGCCCCGGAGGACCTGGCGGTGCTCTTCGACAAACGGCTGTGTCACGGGGTGCTGCGCGAGGCGGGCGTCCCGGTGCCGCCCTCCCCGACCTCCGGCCCCGGCGCCGCGCCGGTGACCTGCTGGGAGGACGTGCGCGCGGTGCTGCGCGACGCGGGGATGCGCCGGGTCTTCGTCAAGCTCGCCCACGCCTCCTCGGCCTCCGGGGTCCTGGCCGTGGAGTCGGCGGGAGGCGGCCGGTGGCGCGCGGTCACCTCCGTGGAACGGACCGCGGATGGCCGCCTGTTCAACTCCCTGCGGGTGCGGCGCTACGAGAGCGAGCGGGAGATCGCCGACGTGGTGGACGCCTTGGCGCCGGACGGCCTGCACATCGAGCGCTGGCTGCCCAAGGCATCCCAGAACGGCAGGACGGCGGACCTGCGCGTGGTCGTCGTGGCCGGGGAGGCCACCCACGCCCTGGTGCGCACCAGCCGCTCCCCCATGACCAACCTCCACCTGGGCGGTGCCCGCGGCGACCTCGCCCTGGCGCGCGCCGCGGCGGAGGCGGCCGGGGTGCCCTGGGCGGAGGTGCTGGGGATCTGCGAGCGGGCCGCGGCCTGCTTCCCCGGCACCCTGTGCGTCGGCGTGGACCTGCTGCCCGCCATCGGCTGGCGGCGGTTCGCGGTCGGCGAGGTGAACGCCTTCGGCGACCTGCTGCCCGGGCTGTCCGGACTGCCCGGCGGCCGGGCCGAGGGACAGGACACCTACGCGGCCCAGGTCGGTGCCGTGCTGCGGGGAGCCGTACCGCGGGAGGAGGTCCGCCGTGCCGCGGCCTGAGCCCGCCGGACCGCACGCGGACGCCGGGCCGCGCCCGGGCGGCACCGCCGTGCCGGACATGAACCGGATCGTGGGCAGCCACGACCTGCTGCTGGTCACCCTCGACACCCTGCGCCACGACGTGGCCGAGGAGCTGGCGGCCGAGGGCGGCATTCCCAACCTGGCGCGGCACCTGCCGGGCGGGCGCTGGGAGAAGCGCCATTCCCCCGGCAGTTTCACCTACGCCGCCCACCAGGCGTTCTTCGCCGGATTCCTGCCCACTCCCGTCACCCCGGGACGGCATCCGCGGCTGTTCGCGGCGCGTTTCGAGGGCAGCGAGACCACCGCCGGGAGCACCTGGGTGTTCGACGCGCCGGACCTGGTGACCGGGCTGGCGCGGGCCGGGTACCACACGGTGTGCATCGGCGGCGTGGGGTTCTTCAACAAGCGCGGCGCGCTCGGCTCGGTGCTGCCCGGGCTGTTCGCCGAGAGCCACTGGGAGCCGGAGTTCGGCGTCGCCTCCCCCACCTCCTTCGAGGCGCAGGTCGCCCGCGCGGAGGAGGTGGTGGCCGCGCTCCCCGCCGAGAAGCGCCTGTTCCTGTTCGTCAACGTCTCGGCGCTGCACCAGCCCAACTGGTTCCACCTGCCGGGCGCCACGGCCGAGGCGGGGGACTCCCGCGCCACCCACGCCGCGGCGCTCCGCTACGTCGACCGGCACATCGGGCGCCTGTTCGCCGCCGCGAGCAGCCGTCGCCCGTGCTTCGCCGTGGTCTGCTCCGACCACGGCACGGCCTACGGCGAGGACGGCCACACCGGCCACCGGATCGGCCACGAGGTCGTCTGGACGGTGCCGTACGCCCACTTCGTCCTCGACTCCCGCCGGACACCCCGCACAACCCCCCGTGAGAGGCCATGACCACAGCGACCAGCCCTGCCGCCGACCCCGCCGGGCCGGCCCCGGACGGGGCCCGGAGTCCGTACCAGAGCCCGTACCAGAGCTATGTGTACGCCTATCCGCACAAGACGGCCTACCGCAGGCTCCCGGAGCGGCCCGCGCTGCGCACGCTGTGGTCCGGTGAGAAGACCGATGCGCTCTCGCTGTACCTGCACGTGCCCTTCTGCGAGGTGCGCTGCGGCTTCTGCAACCTCTTCACCCGCGTCGGCGCGCCCGACGGGCTGACCGGCGCCTACCTCGACGCGCTGGAGCGCCAGGCCGGGCCGGTGCGCGAGGCGCTGGGCGGGGGCGCCCGGTTCGCCGCCGCGGCCTTCGGCGGCGGCACCCCCACCTTCCTGACCGCCGCCGAACTGGAGCGGCTGTGCGACATCGCCGAGGAGCGCATGGGCGCGGACCTGCGCGCGGTGCCGCTGTCGGTGGAGACCTCCCCGTCGACCGCCACCGCCGACCGGCTGGCCGTTCTCGCCGAGCGCGGCACCACCCGGCTGAGCATCGGCGTGCAGAGCTTCGTCGACGCCGAGGCGCGCGCCGCGGTGCGCCCCCAGCGGCGTTCGGACGTCGAGGCCGCGCTCGCCCGCATCCGCGACAGCGGCATACCGGTGCTCAACATCGACCTGATCTACGGCATCGAGGGGCAGACCGCCGCCACCTGGCGGCGGTCGCTGGACGCGGCCCTCGCCTGGGAACCGGAGGAGCTGTACCTCTACCCGCTCTACGTCCGGCCGCTGACCGGCCTGGGGCGCACGTCCCCGGGCCCCGACCCGGCGTGGGACGAGCAGCGCCTGGCCCTCTACCGCCACGGCCGCGACCACCTGCTCGCCCACGGCTACGAGCAGGTGTCGATGCGGATGTTCCGCCGGGCCGGGGCGCCGGACGCCGCGTCCGCCGACCACGCCTGCCAGACCGACGGCATGGTGGGGCTGGGCTGCGGCGCCCGCTCCTACACCTCCGCCCTGCACTACTCCTTCGACTACGCCGTGGACATGCGCCGGATCCGCGCCATCGTCGACGACTACGTCTCCCGGCCCGCGGCTTCCTTCGCCCACGCCGAGGTCGGCCGGTGGATGGACGACGACGAGGCCCGCCGCAGGCACCTGCTGCAGTCGCTGCTCCAGGCCGAGGGGATGGAGGTGGCCGGCTACGCGGCCCGGTTCGGCGCGCCGCCGGCCGAGCACTTCCCCGCCGAACTGGCCGCGTTCGCCGGCCGGGGCTGGCTGGACGAGGACGCCGCGCCCGGACGGCTGCGGCTGTCCGCGGAGGGCCTGGCCCACTCCGACGCGGTCGGCCCCGCGCTGTTCTCCCCGGCCGTGCGCGCCGCCATGGCCGCGTACGACCTCAGGTAGCGGGGGCGGGCGTGGAACTGACCCTGCTCTACCGCGGGCCGCTGGCCTCGTGCGACTACGACTGCCCGTACTGCCCGTTCGCCAAGCGCCGCGACTCCCGGGAGGAGCTGCGGGCCGACCGCCGGGCGCTGGAGCGCTTCGCCGGCTGGGTGGCCGCGCAGCGCGGGGACCGGCTGTCGGTGCTGTTCACCCCGTGGGGCGAGGGCCTGGTCCGGTCCTGGTACCGGCGCACCCTGGCCGAGCTGAGCCGTCTGCCGCACGTGCGCCGGGTGGCGATCCAGACCAATCTGAGCTGCCGCACCGACTGGCTGGAGACCGCCGACCTGTCCACCCTGGCGCTGTGGTGCACCTACCACCCGGACCAGACGCCCTACGACCGGTTCCTCGCCAAGTGCCGTGACCTGGCCGGCCGGGGAGTGCGCCACAGCGTCGGGATCGTCGGCCTGCCCGAGCACCTGCCCCACGCGCTCCGGCTCCGCGCCGACCTGCCGGAGCACGTCTACCTGTGGGTGAACGCCGCCGAGGGCCGCACCTACACGGACGAGGAGGCCGACCGCTGGACGGCGATCGACCCCCTCTTCCCGTACAGCCGCCACCCCCACCGCAGCGCCGGACTCCCCTGCCGCACGGGCGAGTCCGTCGTCTCGGTGGACGGCGAGGGCACGGTGCGGCGCTGCCACTTCGTCCCGGAGCCGCTCGGCAACCTCTACGACGGCTCCTGGCGCGCGGCCCTGCGCCCGAGGCCCTGCCCGCTGGCGGTCTGCGACTGCCACATCGGCTACGTGCACCTGGAGTCGCTGCCGCTGTACGACGTCTTCGCGGGCGGTGTCCTGGAGCGGATACCGGCGGCGCCGGTCCGGGAGCTGCGCCCGGTTCAGCGCTTGACGCCCACCCCGCCGTAGAGCGCGACGCGGCGCAGCTCCTCGGGCCCGGGCGGCGGGCCGTCCGGCCGCCACAGCGGCAGTTGCACCAGCCCGGGGTCGAGGAGGTCGTAGCCGTCGAAGAAGGGCAGGATGCGGGCGTGGCTGCGCATGGTCACCTGGGCGGTGGCCTTCTTGTAGACCGCCGTCCCCTCCTCCACCAGCCGGCGGTCGTGGAAGTCGGGGGTGCCGTGGGTGAGGACGAGGCAGCTCCCGGCGGGCAGGGCGCCGCCGAGGGTGGCGACGATCCCGGCGGGGTCCTCCTCGTCGGTGATGAAGTGCAGGACGGCGACCAGCAGGAGGGCCACCGGCCGGTCGAAGTCGATCAGCTCCCGCACGGCCGGGTGCTCCAGGACGGCCTCGGGTTCGCGGACGTCGGCGAGGACGAACTCCGCGTTGCCCGCGCCGGTGAGCTTGGCGTCCGCGTGGGCGGAGACGATGGGGTCGTTGTCCACGTACGCCACGCGGACGTCCGGGGCCACGGACCGGGCCAGTTCGTGGGTGTTGGGCGAGGTGGGGATGCCGGTGCCGATGTCGATGATCTGGCGGATGCCGTGCTCCCGCACCACCGTCCGCACCGCGCGTCCGAGGAAGTCCCGGTTGGCGCGGGCGCTCGCCCGCACGTCCGGGGCGATCTCGATGAGGCGCTCGGCGGCCTCCCGGTCCACCTCGTAGTTGTCGCTTCCCCCCAGGTAGTAGTCGTACATGCGGGCCGGGTGCGGCCTGCCGGTGTCGATCTGTTCGGGCGCGAAGCCCAGGTGGGACTGGTTGGTCATGCCGTCCTCCGTCACGGTCCTGCGACCTCCTGCACGCTCCTACACGGGCTCCCGGGCGAGCAGGAAGTCGGCCTCCCCGGCCTTCACGCCCTGGATGAACCTCACGATCGCGTGGTGGGCGTAGATCAGGGCGGGACCGTCGGGGTCGGTGGACTGGCGCAGGGCCACCCTCCCGTCCGTCAGCCTCATGGCCTCCACGCAGCTCCCCCCGTTGCCGCCGCTCCACGGCTTGTGCCAGCCCTCGCTCCCCAACTGGGCGGCCGGCATGCCGTTGTAGACGCGACTTGCTCGTTCCATTCGTTCACAGCTCCTTGCGGAGGCCGTCCAGAACGGCCTCGGTCCGCCGTACCGGCACGGCCTGTGCGCACATCCGGTCCAGTGCCTCCTGGAACGCCGAGACGTCGTCGCGCTGGTCGAAGTACACGGCGCCCACCAGGCTCTCGCTGTAGGCGACGTCGGGCAGTTCCGGTATCGGGAACCGGAAGATGTGGAAGGGCCCGTACATCGCCGGGTGCGGGCCGGCGGCGAAGGGCATGACCTGCAGGCGCACCCGCGGCATCGAGCACGCCTCGATCAGGCGGCCGATCTGCTCGCGCATGATCCCGGGGCCGCCGATGGGCCTGCGCAGCACGGTCTCGTCCATCACCACCCACAGCAGCGGCGGTTCCTCGCGGGCCAGCAGCCGCTGGCGTTCCATCCGCAGGGCGACGCCGCGGTCGATCTCCTCGTCGGAGGCGTGCGGTTTGCCCGCGCGCAGCACGGCACGGGCGTAGTCCTCCGTCTGGAGGAGGCCGGGCACGTAGTGCGGCTCATAGGCGCGGATGACGTGGGACTCGCTCTCCAGGCTGACGAAGGCGCTGAACCACTCGGGCAGCACGTCGCGGTAGCGGTGCCACCAGCCGGGCCGGTTCGCCTCGCGGGTGAGGGCGAGGAAGCCGTCGATCTCCGCCTGGTCGGTGACGCCGTAGGTGCGCAGCAGCTTCTCGACGTAGGGGACCTTCAGGCCCACCTCGGCCCGTTCCATCCTGCGGATCGTGGCGTGCGTGACGTCGAGGGCCGCACCGGCCTTCTCATAGGTCAGCCCCGCCTTCTGGCGCAGGTCCCGCAATCGCTTGCCGAGCACCACGCGCAGAACCGTCGGGGCGCCTCCCGCCCGGGAGTCCGCCACTTCCGTCCCCTCCCACCCGCCAACTGCCGCTCCGCAGCGGCAGTCTGTCATGCCATCGGCTTATTCCGACAGGATGGCATGCACGTTTCTGCAAACAACAGATTGATCCTTGCCAGATGTTGTCGACGCCCCCACACTGGGGTGGTGGCTTCCTTTCCCGATGTTCGCCCGTTAGAACGCCTCGGAAGCTCGGCCGAGCCGAGCCTGCGGGACGCTTTTCACCTCCCGGCCATCGGCACCTCGGTGGCCGAGGCCCGCAGGAGGGTGATCGACAGGCTGACCGAGTGGGACATCGGGGCCCTGGTGCGCGACAACGCCCAACTGGTCATCTCGGAACTCTTCACCAACGCCGTCAAGCACACCGACAGCGACAAGGTCGACTGCGAACTGCGGGTCACGGGCATACGGCTGCGCCTGGAGGTCGCCGACCGGGGCGGCGGCCCGGCCCGGCCGCGCGCCCGGCACTCCGGCGGCTCCGCGGGCCCGGACCACGAGCGGGAGAGCGGCCGCGGACTGATGCTGGTCAGCGCCCTGGCCGAGGAGTGGGGCGTACGGCCGGGCGGCGGCGGCAGGGGGCACGTGGTCTGGGCGGAACTGGGGTGCGCGCGGTCCGTCCCATAGACGCGGGGTCACCCGGCCTTGGGCGGGGGAGGCCGGGTGGCCCCGTTTTTCCGCACCCCCGCGTTCCCTGCGTTCTCTCCGTTTTCCGTGTTTTCCCCGTTTTCCGTGTTCTTCGCGTTCTCCGTGTTCTTCGCGTTCCCCGTGCGCCCGGGCGGCCTCACCGCATGACCGCCGTGTCCGGTGGCGAACCGATCGCCCCGGCCGAGCGGGTGCCCGGCCCGCACACCGCCGGTGGCCGGATCTCACCGGCGCGGCGTCCGCCCCGGCCGGCGAGGCGGGCGACCTCCGCTCCGGTGTGCGCACCGGCACCGGCTCCGTGACAAGGCTCCGCGCGGAGCGCGCGGCCGCCGTGGTCACGGCCCGCGCACACCGGAGCTCGGAGATCGTCCGTCGCCGTGGGGCGGAACGGCGAGGTCGCACCGCGCGTCGTGCCGCCGCGCGGACGGTGCGGGGAATTCGCCCGCCGGGCCGACCCGGCCGATTCCGATATCGAGGCAGTTTTCGGAAGGAAGAATTCCGCCGGACTCGGCGAGGGCTCGGCGAGTTGCCGCCGTTCGACGAACGACCGGGCCCTTCCGACCCCCACCGATTCCGCCGTCCCCGCGCGACCGGCGCCAAGGGCGCGCCACAGGTGTACGGTAAGCGCTTGCCAAGCCGCGCCGTCCGTTCCCGTCCCCCTTCTGGAGCCGCACGTGAGCACGGACCACCACCCCCAGCGCACCGGTGACGACGCCGGACTGCACCTGTGGTACCCCCGCCCCGCCGACGAGTGGCTCCAGGCCCTGCCGGTGGGCAACGGCCGGCTGGGCGCCATGGTGTTCGGCGGCACGGACGTCGAGCGGCTCCAGCTCAACGAGGACACGCTGTGGGCGGGCGGCCCGCACGACTACGACAATCCGCGCGCGCTGGCCGCCCTGCCCGAGGCGCGCCGCCTGGTCTTCGAGCGGCGGTGGGACGAGGCCGAAACCCTGATCGACAGCGACCTGATGGGCGTCCCCGTCCGTCAGCTTCAGTACCAGACGGTCGGCGACCTGCGGCTGTCCTTCCCCGACGACGAGGCGGACGACGGTACGGGCGACGAGGCGGGCGACGCAACGGAGGTCCCCGGCTACCGGCGCGGCCTCGACCTCGCCACCGCCGTCGCCTCGGTGGAGTACGTGCGCGGCGGGGTGCGCCACCGCCGCGAGGTGTTCGCCAGCGCGCCGGACCAGGTCGTCGTGGTCCGGCTGACCGTGGACACCCCGGGTGCGCTGTCCTTCGCCGCCGGCCTGGACAGCCCGCTGCGCTCGCACGTCTCCTCCCCCGGCCCGCTGGACATCGCGCTGGACGGCACCGGCGACGACGCCCAGGGCATCGCGGGCGCGCTGCGCTTCCGCTGCCTGGTCCGGGCCGTCGCCGAGGGCGGCCGGGTGCGCTCCGCGGGCGGAACGCTGCGGGTCGAGGGCGCCACCGCCGCCACCCTGCTGGTCTCGGCCGCCACCAACCACCTCGACTGGCGCGGCGTGGACGACGCCCCGGACGCGGCCGCCGCCCGCGCGGCCCGCCACCTCACGGCCGCCGCCGTCCGCCCGTACGACGAGCTGCGCGCCCGCCACGTCGCCGACCACGCCGCGCTGTTCGACCGCGTCCGCCTGGAGATCCCGCCCACGCCCGCCGCGGCGCTGCCGACGGACGAGCGGGTGGCGGACTTCGCGCGCGGCGACGACCCGCACCTGGTCGCGCTGTACTTCGCCTACGGCCGCTACCTGCTGATCGCCTGCTCCCGCCCCGGCACCCAGCCCGCCAACCTCCAGGGCCTGTGGAACGACCTGACCGACCCGCCGTGGGGCGGCAAGTACACCATCAACATCAACACGGAGATGAACTACTGGCCCGCCGCGCCCACCAACCTCCTGGAGTGCTGGGAGCCGCTCTTCGACCTCCTCGGCGACCTGTCGGCCGCCGGCGCCCGCACCGCCCGGTCCTGCTACGGGGCGCGCGGCTGGGTCGCCCACCACAACACCGACCTCTGGCGCGGCACCGCGCCCGTGGACGGCGCGTTCTGGGGGATGTGGCCCACCGGCGGGGCCTGGCTGGCGCTGTCGGTCTGGGAACACCACCGCTTCACCCGGGACACCGACGCGCTGCGCAGACGGTATCCGGTCCTGGCGGGCGCGGCCCGCTTCTTCCTGGACGCCCTGGTGGAGGACCCGGACACCGGGGAGCTGGTCACCTGTCCGTCGCTGTCCCCGGAGAACGCACACCACCCAGGCCCCGGCGGCTCGCTGTGCGCGGGGCCGACCATGGACAACGAGATCCTGCGCGACCTGTTCGACGCCACCGCCGCGAGCGCCGAACTCCTCGGACTGGACGAGGAGTTGGCCGAGGAGGCGCGGGCGGCGCGCGACCGGCTGGCCCCGATGCGCGTCGGGGCGCTGGGCCAGCTCCAGGAGTGGCGCGAGGACTGGGACGCGCAGGCCCCCGAGCCGGGCCACCGGCACGTCTCCCACCTGTACGCCCTCCACCCGGGCAACCGGATCACCCGGCGCGGCGCCCCGGAGCTCTTCGACGCCGCGCGCACCACCCTGGAGCTGCGGGGCGACGCGGGCACGGGCTGGTCGCTCGCCTGGAAGATCAACTTCTGGGCGCGGCTGGAGGACGGCGCACGCTCCCACAAGCTGCTGACCGACCAGCTCACCCCGGAGCGCACCGCGCCCAACCTCTTCGACCTGCACCCGCCCTTCCAGATCGACGGCAACTTCGGCGCCACCGCCGGAATCGCCGAGTGGCTGGTGCAGAGCCACGCGGACGGCCTCCACCTGCTGCCCGCCCTGCCGCCCGCGCTGCCCGACGGCTCGGTGCGGGGACTGCTGGCGCGCGGTGGCTTCGAGGTCTCCCTCGCCTGGCGCGGCGGCGCGCTCGCCGGGGCGGAGCTGACCTCCCGGGCCGGGCACCGGGCGCGGGTGCGGACGGCCGGGGAGGTCCGGGTCTCCTGCGGCGGACGGCCGGTGGAGGCCGTACGGCCGGAGGCGGGGGTGGTGGAGTTCGACACCGCTGCCGGCCGCGTCTACCTCCTGGACCCGGCGTGAGCGCGCCGTACCCGCCGCCGTACCTCGGGGACGTCGGCGAGGGGGCGCCCACCCTGCTGCTGGTGCACGGCTGGGGCTGCGACGGCGACGACTGGGCGGCGCTGCTGCCCGCCCTGGCACCGCGCCACCGCGTCCTGGTGCCGGACCTGCCCGGCCACGGCCGTACGCCGCCCGTCCCCGCCCCCTCCGGCGCGCCGAACCCCTACGCTCCCCGCGCGCTGGCGCGGGAACTGGCCGCGCTGGTCGAGCGGCTGGGGGCCGGGCCGGTGGTCGCCGTCGGGCACTCCATGGGCGGCCATGTCGTCAGCGCCCTGGCCGTGGAGCACCCGCGCCTGGTGCGGTCGGTGGTGACCGTCGCCACCGGCTGGGGCGGCGCCGCCCACGGAGCACCGGTCCCGCGGCGGCCGGCGGCGGAGCGGGCGGAGCCGGAGGAGCGCGCGGAGCCGGGGAATCCGCGCCGCGCGGAGGACGCGTGGGCGCTGCGGGTGGTGCGCGCGGCGTGCGGGCCGGGAACGCCGCCGGAGGTCCGAGCCCGCCACGAGCGGCTGGTGGCGGCCGCGGACGCCGGGGTGCTGGCCCGCTGCCGGGAGGGGATGTACCGGGGCGGGGACGCCTTCGGGCTCCGCCCGGCGGCCCGCCGGTACCTGTCCCGCCGCCGCTGCCCGGTGCTGGCGGTCCACACCTCGCCGGAGGCGGCGGCGTGGGAGCGGCGGCTGCCCCGGCATCCGCTGTCCCGGGTGGAGCTGTGGGAGGGCTGCGGCCACTACGCCCACGAGGAGCGGCCCGGGGAGCTGGCCGCGCTGCTGGAGGAGTGGTGCGCGGTGACGGCCTGACGACCGGCGGGCGACGGGCGACGGACCGCAGGCGGCGGACGGCGGACGCCGCCCCGCCCGGTGCGCAATCCCCGTGACCGTCGGTGTCCGCGGTGCCACCATGAGCGCATGGACTCCGGCACCGCACCGAACATCCACAACGTCGTCCGCGACAGCACCATCGGCACCCTGGTCCAGGTCGGTGTGCTCAACGGCCCGCTCGCCGTGCGCTTCGAGGTCACCGCGCGCCCCGGGCCCGAGCCGCTGGAGCGGGCCGAGCACGAGCTGGCGCGGAGCGTGTTCCGGCGGTGGCGGGCGGAGGCCAACGCCTGGCAGCTCAGCTCGACGGAGCCGCTCGCGGTGCGCTGGGCGGCGAACTGGCTGGACGCCGACCACCCGTACAAGGTCGGCGGGGAGGTGTCCGGGCGGGGCGACCGGGTGGGCACCATGGCCGAGGCGTACCTCGCCCTGCGGCAGCGCCGGCTGGTGCTCCTCGGCGGTCCCGGCGCCGGCAAGACGACCCTGGCCGTGCTGCTGACGCTGGACCTGCTGGCCCGGCGGCTGGGCGGCGGCGACCGGGGGCCGGTCCCGGTGCCGCTCTCCCTGGAGACCTGGAACGCCGGGGAGGAGCACCTGCGCGCCTGGATGGCGCGGCGGATCGCCGAGGACCATCCGGGGCTGCCGGGTGTGGCGGGCCGCCATCCGGCCGGGCGCCTGGTGGGGGACCGGCGCGTGCTGCCGGTCCTGGACGGTCTGGACGAGCTGCCCGAGCACCGGCGCCGGGACGTGCTGCTCGCGCTCAACCGTGAACTCGGCGACGGCGACCCGGTCATCCTCACCTCGCGCACCGGGGAGTACCGGCTCGCCGTCCGGCAGGCCGCCCCGCTGAGGTCCGCGGCGGTGGTCGAGGCGCTGCCCGTGGAGCCGGAGGACGCCATCGCCTACCTGCGCGCCGCCACGCCCCCGGCGCTCGTCCACCGCTGGGAGCCGGTGTTCGAGGAGTTGCGGGAGGTTCCGCCGGAGCCGGTGCGCACCGCGCTGTCCAGCCCGCTGATGCTGTGGCTGGCCCGCCGGGTGTACGCGCTGCCGTACGGGCCCCACGCCCCGGACCCGGCGGAGCTGGCCGACACCGGCCGCTTCCCCACGCCCGAGGCCGTCGAGAACCACCTGCTCGACCACATCGTCCCCGCCGTCTTCGCCCCGCATCCGCACGCCCCGGACCGGCTGCACGCGCCGGGCCAGTGGCATCCGGAGCGTGCCCGCCGCTGGCTCGCCTCCCTCGCCCGCCGGCTCACCGCCGCCGGCGGCGCGCGGCTGGAGTGGTGGCGGCTGGACCGGACCGGACCCGCCCGGCTGCTGACGCTCCCGATGCTGCTGGGGCTGGGCGTCGTGCTGTCCCTGGTGCCCCTTACGGTCATCGAGGAGTACGCGTCGGCTCCCGGCGAGTACGGCCAGGGGTACGCCTCCGCCCTGGGCCTCCGGACGGCGCTGTCCGTGAGCCTGCTGTACGCGGTCCTGCTCCGTGCCTGCGCCCTGGTGTGGTTCGGGGAGCGGATCGGCGATCCCCGACGCCGGGCGAACCCCTTCCGGCTCGGCGCGGCCCTGCGCTCGGCCCGGCGCGCCACGTCGGTGCGCCGGGCGGTGGGCGCGTCGTCCATGGTGGTCGTGCCCACCGCCGTGCTCCTGCTGATGGCGGCCGGCACGCACGTGCCCGGCGGTTACCTGGCGCTGGCGCTCCTGGGGTTCACCCTCCCGGCGGTCGCCACGGTCGTCCTGGCGGCCCCGTCCGACACCGTGGACGCCCCGAGCCCGGACGGCCTGATGCGCGGTGAGCGCAGGTCGGTGCTGCTCACGGTGGTGATCGTCGCTCCGCTGATGGGGCTCGGCCAGGGGTCGATGGTGTGGCTGGGCTCCCTGGGCGGGAACGCCTGGACGCACGCGTTCCTGGGCTGGTACGGGACGTCGGCGATGTTCGTGCTGCTCAGCCCCTGGGCACGGTGGGTGCTGGCCAAGACCTCCCTCGCCGTCCTCGGCCAGGTCCCGTGGTCCCTGATGGAGTTCCTGCGCGACGCCCACCGGGGCGGGCTGCTGCGGCTGGAGGGCGGGGCGTACCGCTTCCGCAACCCGCGCCTCCAGCGCCACCTGGCGGGCGTACCCGACCACGCGGCACCGGGACCGGTACGGCCGGAGCCCGGCCGGCCCGTCGGCGCGTCCCGGCCGCCGGGCCCTCCGCGGGAGCTGCCTCCGGTCTCCCGGGTCAGGGGCTTCGACGTCCACCACGGCCCCGGCGGCTTCGTGCTGCGCGGACGGTCCCGCCGCCTGGTCCTGGGCCACTGGCCGGTGATCGGCTGCTTCGCCCTGGCCAGGGCCGTGATGACGGCCGTCGGCGGCCAGTGGGGCCAGGCGACCGCCTGGATGCCCGTGCTGTTCCTCCTGGGCTTCGGCGCCCTGATCACGCTGGCCGGCCTGCTGCTGCCGCGCCTGTGGATGGAGCTGCGGCTGACCCCGGAGACGATCGAGTCCGCCGTCGGCAGGCACCACTGCCTGCACCGCTGGCCGGACGTCGAGCGGGTGGCGATCCGCCGGATCCACCGCCGTGGCCGGGACACGCGCCTGTACGGGATCCACGTCCGGCTGTTCCCGGGCGCACCGAGGCCGCCGCGCTTCTTCCACGGCCGCGACGGCTGGTACTCCGTGCTCCCGGTGCACGTCACCAGCGCGGTGCCGCCGGACCTCGCCGCGGCGCTGGCCCGGTTCGCCGGCCCGCGCTGGGACGGCGGCGCCGGGGAGGCCACCGTCCCCCCGCCCTCCCCCGGACCCTCCCGGGGGACCCCGTCCGGAACTCCCTGACCGCGCCGCTCGTTCGCCGGACCAGGGACCAGGGAGGTGCGCCATGAGCACGGGACCGGCACGGCGAGGGCGCGGCGACGAGAGCGGGGAGAACGGGGAGGGCGCGGGCGGCACCGGGCGGGACGCCTGGGAGGACGTCGTGCTCGACGAGGACTTCGTACGCGGCGCCGAGGTGCGCGAGCCGACGGCGCGGACGCGGATGCTGCGGGCCCGCTGGCGCGACGATCCGCCGCAGCCGCAGCCCTGGCGGGCGGACGAGCCCCCGGCGGGCTGGTTCTGGAGCAGGGGCCGCCGCAGACGGCGCGGATGGCGCCGCCGCAGGGAGGGGTGAGCCGCCGTGCGGGGGCGGGGGTCCCGCTCCGGGACCAGCCCGCCCCCGCACGCGGTCACGGCCGCCGGGGCGTCAGCCGCGGACGCCCAGCAGGTGGTCCATCGCCAGTTGGTCCAGCCGCTCGAAGGCCATGCCGCGCCGGGCCGCGGCCTCCACGTCGAACTCCTCGAAGGCGGTCCGGTCGGCCAGCAGGTCGGCGGCGGTCTCGCCCTCGTTCAGGGTCGGCCGCGCCAGCTCGTCCAGGCGGGCGGCGCGCAGCGCCTCCTGGACCTCCGGGTCGGCGCGGAAGGCGGCCGCCCTCTCCTTGAGGATGAGGTAGTTGCGCATGCAGCCGGCCGCCGAGGCCCACACGCCGTCGAAGTCCTCGGTGCGCGGCGGCTTGAAGTCGAAGTGGCGCGGGCCCTCGTACCCGGCCGACTCCAGCAGGTCCACCAGCCAGAACGCCGACCGCAGGTCGCCGGCGCCGAAGCGGAAGTCCTGGTCGTACTTGATGCCGGACTGGCCGTTGAGGTCGATGTGGAACAGCTTGCCGTGCCACAGGGCCTGGGCGATGCCGTGGGGGAAGTTCAGCCCGGCCATCTGCTCGTGGCCGACCTCGGGGTTGAGGCCCACCCGGTCGGCGTGCTCCAGCGAGTTGATGAACGCCAGCGCGTGGCCGACGGTCGGCAGCAGGATGTCGCCGCGCGGCTCGTTGGGCTTGGGCTCGATGGCGAAGCGCAGGTCGTAGCCCTGGGAGACGACGTAGTCGCCGAGCAGGTCGAAGGCCTCCTTGAGGCGGTCCAGCGCGACCCGCACGTCCTTGGCGGCGCCCGACTCGGCGCCCTCGCGTCCGCCCCAGGCGACGTAGGTGGTGGCGCCCAGCTCGACGGCGAGGTCGATGTTGCGGATGGTCTTGCGCAGCGCGTAGCGGCGGACGTCGCGGTCGTTGGCGGTGAAGGCGCCGTCCTTGAACACCGGGTGGGTGAAGAGGTTGGTGGTGGCCATCGGCACCTTCAGGCCGGTGGCGTCCAGCGCCTGGCGGAAGCGCTTGACGATGCCCTCGCGCTCGCTGTCGGAGGAGCCGAAGGGGATCAGGTCGTCGTCGTGGAAGGTGACGCCGTAGGCGCCCAGTTCGGCCAGCTTCTGCACGCTCTCGACCGGGTCGAGGGCGGGGCGGGTCGCGTCGCCGAAGGGGTCGCGACCCTGCCAGCCCACCGTCCACAGACCGAATGTGAACTTGTGCTCCGGCTTCGGCTCGTAGCTCATGTCATGCCTCTCGGGTATTTCGTCAGGGCCGTTGACAAATTAGTATGCGCCCAGGAGCCGCAGAGAGGAAGAGGCGACATGGCCGCACCCGAAGGTCCGCTCGTTGTCGGTGTGGACAGCTCGACGCAGTCCACGAAAGCGCTGGTCGTCGATGCGGCGACCGGGCAGGTGGTCGCCCGCGGCCAGGCACCGCACACGGTGTCGGCCGACCACGAGAGCGACCCCGAGCAGTGGTGGCGGGCGCTGTGCCGGGCGCTGGAGCAGTGCGGTCCGGCCGTCCACCAGGTCGCCGCGGTCTCCGTCGGCGGACAGCAGCACGGGCTGGTGACGCTGGACGCCGAGGGCCGCCCGGTGCGGCCCGCCCTGCTCTGGAACGACGTGCGCTCCGCCCCGCAGCGCGACCGCCTGGTGGAGGAGCTGGGCGGCCCGAAGGTGTGGGCCGAGCGCTTCGGCAGCGTGCCGGCGGCGTCCTTCACGGTCACCAAGTGGCTGTGGCTGCGCGAGAACGAGCCCGAGGCCGCCGCGGCCGTCCGCGCGGTGCGGCTGCCGCACGACTACCTCACCGAGCGGCTGACCGGCCGGGGCACCACCGACCGCGGCGACGCCTCGGGCACCGGCTGGTGGTCGACGGCCACCGGGGCGTACGACGAGGAGGTCCTGGAGAAGGTCGGCCTCTCCCCCGACCTGCTGCCCCGGGTGCTCGGCCACGGCGAGGCGGCGGGCACCGTACGGGCGCTGGAGGAGCTGCCGCTCCCCCAGGGCGCGCTGGTGGCCACCGGCACCGGGGACAACATGGCCGCCGCGCTCGGGCTGGGCCTGCGCCCGGGCCGGCCGGTGCTGAGCCTGGGGACCTCCGGCACGGTCTACGCCGTCTCCACCCGCCGCCCCGCCGATCCCACCGGCACCGTCTCCGGTTTCGCCGACGCCCGCACCGACTGGCTGCCGCTGGCCTGCACCCTCAACTGCACCCTGGCCGTGGACCGCGTCGCGGCCCTGTTCGGCCTGGACCGCGAGGCGGTCGAGCCGGGCGGCGGCGTCACCGTGCTGCCCTTCCTGGACGGCGAGCGCACCCCCAACCTCCCCTACGCCTCCGGCCTGCTGACCGGCCTGCGGCACGACACCACCCCCGGCCAGATCCTCCAGGCCACCTACGACGGAGCGGTCTACGCGCTGCTGGAGGCGCTCGACCTGGTCCTGGACGCCGACGCCGCCGCCGACGCCCCGATCCTGCTGATCGGGGGCGGCGCCAGGGGCACGGCCTGGCGCGAGACGGTCCGGCGGCTGTCCGGGCGGCCGGTGGTCGTGCCGCGGGCGCAGGAACTGGTCGCGCTCGGCGCGGCGGCGCAGGCCGCCGGACTGCTGCTGGGCGAGGACGCGGCGGCGGTGGCCCGCCGCTGGTCCACCGCCGAGGGACCGGCGTACGAGGCGGTGGAGCGCGACGAGGAGGCCCTGACCCGCCTGGCCGCCACCCTCACCGGCGCCGATACGCTGCTGCGGCAGCGCTGATCCGGCGCCCGGTACCCGGCACCCGACACCGGTGGCGACCGCCGCCGGGAGACCTCCGAGGAGCAGGCGATCGATGGCAGCACCCCTGCCCACCACCCAGCAGGAGATGCGGCGGCGGAACCTGGCGCGCGTGCTGCACGCGGTGGCCGACGGCGGCCCCCTGTCACGGGCCGCCGTCGCGGCGCGGATCGGGCTGACCCGGACGGCCGTCTCCACCCTGGTGGACGAACTCCTCGGCATCGGGCTGCTGGTGGAGCTGGGCCCGGGCCGGTCGGGCGCGGTCGGGCGGCCCGGCACCGCGCTGGCGCTCAGTAACCGCGGCCCCTGCGGGATCGGCGCCGAGATCGGCGTCGACCACCTCGCCGTGTGCGCCGTCGACCTGCGCGGGAAGGTCCGCACCCGGACGGCGGTGGACGCGGCCAACCGGGACAGCGACCCCGCCCCGGTGCTGCGGCAACTGGCCGGACTCGTGGCCGAGACCGCGGACGAGGTCCGCGGGCTGGGGCTGCGCCCGGCCGGGCTCGCCGTGGCCGTGCCGGGCCTGGTCGCCCGCGGCACCACCACCGTCGTACGGGCCCCCAACCTCGGCTGGACGGACCTCGACCTCGCCCCCCACCTGACCCCGGACGCGCTCGGCCTCGCGCCCGGCACCGGGTGCGCCGTCGACAACGAGGCCAACCTCGGCGCCCTGGCCGAGCTGTGGCTCGGCGGCCACACCCCGCCGCCCGAGGACTTCGTGCACGTCTCGGCCGAGATCGGCATCGGCGCCGCGATCGTGGTGGGCGGCGAACTGCTGCGCGGCACCCGGGGGTTCGCCGGGGAGCTGGGCCATGTGCCGGTGCGCCCGGAGGGCCGCCCGTGCGCCTGCGGCGGCATCGGCTGCCTGGAGCAGTACGCGGGCGAGGAGGCCGTGCTGCGGGCCGCCGGGCTCGACCCGCGCGCCACCGCCGCCCACCACCCCGGCCCCGGCGCCCGCGTCGGCCTGCTCGCCGCCCGCGCGGAGCGCGGCGACCGCGCGGTGCTCACGGCGCTGGGCGAGGCCGGGACGGCGCTGGGCACCGCCCTGACCGGCACCGTCAACCTGCTCGACCCGCAGACCGTGGTCCTCGGCGGCGCCCTCGCCCGGCTGGCGCCCTGGCTGCTGCCCTCCCTGGAACGGGAGCTGGACCGCCGGATAGCCGGACCGCCGCCGGTGGCGGTCTCCCGGCTCGGCGCGGACGGCCCGCTGCTGGGCGCGGCCCACTCGGTCGTGCGGTCGGTCCTCGACGACCCGCTGGCCCACCGAGCCTGACGCCGGCGCCGGCCCGGCGCGGCCCCGTCCGACGGTTCCCAACTCCCCCTCTCCGCAGGGGAATCGACCGATGTTCAGCAGATCAGGGGAACCATCGGCGGTTTTCCCCCCGGCCGCCGGCCGACCCGATAGAGAAGCACCTGTGGATCGAAGGCATCTCAGGCGGGGGGCGGGCGCGGGCGTGGTCGTGGCCGGATTCGTCCTCGCGCTCACCGCACCGGGCGCCGCACGTGCCGACGGACCGGCCGTACCGCGGCGGGACTGCCCGCGGCTGTCCGTGACGATCGCGGTCGGGGCCGGAGGCTCCGGCGCACGGGTCGAGGTGGTCCTGGGCGCCCACTGCCCGGTGCCTCCACCCCCGGAACCGTGCCCGCCACCTCCGCCGCCTCCGCCACCGCCGCCGCCCTCCACGTCCGCGCCCCCGACGCCTCCGCCACCGCCTCCGCCACCCACGTCCGCTCCCCCGGCACCGACACCGACGCCGACCCCCGTACCGCCGACACCGCCCCCGCGGCCGACCTCGGCGCCCCCGCCCCCGGCGTCCTCCGCACCGCCCCCGCCGGCCGCCCCGCCGGAGGCGGAGCCGGTCGCGGCGGCCCCCGTACCGCCGGCGCCCGGCAGGCCCGTGCCGCCCCCGCGCCGGAGTCCGGCGCCGGAGCGCACCGCGCCCTCCCCGGGCGCGAGCGCCTCCCCCTCCCTCCCCGCCCGCGCCGAGGTCCGGCGCCACCGGTCCGACGCCGGTCTCCCGCTCATCGGCCGCACCCTGCTGATCGTCGCCCCCGCGGTGCTGGCCGCCGCCGCGCTGCGCCCCCGGTCCGGTTCGGACCCGGGTTCCCGTTCCCGCTGACACCTGCGAGGACTTCCATGGCCGAATGGCTCTTCCTGCTCCTCACCATCACCGGGTCCTGCGCGGCCGTGGTGACCGTCACCCTGCTGCGGCAGCGCCGGGCGGGCGAGGACGACGATCCCTCGGAGACGCCCGACGTCATCGAGTACATGACGATGATGATCGGCGTGGTGTACGCGATCGTGCTCGGTCTGGCCATCGCGGGCGTCTGGGAGGGGCGCTCGGCCGCCGAGGAGTGGGTGCGCCAGGAGGCGCAGGCGCTGCACGAGGTGCACGAACGCGCCCAGGCCTACCCCGCCGCCGTCCGCGACGAGGTGCGCGGCGACGTCGACGCCTACGTCCGCCACGCGGTGACGGTGGAGTGGCCGCACATGGCCGAGCACGGCGAACTCACCGAGCGGGGCGAGCGGCTCTTCGAGGACCTGCGGCGGAACGTCACCGCGTACGAGCCGCGCACCGCGCGCGAGGCGCAGACGTACCAGTCCCTGGTGGACCAGGTCGCCCTGGCCGACGAGGCCCGCACCGCGCGCGGCCGGGGCGCCGAGCCGACGCTGCCCGGCGTGGTGTGGTTCGGGCTGGTGGCGGGCGCGGTGATCGCGGTCGGCATGGTGTTCGCCCTGCAGATCCAGCGCTCGGGCCGGGAGCTGGTGCTGGCCGGGCTGTTCACCGCGCTGATCGCCTTCCTGCTCTTCCTGGTCTGGTACTTCGACTCGCCGTTCACCCGCGGGCTGGCGGACCCGGCCGAGGCGTTCACCGTGCTCTTCCCCCGGGCCGCGGGCGACTGAGATCACACCCGTCGTCCCGGGCTGCGTGCGGCCCGCGGGGTAGGTCACCCTGGAGACGGACCGGACGGCCGTCCGGAACGCCGCACGAGACGCCGCACGGAACGAGGACGAGGAGTCGCCGGGTGCCCGCACTGTTCCCCACCCTCCACAAGACGCCGGCCAAGCCCGCGCTCCGCTTCGGCGGGCAGGTGATCGACTACGGCCGGCTCGCCGCGCTCGCGGGCTCCCTCGCCCTGCGGATCGGCGACGCCGGACGGGTGGCGGTGTGGGCCACGTCCTCCCCCCACACCTGCGTCGGCGTGCTGGCCGCGCTGCTGGCCGGGGTGCCCGCCGTCCCCGTCAACCCGCGGATCGGCGCCGAGGAGCTGGCCCACATCGTCTCCGACAGCGCACCGGACCGGGTGCTGGCCGCGCCCGGCGACGACCTGCCCGGGGCGCTGGCCGCGCTCCCGCGCACCGACGTCGTGCTGACGCCGGAGGAGCCGGAACTTCCCGGGGGTGGAGTCCCGCCCGTCGACGGCGCGCGGGCCGCCGACGACCACGCCGCCGCGCTGATCGTCTACACCTCCGGCACCACCGGTCCGCCCAAGGGCGTGGTCCTGCCGCGCCGGGCGATCGCGGGCACGCTGGACGACCTGGCCGACGCCTGGGGATGGACCGGCGACGACGTGCTGGTGCACGCCCTGCCGCTGTTCCACGTGCACGGCCTGATCCTGGGCGTGCTGGGCCCGCTGCGGCGCGGCGGCACCCTCCACCACCTGGGCCGGTTCTCGCCCGAGGGCGTCGCCGGGGCGCTGGAGGAGGGCGGCACCATGCTGTTCGGCGTGCCGACGATGTACCACCGGCTGGCCGAGGTCCTGGAGGACGGCGGGGAGGGCGGCGCCCGGCTCGCCTCGGCCCTGCGCGGCGCCCGGCTGCTGGTCTCCGGCTCCGCCGCGCTGCCCCTGCACGACCACGAGCGGATCACGGCCGCGACCGGCCGGCGCGTCGTCGAGCGCTACGGGATGACCGAGACGCTGATGATCACCAGCGTGCGGGCGGACGGCGAGCACCGTCCCGGCACGGTGGGCGTGCCGCTGCGCAGCGTGGACGTGCGGCTGGTGGACGAGGAGGGCAACCGGATCGAGGGGGGCGACGGGGAGACCATCGGCGAGGTCCAGGTGCGCGGCCCCCACCTGTTCATCGAGTACCTGAACCGTCCGGACGCCACCGCGGAGGCCTTCGCGGGCGGCTGGTTCCGCACCGGCGACATGGCCGTCCGGGACGCCGACGGCTCCTACCGGATCGTGGGCCGCAAGTCGACCGACCTGATCAAGAGCGGCGGCTACAAGATCGGCGCCGGCGAGGTGGAGAACTGCCTGCTGGGCCATCCGGGCGTCGCCGAGGCCGCCGTCGTCGGCGAGCCCGATCCGGACCTGGGCGAGCGGATCGCGGCCTGGATCGTGCCGGCGGGCGGTGCGGCGCCCACCGCGGAGGAGCTGGCCGAGTACGTCGCGCGGCGGCTCGCCCCGCACAAGCGGCCCCGGACCGTGCGGTTCGTGGAGGAGCTGCCCCGCAACGACCTGGGCAAGGTGATGAAGCGGGCGCTGACGCATGGCTGAGCGGCGGCTCCCGGCCCGCGCGGTGCTCGCCTCGGTGACCGACGGCTTCACCGAGCTGCCCCACGCCCCGGGCACGGCCGCCGACGGCGGCGGGAACGGTGACGGGAACGGGCCGATCGGCTGGGCGGATTACGGCGCGGCCCGCGCCCGGGCACGGGAGCGCACCGGCGAGCGCGAGTCGGTGGTGTGCGGGACCGGCGCGGTCGGCGGCGTCCCGGCGGTCCTGATCGCCTTCGAGTTCGCCTTCCTCGGCGGCTCCCTCGGGCAGCGCACCGGCGACCGGATCGAGGCCGCCCACCGGTACGCCCGGCGGGCGCGGCTGCCGGTGGTGTCGCTGCTCGCCACCGGCGGCAGCCGGATGCAGGAGGGCATGCGGGCCCTGGTCCAGCTCCAGCGCGTGGCGAGGGAGTCGGCGCTGACCCGCGCGGCGGGCCTGCCGCAGATCGCCGTGGCGCGGGACCCGACGACGGGCGGCGGCTGGGCCACGCTCGGCGCGGGCTCGGACGTGGTGCTGGCACTGCCGGGGGCGCAGATCGGCTTCGCGGGCTCACGGGTCCGTCCACCGGGCGCCGACCCGGCCGCGTACGGCGCCGAGGGGCAGCTCGCCGCCGGGCAGATCGACCGGATCGTGGCCCCCGGCGAGCTGCGGTCCGTGCTGGGGCGCTGGCTGTCCCTGCTCACCTCCCCGGCCGGCGGCCCGCCCGAGCCGCCGCGGGCGCTCGGTGCGGCGGACGGGCTGCCGCCGTCGGGCTGGGAGGCGGTGGAGCGGGCCCGGTCACCCCGCCGGCCGCGCGCCGACGCCTATCTGGAGGCGTACTTCGAGGTGCGCGAGGAGATCGGCGGCGACCGCTGCGGCGGGACGGATCCGGGGATGCGCTGCGGTTTCGGGCGGCGCGGCGGCCGTACGGTCGCCTACGCCGCACAGTGCGGCACGCCGACCCGGCCCGCCGGCTTCCGCACGGCCGCCCGGCTGATCCGGCTGGCCGACCGGCTGGGCGTCCCGGTCCTCACCCTGGTGGACACCCCGGGCGCGGCCAACGACGCGGAGGCCGAGCGGTCCGGCGCGGGCGCGGCCGTCGCGGAGGCGTTCGCGGCGGTCGCCGAGGCCCGGGTCCCGGTGACGACCCTGGTCGTCGGGGAGGGCGGCTCGGGCGGTGCCCTGGCGCTGGCGTCCCCGGACAACACCTGGATCACCCCGGACGGCTACTTCTCCGTCATCGCCCCGGAGTCGGCCGCGGCCATCCTCAAACGCGGTCCGGAGCGGGTGCGCGCGACGGCCGACGAGCTGCGGCTGCGCCCGCAGGACCTGGTGGAGCTGGGGATCGTCCGCGGCATCGTGGCGCCGTGACCGCCGTACCGGCGGCCGGGCCTCAGGCGCCGGGGGTCAGCCGGGCCAGGCGGGCCAGGCGGCGGTAGGAGTCCAGGCGCCGGTCGTGGTCGTAGGCGTTGAGGGTGAGCAGCAGTTCGTCGGCGCCGCTGCGCTCGACCAGCCCGGTGAGCGCGGCCGCCACCTCCTCCCCGGTGCCGTGGATCTGGGCATCGCGGGCCTCGGCGAACAGGGCTCTCTCGCGTTCGGTCATCTCCCGCTCCAGCACCTCCTTCGGCGGCGGCAGCGGCGGGAAGACGCCCCGGGTGCGGGAGACGACCGTCGACCACGCCTCCGACACCTGCATCAGCTCCGCCTCCTCGGCGGTGGCGCCGACCGCCACGCTCGCCGAGACGACCACGTACGGCTCGGGGGCCAGGGCGGAGGGGCGGAAGGCCCGGCGGTAGTCGCCGATCGCGCGCAGCATCCGCTCCTCGCCGCGGGCCGGGGCGATGACCAGCGGCAGCCCGTGTTCGGCGGCCAGGTGTGCGCCCGAGCCCGTGGCCAGCAGGAACACCGGCACCCGCAGTCCCTGGGAGGGCATGGCGCGCACCCCGTGCCCACCACCGCCGGTGAACCAGCCCAGCAGTTCGGCCAGGTCGTCGCCGAACCGTCCGGCCGCCTCCTTCTCCGCGCCCAGGGCCCGGCGGACGGCACCGGTGAAGCCGACCGAGCGGCCCAGGCCCATGTCGATCCGGCCCGGGAAGAGCGACTCCAGCACCCCGAACTGTTCGGCGACCACCAGCGGCCGGTGGTTGGGCAGCATCACCCCGCCCGTGCCCACCCGGATGCGGGTGGTGGCCGAGGCGACGGCCGCGGCGAGCACGGTCGGCGCGGAGCCGGCGACGCCGGGCACCCCGTGGTGCTCGGAGACCCAGAAGCGGTGGTAGCCCAGCGCCTCGATGTCCCGGGCGAAGCGCACGGTGGCACGCAGGGCCGCGTCCGGGTCCTCGCCCTGGCGGATCAGGGAGCGGTCCAGGACCGACAGGCGGGTGGTGCGCAGGGTGTCGGTGTCCATGTCCCTTCCAACGCCCGCGGCCGTGCGGGATTCCCGGTGCGTGGCCCGCTCAGCCGCGCCGCGCGTCGTCCTCCAGCAGCCCGGCGTCGTGGACCAGGAGGGCGATCTGGACCCGGTTGTTGAGGTCCAGCTTGGTGAGGATGCGCGAGACGTGCGCCTTGACCGTGGGCACGCTCAGGTGGAGCGCGGCGGCGATCTCGGCGTTCGACCCGCCGTGCCCCACCGCGACCGCGATCTCCCGTTCCCGCTCCCCCAGCGCCGCCAACCGCCTGCGGGCGCGGGCACGGCGGCCGTCGCGGCCGGAGCCGGCGACGTGGGCGATGAGGCGCCGGGTGACGGCCGGGGAGAGCACCGGGTCGCCGGCGGCCACCCGGCGTACCGCCTCGACGATCTCGGCGGGCGGGGTGTCCTTGAGGACGAAGCCCGCGGCCCCGGCCCGCAGCGCGCGCAGCACGTGGTCGTCGGCGTTGAAGGTGGTCAGGACGATCACCTCGGGCGGGTCGGGGCGGCGGCGCAGCGCCTCGGTGGCGGCCAGCCCGTCCAGCTCCGGCATCCGGATGTCCATCAGCACCACGTCCGGCCGGTGGCGGTCCACCAGCGGCAGCACCCGGGTCCCGTCGGACGCCTCGCCGACGATCTCGATGTCGGGCGCGCCGCCGAGCATCAGCCGCAGCCCGGCGCGTACGAGGGGGTCGTCGTCGACGAGGAGGACCCGGACGGTGCCGCCGGTGCGGGCGGTGCCGTCGGCATGATCGGCGTGGTCGGTACGGCCGGTGCGGTCGGTCATGCCCGCCACGGTAGCCAGGCCCGCAGCCGGAAGTCGCCGCCGGTCCTGCCGTGTTCCAGCCGCCCTCCGGCGAGCGCGACGCGTTCGGCCAGTCCCACCAGGCCCGCGCCCGCCCCGGGGATGGCCTGCTCGGGAGCGGCCGGGGCCCGGCCGAGCCGGTTGCGCACCTCGACGGTCAGTCCCTCGTCGGGCCCGCCGGTGACCGTCACCGTGACCTCGGTGCCCGCCGCGTGCTTGCGGGCGTTGGTGAGCCCTTCCTGCACCACGCGGTAGGCGGTGCGTCCGGTCGCCTGCGGCACGGTCCCCGCCGCGCGGATCCGCCGCTCCAGCGCGACGCGCGTCCCGGCCCGGCGGGACTCCTCCACCAGCCGGGGCAGGTCGGCCAGGGTCGGCTGGGGGCGGTCCTCGCTCCTCCCGCCCCCGCCGGTGCCGTCCGTCCCGGCGCGCAGTACGCCGATGACCTCCCGCAGTTCCTCCAGCGCCTGGTGGGCGCTCTGCCGGATCACCCCGGCGGCCTGCTGGACCTCCTCGGGCGGGGCGCCGGGGCGGAACTCCAGGGCGCCCGCGTGGACGCTCAGCAGCGACAGCCGGTGGGCGAGCACGTCGTGCATCTCGCGGGCGATGGCCTCGCGGGTGTCGCGCCGGGCCTTCTCGTAGAGCGAGGCGAGCAGTTGCCGCCGGGAGCGGACGTACATCCCCCAGCCGATCACCCCGCCGATCAGCACCAGACCGAGGAACACGTCGAGTCCCGGGGGCGTTTCGGGGTCGGGCCGGACCAGCACGGAGGCGACGAGGGAGACGAGGGCGAGCCCGGTGACCAGGGCGACGGTGCGCGGCCGGCGGTGCACGGCGACGGTGAAGAGGGCGACCTCCAGGGGCCCGGCCACGAAGTGCGAGAACACGCTGACCGGCAGGATCACCAGCGCGATGCCCACCGGCCACCGCCGCCGCAGCCACAGCGCGGCGCAGGCCAGGGCGCCCGCGATCTGGTCGGCGGCCAGCCGGGCGTCGGAGACGGCGGGGTTGTCGACGACCGGCCCGGAGGTGATGACGCTGAAGACGGCGGCCAGCACGAACGCGCTGGTGTCGACGGCCCAGTCGCGCCTGCTGCGCCGGACCGGTTCCCCAGGGATGAGACGACGGACCATGCGGGGGAACCTACCGGCCGTCCGCCGCCGTCCGCCCCGCCGCGGGCCGGCCGTATACCGACGTCACGCGGTCGCATACTTTCGACGGTCGTACCGGTCCGGGCGGCGCGCCTAGCCTGCGGGCATGAAGCAGTTGCTGGGTTTTGTGAGTTTCGTGCTGATCGCTCAGGGAGTGGGCGGACTGGCCCACCACTTCGGCTGGTTCGACCTGTGGGGACTCGTCCACCGCGTCGGCTTCCTGGACGGCTACGAGCTCTACGCCGGCGTCGTGCTGATCGTGCTGGGCCTGGCGGTGGGCGGCCTCGCGGAGAGGATCAGGGACTGATCCCCGCCGCCCGCCCGGCCGTCACCGCTTGCGCCCCACGCCGCCGAACACGGCCACCTCGGCGGGCGGTTCCCCGGACCGGTGGGACGGGGTGGGCTCGGGCCGCCACCGCGAGCACGAGACGACGCCGGGGTCGAGCAGCTCCAGGCCGTCGAAGAAGGCGGCGATCTGCTCGGGGCTGCGGGGCGTGTACGGGGTGGCGGCACCCCGGGCGTTGTGGCGCTCGATGGCCTCGACGTACGCCGGTTCGGTGGTGGTGCCGTCGTTCAGGCCGAGGAAGCTTCCGGGGGGCAGGGCGTCCAGCAGGCGCCGCACGGCGGCGCGGGCCTCGTCGTAGTCCGGCACCAGGCCCAGGATGCCCATGAGCATCAGCCCGACGGGGCGGGAGAAGTCCAGCGTCCGCGCGGCCTGCCGCAGGATCGTGTCGGTGTCGCGGACGTCGGCGTCGAGGTAGTCGCACGCGCCCTGCGGGGAACTGGTGAGCAGGGCCTGGGCGTGCACCAGGACCAGGGGGTCGTTGTCGACGTAGACGATGCGGCACTCGGGGGCGACGCGCTGGGCGATCTCGTGGGTGTTGTCGGCGGTCGGCAGTCCGGTGCCGATGTCCAGGAACTGCCGGATGCCGGCCTCGCCGGCCAGGTGGCGCACCACGCGCCCGATGAAGGCACGCGAGGCGCGGGTGATGTCGCGCATGCCGGGGAAGACGGCCAGCACCCTCTCGGCGGCGTCCGCGTCGGCCTCGTAGTAGTCCTTGCCGCCCGCCAGGTAGTTCCAGATCCGGGCCGAGTGCGGGCGCGTGGTGTCGATCCCGGGTCCGATGGGCCGTGTGCCGCTGTCCGCCATGCTCGTTCGCCTCCGTGGTGCCGGCCGATTCACCGGTGCGGGCGTCGCGGGTCCGCCGGCCGGGGACCCGCGACGCGCACCGTTCCGGTCCCATTCCTACACCGTTCCGCGCCCGCCGGCGCCTTCCGCGTGCGGCGGGCGCGGAACGGCGCTCAGGAGACCGGGGCGTCCAGGACGGGGATCAGCCACTCCTCCTCGTAGGCCAGGTGGCTCTCCAGCTCGGCCGTGAGCCGCTCGACCTCGGCGAGCACGTGCGCGGGGTCCGCGCCGTCGGCGGAGACGGCCTTCCGCAGGTCCTCCAGCAGGTCCGCGATCCTCCGGTGCTCCTCGCCCAACCGCTCCATGACGGGGGCGAGTTCGGGCCGCCGCTCGGCGAGGGCCGGGAACATCCCGCCGTCCTCGCTGCTGTGGTGGTGGTGCAGCCCTCCGCAGAAGGTCAGGCAGTTCACCCGGAGTTGGGCGCCCAGTCCGGTCCCCGACGCGGCGATCTCCTCGCGGATCAGGGCGAGTTCCCGCCGGAACGCGTCGTGGACCGCCTTGAGGGCCGCGCCCCAGGACGTCGCGTTCGGGTTCGGCGGGCCCGGGAGCGGCTGGAGGGCGACCACGGGCAGGACGCGTCCCGCCCGCTCCTGGTACTCGGCCCACCCGGGGTCGGCCTCGACCGCGCGGGCGAAGGCGCGGTCGCGTTCGGCGCCCTCCAGGACGACCGCCTCCGCCCGGTAGGTGAAGACGCCGTCCTCGACGGTGACGCGGGGGTCGGCCAGCAGGTTGCGGAACCAGTCCGGGTGCCTGGGCGCGCCGCCGGCCGAGGCGATGACCAGGATGCGCTCGCCGTCGGGGAGGTAGCCGAGCGGGGTGGTGTGCGGCGCGCCGGACCGCGCCCCGGTGGTGGTCAGGAGGATCAGCCGGGCCTTGTCGAAGAATCCGCCGACCCGGCCGCCGTTGGCGCGGAATTCCTCGATGACCTGCTGGTTGAAGTCGTTCGGCATTCTCTGCTTTCTGCTGGGATGGAAGGTTCCGCGAGCTGTTCGCGGGCATGGCGAATTCACCTCCGGGCGGTGCCGCCCGGGGTGCGGGAAAGGGCGGGAAGGCGTGCCGGGATTCCGGCCGGACGGCATGCCGCCGAACGGTCGGTTCAGGGATGGATCACGGCATCAGCGGTGGTCGCGGCAGGCCGCGGGCGTGCGGAAGCAGCGCGCGGAACACGCGAGGAACGCACGGGGACGTGCGGTGAGGGAAAAGGAAGAAGGTGCGGAAAGGCGGGCCTCTCGCCCGCCTCGCGCTCACGTCGAGGCCGGGAGCCTCTCTCGTGTGTGGCCCATGGCCGACCCGGCAGTCACGGAATGCACATTAGTGCGGTGAACACGCCGGCGCAACGCCGTACTTCCCGGCCGGTTCCGGCCGCCGTGCGCGCGGGGCGGAAAACGGCGGCGGCCCGGGCCTCCCGGACCGCCGGGCCCGCGGCTCAGTACGCCCGCCCCGCGTGCTTGCGGTGGAAGAGGTGCAGCAGTCCGAGGAGGTGCGGGCGGCGCCTCCTCCGCCCGCTCCCGGCTTCCTCCGTGCGGGTCCGCGCCGCCTTCCGGACGCCGGACGCCTGCGGCCCGGGGGCCTCGGGCGGCGCGGTGCGGCGCCGCAGCGCCCCCTGCGCCGAGGAGACCCGGCCGGCCCCCAGGACGCGCACCACCCGGCTGCCGCAGCCGGTGCAGCCGGGCCGGGTCAGCGGGGAGGGCACGTGCGTCCCGTCCACGACGTACACGACGAACTCCCGGCCCTTCCCGTCGATGTGGTGTTCGATGTCGTAGGACTGCTCCCAGCCGTGCCCGCACGTCAGGCAGACGAACGCGTACGCCTCGTGCCCGGTGCGTATCCCGTGGGCGTCATCACTCATGCCGGCTCCTGTCGTCCGTGGGGCGAACCCCCGGGTGTGCGGGCCTGCACACCCCCCACTGCCAGGGAACGCCTCCGCGCGGGCGGTCGCACCGGATCTGCCGGTCGTTGGAACGGATTTGGCCTACGCATGAGCAGGGGCGGGAAGAGGACGGCGGGGAGGGCCCCGGACGCGGTCCCGGCTTTGCCTTCCGGGGGGCGCTCTTTACCGTCCGATGGGCTTCGGCGCGCTCCGTCCTTTGCCGTCCCGGCGGCATCGGAAGCCCTCCGGCCGGGCACCGCACCGGGCGGACGCGCGGGCGCCGGGTCAGGGCGCGGGCTCCAGGTCGGCCGGGAGGAGCTGCTCGGTGAGCAGGCGGCGCACCCGCGCCTCGCGGTCCGGGGCGGCGAGCCAGGAGTCCAGCAGCCGCCAGCCGTGGAAGTAGCCGAGCACGTACAGGCCCATGCCCGTCGCCCGTATCGAGCGCAGCGCCGTGCCCGCCTCGGCGTCGGAGAGCAGCGCCCACCGGGACAGGTAGCCGGCGAGCTCCGGGTCCGGGCGGCCCTCGGCGGCCAGGAACGCCGCGTTGGCCCAGGCACCGAACAGGACGTTCCGGGCGCGGTGGATCTCCGCGAAGTCACTGCCGTCCGGTTCCACGCCCTGGTCGGCGAGGACGTTGTCGGTCAGCCACGCCCGGGCCTCGTCGCCGGGGAAGACGATGTCCTGCGCGTGCAGGCCGAGTCCCTCGCTGACCACGAACGAGGGCCCGAGCATGAACCGGACCTGCTGCTCCAGCAGACCCCGCTCACGGACCAGCAGGCGCTCCTTGAGCAGCGACTCGGCGATGTGCCCGGGGTGCCCCTCGTGCGCGACCACGTACAGCAGGTCGGCCAGGTTGAACGGCAGGTCGCGGTTGATGAAGATCACCGACCGCGATCCGCCCTCGTGGTGGCCCGCCGCCAGGAAGTGCGCGCCGGACACCAGCCGGCACTCCACCACCTCGTCCTCCGGCAGCGGTACGAGGGCGGAGGTGCGGCGGCGGGTCTCGGCGACGGCCCGGTCCACCAGGCCGGGCAGCCGGTCCAGCCGGTCCGGCGGCAGCGTGTGAGCCGCCTGCCAGGCGTGCAGCCGCTCCGCCAGGGAGCCGCCGCCCTTCGGCAGCGCGGCGTCCAGCCGGGCGTGCGCCTCCTCGAAGACCTCCTCCGGCAGCCACTCCACGGGCACCCCCAGGCATGCGTGGGCGTACTGCGGCAGTGGCAGCTCCTGTCCGGCCAGGCGCCGGGCGACCGCGCGCAGGGCCCGTACCTGTGCGGCCAGGTGGCGGGCGCGGTCCGGCGCGAACGGCAGTTCGTCCAGTAGCGCCTCGGCGTCGTCGGCCAACCGCCCGGGCGGGGGCGGCTCCTCCTCCTCGACCCGGGCGCTCCACTCCCCGGGCCCCCGGTAGATCAGCACCGTCCCGCCGGTGTCCCGGGTCACCTGCCGGTTGATGCGCAGCGCCAGCAGCGCGTAGTCGCGCAGCCACTCCTGTTGCGTCACGGTCATCGGCTCCTCCCGTCCCGCGATGGTGTGCGGACACGGCACGAAGCTAGCTGTACGGTTTTCCGTACGCCGTACGGAAGGAGTGCAGGATGTCCCGCTCGCGGCCTCCCGCCGTCTGGTTCGCCGAGGAGCCTCCCCGCAGGCCCCGGCTGTCGAGGGAGAGGATCGTCCGGGCCGCCGTCGCGCTGCTGGACGCCGAGGGGGTGGCGGGCCTGTCCATGCGGCGCCTCGCCGCCCGGCTGGACGCCGGCGTCATGTCGCTGTACGAGTACGTCGGCGGCAAGGAGGACGTCCTCGACCTCGCGGTGGACGAGGTCGTCGCCGGGATCGAGCTGCCCGGCACCGACGACCTGCCCTGGCGCGAGGCCCTCACCCGGCAGCTCGTCCGGAGCCGCCGGGTGATGAGGCGTCACCCGTGGCTCCCGGCCCTGATGGCGACCCGCCCGCTGCTCGGCCCGCACTCCCTGGCCCGCTCCGAGTTCTTCTACGCCACACTCGCCCGCGCCGGGCTGGAGGGACCACGGCTCACCGCCGCCGTCGGCGCCCTGACCTACTACGTCCAGGGGTACGCCGCGATGGAGAACCTCTGGCGCCACCGGATGCGCGACTCCGGCGAGGAGGCCGAACTGCGCCGCCAGGCACAGGAATTCATCGCCCAGCACGCCGGGCGCTACCCCACGCTGACCCGGCACGCCCGGCTCGACGACGACGATTTCGACGGCCAGTTCGCCCTCGGCCTGGAGACCGTCCTCGACGGCATCGAGGCGCAGCTCGCCGGGCGGGGGACGGCGCCCTGAGGGACCGGCCGGGCGCCGCGGGAAACCGCCGGGGCATTCGAACGTCCCCTACGGGCAGGCAGAAGATCAGCAGAACGATGGACGAGACGACGGGACGAGGAGCGGTGCATGCGCGTCACACTGGCTGAGGAGGTCATGCTGCTGTCGCTGGACGACGAGTCCGGCACGGCCAGGGACCGGTCGTCCGCGGGCTGGGCCGTCGCCGGCGGCATCCTCCTGGAGCTGGCCCTGGCGGGCCGCGTGGCGGTGACCGACGGCCGGGTGGGGGTGACCGACCCCTCGCCGACCGGCGTCGCCCTGCTCGACGGACGCCTGGCGCAGCTCGCCGAGTGGACGAAGGGCAAGGGCAGGAGGAAGGCGGCCGACTGGGTGGCGAAGGACCAGGCGAAGGCCGTGCGGGCGACGGTGGACAGCCTGTGCGAACGCGGTCTGGTCACCGAGGAGCGGCACCGCGCGCTCGGCCTCTTCCCGGTGCGGCGCTACCCGGAGGCGGACGGCTCGGTGGAACGGGAATTGCGCGACCGGCTGACCGCCGTGGTCCTGGACGGCGCCGAGCCGGACGACCGCACCTCCGGACTGATCGCCCTGCTGCACGCCACGGGCCTGCACCGGCCGGCGTTCCCCGAGCTGCCCCGCAAGAAGGTGGCACCGCGCATGGCGGAGATCGCCGAGGGACAGTGGGCGGGCGACAGCGTCCGCGAGGCGATCCGCGCCATGCGGGCGGCGATCGCGGCGGTCACGGCGGTCACCGTGGTCACCGCGGTGTCCTGACCGCCGCTCCGAAACCCGCTTGACCCGGCGGCCCGCGCTCCCGAGGCTTCCCACATGACCGCCGCACTCCGCCTGGAGAAGATCACCCCCGCCACCTTCGACACCGCCATCGGCCTGAAGGTGCGTCCGGAACAGGAGCACCTGGTCGCACCGGTCGTGAAGTCGCTCGCCGAGGCGTATGTGCACCCCGACACGGCCTGGCCCCGCCTCATCCTCGACGGCGACCGGCCCGTCGGCTTCCTCATGGCGTTCTTCGACATCGACTTCACCGGCGACGGAACGGGCACCGACCTGCGATCGGGCCTGTGGCGCCTCAACATCGCGGCCGGGGAACAGGGCCGTGGACACGGCCGCTTCGCGGTCGAGTCCGTGGCCGCCGAGATCCGCCGACGCGGCGGCACCCGCATGACGGTCACCTGGCATCCCGGCGGGACCGGGCCGGAGGGCTTCTACCTGAAGCTCGGCTTCCGTCCGACGGGGGAGATGAGCGGGGGTCAGCGGGTGGGTGAGCTCGCGCTGTCCTGAGTCCCGGTCCGCCGGGCGGGCCGCCCTCCTCCCCGCAGTTCCGGTCGCCGGCCGCGGCACGGGGGCTGGACACGGGGGGTGACGCGCGGGGCAGGTGACCGATGGCTCCCCGCGTCCCGCCTCACTCCGGGTGGGGATGCCAGGCGGGACCGCGGCCCGCCCGGCGGACACGGCCGAAGACCACGTCGGCGAAGTGGCCGCCGAAGCCGATCGTGCCGGGTTCCTCCAGTTCGGCCAGGAGACGGCGGCGGAAGCCGGCGGACAGCTCCGGGTCGTGGTCGGGGAGGGCCGACCACTCCGGATGGTCGGCCTGGATCGGCGAGTGCATCGCGTCGCCGAAGGCGATCAGCCGCCGCCCTCCCCAGGCGATGACGTACATCGCGTGCCCGACCGTGTGGCCGAGGGCGAACACCGCCCGTACGCCGGGGAAGACCTCCTGGCCGTCCGTCACGGTGCGGACGCGGGGTTCCATCGCCGCGAGCATCTCGCCCGTGATGCCGGACGCCTCGGCGAGGTGGCGCTGCTCCCACTCGGGGGCGGCGATCAGGTGGTCGGCGTGGGCGAAGGCGAGCCGGCCGGTGCCGGGAACGGGGTGCCAGGCCCATCCGATGTGGTCGATGTGCAGGTGGGTGAGGGCCACCGCCTCGATGTCCTCCGGCCGGCGGCCGAGCACGGCCAGGTTGTCCAGGAGCGCGCCGCCGCGGATGTCGCCGATCGGGCCGCCCGGCTGCGCCGGGAACGACTGCGGGCCGAACCCGGTGTCGATCAGCAGCGCCCGGTCGCCGTGCTCCACCAGCAGGGCGCCGATGCTCGCCACCAGGTGGCCGGAGTCGTCCAGGTACTCGGGGTGTGCGGCCCACACCTCGTCGGTGGTGGCCGGGAGCCACAGCCGCGGCACGAGTCCTGCCGCGCCGTCCGGCACGTAGCTCACCTTCAGTTCGCCCAGCCGCAGCGACCGGATGCCCGAGGGCCGCCGCAGCCGTTCCTCCCGGTGCGAGACGGTTTCCGTCATGTCCCCTCCCCTTTCGCGGCACGCGTGTCCGTGGGGCGGCCCGCCGGACGCGTGGACCGCGGGCCGCCCGCCGTCACCTTCGCGGCCGTCGGGCCGGGAGGCAAGGGGGCGTGGAACCGGCTTCACCGCCCGCCGGGCGGCCGGGCGGCCGGAAGGTCCACCACCCGGTCGCACCAGCGCTCCAGCAGCACCCGGTCGTGGCCGACCGCGAGGAGCGCGGCGCCGCTCCCGCGGCGGTAGTCCTCCACGGCGGCGACGAGGGCGGCGGTGGTGGAGGCGTCCAGCATCGCGGTCATCTCGTCGCAGATCAGCAGCCTCGGACGGAGGATCAGCGCGCGGGCCAGGCAGGCGCGCTGGAGCTGGCCGTCGCTGACCTCGTGCGGGCGGCGGCTGAGCAGGTCGCCGCCGAGGCCGACGGAGGCGGCCAGCCCGGGCAGCCGGTCGGGGATCTCGTCGCGGCGTCCGGTGGCGCGCAGGGGTTCGGCGATGGTGTCGGCGAGGGTGAGGCGGGGATCGGCGGCGAGCCGGGGCTGCTGGAAGACCACGCCGACGGAGGTGCGCAGTGCACGCGGGGCGCGGTGCCGGAAGCCGCGCACTTCCCGGCCGCCCAGCCGGACGGTGCCCGCGTACGGCCGGTGCAGCAGGGCGGCGACGCGGGCGAGGGTGGACTTGCCGCAGCCGCTGGGGCCGAGCAGGCCGACGGCCTCGCCGGCGGCGACGGTCAGGGAGATTCCGCTCAGCACGGGCGCGCGGCGGTCGTATCCGGCGGTGATGCCGAGGAGTTCGAGGGCCGCTGCGGGGGCCGTCCCGGACGTCTCGCGGGTCGGGACGGGAGTCGTCTCAGGCATCGGCCGTCTCCGGGGCGGGGGCGTACGCGTGGTGGCAGGCGACCGCCCGGCCGGGGGCGCCGGTGAGGGCGGGCACGCCGGCGCAGGCGTCGTCGGCGCGGTGGCAGCGCGGGGCGAAGGCACAGCCGACGGGCAGGGCGTCCAGTTCCGGGGGCATGCCGGGGATGGGGGTGAAGGCCCGCTCGGGCAGGGCGTCCAGCAGGCCGCGCGCGTAGGGGTGCCGGGGGCCGGGGCTTTTGAAGAAGCCGTCGGCGTCGGCGAGTTCCACGATGCGCCCGGCGTACATCACCGCGACCCGGTCGGCTACGCGTTCGGCGGCGGCCAGGTCGTGGGTGATGACCAGCAGCCCGTGGCCGCCGTCCACATGGCGGCGCAGCTCGTCGACGGTGCGGTCCACCAGGTCCCGGTCCAGACCGGTGGTCGGTTCGTCGGCGATCAGCAGGGGGGCGCCGCCGACCAGGGCGAGGGCGGTCGCGGCACGCTGGGCGAGGCCGCCGGAGAGTTCGTGGGGGTGGTGGTCGAGGTGGTCGGCGGGGAACGCGGCGCGTTCGGCGGCCCGCTCGGCGCCGGCGCGCGCCTCCTCCCCGCGCGCCCCGGTCAACTCCCGTACCGTCTCCTCCAGTTGGGAGCGGACGGTGCGCACCGGCGTGAGGTGCGCGGCGGGGCTCTGCGGGATGAGGGCGATGCGCCGGCCGCGGACGGTGCGGGCCAGGGTGGTCTCGTCGGCCGCGATCAGGTCGAGGCCGTCCAGGAGGGCGGAGCCGCGGATCTGCGCGTTGCCGGGCAGCAGTCCCAGCAGCGCGGAGGTCAGCACGGACTTGCCGCAGCCGCTCTCCCCCACCAGGGCCAGGCACTCCCCCGGGGCCAGGTCGAAGGACACGTCCGTCACGGCGGCGACGGTGCGCCCGCCGCGCATCCGGAAGCGCACGGACAGGTTCCGTACGGACAGCTTGCCCGGTGGGGACGTCTCGGCTGTCACAGCATCAGCTCCGATCGGCGGCGCGGGTTGATCCGCTCGCGCCAGGCGCCCGCGAGCCCGGCGATGGCGAGGGTGGGGACGATGATGAACAGGCCGGGCCAGAGGGTCGGCCACCAGGCGCCCGCGAGCAGCGTGCCGCGCGCGGCCTCGACCATGGTGCCGAGGCTGGCCTGGTGGGCGGGGATGCCCAGGCCCAGGAAGGACAGCGCCGACTCGTGCCAGATGGCGTGCGGCACCATCAGCACGGCCGCCAGTCCGGCCTGCGGCAGGACGCCGGGCAGCAGGTGCCGTACGGTCACCCGCCACCGCGAGGCGCCGCCGGAGACCGCCGCGTCCAGGTAGGGGCGGCCGCGCAGCGAGTGCACCTCGGCGCGGACGATGCGGGCGGTGGAGACCCAGTGGGTGAGGCCGACGGAGGCGACGACGGGCCAGACGCCGGGCCGGAACATCGCCACGATGAAGATGCCCATCAGCAGGTGGGGCACGGACGCGAAGACGTCCACGGCCCGCATCACCAGCCGGTCGACCGTGCCGCCCAGCGCTCCCGCCGCGGCACCGACGGCGATGCCGACGACCGTGGCGACCAGGGCGGCGACCACCCCGACGAGCAGCGAGACGCGCAGCCCGTACACGCAGCGCAGCAGCAGGTCGCGGCCCATCTCGTCGGTGCCGAACGGATGCTGGAGGGAAGGGGGTTGGAGCTTGGCGGCGAGGTCGACGGCCTGCTGGTCCAGGGGGAACAGGGGCGGTACGACCAGGACGGCGAGGACGGTGGCGGCCACGAGCACGGCCGACAGGAGTCCGCGCGGTACACGGGCCGGACGCCCGTCGGCGCCGGCGGCGCGCCAGGCGTCGGTGGGACCGGTCGCGGCCTGGCCGGTCGTGGTGGGGCCGGTGGCGGTGGAGTCGGTGGCGGTCACATCTCCTCCAGGTCGACCCGGGGGTCGGCCAGCGCGTACAGCAGGTCGGCCAGCAGGTTCCCGGCGAGGACGGCGAGGGTGGCGAGCACGGTCACCGCGGCCAGCAGCGGGAAGTCGGTGTCGGTGGCGGCCTTCACGGTGGCCGAGGCGATGCCGGGCCAACTGAAGACGGTCTCCACCAGCAGGGCCCCGGTGATCAGTTCGGGGACGCGGGTGCCGACGAGGGTGAGCACCGGCAGCAGCCCGGAGCGCAGGGCGTGCCCGAACAGGACGGTCCGCTCGCGCAGGCCCCGGGCGCGGGCGCCGCGCACCGGGTCCTCGCGCAGGGCGTCGGCGACGCCCTGCCGGGTGTAGAGGGCGAACCACGGCAGTTGGGAGAGGGCGAGCACGCCCACGGGCAGCACCATGTGGCGGGCCAGCGAGCCGGCGGTGACCGTCTCCTCGCCGAAGTCGGTGAGCCCTCCGGCGGGCAGCACCCCGAGGTGGAGGGCGAAGAACCAGACGGCGAGCAGGCCGAGCCAGAACGGCGGGGCCGCCTGGAGGACGTACGCCGCGCCGGTGACGCAGCGGTCGAGCCATCCGCCCTGGCGGCGCGCGGCGGCGACGCCGAGCAGCGTCCCGAGCGTCACCGCGAGGACGAACGCGACCGCGCACAGCAGCACGGACCAGCCCATGCGTTCGCCGACGACCTGGGCGACCGGCTGGCGCAGGGACACCGACCAGCCCAGGTCCCCGCCCAGGGCAGAGGTGAGCCAGCGCCACCACTGCTCGGTGAACGGGCCGTCCAGGGCGAGGTTCTCCCGCAGTTGGTCGAGGGTGTCCTGCGAGGCGCGCAGCCCGGCGCTCCCCGCGTACCGGCGCACCGGGTCGAAGGGGGAGGCCGCGGCCAGGGCGAAGGCGCCCAGGGTGACGGCGGCCAGCACGGGGACGGCGGCCAGGGCACGCCGTCCGGCCAGCCGGGCCATCGCCGCCCAGGGCAGTCCCCGGCGCCCGGCGGGCGCGGGGCGGGGCGGCGTCTTCCCCGCCGTCCCCGCCTCCCGCGTCGCTTCCGGTTCCGTCGTGGCCGGGACCGTCACCGCTTGGGCCGCCAGTCCTCGACGTTCCACCAGGGGCCGGTGCCGAAGCCGTGGTCGTGGGGTTCCACCTGGGTGGTGACGCCCTCCCAGTCGTCGCCCATCACGTAGACGTGGTCGATGTGGGTGAGGAAGGTGTAGCCGGGGTTCTCGGCCAGTTCGCGCTGGACGGTGTCGTACGCCTCGGTGCGGGCGTCGCGGTCACCCGCACGGCGGCCCTTCTCCAGGGCGCGGTCGACGGCCGGGTTGTCGTAGGCGGCCATGTTGTTGAAGCCGTCCAGGGCGAGGGAGGAGTGCAGCAGCGGGTAGAGGTCGAAGTCGGGGTCGGCCGGGCTGCCGCCGCCGGAGAGGACGGCGTCCTCCTTCATGCGCGGCTCGATGACCTCCCAGGTGCCGGACTCGACGGTGATGTCGATGCCGATCTTCTTGGCGTCGGCGGCGTAGGCGAGGGCGTGCTCCTGGCGGAGCCGGTCACCGGAGGGGTACCAGAGGGTGAAGGCGGCGCGGCGGCCGTCCTTGCGGCGGATGCCGTCCTCGCCGGGCTGCCAGCCGGCCTCGTCCAGGATCTCCCTGGCCCGCGCGGGGTCGTGGCGGCGCTCGGTGCCCTTGGCGAACCAGGGGCTGTCGGTGGGGACGGGCCCGTACGCGGCCCGGCCCGCGCCGTTCAGGACGCTGTCGACGATGGCGTCGCGGTCCACGGCGAGGTCCAGGGCGCGGCGGACGGCCCGGTCGCCGGTGACCTCGTTCGCGGTGGGCAGGGTGACGGCCCGGAAGTCGGCGGTCCTCGCGCGGATCACGCGCTTGTCGCCGTCCTTGGCGAAGGTGTCGGCCAGGGCGGGCGGCAGGATGGCGGCGTCGAGGTCGCCGGAGCGCAGCCGGGTGGCGCGGACGTCGTCGTCCTTGATGACCGCCATGGTCAGCTTCTCGACCTCCGGCGCGCCTCCCCAGTAGTCGGGGTTGGCCTCGAAGGTGAGCTTCTCGCCCTTGCTCCAGCCGGCCAGGACGTACGGGCCGGTGCCGATCGGCTCGGTGTTGTACCGGGCGGTGTTGACGTCCTGTCCCGCCAGGGCCTCCTTGGAGACGATGGGCAGCACGGTGCGCTCGGCGAAGGCGGCGTAGGGGTACTTCAGCTTGAAGACGACGGTGTCCTCGCCCCGGGCGGTGACGCTGTCGAGGGCGTCCAGCTCGCCCTTGGAGGGGTTGTTGGTCTTCTCGTCGAGGATGGTCTCGTAGGTGAAGACCACGTCCTCGGCGTCGAAGGGGGTGCCGTCGCTGAAGGTCACCCCGTCGCGCAGGGTGTAGGTGTACGTCCTGCCGCCGTCGCCGACCTGGGGGAGCTTCTCGGCGAGGGCGGGTTCGAGCTCCATGTCGGCGTTGTGCCGCAGCAGCCCGTCGAAGATCTTGGAGTTGCCGTCCTTGCCGTAGCCGAGCAGGGGGTTGAGGGTCTCGGGCTCCTGGGCGATGCCCACCACCAGGGAGTCCTTCGCACCGGCGGCACCGCCGCCGTCGGAGGGCGCGGAGCAGGCCGCCGTGCCCGCCAGCACCGCGCCGGCCGTGACGGCGGCGGCCACGGCACGTACCACCCGGACTGTCATGTTCCACACCCCTGTAACCGAGTAAAAGTTATTGCAAACAGCTTGCAATTAAATACCAGGGACCGCACCGGCCGTGCCAGGGGGCACCCCCTCCCGCGCTCCGCCGGACCCCCGGCGCGCCACGCTTTGATCACTCTTCGATCACACCGGCATCACAAGTGCCGCACCCGGCGGTCTTTCCGCCGCTTCTTCGCGTCTACCGCTTGACCGCCCCATTGGTCTATGCCAAGTCTGTGCACACCCCGCGCTCCGCGCACCGGTCATCTCCCAGGGGACACACCATGCCTGTCCGTCACCGTGTCAGACCGTTGCTCTCGGCCCTGTCCGCCGTACTGCTGCTGGGCGGGTGCGGCACCCTCGCGGACCCCGGCGAGGAGACGCGGAGCCTGGAGGTCTGGCTGATGCGGGGCAGCCTCTCCGAGGAGCTCACCGACGCCGCCGTACGGGACTTCGAGGCGAGGAACCCCGGGATGGAGGTGGAGGTCACCGTCCAGGAGTGGCCGGGCATCGACAAGAAGATCACCGCGGCCCTCGCCTCCGGCGACGCCCCGGACGTGATCGAGGTGGGCAACACCCAGGTCGCCCAGTACGTGCAGGCGGGCGGGGTGGAGAACCTCACCATCAAGGTCGGCGACCTCGGCGGCGACCACTGGATCCCCGGCCTGGAGGAGCCGGGGAAGATCGACGGCTACCAGTACGGCATCCCCTTCTACGCCGCCAACCGCGTCGTCATCTACCGCAAGGACCTCTTCCGGGAGGCCGGGATCACCGAGCCGCCCACCACCCGCGAGGAGTGGATCGAGGCCACCGCCCGGCTCGACCGGCCCGGCCGGCAGGGCATCTACCTCCCCGGCCGGAACTGGTACGTCCTGGCGGGCTTCGTCTGGGACGAGGGCGGCGACCTCGCCGTCGAACGCAGCGGCCGGTGGACGGGCGCGCTCCACACCCCCGAGGCGCTGCGCGGCATGGAGTTCTACCGGGAGCTCCAGTCCTACGGCCGGGGCCCCGTCGACTCCGACGAGTCCGACCCCGACCAGCGGAAGGTCTTCGCCCGGGGCGGGATAGCCCAGATCATCGACGTGCCCGGGGCCGCGGAGCTGATCACCGAGGCCAATCCGGCGCTGACCGGCAAGCTCGGCTTCTTCCCGGTCCCCGGCAAGAGCGCGGACCGGCCGGGCGCGGTCTTCACCGGCGGTTCGGTGCTGATCATCCCCGAGCGGGCGGACGAGCACGACGCCGCGTACGCCTTCGTCAGGCTGCTCACCGGCGAGACGTGGCAGCGGAAGCTGGCGCGGACGATGAGCGTCGTGCCCAACAGCACCGAGCTGGCCGACGCCCTGGAGGACGACCCCGGCGCCGCGGCGATGGCCGAGGGCGCCCGCAACGGTCACGCCACCCCCAACTCGCCCCTGTGGGGCCGCCTGGAGGCGGACAACCCGATCAAGGAGTACCAGACCGCCGTGCTCCGGGGGGCCGATCCGCGCACCGCCGCGCGCGAGGCGTCCGAGAGGATCACCGCGATCCTGAGCGGCCGGGGCGACGGCTCCGGCTAGGGCGCGCCCCTCCGGCCGGACACCCGGCGAAGCCCTGCCGGGCCTGGTCCGGCGGGGCCTGGCCGACGGCCGCCGGGAAGTCCGCGGCCACCGGGCTCCGGTCGCTCCTGCGCCGGGCGACGGCGACCGGCGTGCGGGCGGTGCCGGGGCCGGGGAGGCGTCCGGGCCGGCCTCCACCGGGGCGCAGACGGTCTGCCGCTCCACCGCGTGCCGGGCACCCGGGGCGTGAGGCCCGCCGGGGCGCACGGACCGGTGATCCGGTCGTACAGCCCCGGGCCGGCCGCCCGGGGGCAGGAGCACCAAGGGCGAGTCCGCCGGCCGCGCGAGCGGCACGGTCCGCCGGGCCGCCAGGGGGTGCGCGGAGGCAGGACGGCCACGAAGGGCTCGGTCAGCACGGTCGTGAAGCCCAGCGCCGCCTTGTCGGCGGGGGCTCGCGCAGCGGGCCGATGTCGACGGCCCCCTCGTGCAGGGCGGTGATCTGCGGCGCGGTGGTCATCTCGTGGATGTCCGGGCGCACCTCCGGGAAGCGCTCCCGGAAGGTGCGCAGCAGACCGGGCAGGACGGTCAGGGCGAGCGAGGCGGCGGAGCCGGGCCGCCGGCGGCCGGCCCGGCCGTCCGCGCGGCCGGGGAGGGCCCGCCGGGCGGCGGGCAGCCGTTCCCTTCCGTCCGGGGTGAGGGCGACGCGTCCCGGCCCGCGGCCGAACAGCGCATGGCCGACCTTGCCCTCCAGGCGGCGGACCTGCCGGCTCAGCGGCGGCTGCGCGATGCCCGGGCGCGCGGCCGAAGTGGAGTTCCTCGGCGAGCACGGCGAAGGCGTGCAGTCGCGGCAGGGGGAGTCCGGGACGGTCCATGTCCCCAGGGGCATCAGGCCATGTCTCCGGCTTGTATTGGACGTATCCCGGCCGGCCACCTAGCGTTCGCCGCATGACGGAGCGACGCGCGATCCTCAGCGGCTCGACGTTCGAGGAGCAGATCGGCTACGCCCGCGCCGTGGTGGACGGCGACTGGGTGCACGTGTCCGGGACGACCGGTTTCGACTACACCACCATGACGATCTCCGAGGACGTGGTGGAGCAGGCCGAGCAGTGCCTGCGCAACGTCGGGGCCGCGCTGGCCGAGGCGGGCTGCACCTTCGCCGACGTCGTGCGGGTGCGGTACCTGCTGCCCGACCGGGCCGACTTCGAGCCCTGCTGGCCGGTCCTGCGCCGCTGCTTCGGCCCGGTCCGGCCGGCCGCCACGATGCTCGTGTGCGGCCTCGCCGACCCCCGTATGAAGATCGAGATCGAGGTCTACGCGCGGCGTCCCGCGTGACCGGGCCGGGGCGCGGGGACTTCGTGGGAAGACGCGTGCCGCCGGTCCGGTGGCCGTCGGGTCAGCGGCCGTCGCCGGTGGGCGTCCGGCGCGGGCGGAGCAGGACGGCCGCCGTGGCCGCGGTGAGGACCAGCCCCACCGCGGCGACGGCCGAGACGACGGTGAACCCGCGGTCGTAGGCATGCCGCGCCGCGCGCAGCAGCGCGTGGGCGGTCTGTTCGGGGAGGCGGCCGGCGAGGTCCGCGGCCGCCGCGAAGGACTCCCCGGCCGTCGCCCGGCCGTCCGGGCCGAGTCCCGGGACCGGAGGCAGGGTGGTCCGGTAGACGGCGGTCAGCACGGTTCCCAGGACGGCGACGCCCAGCCCGGCCCCCAGTTCGAAGGAGGTCTCCTGGACGGCGGCCGCCTCGCCGGAACGCTCCGGCCGCGCGGCGCCCATGATGGAGTCCGCGCCCAGGGTCATGACCACGCCCGCGCCGCATCCGGCGGCCAGCAGAGGCACCAGGAGGATCCCGTAGCGGGACGGGTCGCCGACCGCCGCGATCAGGGCCAGGGCGGCGGCGAAGACGGCGAGCGATCCGGTGAGCGCCCACCGGTTCCCCCACCGGCTCGCTACCCGGGGGGCCGTGACGGCACCGACGGCGTTGGCGCCCGCGAGCGGAACGAGGGCGAGCCCGGCGCGCAGCGGCGAGTACTCCCCGGCCTGCTGCCACCACTGGGTGAGGAAGAACAGCAGGGCGACATAGCTGCCGAAGCAGCCGATGACGCACACGGTGGCGGTGGCGAAGCGCCGGTCGCCGAACAGGGAGAGGTCCAGCAGCGGCTCGGCCAGGCGCCGCTGGCGGCGCACGAAGGCGTACAGCAGCAGGGCGCCGGCGGTGGCGGTGACGAGGGCGGCGCCGTCGGCCCCGGCGCGCTCGCCGACCCGCTTGAGCGCGTAGACCGCGCTCGCGAGCCCGGTGGCGGACAGCACCACGCCGGCCAGGTCCCAGCGGCGGGGCACCGGGTTCCTCGACTCGGGGACGACGCGTGCGCCGACGGCCAGGACGGCAACGACGACCGGCACGTTCACCAGGAAGACGGCGCCCCATCCCCACCGCCCGGCGACCAGGCCGCCGACCAGCGGGCCGACGGTGGCGCCCACACTGTGCGCGGAGGTCCACACGCCGAGGGCGACGGCCCGTTCGCGGTCGTCGGTGAAGACCACCCTGATGATGGCCGCCGTCGACGCCATGATCATGGCCGCGCCGACACCGAGGGCGGCGCGCGCGGCGATCAGCTGCGGGACGGAGTCCGAACAGGCCGCGGTGGCCGAGGCCAGACCGAACAGGAGGAGGCCGCCGAGGACCATGCGCCTGCGGCCGATGCGGTCGCCGAGCGTGCCGCAGGTGACCAGGAGCGCGGCGAGGGTCAGCGAGTAGACGTCGACGATCCACAGCAGTTCCGCGCCGCTGGGGCGCAGGTCCCGGGACATGCCGGGCACCGCCACGTGGAGCACGGTGAGATCGATGCCGCACAGCAGCAGGCCGCCGGAGACCACGGCCAGCACCAGCCACCGCCGCCGCGGGGTGTCAGGCCGTTCCCGCTCCGCGGGCGGGGGCGCCGGTGCGGACGCTCTGCCTTTCGTCATGCCCGTACTGTCCGGGCCACCGACCCGCCGTGCAAGTACGGTCTTTTCTGTCCCGTAGTGTCATTCCGTATACCGATGGAGGTGGAGCCGGGTGCGGACGGACATCGACGGGGCACCGGAGTACTGCGCGATCGAGTTCGCGATGGAGGTGCTCGGGGGCCGCTGGAAACTGGCGATCCTGAAGCAACTGCTCACGGGTACGCACCGGTTCGGTGAGCTGCGGCGCGCGCTGCCCCGGATCACCCAGCGCATGCTGACCCGTCAGCTCCGGGAGCTGGAGGCCGACGGACTGGTGGTGCGGACGGTGTACCGGGAGGTGCCGCCGAGGGTCGAGTACTCGCTGACCGAGGCGGGGCGCAGCCTGGAGACGATCGCGGACGAGCTGGACCGGTGGGGACGGTGGTACCGCCGGACGCGGCGGGAGCAGTTGGCGGAGGCCGGGCGGGAGGAGACCGGCTGACCCCCGCTCGGTCGCGGCACCGGTCGCGGGTCGAGCCGTGCGCGGTGCCGGACGGCCGGTCCAGCACCGGCGGGCCGTTGCCGGGCCTCTCGCCCGGCGCGGTCTCCGGCACGCTCACGCGGCGGCCTCCGGCGCCAGGCCGCGCTCGCGCAGCCACAGCAACTGCTCGTACGGCTGTGAGGCGCGTCCGCCGCCGTGGTCGCCGAAGTGCCACACCCGGATGTCCTTGTCCTC
>NZ_DASQNP010000008.1:0-20019 GCF_035644915.1 Streptomyces sp.
ACGAAGGACCATGCCCGGGCGATGCGGCTGTCGCGGGCGCTGGACTTCGGCTGTGTGTGGATCAACACCCACATTCCGCTGGTGGCCGAGATGCCGCACGGCGGGTTCAAGAAGTCCGGGTACGGCAAGGACCTGTCCGCCTACGGGCTGGAGGACTACACCCGCATCAAGCACGTCATGACCGCCCTGTGACCCGCTGACCGCCCCCGGCTCCTCGGCCCCCGCACCCCCGGAGGTGCGGGGGCCGACCGGTCCGTCCACCGCGCGGGACGCGCGTGGCGGACCGGTGACGCGAAGCGACCGAACGGGGGAGCGGACCAGGTGGACCGTCCGTGGGGTCCGGCCTCCGCGCGCACGACGCGGTCCGGCGAGGGACGGCGCGGACCGCGTCCGGACCACGGAGAGCAGCAGAGGACGTGACCACACCCCCGCACCCGCACCAACCCGCACCCTAGGGCCCCTCCGGCCCACAGCCGCAGCGGCCCTACGCCGGTGTGCCGACACGGCCCGCACCGTACGGGCACCCCGGGCCGTACGGGCAGCCCCCGGTGGGTCCGCCGCCGCGACGGAGGGGCAACGCGGGCAAGGTGATCGGCGTGATCGCCGCCGTGCCGGCCGGCGGGTACGTCCTGCTCCGGGCGGCCGCCGAGGTGTACGCCGGCGGTGCGCCCCCGAACCCGGACCCGACTCCCGCGTACACCCTCACCCCGCCCCGCACCGTCGAGGACGGCGGGCCGACCCTCTCCGGGGACCTGAGCGACACCTTCCAGCGCGTCACCGGACCGGGCCCGACGGCGGTGGCCGGCCGCCACGACGACGGGTCCGGCGACGAGGAACTGCCGTACCTCGGGCACCACGGGGACACGGGCGGCTCCGAGGCGCCGGAGGAACGTCCGCTCGACGACACGGAGGGGGCCTCCTCCCTGAGCGTGGCCGTGCCCCGCCGGGACGTCACCCCGGCGGATTCCGGCGAGCCGCTGACGTGCGAGGTGCTGATCAGGTCCGAGGACGGCGAGGAGCACACCATTCCCCTGTGCGCCCGGGGCGACGCCGGGGCCATGGGCTCCGTCGCGGACAACAGCCTCGACGCCTTCGCCCACGCGCCCGAGGACGTGGACCTCGACGCCTTCGCCGAGCGGGTGAGCGGCATCCGCGACGAGGTGTGCGGGCCGGTCGGCCGACCCCGGCCCCTCAGCGCCGCGGGCCCAGCAGACCGCGCAGGACGTCGACGCGGTTGGTGGTGATCGAGTGGACGCCCATCGCGATCAGACGGCGCATCGCGCGGGCCGTGTCCGGGGTCCAGCACGAGACGAGCAGGCCGTCGCGGCGGGCCCGTTCCACCAGGGGCGGGGACAGCAGGCCGAAGCGGTAGTTGAGCCAGCGGGGGCGCAGGCCGGCCAGCAGGGCGGGGCGCACGGGGGCCGCGCGCGTCCAGGTGAGGGCGAGTTCCGCGCCGGGGTCCGCCGCGCGGACGGCGGACATCGCCGCCGGGCCCCCGCACCAGTACACGCGCCCGGCCGCGCCCGCCGCGCGGACCTCGGCCACGGCGGCGGACGCGGCCCCCGGATCCGGCAGATCGACCATCAGGCGCGCCCCGGCCGTCGCCGCCAGGGCCTCCGCCAGGGCGGGGACGCCCGCCGGGAGGTCGCGGTCGCGGACCTCGGCCAGCGGACGGTCCACCCCCCACAGGCGCTCCAGCGTCGCGTCGTGGAGCAGGACCGGCGTGCCGTCGGCGGTGAGGCGCACGTCCACCTCCACCGCGTCCGCGCCCGCCGCGAGCGCGGCGCGGACCGAGGCCAGGGTGTTCTCGCGCTCGCGGTGGGGATGGCCGCGGTGGGCGACCGCCAGCACGTCCGGCCCGCTCACCGGCTCAGGCCGACCACGAGGCGAGGTGGGCGTCGATCTCGGCGAGCAGGGACGACTTGACCCGGTCGGGGGCGAAGGAGGCGGTCACGGCGTTCCTCGCCAGCGCCGCCACCCCCGCGGCGTCCAGGTTCAGCAGCCGGGCGGCGATCTCGTACTCGGTGCACAGGTCGGTGCCGAACATCGGCGGGTCGTCGCTGTTGACCGTCACCAGCACGCCCGCCTTGGCCATCTCCACCACCGGGTGCTCCTCCAGAGACGCCACGGCGCGGGTGGCGAGGTTGGAGGTCGGGCAGACCTCCAGCGGAATGCGGTGCTCCACCAGGTGCTCCAGCAGCCGCGGATCGCGCGGGGCGCTGGTGCCGTGGCCGATGCGCTCGGCGCGCAGGGAGGTCAGGGCGTCCCAGATCGTCTCGGGACCGGTGGTCTCGCCGGCGTGCGGGACGCTGTGCAGGCCCTCGGCGATGGCGCGGTCGAAGTACGGCTTGAACTGCGGGCGCGGCACCCCGATCTCCGGGCCGCCCAGGCCGAAGGAGACCAGCCCCTCGGGACGCAGCTCGCAGGCCAGCCGGGCGGTCTCCTCGGCGGCCTCCAGACCCGCCTCGCCGGGGATGTCGAAGCACCACCGCAGGGTGACGCCCAGCTCGGCCTCGGCGGCCCGGCGGGCGTCCTCGATCGCCTCCATGAAGGCCTTCTCCGGTATGCCGCGCCGCGTCGAGCTGTAGGGGGTGACGGTCAGCTCGGCGTAGCGGATGTTCTGGCGGGCCATGTCCCGGGCGACCTCGTACGTCAGCAGCCGGACGTCCTCGGCGTCGCGGATCAGGTCCACCACGGACAGGTAGACCTCGACGAAGTGCGCGAAGTCGCGGAAGGTGAAGTACTCGGCGAGCGCGTCCTCGTCGGCCGGCACCGCGGAGCCCGGGTGCCGGGCCGCCAGCTCGGCGACGATGCGGGGGGAGGCGGAACCGACGTGGTGGACGTGGAGTTCGGCCTTGGGGAGGCCGGCGATGAAGGCGGACAGTTCACCGGATCCGGAGCCGGTGCCGGGATTGGACAAGGTTCCTCCAGACGGACGGGGGCGCGGGCCATGGTAGGCGGGCGGCGGGGCGCCGCGCATGCGCACATACGATGGCCGCACACGCACCGAGGAGGGGGACATGCCCGAGAGCCAGGGCCCGCCGGAACACCGTGCCCCGGGGGGAGGCCGGGAGGAGGGCGCGCCACCCGGCACGGCCGGCGGACGGGGCGGCCCGCCCCCCGCCGAGCAGCCGACCGTGACGGCGCTCCCGTCGCCCGGCGGACATCCGCAACCGCCGCAGCAGCAGCCGTACGGGCCGCCCGGTCCGGGGTGGACGGCGCCCCCGCCCGCGCCCGGTCACGGGTACGCGCCCGGATACGGGTACCCGGCCGGGTACGGGTACGCCTGGACACCGCCCCCGCCGCCCCCCTCGACCAGCGGCATCTGCACCGCTGCGATGGTGCTCGGCATCATCAGCGTCTTCCTGGTCACGACCGTCTACGGCATGGTCGTCGCCATCCTCACCTCGCCCTTCGCCATCGGCCTGGGTCTCTCGGCGCGGCGCAGGATCAAGCGGGGCCAGGCGTACGGCAGCGGCCAGGCGACCGCCGGACTCGTCCTCGGGATCGTCTCCTTCGTGGTCTGCGCCGCCGTCGCCACGCTGATCGTCCTCGCCATCACCGTCTGGAGCGACGACCGGGAGAGCGACGACTCCGGGGAGACCGGCCACACCTACAACGCGCAGGCCGCGGCCACCGCCGTGCCGGCCGCCCCGGCGGTGACCCCGGCGAGGTGACGGCGGCGGAGGCCCGGGCCCCGGCCGCGTCCGCCGGGAGCCCGGCCTCCCCGGCCCGGACGGCGGCCAGCAGCGGCACCCCCAGGCACCAGGCGGCCAGCACGTCCAGCGGCCAGTGGTACCCCCGCCACACCAGCCCCGCGCCCACGGCGGCGCACACCAGCACGGCGGCCGCCGGCAGCGCGCGCCGCACGCGCGGGGGAACGTGCGGCAGCACCAGCAGCGCGGCGGCGCCGTACGCCACCGCGGCCGTCGCCGCGTGGCCGGAGGGGAAGTACCCGGTGCCGCCGAGCGGGCCGGGCCGGTCGGTCAGCGCCTTCAGCGGCGCCACCACGGCCGGTACGGCGGCCATCGCCAGCGCCGCCGCCAGCGGCGCCCGCCACCGGCGCCCGCGCAGCCCCGCGTACAGCAGCGCCGCCGCCAGGACGGGCAGCGCGACCACCGCGTTGCCCAGGTCGGCGAGGAGTTCGGCGAACACGGTCGGCGGGGCGTTCGCCCGCAGCTCCCGGGCCAGGTCCTCGTCCGCGTCCGCCAGCGGCCCGCCGGCCACCACCTGCCAGGCGGCGGCGGTGAAGACCAGCAGCGGCAGGAGCAGCGGCAGGAGCACCGCCCGGGCCGTCCGCGACAGGACGGCGGACACCAGGGACGCCGGGACAGTACGAGACGGCGACCCCGGAACAGGGGGGAGGGTTCCGGGGCCGCCGTGGCGACCGGTCACCGCGCGCCCCGGGGGGTATGGGGCGGGCGGCCGTCCGATCGGTGAGGAATGTGCGCGAGGGCACAACCGGGCCGGAGAAGGGGAACCACCGGCTCGGTGCCGTCCGCGGTCGCCCACGGACGGGACACTGCGTTCCGTGGAAGACCGTACGACAGGCGGCGGGCGGCGGACAGGCGTGTCACCGCAAGGCCATGGCCTTCGCACACGTTCTTCACGCCGCCCCTCACGCCCTCACCTCACTCCAGGCCCGCGAAGGCCTCCTCCAGCACGTCCAGGCCCTCGTTCAGCAGATCCTCGCCGATGACCAGGGGCGGAAGGAAGCGGATCACGTTGCCGTAGGTGCCGGTGGTCAGCACCAGCACACCGGCCTGGTGGCAGTGCTTCGCGACGGCGGCGGTCGCCTGCGCGTCGGGCTCCTTGGTGCCCGGCTTCACCAGCTCGATGGCGAGCATCGCGCCCCGGCCGCGGACGTCGCCGATCACGGCGTGCCGCCCGGCCAGCTTCTCCAGCCGCGGCTTCATGATCTCCTCGATGCGGCGGGCCCGGGCGTTGAGGTCCAGCTCGCGCATCGTCTCGATCGCGCCCAGCGCGGCGGCGCAGGCCACCGGGTTGCCGCCGTAGGTGCCGCCCAGGCCGCCGGCGTGCACGGAGTCCATGATCTCGGCGCGGCCGGTGACGGCCGCCAGCGGCAGACCGCCCGCGATGCCCTTGGCGGTGGTGATCAGGTCGGGGACGATGCCCTCGTCCTCGCAGGCGAACCACTGGCCGGTGCGGCAGAAGCCGGACTGGATCTCGTCCGCGACGAAGACGATCCCGTTCTCCTTGGCGAACTGCGCGATGCGCGGCAGGAAGCCCCGGGCGGGCACGATGAACCCGCCCTCGCCCAGCACCGGCTCGATGACGATCGCGGCGACGTTCTCGGCCCCGATCTGCTTGGTGATCCGGTCGATGGCCTCGTCCGCGGCCTCCTGCGCGCAGTTCTCCGGGCCGGTCGGCCAGCGGAAGGGGTAGGCCACCGGCACCCGGTAGATCTCCGGCGCGAACGGGCCGAAGCCCTGCTTGTACGGCATGTTCTTCGCCGTCAGCGCCATGGTGAGGTTGGTGCGGCCGTGGTAGGCGTGGTCGAAGACCACGACGGCCTGGCGCCCGGTGTACGAGCGGGCGATCTTCACGGCGTTCTCGACGGCCTCGGCACCCGAGTTGAACAGCGCCGACCGCTTGGCGTGGTCGCCGGGCGTGAGCTTCGCCAGCTCCTCGCAGACCTCGACGTACACCTCGTACGGGGTCACCATCGCACAGGTGTGGGTGAACTGCTCCAGCTGCGCGGCGGCGCGGCGCACCACGGCCTCCGCGCTGTTGCCGACCGAGGTCACGGCGATGCCGGAGCCCAGGTCGATGAAGGAGTTGCCGTCCACGTCCTCCAGGACCCCGCCTCCGGCGCGGCGGGCGAACACGGGCAGGACGGCTCCGACGCCCCCGGCCACGGCCGCCTGCTTGCGGGCCATCAGCTCCTGCGACTTCGGCCCGGGGATCGCGGTGACGACACGGCGCTCCTGGGGGAGGGCGGGACCTCCGGACAGTTCGGTCATGGCGGGCTCCTCGGTATGAAGGGGTGCTGCTCCTTCGCAGGCTAGGGGGAGGAAAAGGGCACCGACATGCACCGCCGCGGAGAAGTGGCCGCGGCGTGTTGGCCGCGGTGGACATGGCCGGTTCCGTACGGCGGCCAACTGCCCCGTCCGGAGACTAGATTGGGACGGTGGACGGGCAAGGGCGTGCCGGGCGAGGAGCAGGACGGCGAATGGTGGGCGACGGGGCGCACGGAGCATGGGACGCACGGGGCTCGCAGGGGGCCCCGGGGGGAGCCGAGGCCGTACCGGCGATGCCGCTGACCCCGCCCGCGCCCCCCATGCCGCGGCAGGCGCCCGCGGCCGGGCCCTTGCTGGGCGAGTGGCTGCGCACGCCGCGGCCCGAGGCCGGGCCGGGCATCTGGCGGTACGGGCACCGGCCCAGGCCCCCGGAGGACCCCGACCGGCTGGACGACCGGCAACTGCTGGGCGGCGCGGCGCTGGCGCTGCTGTGCGGGCTGCTGGTGTGGTCGCTGAACTACAACGGCTACCTCCCCCCGTTGATGTGGCCGCTGGACTGGTTCACGCCCGACTCCTGGAAGGGAGACGGGATCTTCGTCACCGCCGCCTACGTCTACTACGCCCTCGTCGCCGTCCTGCTGGCGTGGATCTTCGGCCGCATCGGCCACTGGGGCGAGGTCTGGCGGCGCTACGTGCGCCCGCGGCTGTCCGGCCCGGACGCCGGGGCCGCCGGGGCCGCTCCGGCGGCCGTGCCCGAGGGCGGCCCCGGCGACCCGGCCGTCTGGCCCCAGCTACGGGCCGTCGGCGAACACGCCGCCGCCGACCGGCTGACCGCCGAGGTCCACGCGGGGCGGATGAACGACGTGGACTACGTCCGGATCGACCGCGCCTGGCAGGTCGTCCGGGCCCGGCCCTCCCACCTGCCCTCCTTCACCGAGGCCGTGCTCGACCGGGGCGCCGCCGCCTTCACGCACCCCTCCGGGGACCGGGACCTGCCCGCCCGGGCGGCCCGCCACGACCTGCTGACCGGGCAGGTGCGGCTGGGCGCCGCGCCCGACGAGGACCGCAACCCCCACGCCTACCGGGGCGTCTCCCTCGCACTGGAACCGGCGCTGCTGAGCACCTCGCTGCTGGTGGTGGGGCCGTCCGCGGCCGGGAAGACCAGCCGCGTGGTGCGGCCCGTGGTGGAGTCCCTGGCGCTCCAGGCGCTGGCCGGACGGGCCGCGGTGGTCGCCGTGGGCACGGCGGGCTCCGGGCTCGGCTCCGACGAGGCCTACGACGTGGTGATCAGGCTCGGCAGCCCCGGCTCCGCCCACGACCTCGACCTCTACGGCGGCACCGAGGACCCGGACGAGGCCGCCGCCGTCCTGGCCGAGGCGCTGGTCGGGGACGCGCCCGGCGGCCCGGGCGTCCAGGGGAGCGAGGCGGACACCCGCCGCGCCGCCACCGCCCTCGCCCAGCTCATCGGCCCCTACCGGGCCGCCCACGGCCGCTTCCCCTCCGTGCCCGAGCTGCGCGAGCTGCTGGACGGGGTGCCCGTCGCGCTCGCCGCGCTGCGTCAGGCGTGCGAGGCGGCCGGGGACGGCGCCGCCCTGCGCGAACTGGACGCCCGCGAGCGCCAGTCCGGGCGCCCCGGGGATCCGGGGCCGCTGCTCGCCGACCGGATCGCCCTGCTGGACCGGCCCGCGTTCGCCGGGTTCTTCGACACCAGCGGCACCACCCGCCCCTTCGCCATGCGCGACCTGGAGCATCCGCTGCGGGTGCGGATCGACCTGCCCGAGCGCGGGCACGCCGAGGCGTCCCGGCTGCTGGCCCGGCTGCTGCTGGCCCAGTTCACCACCTGCGCCGCCACCCGCGACGAGCGTTCGCTCTTCGCCTGCCTGGTGCTCGACGACGCCGCGCACACCCTCACCCCCGCCTCCGTGCGCGCCGTCCAGCGGCTGCGGACCGCCAACGCCGGCGTGGTGCTGGCGCTGCGCAGCCTGGACGAGGTGCCCGAGCCGCTGCGCGCGGCGGCGGTCGGGGCGGTCGGCTGCCGGGTGGTGCTCTCCGGCGTGAGCACCTGGGACGGCGAGGTGTTCGCGCAGGCGTGGGGCCGGGAGTGGGTGAAGACCGAGGACGTCACCCACAACCCCGACTTCTCCGGCGGCCTGGTCAGGCGTGGTCTGCGCGGTATCCGCACCCTGTTCACAGGGGTGCGGGCGACCACCCGGTCGGTCACCGTGCGCACGGTGCAGCGGGAGCGGTGGTCCGCCTCCGACCTCGCCCACAAGGTGCCGCCGGGCCACGCCGTGGTGTCGCTCACCACGGTCCGCGGCGAGGCGAGTCCGCCGGTCCTGACCAGGCTCGGGGAGTGACGGGAACGGCACGCACGGGGGCGCCGGAAGCACGGGGGAACGCCGGAGGACGGAGGCGGCGGAAATACGGGCGGCAACGGGAGCAGAGGGAGATACGGGGGAGCGAAGGGGGACAGGGGGCGCGCGGCGGCGCATGCGGCTGTACGGTTGGGCATAGTCCGGCCTCGTTCTCACTACCGAACGGCCAAAAAGTCGTCACACGTCACCCGTCTGCCGGAGCCGCCGACAGATGCGGCCGGCCGCCGGAAAGGGCCCCAGGTCAGCCATGCCGCTCACCCTTGCCTCGCTGGTGCAGCACTCCGCCCTCAGGCTCACCGTCCTCGCGGGCGAGAGCCGGCTGGACACGCCCGTGCGCTGGGCGCACGTGAGCGAGCTGGCCGACCCCGTGCCGTACCTGGAGGGCGGGGAGCTGCTGCTGATCACGGCGATGAAGCTCGACGTCGAGAACGAGGACGCGATGCGCCGCTACATCGGCCGGCTGGACGGCGCCGGTGTGGTCGGGCTGGGCTTCGCGGCCGGGGTCAGCCACGAGAAGGTGCCGCCGGCGCTGCTCGCGGCCGCCCGCGAGGCGGACTTCCCGCTGCTGGAGGTGCCCCGGCGCACTCCCTTCCTGGCCATCAGCAAGGCGGTCTCGGCCGCCATCGCCGCGGAGCAGTACCAGGCGGTCACCGAGGGCTTCGAGGCCCAGCGCGAGCTGACCCGCGCCGCGCTGTCCGCGCGGGGCCCGGCCGCCCTGCTGGCCAAACTGGCCGCCCACGTCGACGGCTGGGCCGCCCTCTACGACGTCTCCGGCACGCTGGTGGCCGCCGCCCCCGCCTGGGCGTCCCGCCGCGCCGCCCGGCTGACCGGCGAGGTGGAGCGGCTGCGCGACCGGCCCGCGCCCGCGAGCGCCGTGGTGAGCGGGCCCGGGGGCGGCGACCGGGTGGACGACCGGGTGGAGCTGCAGTCGATCGGCTCCGGACGGCGCCCCCGGGCCGTGCTCGCGGTCGGCACGGGCGCCCCGCTGGGCACCGCCGGGCGCTACGCCGTCAACTCCGCCGTCGCCCTGCTGACCCTGACCGCCGAGCGGTCCCGCGCCCTGCAGGAGGCCGAGCAGCGGCTGGGCGCCGCGGTGCTGCGGATGCTGATGGCGGGGGAGGCCGACCACGCCCGGGCGGTCGCCGGTTCCCTCTACGGCGGGCTGCTGGACGCCCCGCTGCGGGTGATCGTGGCGGAGGGCGTGTCCGGCACCGCGGGCCGGCGGCGGACGGCGCCGGAGACCGGCGGAGGCGGGACGGAGACCGTGCCCGGCGGCCCGCAGGAGTCCGACGGCGGCCTGCCCGCCGGAGTGGAGGCGCTCGCCGAGCGGGTCGAGGCCGCCGCCGCCCGGGCCGGGGAGGCGGTCCTGCTGGTGCCGTACGGCGGCCGGCTGACGGGACTGGTCGCGGACGGCGGGGCCGCGGCGGCCGCCTGCGCGGACTTCGCGGCCGAGACCGAGACGGAGGGCAGGGGCAAGCCGGCGGGCGGCGGTGAGCGGGGGGTGGTCATCGGCGTCTCGGCCCCCACCGGGATCGCCGCCGCGGCGGTGGCCTTCAAACAGGCCGGCCAGGCGCTGTCCGTCGCCCGCCGCCGCGGCCGGGTGCTCGTCGAGCACGAGGACGTAGCCTCCGGGTCGGTGCTTCCGCTGCTGGCCGACGACGCCGTGCGCGCCTTCGCCGACGGCATGCTGCGGGCGTTGCACGAGCACGACGCGCACGGCCGCGGCGACCTGGTCGCCTCGCTGCACGCCTGGCTGTCGCGGCACGGGCAGTGGGACGCGGCCGCCGCCGACCTCGGCGTCCACCGGCACACCCTCCGCTACCGGATGCGGCGGGTCGAGGAGATCCTCGGCCGGTCGCTGGACGACCCGGACGTGCGGATGGAGCTGTGGCTGGCGCTCAAGGCGACGGCGACCGTGCCCCCGGCCCGCGTCTCCGCGGGAGCGGGCCGGGGACGGGCCGGCTAGGACCGGCCGGCCCCGGGCGGGCCGGGGGCGGGCAGCGGTCAGAAGACGGTCAGGAGGTGCAGTACTGCGCCGCCTTGCCGATCGAGCGGTACATGCAGTCGGCGTTCTCCAGCAGCAGCAGGACGGCGTCCTCGTTGCGGCTGGTCTCCCGCTCGATCACCTCGTCCGGCGGGTAGAAGCCCTCGGCGCCGTTGGGCCCGGGGTACATCTCGAAGGTGTAGCTGAAGATGCGGTGCCGGCCCCACATCCAGTCGTTGATGCCGCCGTCCGTGATGTACAGGTCGCTGGACTGCTGCGGGGTGTAGCCGTTGCTGGCGGCCATCGCCCTGCCGACGGCGGCGAAGGCGTCGCGGTCGTCCCGGGTGAGCCCCTCGGCGGTGTCGTCGTAGGTGTAGCCGTACGGCCACAGCACCAGCTCGCTGTAGGTGTGGAAGTCGATGTGCGCCCTGATCTGCTGCTTCCCGCCGACGACCCGGCTGTTGACGAAGTCGGCGACGACCTTCACCTCGGGCGCGGACCCGGCGGACGGGCCGCGGTAGGTGATGCTGGAGGGGCTGGAGGAGGAGCCGCCGCAGCAGCCCCACTGGTAGGGCCAGTTGCGGTTGAGGTCGGTGCCGATGGCGGAGGAGCCGGGGGTGGGCTGGCGGTTCTTGCGCCAGCTCCGGTAGCTGCCGCTCGCGATGTCGTACTCGCCGCCGTCGGGGTTGACGTCCGCGATGACCCACAGCTCGCGCTGGTCCACCATCCGGGTGATGCGGGAGTCCGAGCCGTAGCGCTCGCCGAACTCCCGGATCACGTAGAGCGCCATCTCGACGGTGAGGTGTTCGCGGGCGTGCTGGTGGTGGGTGAACAGCACCTCCGGCTCGCTCTCGTCGGTGCGGGCGTTGTCGCTGATCTTGACGGCGACGATGTTCCGGCCCTGGTAGGAGGTGCCGATGACCCGCTTGGCCATGATGTCCGGGTACTTCTGGACGTACCCGTCGATGGCGGCCATGGTCTCGGCGTAGTTGTGGTAGCCGGAGTCGGCCGGCGGGAAGTCGAGGGTGCCGGCTCCGCCGTCCGCCGGTGCCCGGTCCGGCGGGGCGGGGAGCGCGGTGAGGCGGTGGCCCGCCTTCCGCAGCTTCTCGGCCTGCGCGGCGTCGGCGGTGACCACCACCGAGTGCTCGCGCACCGCGTCGATGGCCGCGCCGGTGCGGGCGATGGCCGTGCGGAGGTCGGCGCCGGTGACCCCGGCGATCTCGTACTGCCGCTCGCCCGCGGCGGTCCGCGGGCCGCCGTCGGGGGGAGCGGCGGTGGCCTGTGCCCCGAGCGGAACGGCCAGTGCGAGGGTGAGGAACAGGGCCGCGGTGGTGAACCGCCGGCCGTGGGGGCGTCTGCGCATCGCGTCTCCTGGGGTGTCCAGTTCGACGGGTGGGGGTAGTGCGTGCCGTGTCATGGTCGCGGCAGAAGAGGCGGAGGGCAACGGCGCCGCCTGCCGGAACCCCGCCGAAGACCTGCCGAAGACCTGCCAAAGAGGTGCAAGGGGCCGCCGGAGTGCGACGCGCCGGACAAGGGTGCCGCGCGGACGGGGCCCCTACGGTGGGAGGGCGGGAGCCGGCCGCACCGCCGCCGGGCCCCGACCACCGACAGACCACCGACATCGCTCCACCACTTCGGAAGGGCCGGGATACGCAGTGAGCACAGCGACACCCACCCACGCGTTCTGGCTCGCCGGCCGTCAGGCGACCGGCGACGAGACCCTGACGGTCACCTCGCCCTGGGACGGCCGGACCGTCGGCACCGTCGGCGTCCCCACCGACGACCAGGTCGAGCAGGCCGTGGCCGCCGCGGCCGGGGTCGCCGCCGAGTTCGCGGCCACGCCCGCGCACGTCCGCGCCGCGGCCCTCGACCACGTCTCGCGGCGGCTCGCGGAGCGCACCGAGGAGATCGCGGAGCTGATCTCCGCCGAGAACGGCAAGCCCATGAAGTGGGCCCGCGGCGAGGTCGGCCGTGCCGTTTCGGTCTTCCGCTGGGCCGCCGAGGAGGCCCGCCGCTTCAACGGCGGCACCGCCCAGCGGCTGGACTCCGACGCGGGCGGGACCGGCCGCCTGGCCCTGACCCGCCGCTTCCCGCGCGGGCCGGTGCTGGGCATCGCGCCGTTCAACTTCCCCCTCAACCTGTGCGCCCACAAGGTCGCCCCGGCCATCGCCGTCGGCACGCCGATCATCCTCAAGCCCGCCCCGGCGACCCCGCTGTCCGCGCTGCTCCTGGGCGAGCTGCTGGCCGAGACCGACCTGCCGGCCGGTTCCTGGTCGGTGCTGCCCGTGCCCAACGACCGCATGCCGGCCCTGGTGAAGGACGAGCGGCTGCCGGTCATCTCCTTCACCGGCTCCGGCCCCGTCGGCTGGTCCCTGCTGGACTCCGTGCCGCGCAAGCACGTCACCCTGGAGCTGGGCGGCAACGGCGCGGCGGTGGTGCTGGCCGACTACTCCTCGGAGGCCGACCTCGACTGGGCCGCGCAGCGCATCGCGACCTTCTCCAACTACCAGGGCGGCCAGTCCTGCATCTCCGTCCAGCGCGTCATCGCCGACGCCTCGGTGTACGACCGCCTGGTGCCCAAGGTGGTCGCCGCGGTCGAGGCGCAGGTCACCGGCGACCCGTCGGACGACGCCACCGACGTCGGCCCGCTGATCAACGAGGACGCCGCCAAGCGCGTGGAGTCCTGGGTGGAGGAGGCGGTCGCCGCCGGGGCGAAGCTGCTGACCGGCGGCAAGCGCGACGGCGCCGCCTACGCCCCCACCGTCCTCACCGACGTCCCCGCCGACGTCACGATCTCCTGCGAGGAGGTCTTCGGCCCCGTGCTGACCATGGCCTCCGTCGAGGGCGAGGAGGCCGCCTTCGCCGCGGTCAACGACTCGAAGTACGGCCTCCAGGCGGGCGTGTTCACCCACGACCTGCAGGCCGCCTTCCGCGCCCACCGCGCCCTGGAGGTCGGCGGCGTGATCATCGGTGACGTGCCCTCCTACCGCGCGGACCAGATGCCGTACGGCGGTGCCAAGGAGTCCGGTGTGGGCCGCGAGGGTGTGCGGTTCGCGATGGAGGACTACACCTACGAGCGGGTGATGGTCCTCACCGGCCTGGAGCTGTAGGCCCGGACCGCCGGAGACCGGCCGCACCCGTCCTGGCGTGCTGTGCATGCCAGTAGGTGCGGGCCGGGTGGGAACACCGCCGACAGACTGGTCGGGGCGACCGGAGAACTGCTCCGGGAACGCGGACACACCGGTACCAGCCCCCGGGCCGTCCAGCAGCGGGCCGGGATGGACCGGGACGGCATGCACCACCACTTCGACGGCAAGCCCGCCCTCGCCGCTCGCCGCTCGCCGCTCGCCGCCGTCCGCCGCAACGCCGAGCGGCTGCGCGCCGCCGCCGAGGCCGACCCGAACGGGGAGGGGAGCGCGACCGGGCGTACCTGCGGCGCGAACGCTGCATGCCGCGCGGCTGCCGCCTCGGCGGCCTCGCCCAGGACCCGGAGGGCGTCGTCGGCCCCGCGCTGCGCCGCCCCCTGGAGGAGACCTCCGACCGGCCGTGCGGCGGGATCGCCGCCGTACTCGAAGAGGGCCGCGACCGCGGCGGCGATCGGCGCGGTCGTCCAGGGCGGCTACGTCCTCGCCCACACCGCCGCCTGAGCGGCGACTTCGGGCGCCCGGCCGTGCGGACCTGGCACGGCCCCGCGCACGGCACCGTCCCGCGCGCCGCCGAGCGCCTGACGTACGCACACCATCGACGAGGACGAGGACGAGGACGCGGACGAGGACGCGGCCGGGCGCGTCGAGCGCGCGCTCCGGGGGACGAGCGCGGCCGCCCGCGAGCCGGGTACGCACTCCGCCGCCCTCGCGCTCGGTCCGCACCGCCGGGAACCGGACGACGAGCGGGCGGCCGTGGCCGGACCGCGCGCCCGGCGGGCGTGCGGTGGTGCGGCGTCCGCCCGGTTCAGGCCTCGTGCTCCGGCCGCGGCGCGAGGACCCGGTCGCGGAACTCCTGGAAGGCGTGCCAGCCCGTGCCGTCCCCCTCGGCCAGGAAGTCCCCCTCGGAGCAGTCCACCGCCCGGCACCCCAGGGCCGCCGCCATGCGGTGGATCACCGGCAGTACGTCGTCCCCGCCGCCGCGGACGTGCAGCATCACCGACTCCACCGGGTCCCCCGCCCCGATGTTCAGCTCGACCGACCAGGTGGGGCCCTCCAGGACGCCCCATGCGGGATCGGACAGGTCCACTCCGGGCACGGCCGCCCGCAGGGCGTCCCGGACGCGGGCGGCACCGCCGATCGGGGGCGGGGAGAGGCCGTCGGGCAGGTCGGACACCGAGGCGGCGTCGGCGGGCAGGGGCAGCAGCAGGACGTCCCAGCTCATGGGCACCTCCACGGGTGATCGGTTCCCGGGACCGTACCCGGCCGCTGTGACAACGGGCGTGCGGAGGCCGCCGCGGCCCGGCACCCGGAAGGAGCGGTGGCCGGGCCGCGGCGCGGGCCCGCCCGGCGTCAGGTCGCCCCGGCGGTCGGGCAGCCGCCGAAGCCCAGGCGGGCCAGTCTCACGGGGCCGTGCAGGGTGACGCGCAGGTCGTGGACGCCCGAAGGGGGATCGGGCAGGGCGGCCCGCACGGTGGTGTAGGCGTAGCGGTCGCCGGTGGCGGGGACGGTCAGGGAGGCCAGCGGGAGGCCGTCGCGTCCGCCGTCCAGGCGCAGGACGACCGTGGCCTCGCCCGGCTCCTCGCGGGCGGCCTCCACGGTGACGGTGGCAGCGGCGGCGCCGGCGGTGGCGCCGGTGCCGAAGTCGCAGTCCCGGAAGAGCAGTTCGGCCGGCCCCGGCCCGGCCGGGGCGACGGCGTCGCCGCGCTCCCGGTCCAGGTCGACCAGTTCGGTGCCGCGCTGCTCGTCGTAGTCGGCGGCCCGGACGGACCCCACCGGGCGGGGGGCGGGGGGCTCGCCGGCCACCCGGACGACCGCCGACCGCCGGATGTCGGCGCTGGAGGAGCCGACCTCGACGCCGTAGGCGCCCGGGGTCACCGTCCAGCGGCCGTGGGCCACGTCCCAGAGGCCGAGGGCCTCCGACAGCGGGACGGCGAACTCCACCCGCCGCGCGGCGCCGGGCGCCAGGCGGATCCGGCGGTGGGCGGCCAGGGCGCGGCGGGGGCGGGGGAGCGCGGGGCCGGCGACGTCGAGCGCGCGGACGTAGAGCTGGACGACCTCGTCGCCCTCCACCGGGCCGGTGTTGGTCACCGTGCAGCCGGCGGTCAGCACCTCGCCGTCGTGTCCGGCGGTCAGCCCGCCGTACGCGAAGGAGGTGTACGACAGCCCGTGGCCGAAGGGGTAGAGCGGCGTGCCCTCGAAGTACAGGTACGTGGTGCGGGCGCCGATGACGTCGTAGTCGAGCAGGCCGGGCAGGTCGGCGTCACCGGCGTACCAGGTCTGCGGCAGCCGTCCGCCCGGCGCCGCGTCACCGGCCAGCACGGCGGCCAGGGCGTCCCCCGCGGCCTGCCCGCCGTGGGCCGTCCACAGCAGGGCGGGCAGTTCGGCGTCGGCGTCCCGCACCGCGTAGGGGTAGGACGAGGTGAGCACCAGCGCGGTGCGCGGGTTGGCGGCCCGGGCCGCCCGCCACAGGCGGTCCTGGTGCGGGGGCAGGGCCAGGGTGGTGCGGTCCTCGGTCTCGCGGCCGTTGATGTGGGGGTCGTTGCCCGCCACGACGACCACCACGTCGGCGTCCGCCGCGGCGGCGGCCACCGCGTCCTCGCCGCGCTCGACGGTCTCCACGGTGAACGCCTCGCCGCCCTCGCCCTCCCCGGCGACCCGGACGCCCTCCGGGGCGGCCCGCACGTACCGGCCCGTCCCCCGGTGCCACAGCAGGTGTCCGCCGTCGCCGTGCGGCCGCAGCTCGAAGGTCTCCTGGACCACCCAGCCGCCCGGCTGGTCCGCCGAGGCGCGCAGGAAGCCGTCGTCGGCGACCGACAGGTAGCGGCCGTCGCCCGCGCGCAGCGTCAGCACCCCGCCGCCCCAGTCCACCAGGGCGAACACCTCCCGGCCGGTGCCGTCGGGGGCGGCCTGGACCACCAGCGGCGGCAGGTCGGTGCGGCCCCGCAGCAGCGCCGGGTCCACGGCCCCGCCCGCCGCCGGGGCGTCGGCCCCGTTCGTGTTGGTCCCGGCCGCGCCGGCCCCGGCCGTGCCGGATCCGGCCTCCGGGACGGCGAGCAGGCCGCCCGCGCAGCGCAGACGGACCCGGTCGGCGCCCTCGGCGTACGTCACGCGCCCGTCCCCGAACCGCCTCCGCAGGCCGTCCAGCGGGGTGGAGCGGCGCAGGAGCGTGCCGCTGTACCAGTCGAGCTTGCACTCGTCGGCCAGCAGCCCGACGACCGCCACCCGCACGCCCCCGGCCAGCGGCAGCAGACCGTCGTTCCTCAGCAGCACGACCGCCTGCTCGGCGGCCTCGCGGGCCAGCTCCCGGTGCCCGGGGGTGTCGAACGCGGCGTCGCCGCCGTCCCGGCCGTCCCCGCCGCCTCCGGGGTCGAACTCGCCCAGCGCGCAGCGCATCGTCAGCAGCCGCCGCACCGCCGTGTCGACGTCGGCGGGCGTGATCAGGCCGCGCTCCAGCGCGCGGCGCACCCGGGCGACGGTGACCGAGGAGTCCTCGCCGTGGTCGGTGAAGCTGTCCACACCCGCACGCAGGGCGGCGGCGACGGCCTCCTCGTGGTCGGCGACGTACGCCTGGGAGCCGGCGAGGTTGCTGGGCGCGCCCGCGTCCGAGCACACCACCAGCTCGTGGCCGCACCAGGTGCGCAGCTCCTCGGCGAGCAGCGGGGAGAGGTGGTTGGGGCGGCCGTTGACCAGGTTGTACGCGGGCATCACCCCGGCCACCGCGCCGGCCCGCACCGGGCCGCGGAAGGCGGGCAGTTCGTACTCGTGCAGCACCCGCGGCCGCACCGACGCCGAGGAGGTGTCCCGGTCGGTCTCGTTGTTGTGCGCCAGCCAGTGCTTGAGCACCGGCGCGGTGCGCCAGCGCACGGGGTGGTCGCCGCGCAGGCCACGGGTGTAGGCGGTGGCCAGGGCGGCGGTCAGGCGGGGGTCCTCGGAGTAGCCCTCCTCGTTGCGGCCCCACAGCGGATGGCGCAGCAGGTTGACCGTGGGCGACCAGACGTTCAGGCCCACGCGCGGATCGCGGGCCCGCATCGCGCGCACCTCGCGGCCGACGGCCTCGCCGACCCGCCGCACCAGCTCGTCGTTCCAGGTCGCCCCCAGCCCCACCGCCTGCGGGAAGACCGTCGCCGGTCCCATCCAGGCCACGCCGTGCAGGGCCTCCTGGCCGGTGCGGAAGGCGGCGATGCCGAGGCGCTCCACCGCGGGCGCGAACTGGTGCAGCATCGCGATGCGCTCATCGGACGTGAGCCGCGCCAGGAGGTCGCCGGCGCGCTCGCCGGCGGGCAGCCGCGGATCGCGGAAGGGCGGCTGGTCGGTGCTCACGTACGGGTCCTTCCGGACGACGGGTACCTGACGCCCCGACCGGCGTCACCGATCGATGCGGTGGCTTGGATTCGAAGCGCTTCGATGCTGAGGGGCGCGGAGACGGCTGTCAAGGCACCGGACGGAAAACCACCACCCGTACCCCCGAACTCCCCGTAATCAAGCCGTAGTAAGCGCTTTGACGTTTCTCCGTCCCGACTCTTGCGCGGCATGACCCTCCCACCTAGTCTCGGCGCCTGTATCGAAGCGCTTCGACCCATCAGCTCCCCGGCAGGGCCCCTGCCGGACGCCCGCCGCTCCCGCCGACGCGCCGCCACGAAGGGTTGCCGCCATGCCCCAGAGCCACCGCCCGAGCCGGAGAACGTTCCTCGCCCAGGCGGCCGTCGCCGCCGCGGCGGCCGGCGGCGCGCCGCTGCTGTCGGCGTGCTCCTCCGGGGGCGGCGGGAACCGGAACGAGGGCACGACGACCAGGAAGGACGCGGAGAGGATCCTCCCGGCGTACACGGCCTCCCGGCCCGTCGAACCGGACATCCCCGGCAGGAACGGCTCCCGCCCCGGCTTCACCGGAAAGGCCCGGCCGTACGCCGACCTGCCCGCCTCCGTGCCGGAGAAGACGGGCCGGGGCGGCCGCGTCACCGTCATGAGCCCGCTGTGGGGCACCCCGCCCGAGAAGGACTGCGCCTACTACCGGGCCGTCGACGAGGCCATCGGCGTGCACGTCGACTGGGAGACCCAGGACGGCAACACCTACGGCGAGAAGCTCGGCGCCGTCCTGGCCTCCAGCGGCATCCCGGACGTGGTGGTGATCCCCAGTTGGGAGATGCAGGGCAGGATCCGCAGCGCGATCGACAGCCGCTTCGCCGACCTCGGCCGGTACCTGTCGGGCGAGAAGGTGAGGAAGTACCCCAACCTCGCCGCGATCCCCACCGCCGCCTGGCAGATGTCCATCTTCGGCGGGAAGCTGCGCGGGCTGCCGATCCCGTCCGGCGCGGTGGACATCATCATCCCCTACTACCGCCAGGACGTCTTCGAGGCCAAGGGCTGGGAGGTCCCCACCAGCGCCCGGGAGTTCCTGGACCTCGCCAGGGAGATCACCGCGCCCAGGGCCAGGGTGTGGGCCTGCGAGGACATGAAGTGGACGGCCTTCAACGTCTTCGGCGTGCTGCCGGAGAAGCCGTACTGCTGGGAGCGGCAGGGGGACGGGCTCGTCCACCGCATCGAGAAGGACAACTACCTCGAAGCGCTGGAGTGGACCCGCAAGCTGTACGCCGCCGGGGTCGTCCACCCCGACGCCAGGACCGGCCGCGGCGACGCGGGCACCCGGTTCACCGCCGGCCAGTCGCTGATCATGAACGACGGCAACGCCAAGTGGTACGGCTGGACCTACGAGCAGAGCGAGCAGAACCCGGACTTCCGCGTCCAGGGCATGGACATCTTCGGCCACGACGGCGGAGACCCGCGGCTGTACTTCGCCAACCCGGCCGGCATCTGGGCCTTCATCAACGAGAAGGCCTCCGAGGAGACGGTCGAGGAGTGCCTGGCCATCGCCAACTTCGCCGCCGCCCCTTACGGCACCAAGGAGAACCGCCTGGTCAGGTATGGCGTGGAGGGCACCCACCACACGCTGGAGGACGGCGTGCCCACCAAGACCGAACAGGGCGTGGCCGAGGTCCAGGACACCTACTTCTTCGTCGCCGGCGCCGAGGCCGTCGCCGCCTTCCCCGACCACCCGCAGGTGGTCGAGGACTGGTGCGCCTGGCAGCAGCGGATGGGCGCGTTCATGAAGAAGCCGCTGCTGTACGGGATGCAGGTCCGCGAACCCAACCGGTGGGCCAACATCGGCGACCAGTTCGAGGACCTGGAGGACGACGTCGTACGGGGCCGCAGGAAGGTCTCCGACATGCAGCGGGCCGTCGAGGACTGGCGGCGGGCCGGCGGCGACCGGCTGCGCGACTGGTACCGGAAGCTGATCGACGAGGTCGGTGAGTCCGCCGCCTGACGGACCCGCGCACCCGGGCTCCCGGCCCGCCGCGGGCGCATCCCCGCGGCGTCCCCACCGGGCCGGGCGCCGGAACGAGGCTGACGAGGAGAGACCCGTGTCCCACAGCACGGCCCCGGGCGGGGCACCGGCCGGCGGCACCGGACCGGCCGGTCCGGCCCCGGCACCCCACATCGCCCCGGCCGCCCCGGCCGGCCCGCCCGCCGCGGACGGC
>NZ_DASQNP010000009.1:0-20927 GCF_035644915.1 Streptomyces sp.
CCGCCCGTCAGGCCCGCGTACGGGTACGGAGCCGGCGCGCCCGTGCGCGGAGGCCGGAGGGCACGGTCCGTGAGTCGCGGCCCGCGTGAGAGTTCATCGCCGAACGGAACCGGTGCCGGAACGCGAACCCCGGCACGGGCCCTCCGGTCGCGCGGCGTTCCCGCACCACGTTCTTGGTGCACAGGTGGTTCCACACCCGGTCCGGGCACTCGCCGCGCCACCAGAGGAAGTCCGAGTACGGCACGTGGGTGGTCTCCAGGTTCAGCCAGCCGTTCTTGGTCAGGACGCCCTCCCAGTCGGACGGCCGGAGTTTCAGGTACTGGCGGGGGCGGTCGGACTTGTCGACGCTCGTGATGCCGAGCACCCGTACGTGGTGGGGGGTGCGCTCCAGCACCACCACCGGGCGCTCCTTGTAGGTGTCGTCGTCGTGGGTGATCTCCGCGGTCCACACCTCCCCGGGTGCGGGCGGCCAGTAGCTCACGCCGGGCGGCGCCGGTTCGGCCGGCGGGCCGAGGCGCAGCCAGCGGACCAGCCGCCAGAGGGCGACCAGGGCGCAGCCGCAGGCCATCGCCACCACGGACCACATCAGCAGGGCCACCAACTGGTCCGCCCGGTCGGCCGTGGGCGGATCGGGGGTGAGGGTGTCGCCGGTGCTCAGGACCCAGTAGCCGACGACGACGGCGACGAGCGCCCGTTTGGCCGCGCTCCACAGCAGGACGAGCGGGAAGTAGCCGCTGTCGGTGATCCGCAGGCAGCTCAGGAAGGCCGCCGCCACCGCGAAGGAGATGGCCCACAGCGGCCCGACGGTCCGCAGCGACGGCACCCCGGCCTCCAGCAGGGCCAGCTCGGCGGCGACCACCAGGGCCAGGAGCAGCGCCGCCCGGGCGGCCAGGACGAGGAACCGCTTCTTCAGCCGCTCCGGTGCGACCAGCTTCACCAGGGCGAAGGCGACGACCGGGGAGGCCACGAGGAGTACGAGGTAGAACCGGTTCTGTTCCAATTCGGCCCGGCCGCTCTCCAGCAGCAGGGCCATCGGCAGGGGCAGCAGGCACGACCAGAACGCCACCGCGACCGGAGCGCCGGGCGAGCGGACGGGGGTGAGCCGCATGGTCGGGAGGCGGGGTCTCTGCTCGACTCCCGCCAGCGGTTTCACCAGGCAGACCAGCAGCACCAGCACCAGCAGGAATTCCTTCATTCCCCCTCCTCGCCTCGGCGTGTGAGGAGCAGGGTCTCCCTCCCCGGTGATGGTGGTCGTCCCTTGTTCGGAGTTGACCGGTTCCGATGCTGCAATTGCCCAAAGGGGGACCGACCTTCGCCTTGAAACGATCGGGAGTGGAGCCCGCTGCCCGACTTTCCGAAGGATTCCGGTACGGAGGCCCCGGCCGTCCCGTGGCCCGAAGCTCAAGCCGCGGGATTCGAGACCTGCTTGCAAGGAACGGGTGGGTTGGTACAACCCACCCGCCCTCCCGTACAACACCGCACCTGCATCGATGACGTTCGGTGACCGGGTCGCGACGAGGCGTCGCGCCGGTGTAGCGTGCGGAGCGACAGACGAAACGACCCCCGGCCGGTGTTGGCGCACCGACGGGGGTCTGACCACCAAGATCACGAGGCGATCCTGTGGCTGCCCAAAACCTTAGCGCTGCCCTGCCCCCGTACGAGCATCCGATGGCCTCTCCGGGGTACGGAAAGCGCTCCGCGCCCGGCCAACTCCCGCGTGGGAAGGACGACTTCGCACACCTGCCCAGGCGCGAGGCGTCCATCGCCGCGTACCTCGACCGGCTGCCCGACGGCGCCGACATCTCCGTGAAGACCCTGGCCAAGGTGCTGCCGGACTACGGCCAGTGCGCGCTGGGCACGGCGCTGCGGCGGCTGTCGGAGGCCGGGCACCTGCGGCGCGGCCGGGAGCACCTCACGGGCGACGGCAGTCCCCGCTGGGTGACGCGGACGTACTTCTCGCGCACGGCGCGGGACGACGCGTGGTGGGCGGCGTTCCTGGCGGGGGAGCGGTCCCGGTCGGGGACCGGGCCGGAGGCCGCGCAGGAGCCGGAGCCCGACCCCGAGCCCGGGGCCGCGCCCAGGCCGGGAGGTGTACGGCCGCGCTCGCGGGCGTACGGCGTGCTGGCCGGGCTCGGGCGCACCGACCCGCGCCTGACGCTCTCGGCCGCCGACTGCGCCCGACTGGCAGAACCGGCCGGGCGGTGGCTGGAGCGCGGTGCCACCGAACGGCAGCTCGTCCACGCCCTGACCGCCGGACTGCCGGCCGAGGTGCACCACCCGGCCGCCCTCGTCCACAGACGCCTGACCGACAAGCTCCCGCCCGTACCCGTGCCCGTGCCCGTGCCCGTGCGGGAGGCCGCCGCGCTACGGATCGCGGAGTGCACGGTGTGCGGCGCGCCGGGCCGCCCCGAGGCCCTGCCCGGCGGCCTGTGCCGCGACTGCCGCGGCGTGCCCCCGCCCCGTCCCACGGGCCCCACGGCGGCCGAGATCCGGGCGCGCGTCGACCGGCTGCGCGCCGCCGCCCGCGAACCCGAAAGGAGCCGTACGTGACTGTGCAGGTCGAAGGGGCCGCAACCGGGGCACCATGGTGTCGAGGAGGCGACGCCATGACCCCTAGGACCGCCGGCCGGCCGCAGATGCTCGTCGAGGAGTTCGAGCAGATCGCCCGCACGGTGCCGGAGACCGTGCGGCTGGAGTTCATCAACGGAAAGCTAGAGGTCAAGCCAGTGCCGGACGGGGATCACGATGAAATCACCATGTGGCTCCTCAGGCAGTGCATCCAGCAGCGCCCCGAGCTGAATCTGTACCCGGAACGCGGGCTCAAGATCGAGAAGTACCGCGATGGCCGTGCCCGTCCGGACGGCTCTCTCGCGCCCGAGGGGACCTTCTCCGGTCAGGGGGAGTGGGCCGAGCCCGACGGTGTGCTGATGACGGTCGAGGTCACCTCGTACGACGCCGACACCAACCAGCGCGACCGCGTGGAGAAGCGGGACGGCTACGCGGCGGCGGGCATTCCCGTCTACCTGCTGATCGACCGCGACGACCACAGCGTCACCGTGCACTCCGACCCGGAGGGCGGCACGTACCGGAGCCGGACGACGCGGCCGTACGGCGCGGTCGTCGAGATCCCCGAACCGGTCGGGATCAGGCTGGCGACGGAGAAGCTCAAGGACTACGCCTCCTGAGGGAGATGCCGGAGGCAGGGCACCACGGCCCGGCTCTGCGCTTGCACTAGAGCACGCTCCAGTACCTAGCGTCGAAGCATGACGACTCCACAGACTGCACAGCACGCCATCGGATCGGGCTTCGGGGCGCAGAGCACCACGGAGGAGGTCCTGCGCGGGATCGACCTCACCGGGAAGCTCGCGATCGTCACCGGCGGCTACTCGGGAATCGGACTGGAGACGACGCGGGCGCTCGCCGGCGCGGGGGCCCGGGTGGTGGTGCCCGCGCGGCGGCGCGAGATCGCGCGGGAGGCGGTCGCCGACCTCGACGGCGTGGAGGTGGACGAGCTGGACCTCGCCGACCTCGACAGCGTCCGCGCGTTCGCCGAGCGGTTCCTCGACTCCGGCCGGAGCATCGACCTGCTGATCAACAACGCCGGGATCATGGCCGCCCCGGAGACCCGGGTCGGGCCGGGCTGGGAGGCGCAGTTCGCGGTCAACCACCTCGGGCACTACGCGCTCGCCAACCGGCTCTGGCCCGCGCTCGCGCGGGACGGCGGGGCGCGCGTGGTCTCGGTGTCCTCCAACGGCCACCAGCTCTCGGACATCCACTGGGACGACCCGCACTTCGAGCGCGGCTACGACAAGTGGCAGGCGTACGGGCAGGCGAAGACGGCCAACGTGCTGTTCGCCGTGCACCTGGACGCGCTCGGCCGGGACGCCGGGGTGCGGGCGTTCGCGGTGCACCCCGGCGTCATCCTCACCCAGCTCGCGCGCCACCTGTCCGACGAGGAGCTGACCGCCCTGGGGCTGGTGAAGGAGGACGGAAGCTTCGCGGACTTCTTCCGGACGCCCGAGCAGGGCGCGGCGACGCAGGTGTGGGCGGCGACGTCCCCGCGGCTGGCGGGCCTGGGCGGCGTCTACTGCGAGGACTGCGACATCGCCGAGATCACCGAACCCGACCAGGCCGCAGGAGAGGCCGAGGTCGCCGGGCTCACCGGCGGGGTGCGCCCGTACGCGGTGGACCCGGAGGCGGCGGCGCGGCTGTGGGAGCTGTCGGCCGGGCTGACGGGGGTGGACGCGTTCGCGCGGTGACGCCGGCGATGATGACCGGTCCGGGCGCCCCGCACGGTGGCCGGCGGCCGTCCCGTGCGGGGCGCGGTCACGCGGTGCCCGTGCCGCGCCGGACCTCCTCCAGGTGGTTCCGCATCAGGTCCGTGGCGCGGGTGAACCAGTCGTTGAGCACGGCGATCTCGTCCGGGGTGTAGTCGGCGAACAGCTCCGCCAGCCCCTGGTAGAAGGGCCCGTACACCGCCGTGGCGCGTTCGACGGCGGACTCCTCGGGGACGATCCGGACGCGCCGGCGGTCCGCCGGGTCCGGCTCCCGGCGGGCGTATCCCGCCCGTTCCAGGCGGTCGAGGACGCCGGTGATCGCGCCGCTGGTGAGGTTCGCCAGGGCGGCGAGGTCCCGGGCGAAGAGGGGACGGCCCTCCTCCGCCGCTCCGAGGATGTGGCCGAGGCAGGTCAGGTCGGTGACGTTCAACCCCAGCCGCTGGGCGATGTCGTGCTGTCCCACCAGGCTGAGCGCGATGAGCTGGTCCATGGCGGCCAGCGCCTGCTCGGCCGACGCCCCGGGCCGGGCCTTGCCCTCCATCGGAATTCTCCTTAGTGTCTAAGATAATTAGTACGCGAACTAAGACGTCTTGCGCCGGTCCACCGGCCGGTCCACCGAGGAGAGTCATGAGCGGACTGCACGGTGCCTACGACATGGGCCACACCGTCGCCGGATGGACGGGTACCACCATCGCCCTCATCGGATGCGCGGGAGCGGGCGCCGCCCTGTGCGCGGCCTGGCCCCTCGGCATCGGACTCGGGCTGGCGGTGGTCGCCGTCGGCGGGCTGGTCACCTGGGTGCTGCACCTGACGGGTTGGGGCAAGCCGAGCGGTCCCCGGCCGGCGGATCAGTGGGACTGGCGGGTCAAGGATCCCATGACCGGACACGCCGACTGCCTGGGCTGCCGCCTGGCGGGCAGGCGTACGCCGGCCTCCCCCCGGGCCGGCGGGCCGGTGGGGGAGGCCGGGCAGCCGGGCTCCCGCCCGGAACCGTCCGCGGCGTCGGCGGCAGCGCCCTCTGCCGCGTCCGCGCCGTCCGCGCCGTCCGCCGCGTCGGTGTGAGGCGCGGTGCTGCGGGCGGGGCTACGGGCGGAAGACCGCCCGTACGCAGCCGTCCTTCTTGTGCTTGAACATGTCGTAGCCCTGGGGGGCGTCGTCCAGCGACATGACGTGGGTGGCCAGGTGGGAGGTGCTGATCTCGCCGTCGGCGATGCGGTCCAGCAGCATCGGGATGTACCGCTGGCCGTGCATCTGGGCGCCGCGCAGGGTCAGCCCCTTGTTGACCACCATGCCCAGCGGGAACTTGTCGACCACCCCGCCGAAGACGCCCAGCACGAAGACCGAGCCGCCCTTGCGACAGGCGTGGATGGCCTGGCGCACGGCGGTGGGCCGGTCCGTCTGGAGCCGCAACTGGTGCTTGACCTGGTCGTACAGGTAGTCCGGGCCGGTGCCGTGGGCCTCCATGCCCACGGCCTCGATGCACACGTCGGGGCCCCGGCCGCCGGTCCGCTCGCGCAGCTCGGCGGCGACGTCGGTGGTGGTGTAGTCGATCACCTCGGCGCCGATGTGCTCCTCGGTCATCGCCAGCCGCTCGGGAACGCGGTCGATGGCGATGACGCGCTCGGCGCCCTTGAGGATCGCCGCCCGCGCGGCCATCTGCCCGACCGCGCCGCAGCCCCACACCGCCACCACGTCGCCGGGCCGCACCCCGCCCAGGTCGGCGCCCATCCACCCGGTGGGGACGGAGTCGGAGGCGAACAGCGCGCTGATGTCGTCCACGCCCTCCGGGATCGGGAAGGCGCCGTAGTCGGCGAAGGGCACCCGCACGTACTCGGCGTGGGCGCCCCGGATGCCGCCCATGGCGTGCGAGTAGCCGAAGATCCCGGCGGTCTCGTAACCGAAGAGGGCCTGGCCGATGCCGGGGTTGGTGTTGGTGTTGTCGCACAGCGACCACAGGTCGTTCTGGCAGTACCAGCAGCGGCCGCAGCCGATGAAGGAGCACACCACGACCCGGTCGCCGACCCGGTGGCGGCGGACCGCCGGACCGACCTCGACCACCTCGCCGACGAACTCGTGCCCGATCACGTCCCCCGCCCGCATCGCGGGGATGTAGCCGCCGATCAGGTGCAGGTCGGAACCGCAGGTGGTGCTCGCCAGGAGCCGTACGACGACGTCCTGGTCGTTGCGGATCTCCGGGTCGGGGATCTGCTCGACGGACAGCTTGTTGACGCCCTCCCAGCACAACGCCCTCACAGCACTCCCTCCCCACCGGAACGCCGGGACGCGAGCTTGACGAGCCTGCCGCCGACGGTCTCCTCCCGTGCGGTGGGGGGCGCATCGGGCTGGAGCACCTCGCCGGCCTCCAGCAGGGCCTTGGCCTGCCGCAGCGCCAGCCGCACCCGCTGGCGCGGGTCCCGGCCCGCGAGCCGGGACGGCAGCGAACCCGAGGCGGGCGGGGGCTGTTCGCGCAGCCGCGCCGCCAGTTCGGTGCCGCGGTCGCCGGGGGCGGGCCGTACGGTGATCTCCAGCGCGTCGCCGAACTCGTCCAGCGGCTTGGGCGGCCTGCTCTCGGGCATCACCTCGATCGGCGCGCGGTTGATGGTGACGACCAGCCAGCGGTCGCCGCGCCGTGCGTCCGCCGGCGGGGAAGCGAGCTTGCGCAGTGCCGCCGCACCGGCCCCGGCGCCCGCGAGGACCAGCGCTGTGCGCGCCGCGTGTTTCATGTCCTTCCGCCTCTCGTCTGCCTCGTCTGCCTCTCACCTCATCGGGCTGCTCGGAGTACCCCCGGGCGGCGGCGCCATGCGCCCCGGGAGGGGGCGGAGGGGGCGGAGGGGGACGGTGGAGGACGGAGCCGGCGGACGCCGCGGCCCCGGAGGGGACTCCGGGGCCGCGGTGGTGGAGCAGGTGTTCACATGCCGGTGTTCCTCGTCCGGTAGTCGGCGGTGCTGCGCTCCTTCTGCCTGCGGGGGATGAGTCCGAGCAGGCCGAGGAGGCCGAGCAGGCCCCACAGTCCGCCGTTGCCGCCGCCCTCGTCCTGGTTCTCCTGGGCCAGCACCGCCGCGGCCGGCGGATGGGCGTCCGCCGTCCCGGCCGGTGTCTGGGCGGCCGCCGACGACAGGGGGGCGAGGGCGAGGACGAGTGCGGTCGCTGCCGTGGTCGCGATCTTGCGCATGAGCTGTCCCTGTGCCTTCCGTTGGGTGCCTGGTCTTCCGCTGGTGACTTCGGTGCGTGGGTGGCGATCGGAACCGGAGGCCGGTGAACGGTTCGGGGCACGGCCTCACTTGGCCCTGATTCACCCCTTTTGATCCTTTTCGACCATCAAGGCACGCACGTCCGCGGACGTCCAACGAGGCCGGGGCGATGTGCCTCCGTTCGGGTGAGGGAGGCGCGGCGCGTCGCCGGGGGTGCGCGGAGGGTCGCCGGACGGACGGCCGTACTCCGGATGTGACGTGCCCAACATTCCCGTGTGAAGGCCCCGAGGAGCGGGCAGGGGTGGCCGCTGAGCCGGTGCGATGGGGCGCTGCGCCGCGCTGCCCCGTGAGCGGGACGTCTCACGATGTGGTAGAGGCGGGGTCGGATGGGCCCGCTCGTTAGACTGAGCTGACCGCTGGGCTCCCGCAGGGAGCCACGGAAGACGAAAGTTACGAGGAGCGCACGTGGGCCTTGTCGTGCAGAAGTACGGCGGCTCCTCCGTTGCCGATGCCGAGGGCATCAAGCGCGTTGCCAAGCGAGTCGTCGAAGCCAAGAAGAACGGCCACCAGGTGGTCGTCGTGGTGTCGGCGATGGGTGACACGACGGACGAGCTGATCGATCTCGCGGGACAGGTGTCCCCGATCGCGTCGGGGCGCGAGTTCGACATGCTGCTGACCGCTGGAGAGCGCATCTCCATGGCCCTGCTGGCGATGGCGATCAAAGCCCTGGGCCACGAGGCCCAGTCGTTCACCGGCAGCCAGGCGGGCGTCATCACCGACTCCGTCCACAACAAGGCCCGCATCATCGACGTCACGCCGGGCCGCATCCAGACCGCGCTGGCGGAGGGCAACATCGCCATCGTCGCCGGCTTCCAGGGCGTGTCCCAGGACAAGAAGGACATCACCACCCTGGGCCGGGGCGGCTCGGACACCACCGCGGTGGCGCTGGCCGCCGCGCTGAACGCCGAGGTCTGCGAGATCTACACCGACGTGGACGGCGTCTTCACCGCCGACCCGCGGGTCGTGAAGAAGGCCCGCAAGATCGACTGGATCTCGTACGAGGACATGCTGGAACTGGCCAGCTCCGGTTCCAAGGTGCTGCTGCACCGCTGCGTCGAGTACGCGCGCCGTTACAACATCCCGATCCACGTCCGCTCGTCGTTCTCCGGGCTCAAGGGCACGTGGGTCAGCAACGAACCGCAAGGGGACCAGCCGATGGAGCAGGCGATCATCTCGGGCGTGGCGCACGACACGTCCGAGGCCAAGATCACGGTCGTCGGAGTGCCGGACAAGCCGGGCGAGGCCGCGAAGATCTTCCGTGCGATCGCGGACGCCGAGCTGAACATCGACATGGTGGTGCAGAACGTCTCCGCCGCGTCCACCGGCCTGACCGACATCTCCTTCACCCTCCCCAAGACCGACGGCCGCAGCGCCATCGAGGCCCTGGAGAAGGCGAAGGGCGCCATCGGCTTCGACTCGCTGCGCTACGACGACCAGATCGCCAAGATCTCGCTGGTCGGCGCGGGGATGAAGACCAACCCGGGCGTCACCGCGACCTTCTTCGAGGCGCTGTCCGGCGCCGGGGTCAACATCGAGCTGATCTCCACCTCCGAGATCCGCATCTCGGTCGTGACCCGCAAGGACGACGTCAACGAGGCGGTCCGGGCCGTGCACACCGCGTTCGGCCTGGACAGCGACAGCGACGAGGCCGTGGTCTACGGGGGCACCGGGCGATGATCCCCGCCGTCGCGGGCGCCTCCCGGGCAGGCGCCCGCGCGGAGCGGCCCACCCTGGCCGTCGTCGGCGCGACCGGCGCCGTCGGCACCGTACTGCTGGGGCTGCTGTCGGAGCGCGCGGACGTCTGGGGCGAGATCCGCCTCGTCGCCTCGCCGCGCTCCGCGGGCCGCAAGCTGACCGTGCGCGGCGAGCAGACCGAGGTCCTCGCGCTGTCCGAGGAGGTCTTCGACGGGGTGGACGTCGCGATGTTCGACGTCCCCGACGAGGTCTCGGCCCACTGGGCGCCGGTGGCGGTCTCCAAGGGCGCGGTGGTGGTGGACAATTCCGGCGCGTTCCGGATGGACCCGGACGTCCCGCTGGTGGTCCCCGAGGTGAACGCCCACGCGGCCCGGATCCGCCCGCGCGGCATCATCGCCAGCCCCAACTGCACCACGCTGTCGATGATCGTCGCGATCGGCGCCCTGCACGCCGAATGGGGCCTGGAGGAGCTGGTCGTCGCCTCGTACCAGGCCGTCTCCGGCTCCGGCAAGCAGGGTGTGGACACCCTGCGCGAACAGCTCGCCGCCGTGGCCGGTACGGAGGTGGGCACCCAGCCCGGCGACCTGCGGCGGGCGGTCGGCGACACCGGCCCGTACGCGGCGCCGATCGCGCTCAACGTGGTGCCCTTCGCGGGGTCGCTGATGGACGGCGGCTGGACGTCGGAGGAGCTGAAGGTCCGCAACGAGTCGCGGAAGATCCTGGGGCTGCCGCGGCTGAGGGTCGCCGCGACCTGCGTCCGCGTGCCCGTGGTCACCACCCACTCGCTGGCCGTGCACGCCCGCTTCGAGAGCGAGGTCTCGGTGGAGAAGGCGCACGAGATCCTGGCGAGCGCGCCGGGCGTGGTGGTGTGCGACGACCCGGCCGCCGGCGAGTTCCCCACCCCGGCCGACGCCGTCGGCACCGACCCTACCTGGGTGGGACGGGTCAGGCGGTCGCTGGACGACCCGCAGGCGCTGGAGCTGTTCGTGTGCGGCGACAACCTCCGCAAGGGCGCCGCGCTCAACACCGCGCAGATCGGTGAACTGGTCGCGGCCGAAATGGCCGCGAACTGACTGAACCGGCCGAAAGCGAACGGCCGGAGGGGACGACGCGTGCGTGCTCCGCGCACGTCGTGAAGGACTTGTAATGAAGTCATACCCGTAACCGCTTGATACGGACCAACCTCCTGGACGAGGATTTTGCCTCCGCATGTCCCGGAACCACGGTCCGGGGCGGAGGCGTCCCCTTCTTCCACCGCCGGAACTCGAGGGCGCCGACGCGGCGGTACAGAGGAAGAGGTGGTGCGCATGTGGTCCTTCGGCACATCGTCGAGAATGATGGGCCGCGCGTACAACCCTAACGGGGGGCAGCGTGTCCAACAGGCGTGGCAGAGGCACTCGGAATCGCGACGGCGCCCGTACGGGTCCCCGGACGCGGCGGCACGCAGAGCAAGGGCATGCCGGTGATCGCTCCCTGGCCGGCGTCCCGGCCGGCGCCGCTTCCCCCGCAGTCGAGGGAAGCTGACGGCGCGATGGCAGCGAGCACCACAGCAGCGGGTACCACAGTCGACCACCTCACCGAGACCTACCGCGCCCACTACCGTTCCCTGCTCGGCCTCGCCGCCCTGCTGCTCGACGACACCGCCTCCTGCGAGGACGTGGTGCAGGAGGCGTTCATCCGGGTGCACTCGGCGCGCCGGCGGGTCCGGGAGCCGGAGAAGACCCTCGCCTACCTGCGGCAGACCGTCGTCAACCTCTCCCGTTCCACGCTGCGCCGCCGCATCCTGGGCCTCAAGCTCCTGTCCAAGCCGATGCCGGACATGGCCAGCGCGGAGGAAGGCGCGTACGCGCGGATCGAGCAGGACGAGCTGAAGACGGCGCTGCGCAAGCTCCAGCGCCGCCAGCGCGAGGTGCTCGTCCTGCGATACTTCGCGGACATGACCGAGGCCCAGGTCGCCGAGACGCTCGGCATATCGCTGGGTTCGGTGAAGGCCTACGGCTCGCGGGGCATCGCAGCCCTGCGCGTCGCGATGGAGGCGCCCGCATGAGCGGCGACAGGGAACACGAGGACGGGCGCGACCCGCGGCACGGGGAATCCGGGCCCGGGCACGAGACGCAGCGCGGCGACCGCGGGCCGGGCGGCGGACGGGAGACCCCGGAAGGGGCGACACCGGAGCGGAACCGCGCGGAACACGGCGGTACGGGCCGCGACGGCTCGGACCGCGACGGCTCGGCGGGAGACGGCCCGGAGCGGGAGCGCACCGTTCAGGGGCGCTCCGAGGAGGACCGTCCCGGACAGGACCTGCTGGACCAGGACCTGCTGGACCTGGACGAGCAGGCGCTGCGGCTGCTGCTGCACGACGTGGTGCGGAACGTCGAGCCGTCCCCGGACGCGCTCGACCGCCTCCACCGGGCCGTACCCGCCCGCCGGGCCCGCCGCAGGCAGCTCACGGCCGGCGCGGTCGCGGCGGTCCTGGTCCTCGGCGTCGCCACCCCCGCCCTGATGCAGAGCGGTGTGGTCGCGCGGGTCATGGACGGCGCCACCAACGCCGCCAGCAGCCAGCGGCACGACGAGGCCACCAGGGCGGGCGGCCGGGGCGGCAGCCCCGGCGGCCACGAACCCGGCGGGAAGCACACCGGCGGCGAGGGCGAGGACGACCCGTCGAAGCCGGAGGACTCCGCCGGGCCCGACAGCCCGGCCACCCCCGAGTCCAACGACACCCTGGCCCCCACCTCCCCGAGCTGTCTGCGCTCCCAACTCGGCGACGGCGGCTCCAACGTGGGCCCCGCCGACATCAACGGCCAGGTGTACGGCACCTTCCGGATCGTCAACGTCTCCGACTCCCCCTGCCGCGTCGAAGGCCCCGACACGGTCAGCGCCACCGCGGTGGGCGGCGCCGAGCCCTCCGGCATCAGCGTGGTCAGCCACACCCCCGGCGACCGGGCGGCCCGGCTGCCCGACCCGGTGACCGAGCCCGGCTCGATCATCCTGGAGCCGGGGCAGGCGTACGTGGTGCAGTTCGCCTGGGTGCCGCGCGAGGGCGGCGGCCCCACCGGCTGCCGGAGCCCCGAGCCGGACCCGACCACCGGCGGCCCCACCGGCGGCCCCGGCGGTGACCCCGGTGGCGACCCCGGCGGCACCGGCACCGACCCCGGCGGCACCACCACCGGCGGCTCCACGGCCGAGCCCGGCAGCGGCGACGGCAGCGAGGGCGGCGACACCGTCGAGGAACCCCCGGGCGACGGCACCAGCCCCCAGCTCGGGTACGACACCTCCGGCGGCGGCGACGGCTCCGTCTCCTCCGCGGTGGTCCTGCGCTACGTACCGGCCGCCGGGGAGCCGCGCATCGGCAACGTCGAGATCCCGAACGCCTGCGCGGGGACGGTGTACCGCACCGGGCCCCTCCCGCCCGGACCCGAGTGACCGGGGCACCCGGGTGACGCCCGGATGACGGCCGGGGGCGGGTGGGCCCGGGCCGTGCCGCCCCCGTACCGTTGAGGGCGTGTACCGGTTCCTGCTGACCCCGCGCTGGTGGGCGATCAACCTCTTCCTGCTGCTGTCGATCCCCGTCTGCCTCACCATGGGGAGCTGGCAGCTCGGGCGCTTCGAGGACCGCGTGGACTCCCACCGGGACCGGCAGGAACGCTCCGCCCGCGACTTCTCCGCGGCCGGGACCAGGCCGCTGGAGGACCTGCTGCCCGTCACCCAGGAAACCGTCGGGGAGCCGGCCCGGGCCACCGGCCGCTACGACGCCGGCCACCAGCTCCTGGTGCCCGACCGCCGCGTCGACGGCCGCAACGGCTTCTACGTCCTCACCCCGCTGCGCACCGACGACGGCCGGGCCCTCCCCGTCGTACGCGGCTGGCTGCCCGGCCGGGCGGACCCGGCGCGGGTGCCCGCACCGCCGGGCGGCGAGGTGACCGTGACCGGGGTGCTCCAGGCCTCGGAGACCCAGGACTCCCAGGGCGTCCACACCGCCGGCGCCCTGCCGGAGGGCCGGCTCGGCATCATCAGCGCGGCCACGCTGGTCAACGTGCTGCCGTACGAGGTGTACGACGCCTGGATCACCGTCCAGCGGCCGCAGGAGCCGATGAAGGCGGTGCCGCCGGTCGCGCCGCAGGGCGCGGGGCTGGACATGAAGGCCTTCCAGAACCTGGGCTACACCGCCCAGTGGTTCGTCTTCGCGGGCTTCGCCCTCTTCATGTGGTACCGGCTGTTCCGCCGCGAGGTGGAGGCCGCCCGCGACCTCGCCCTCGGCATCGACCCGGCACCGGCCTCGGCTCCGGGGGTCCCGGCACCGGGGGCCGGTGCCTCCGGAGCGGGACCCGCCCGGGACACCGTCCGGTAGGACCGCCCCCGGACCTCTCCGCGCCCCCGGAGAAAACGTCCGGGATTCCTCCCGCGACCGGACATAGATTCCCCCGCCCCCTCCCGTCTGAGTCGTGACAGCGGAAGGGGCCGCCGGCACCGCCGGCCCGGCCCCGGCCGACCGTGCACGTCCGGACGAACATCCCCGGACGTCCATGACGCGGAGGACATCACGCATGAGGAAGCAGCGGCTCGTCGCGGCCGGAATCGCCGGAATCGCCGCCGTCGCGCTGGCGGTGACGGGCGGCACCGCCGTCGCCCTGCAGGACCACGGCCGGGACCGGGGCGCCGGGCACGCGGCCACGGCGTCCGGTGAGCGCCACGCGCCGTCGGCGGTGCGGGTGGTGCGCCCGTACGAGCCGGTGGAGATCGGGCAGGGCGCGCTGATGGGGCTGCTGCCGGAGGGCAGGCAGAACTACGTGGTGGCGTGGGGCGGACCGGAGGACTTCCGGGAGCAGGTCGAGCAGGCCAGGCAGTACGCCGGGGACGACCTCCGGCCCAACACCGTCAGCGGCGGGATCAGCTCCTCGCCGGAGCACGGCGTGCTGTTCACGGGCGCGTTCCGCACGGACGTCGTGCCCGGCAGGATCACCGTCCGGACCGCCGGCGGCACGTTCGACGCCTCGATGCTGCGGCTGCCCGGCAACCCGGGCTGGGGCACCTACTACCTGGACGCGGGACGCACGGACGCCCTGGCGGCCCCCGTCACCGTCACCGCGTACGCGCCCGACGGCACCGTCATCGACGAGCTGGTGATGGAGCACCCCACCCGGTAGGCCCGCCCGGCGGCCGGCCCGACCGGCCCGATCCGACGCAACCGGACCACGGACGCGCACCGCCGGGCCGGGCACCGCGCCCGGCCCGGCGGCCGACCCCCACGGCGAACCGAGGCACTTGCTTGAAGACCAGCTCGGAGGCGGAGTTCCGGGAGTACGTGGCCAGCCGCTGGCCGCGGATGCTCCGGACGGCGTACCTCCTCACCGGACACCACCACGACGCGGAGGACCTGGTGCAGGCCGCCCTGGCCAGGGCCTACACCCGATGGGAGCGGGTGCGGCGCACCGACGACCCGGACGCCTACGTCTGGCGCATCATGATCAACGCGAACGTGGACCGGCTCCGCGGACTGCGGGTGCGGGAGTGGCTGACCACCCGCTTCCCGGAGTCCCGGGAGTCCCAGGTCGCCGACCGGGCCGACCAGGTCGTCGACCGCAGCCTGCTGCTGGACGCCCTCGGACGCCTCCCGGCGCGGCAGCGGGCGGTGCTGGTCCTGCGCTTCCTGGAGGACCGCAGCGAGACCGAGGTCGCCCGGGTGCTGGGCACCCGGGTGGGCACGGTCAGGAGCCACACCTCCCGCGCCCTGGCGCGGCTGCGCCGCGACGGCGCCGTCCTGGGCCTGGCGCGCCGCGGGACCGCGGCCCCCTCCGGGGCTCCCTCCGGAGCAGGAGGCCGGCGGTGAGCGGGGCGGCCGGAAACCGGCACCAGAACGGCCACAGGAACCAGGACACGACCCGGAGCGGCAGGCGGACACGAGGAGACAGCGCCATGAACCACGAGGCCACCCGCCTCGCCGAGGCCATGCGCCACGAGGCCGGCGCCCTGTCCGTGGGCCCGCCGCCCGTGGACGCCGTCCTGCGCGAGGGCCGCCGGATGCGTCGGCGGCGGCGCCGTACCGCCGCGGGCGCGGCGGCCACCGCCGTACTGGCCACCCTCGCCTGCGCCGTCCTCCTCCCGCCCCGGCTCTCCCCCGGACCCGACCCGGCCCCGCCGGCCGCGGCCTCCCCCCGCCCCGCGCCCTCCGCGACGGCCGGTGAGCACCACGCGCCGTCGTCGGCGGTACGGGTGGTGCGGCCGTACGAGCCGGTGGGGATCGGGCAGGGGGCGCTGCTGGGCCTGCTGCCGGAAGGGGAGCAGAACTACGTGGTGGCGTGGGACGGCCCGGAGGACTTCCGGGAGCAGATCGAGCACGCCCGGCACCTGACGGGCGACAACATCCGCCCCGACAGCATCGCCTGCAACTACAGCAGTTCGGAGCGCGGGACGCTCTACACCGGCACCTTCCGCACGGACACCGAACCGGCCCGGATCACGGTCGAGGCGGCGGGCCGCACCTGGGAGGCGGAGATGGTGCGGCTGGCGGGCGACCCGGGCTGGGGCGCGTACCACGTCGACGCGGGCCGGACCGGAATCGGCGACGGCAGCATCACCGTCACCGCGTACGGCCCCGACGGCACCGTCCTCGCCCGGCTCCGCACCACCGTCCCCTGACCCCTTCCCCGCTCCTTCCCGGCCGCGTCACGGGGGCGGCCGGGAAGGAGCCGCCCACAGGACGCCTGACGCGCCGACCGCTTCAGCAGGCGTCGTACCGCCACTCGCCGCCCTCGCGGACCCACTGCCGTCCCCTGAGGTCGAACCGGGAGTCCTCGCCCACGCCGTACGTCACGAGCGCGGTGTCCCCGGAGAACTCGTCGACGGCGAACCGCTCCAGCTCGTACCGCACGCCGTCCGCGTTCGCCGCCTCCGCCCGCTCCAGGGACACCGCGAGCCCGTCCTTGGACTCCGCCTTCCGGCAGCGGGCGGAGAACATCGCGTACGCGGCGTCGACGTCCGGCGCGAAGTAGGCGTCGACGTACGCGCGGACCGCATCCTTCAGCGCGGCGGCGTCCCCGGGAGGCATGGTGCGGGGCGTGGACGAGGGGGACGGGGCCGCGGTCGGTCTCCCCTCGTCCGGCCCGCCGTCACCGCCCTCGCCGCTGCACGAGGTGACCGCGAGGAGCGCGGCGGCGGTGAGCGCGACGGCGGCGCTGCGTGGGCGCATGGTTCCCCCAGGGGATCGTGGTCGGGGAGACATCATGTCCCGTACGCCGTCCGGGCCACCGGTGAAAGGGAAAAGGCGCTCAGACTTCGGCCGGAACGCGCCACAGCGGGGCCTCGTACTGCTCGGGGCGGCGGGCGAGCAGGAGGTCGCGGAGGTCCAGGCGCAGGGTGCCGTTCAGGCCCAGGACCTCGGCGATGCGGCGGAACGTGGTGTGGGTGATGCCGCGGGCGCGGGCGTCGGCCTGGAACCGGTCGAGCCGGGCCAGGGCGGCGTCGGGGTCGAGCCCGGCCGGCGCGCGGGCGCCCAGCCGTGCGGCCCGGCGGCGCTCGCCGTCGATCTCGGAGAAGCCGCAGATCTCCCGGCTGTGCCGCTCGGCCTCCGCCAGACCGGTGGTGTCGAGCACGGCGCGGGCCAACTCGTTGCGCTCCAGGGCCTCTTCGAGACCGGCCTCGTGAACGGTCGGGCCCTCGTCGGTGAGGGGGACGGCGAGCCCGGCGCCCCGCACCTCGCACAGCCCGCGCACGCCGCGGGCGGTGGCGGCGAGCATGGCGGTCGCCTCCGACGGATGCCAGTCCAGGACCGCGCCGAGCGCCTCCACGTGCTCGGGCGCGAGGGTGGCGACCGGGGCGCCGAGCCGGTCACGGAGGACGTCGGCGGGGATCTCGCCGTCCAGGCCGGGGCCCGCGACCAGCAGCCTGACGGGCGCGTCCACCCGGCAGCAGGCCGCCAGGGTGAGGGCGTCGCCCAGCGGGCTCTTCAGCGTGGGCTCGTCACCCCGGGCGAGGATGTCGCCGCCGACGTCGAGCAGGTCGACCGACTCCGGGGCCAGCTGGTCGACGAGCTCCCCGACCTGGCGGGCGATGCCCCGGGCGCCGTGGTGCGGGTCGATCAGGGCGAAGGTGTGCGGGAGTTCGGCGGCCAGCCGCGGCAGCGTGGACCCGGCCGGGGCCACCGGCTCGGCGGCGGCGGGGACGGCGAGGACGTGGGGGGTGAGGGGGCGCAGACCGGTGAAGTCGCCGGGTCCGCGCGGGCCCGGCACGGGATCGACCAGCAGACGGTCCCAGGCGTAAGTGAGGATCACCGCGGGCTCCCCCGCGCCGTACAGGGCGGCGCCCACCATCACGGCGGCGACGGCGTCGCCCCCACCCCCGGCTGCCACGATCACCCGCGTCACACCCCCACCGTACGGCGCGCACCGCCGGGGAACTGTGGATCGAATCGAACTTCGTGTTCACGACGCGGTACGAGACGCTGATCGAGCCGAGGAACTTCACCCGGGAGTTCAACCGGCGCTGTGACCGTGCCGGGGTTCCTGATCATTCGGGTGTATGACACCCGCCACACCTGCGCATCGCTCCTGACCGCGATGGACGTGCACCCGCGGATCGCCATGCAAGTCCTCATGCTCAGAGGTCCTGCCGGAAGGATCCGGCAGGACCTCTGACCTGCGTTGGGGTGGCGGGATTTGAACCCACGACCTCTTCGTCCCGAATGCGATCACACCCCTTGTCTGCCTCGCTGTTCCATGCCCTGACCTGCATCGCGTGGCCTGTGAGCGTCCGTGGGAGTCCAGGGCGGGTCGAGCCCGTTCACCCCAGTTGGCTCCCTGCTTGGCTCCCGACTGTCCGCTTTTCAGGCCGTGTCTTGCCTGGTCGGGCACTGATCACCGGGTGAGCAGGCGACCTCGGTCGGCCGTGGTTGTGTGCTGCTGTTGGCGTACGGGCTGGCGTACACCAGCACCCCCCGGAACCTGCGAACTCCTCGTCCCGAACTGCCGGCACCATGGTCGCTGAGGTCTCCCAGCCCGGTCACCCAGCCGCCTGGAGCCGCTGACGGTCGGCCGAGGTCGCCCTGGTTGCTGTACTCCGCTGCTTGTACAGCAGCGGCCTCTGCGTGAACCTAGATTCCCAGTCACTGGGCAGCCAGCTTCGTGTCGTGCTTGATGACTCAGTTACACCCATGACACGCCGGTTGCCTTGGTAGCCTGCCCTATAAAGCGCGTTGAGGGGGGTTGAGGTATGGAGTGGCTGGTAACACCCCTGGTCATCGCACTCGCAGCCCTGGCCACATACGGGGCCTGGAGGCTGGCCCAGGACACTCTTAGACTGCGGAAGCCCAAGCAGGCGTCGCGACTACTTCAAGATCTTTTACCCGAGGAACTCTTGGCAGACGCATACCGCCAAGCGCTCCGAGCTGCAGGCGACAATGAGTGGCTGGCAACTGAGAATGCCACGGACGCGCCACTCATAGCACTTCAGGAGCGTTGGGCAAGGGTCAGTAGCCAGGGCTCAACCCAATCTCAGCGTGATACGACGCGAGATGCAACCGAACGCGACTCCGATCAACACATGGTTGGGTACGACGCCATGCCTCCCTCTGCCTTGGACCTTATTTCCCAGGCGCACGCCGGGCTCAGGGAGGCCGCAGTCCTGGTGAACCCAAATGAGCGGTATGCAACCGCGCACCTTGCCGCTCTGCGCGCCGCAGCGGCGGTGCTTGCCGTGCGTAGGCGCCCTGAGGAGACCTCGCATCGGCGCCGCCGGATAAGGTCTGTTTGGGAGGTCTTGCCCGAGGTGGCACCCGAACTAGCTGAATGGGGGGCTCTGTTCGCGGCTGGCGCTGTTCGAAGGGCTCGCGCAGAGGCAGGCATACCCGGTGCAGTAAGCACGCGAGAAGCCGATGACCTCATGCGCGATGTCGCCATGTTTGTGCGCATAGTGGAACAGATACTTCCTCAACGCCCGGCCCCGGACCTGCTCGAACTAACCGAGAACCAGGACACAGGCGCTGCGGTGCGTCATCTTTCCCTGGGGTTTGATGAACTGTTCAGAGCTCTCGGGCCTCCGCCACCAGGAATTAAGCAACGGCAACCAGTACCTGATGGCGGTGGGGGACGAAGCGATGACACGTGAGGCAGCAGATGTCCCGCGACACCAGCAAACAGGCCTGGAGATCGCCATGCAGTGGGCGGACCTTCCAGTCGAACATCTACAGGTCGCCCTAAAAGCTCTTGAGCCGCAACTGCGACGCGAACACGAACTTCGAATGGCAGAGCAGTCGGCCCTCCGGAAATTGGAGATCGAAGCCATTCGAGCGCAAGCTCAGGAGGCTGCTGCACGCCGATCTCACACCCTATTGATCACCGGCCTTGTTGCAGGCTTCCTGCTGAGCGCTGGAATGCTTGTCGGAGCCGTCATCGTCGGCGTGGCAGGACACGTGGTCTTAGCTTCTATGCTGTCAGGACCGAGTGTGATCGCTCTGGCTTCTCTATTTGTTCTGCGTCGATCAGATAGCGTCCATACACGGGCAGTCGCGCGGACTCAAAATGCCGCGATCCAGGCAGGAGCGAACCCTCCTCCATAGGTCAATATTAGCTTCCCTGTTCTAGGGTTCGGCTGAGGGGTGTCTGACGCTCTGCCCGTCCAATCGCTAACTAGCGCGACTGGACGGGCAAGAGGATCCAGCCCCTACCCAAGTCAATATCAGCCGGGCAATTCCCTCCGTAAAATCAGCCCAGAGTAGCTCGGTGACAGCTACTCTTGGAGGTCTTCGCCTCCTTCGACGACCCTACACGCCACGTGCCCGGCATCCCATCGAATCCCTCTAAAGAGAAGTCTTCTTGTGCTTAATCCGGCAGATGCCGAAAACGGCAAAGTCTTAGAAAACAATTGAGGCGACTAAAGGAGATCGAGGTAAATTGAGGAAATATGGAATCGAGATTGGGTTAACTCTCGTCGTATGCCCAATGATCCTCGGCAGGCAACGTGACCTCGAAAAACAAGACGTACCGAGAGACCCTCCTTGCCACATTTACATAGTTACCCAAGCTCCCAGAGTATCCATCCCTCCCAAAAGTATCACCATTAAAGATGGATGCGTCTCAGGAGTAGCCAGGCAACAGTCCGAAGAAGATTTCGCGTATCTCGATTTCAGCTTCGGCTACGAACTTCGCGGAAGCGCAAGGGAGATCGCCTGGAAATCGGACTATCCGTATGAAGATTTTTCTCTCATTGATCAGGAGAGTGGCGAGACTCTAATAACAGGGAACGCGCATGTCTTGCTGGCCCTTCTTGGCGTAGACCCATCATGGCGAACCCATGAAGTTCTTTACGTGGGGCAGGCCTTTGGGAAGGCCGGGGAACGCCAAGCATTCGACCGGCTACGCAAGCACGACACCCTTCAAAGGATCTATTCTGAGCAGCGCCCGGATCGCGAAATCTGGCTTTCTCTGTGTGCCATTACAGACGTGGCAACCATGTCGACCATGCATCCCAGGGACGTAGGCACGGTAAGCGAAGAAGAAGACACCGCACATGCGGTTCGCGTCTACAAAAAGGTAGTTCAGAACGAACACTTCAATGGGCATGAGGGTGTTGCGCTCGCCGAAGCTGGCCTCATTCGATACTTTCAGCCCAAATACAATAAAATATTCAGAGATAATTTTCCTGACCCGCAGCATGTGTCACTCGCGGAGTGCATGGACCTCGAAGTTAATACCCTGATAATCGAACTTCACGG
>NZ_DASQNP010000010.1:0-16009 GCF_035644915.1 Streptomyces sp.
TCCGGCTCCCGGCCGCCTTGGCGCCCTCCCCGCCGTCCGCCCCGTCGGTCCGGTCGCCGACCCGGACGACGTAGGCGATGCCGCCGCCGTTGGCGAAGAACCCGTAGACCGAGTGGGCCAGGTAGGAGCCGTCGACGAAGGCGCCGAAGGTCTGGGTGAACTGACTCCAGTTCGTCACCAGGGTCGGCGTGTGGAAGGGGCCCTTCTCGGCGAAGCCCACGAAGGCCGCGACGGAGGTCCCGACCGACTCGATCGGACGGGGCCCGCCCGGCACCTCCTCCACGTAGACGCCGGGCGACAGATACGACGGCATTCCTGCTCCTCCTCCGGGGCGACTCCGGTCGCTTGGCAGCCTCGCTCACGCGCGCGGCCGGGGGATACGGCCGCTGGGCACCGGTGGAGGGCAGCGAGGAGTGCCCGAAGGGGCACGCCACCCGGCCCTCGGCACCGGGGGCGCGTCACCCGCCGGCCTGCGGTCCGACCGGGTACGGGGCGAACTCGCCCGCCAGGACCAGCCGCCCGAGCTTGCGGTACTCGCGCTGCACGGCGACCACCAGGTCGGCCGTGCACAGGGGCCGGCCGGCCTCCGCGGCCCGGTAGGCGGCGGTCACCGCGCAGGCCCGGATCGATCCGCCGGCCAGCTCGAAGCGGGCGCAGTACTCCAGGTCGAGGTCGTCGGCACGGGGTACCTCCGCCCCCAGGCAGCGGTCCCACAGCGACCGGCGCCGGCCGGCGTCCGGCAGGGGGAAGTCCACGATCACGTCGAGCCGGCGGGTGAACGCCTCGTCGAGGTTGGCGCGCAGGTTGGTGGTGAGCACGGCGATCCCGTCGAAGGACTCCATCCGCTGGAGCAGGTAGGCGCTCTCGATGTTGGCGTAGCGGTCGTGGGCGTCGTTGACCTCGGAGCGCTTGCCGAAGACGGCGTCCGCCTCGTCGAAGAGCAGCACCCCGTTGACCCCGGCCGCCTCGGTGAAGATGCGTTCGAGGTTCTTCTCCGTCTCGCCGACGTACTTGTCCACCACCGACGACAGGTCCACCACGTACAGGTCGAGGCCGAGGTCGGCCGCGACCACTTCGGCGGACATGGTCTTGCCGGTGCCGGAGTCGCCGGCGAAGAGCGCCATCACCCCCCGGCCCCGGCCGCCGCCCGGGCGCATCCGCCAGTCCCCCAGCACCCGGTCGCGGTGCCGGGCGCGCAGCGCCAGCTCGCCGAGCTGCGCGGCGGTGTCGTCCGGCAGCACCAGGTCGTCCCAGCCGACGGCCGGCTCCACACGGCGTGCCAGCCGTTCCAGCCCGGCGGCGTTCTGCGCCCGTACCCCGGCCCGCAGGTGGTGTGCCGTGACCGGTCCGGCGCCCTCCGCCAGCGCCTGCCGGCGCGCGACGCGTGCGGCCCGGCGGATCTGGCCGGGGTCCAGCAGGAAGGGGGCGAGCGCCGCGGCCGGTTCGACGCCGGGGGCGAGGTCCGCGCCGTCCAGCGCCTCCCGCCACAGTGCCGCGCGGTCGCCGGCGGTGAGCCGGGGCGCCGTCAGCAGCAGGGGGCCGTCCTCGGCCCACAGCGGATCCCACCCGCACCGGCCGGACAGCAGGACGGGAACGGGCAGGCCGGCCAGTGCGCGCAGCAGCCGGTCCGGTGCCGGTGCCCCGTCCCTCCGGAGGGCGTCGACGGGACCGGCCACCACTCCGGCCCCGAGCAGCCGGGCTTCCCTGGCCAGCGCGCGCAGCGCCTCCTCGGGGGCCGGTCCGGCGGCCAGCGCCGCGAGGTCGAGACCGAGGGCGGGGCGGCCGCAGGCGGCCAGTGCCGCGGCGGCGAGGGAGGCCGCGCAGCCGCCGGCCCGCTCCCGCAGGTACACCAGCCGGACACCGGCCCGCAGCGCCTCGCCCAGCCGGATGGCCTGCCGCGACGGCGGTACGGCCGGCGGTGCGCCCGACTGTGCGCCCGACTGTGCGGTCGGTGGTGCGGCCGGTGGTGTGAGCAGCCCGCGCAGCCGGGGGTCCGGCGTGTCGTCGCCCAGCAGGTGCGCGGTCACCCGGTCGGGCACCCGCAGCGGGCGGGAGAGGAAGGGCCGGTCGGTCTCCTCGACCAGCAGCAGCCCGCCGTCCACCAGGGGCGCGCCCGGGGCGAGCCTGGACCGGGCCCCGGCGTGCAGGGGTCCGGCGCCGACCAGTTCCAGGGCGAGCCCGACGCCGGCCCGGCGCCGGGTGACGTCGTCGTTGAGGTAGCCGTACAGCTTCTCGAAGCGGCCGTCGGCGTCCGGGAGCAGGGCGATCAGCAGGAGTTCGACGTCGAGCGGCGCCAGCGCGAAGTTGCGGGCCAGGGCGCGCAGGGGCAGGTGCGCCCCGGCCGCCTCGGCCTCGTCCGCACGGGCCTCGGCCTCCGCCTCCGTCTCCGCCGCCGCCCCGGGACCGGGCCGGACCGGGTCGGCGGGCGGCGGCGGAGCCGGGGGCTCGGCGAGGATCCGGTCCACGGCCTCCTCCGACAGGTACAGCCCCCGGAGGGGGTCGTCCGGCCGGGGGTCCCCGCGGCGACGGACCTCGACGGCGTGCCGGACCCGCTGCTCGGTCGCCCGCAGCCGGGCGGCGAGGTGGAGCCGTCCCGCCGACCGGTCCCCGACGGGGTCCGGCGCGGGGACGCCCGGCCCGGGCGCGCCCGACCGCCCGGCGTCCCCGGCCGCCTCCGGCCGCGGCCGGTCACGGATGGGGGCGGTCACCGGGGCACCGGCCCGGGCGGCGGGCGGCGCGCGGCCTCGCCGCGCACCCTGCGTACCCCGACGGGGACGGCGGTGCCGGCAGCGGTGTCGCCCGGCTCCGTCCGGTCGCCCTCGTAGCGGGGGCGGCGCACCTCGCTGGGCCGTGGCGCGTCGGCGGGCCCCCCGGAGGCGTCCACGGCGCGCACCAGCAGCGCGTCGGTCACCGGTGGAGCGGCCACCCGGCGGCCCGTGGCCAGCGGAGCGGTGACGACCAGGTCCAGGGACGGCTTCAGCTCCCCGCCGAGCGCGTTCCACACGTCGGCCGGCGCCCGTCCGTCCTCCGGCGGCAGGGCGATGGTGCAGGGGACGGCAAGGCCCAGCGCCGCCAGGGAGCCCGTCAGGCGGCCGGCGGGCAGCACCGTGTGGCCCAGCATCCCCGCGAGCAGCACCGACAGCAGCCGGTGTTCGTCCTGGGGCCGCTTGGTCCAGGCGGTGGCGAGGTAGGACAGGGCGAACCAGCGGGGCGGCCCGTGGAACGCGACCGCCGTCCCGTCCGGGCCGTACTCGGGTGTCCGGCCCTGCTGCCGGTGGGCGACCGACTCGCGGATGTCGTAGAGGAACAGGTTGACGGTCGGTGCGTTGCGCCGGGCCGCCCACTCCCTGGTGGGCGCCTCGAAGACGACCTCCACGCCGGTGCCGGCCAGGACGTCGTCGGTGAGCAGGGCCTGCAGGGCCTCGTCCACCTCGTGGATCACGCGGTGCCGCCTCCCTCAGAAGTCCCGGCTGTCGAACAACGGCGGGTCCGGCGTCTGGTCCACCACCAGGAACGGCGTGGTCACCGGGGAGAAGGCGGCAGGTCCGCCCCGGCGGGCGCCGGCGGCGGTGATGGTGCGGCGGCCGAGCGCGTCGTTGGGCAGGATCAGCATCTGCGCCGTGAAGGTGCCGTCGGCCGCCGGGACCACCGGCCGGGCCGCGGCGGTGACGCCGGGCTTCCAGGTGAGCCGTACCGGCACCCCGGGCGGGAAGTCCCTGCCGCGCACGCTGGTGACGAAGCCGGGGGCGCCGACGGGGGGCACCGCCACGATGCGCGGCCGCAGCACCCGGACGGACACCTCCGTACGGTTGTTGGCCGACGCGGCGTCGGTTCCGGTGGTGGTGAGCGTTCCGGAGAAGCGCAGGGTTCCGGCGGCGCGGGGGGTGAGGACCACCCGGAGCACGGTCGACGCCCCCGGGGCCAGCTCGCCGACCGGGCACCGCAGGGCCGCGTCGCACCCCGCGGGCCCGCGGGAGACGGGGACCCCGGGCGGGAGCGCCAGTTGGACCCGCACGCCCGTCGCCGGGCGTCCGCCGCGGTTGGTCAGCCGGTAGGTGGCCGTGACCCGGCCGCCGACGTACGCGGGGTCGGGGGTGACCGTGACCCGCAGCGCCGGGTCGGCCGCCGGCCGCCCCGGCCCGGGCGGGGCCGTGGGCCCGGGCGGCGCGCTGGGCCGGGGGACCGAGGTCGGGGTGGGGTCGGGCGGCGCGCTCGGGGAGGGGCCGGGGGGCGTGCTCGGGGCGGTGGGGCTCGGGGACGGGCCCGGCTCCGCGACCTCCACGTCGGCGCGGCCCCGGTTGTCGGACTCGTCGGGGTCGGGCAGCCCGCCGCCGACCGTCCAGGTGACGGGGAAGGAGCCGGGGGCCGTGCCCGAGACGGTCAGGTCCACCCGCACCACCCGGTCGGGCGCCAGGGTGCCCAGGGCGCAGCGCAGGTCCTCGGTGCAGCTTCCGGCGTCCGGCCGTGCGGCGGCCGGCCGCAGGCCGTCGGGGACGGTGATCGTCAGCACGGTGTCGGGCACGGCCGCCGGTCCCCGGTTGGTGACGGTCAGGGTGAGGACCCCGGTGCCGCCCACGGTGACCGGACCGGGCGGGGTCGCCAGTTCGGTGCCCAGGTCGGAGGTGCGCTGCCAGGTGGGCGCGACCTGCTGCCCGTCGTCGCCCGCGATGCCGCGGAAGCGCGTCCCCGTGATGCGCTGCGCCGCGCCGGTGGCCGGGTCCACCAGCGCGATGTACCGGCGGACGGCGTCGGGGTCGTGGGCGGTGGCGGACGCCTGGACCTCGCCGTTGGCGGCGATCCGGCCGCCGTCCGGGGACCAGGCGGGGTGGGAGCAGCGGCCGGGGCCGGTCCCGCCGGAGCGGCACAGGTCCTGCGGGTCCGGGACGGTCCTCGGACCGGTGCCGTCCGCGCCGACCAGGCCGAGGCGTCCGTCGGCGACCAGCACCAGGGTGGAGCCGTCGGGCGCGTACGACGCGTGGCTGTCCCTGTTCCGGTCGCCCCGCGGGTCGTCCAGCGCGGTGAGGTCCCGCTGCCCGCTGCCGTCGGCCGCCACGGCCGTCCAGAGGTGGGTGGTCGTCCCCTCGCCGCCGAGGTCGCGGCGGGTGAAGACGAGGGTGCCGCCGTCCGGGGAGTACGCGGCCCGGCTGTCGGAGTCGGTGCTGGGGGAGTCGATCCGGTAGACCTGCCGCCCCGTGGCCACCTCGACCACCGCGACCTCGTCGTCGGGGCGGCAGGGCAGGCAGGATCTGGTGAGGGCGATCCTGGTGCCGTCCGGGGACCAGGCGGGGAAGCCGGTGCTGGCCGTCGACGGGGTGGCCTCGTCGGGCAGCGGCCGGGCGTCGGTGCCGTCGGCGTCGGCGATCCACACCCGGCTGCGCCTGGTGCCGGTCTCGTAGTCGACGCGGGTGAAGGCGATGGAGCGGCCGTCCGGCGAGTACTGCTGGCTCACGTCGGAGAGGTCGTAGCCGTGGGCGCGGTCCTGGTTGAGGTCGCGCAGCGGCACCTGGAGGTCCCGCGGGTCCGAGCCGTCGGGGAGCACGTCCATCAGGTCCATCGTCGCGGCGGTCCGGGCGGTGGTGCGGGTGACCAGCAGCCGGGCGCCGCCCTCGGCCGCCGCGTACCAGACGGGGCCGGCGACCCGCCGGTCCTCCGCCAGCCGCAGGTGCGGCGTCCCCACGGCGCCCCCGGCACCGAACTCGACGGTGTAGACGCGGTCCAGCGCGTCGGACCCGTACCCGTCCGGCCGCGTGTGGCTGACGAACGCCACGGTGGTGCCGTCCGGCGACCAGCTTCCCTGGCGGGAGTCCCGTCCGGGCAGCAGTTCCTCCCCGGTGGTGCCGAGCGACCCGGCGGAGGGGATCCACTTGAGCCGTGCGGGTTCGCCGCCCTCGCTGCTGGGGTGGTGGCAGGTGAAGAGGATGCGGTCGTGCTCCGGGACCGGGTCCCAGGACGGCTGGGTGCTCCCGATCACCTCGGTCCTGGCCGCCTCCTCGTCGATGGGGTCGTCGGTGAGCTGGGTGATGCCGCCGCCCGCGGCGGAGACGCGGTAGATCTGCCAGCCGCCGTCGGTGCCGCGCCTGCCGCTGAACGCCAGCCGGCCGCCGTCCGGCGACCAGGTGGGCCAGGTGTTCTCCCCCCTGCCGTCGGTCAGCCGCCGCGGGGAGGTGCCGTCGGCGTTCACCACCCAGATGTCCCGGCCGCCGTCCGCGCGGCCCGTCGAGGCCGCGAAGGCCACCCGCCGGCCGTCGGGCGACAGCACCGGGTGCTGCACGCCCTCGGCGTCGTCGGTGAGCCGGACGACCGGGCCGTCACCCCGCCTGAGGTGGACCTGCGGGCGCACCGAGTCGCGCAGGCTGGTCCACACGACCGTGTCGCCCCGCACCGAGACCTCGTCGTCGAAGTGCTGCGGCCCGCCGGGGAAGAAGGGCTCGCTGCGCTCGGTGTTCCCGGGGTCCACCGTGCCGATGCTGCGGTGCAGGGTCCCGCCGTAGGCGACCCTGCCCTGAGCGGCGGCGCCGTCCGGGTCGGCGGAGGCGGGCGTGCCGCGCAGTTGTACGAGCACGGTGCCCGTGACGACGAGCAGCAGCGCCAGGACGGCGGCGCAGAGCCTGCCGCCCGGCCCGCGGTCGAGAGGACGCACCAACTGAGATCCCATCGGGGGGACGGGGAGCACCCGCCTGCGGTCGGTTCGCCGCCCATCCTCGGTGCCGCCCGCCCCGCGCGCCCCGGCCGACGGGACGGGACCGGGGGAAGAAGCCGCTGCCCGTTCGGGCAGGCCGGGTCCGGCGGGCCCCGCGACCGGTCAGATCAGCCCCTCGCGGATGGCGTACGCCACGGCGTGCGAGCGGTTGCGCAACTGGAGCCGGCTGGTGATGTCGTGCAGGACGTTCTTGACGGTGCGCTCCGAGTAGGCCAGGTGCTGGGCGATCTCCCGGGTGCCGTACCCCTCCGCCACCAGCCTGAGCACCTCGATCTCCCGGGAGTGGAGGCCCGAGAAGGATATGCCGCGCGGGTCCAGGACCTGGCGCTGCAACCGGCCCATCTGCTCCAGCAGCCGTCCCAGCAGGTCCGCGGGCATGCTGCCCTCGCCGCGCGCCGCCGAGGCGATCGCCCGGGCGAGGTTGGCCGGGGTGGCCTCGCGGCGCCGCTCCAGCCCCACCACCCCGCACTCGACGGCGGTGGCCAGCCCCGTGTCGTCCACCCGCGAGACCACCAGGACCAGCGGGGACGCGGTGGTGCGGCGCAGCCGGCGCAGCAGCGCCACCGTCCGCTCGTCGACGGTGTCCGCCACCACGAGCAGGACCGCGGCGCGGTCCTGCTCCTCCGGGTCCAGGACCCGGAGTTCGGGGCGGGTCCGTAACTGGCTGACGACGCCCGACTGCGAGATCGGGTCATCGGCGTGGACGTAGACGGCGACGCGCTCCACGGGGCTCCTCGGGGAAGACGGGTGCGAAGACGGGATGCACGGACAGATGCACGGACACGGGACGGGGCATCCCGGGAGGCGCGGCCCGGTACGGCGCCGGCCGCACCCAGTGTGCGGGACGGGTCTTTCCAGGGGCCTAACAGCGGCCTAACAGGCCGCGGATCTGCCCGAAGTGGTTCCCTTTCCGGCCGTGTGGACCGCCGGCCGGCTGCCTACAGTCGGCAACCATGAGTGCCACCGCCCATGTGGACCCCTCCTCCGCGTCCGTCGCCCCGGGCGACGAGCAGCACGTCGTCCTGCGCGTGCGCAACAGCGGGGACATCGTCGAGTCCTACCGGCTCACCGTCGTCGGCGACGCCTCGGACTGGACCACCGTGGAGCCCGAGACCCTCTCGCTGTACCCGGGGACCGAGGGGAGCGCGACCCTGGCCTTCCGGCCGCCGCGGTCCTCCACGGTCCGCGCCGGGGAACTGCCGTACGCGGTCCGCGTACTGCCCTCGGAGCGTCCCGACGGGGTGGTGGTCCCCGAGGGCGTGGTCGAGGTGCTGCCGTTCCACGAACTGGACGCGGAGGTGGTGCCGCCCCAGCGGAAGCGGCGGCTGCGGGCCCGTTTCCAGGTGCGCGTGGCGAACCTCGGGAACACGCCGGTCCCGGTGCGGCTCGCCGCCGACGAGGCGTCGGAGGAGGTGGAACACACCCTCTCCACCGAGACGCTCACCCTCGAACCCGGCGAGGAGACCCACGTCGACCTGGTCGTCCGGCCGCGCAAACTGCTCTGGTTCGGCACGGCCGTGCAGCACCCGTTCGAGGTGCGGGCCCGGCGGGACGGCGACGGCGACGAGCCCCCGGCCGTCCCCAGCGGGACGTACGTCCAGCAGCCGATCCTGCCGTACTGGCTGCTGGCCCTGCTCGCGCTGCTCATCGCGCTGCTCGTCCTGTGGTTCACGCTGGTCCTCCCCACCGTCCGCTCGGCCGCGCGGGAACAGGCCGACGCCGCCATCGAGGAGGCCACGAACGCCTCGTCCCTGCCGTCGTCGCCCGCGTCCGGCGGCGCGGACCGGCAGGGCGCCGGTCCCGGCGGGCAGCCGGGCGGCGACGGGGACTCCGCCGGACCCGGCGGTGACCGGGGGGCGGACGGCGGCACCGGGCAGAACGGCGGTGCCGGGCAGAACGGCGGCACCGGCGGGAGCGCCCGGGGCGGCGGGGGAGGGGACGAGTTCGCCACCGTGCTGGAGACCAGCGTCTCCCCGGGCGGGAGCGACACCGAGGTCTTCCGGGTGCCGGACGACCGGCTGCTGCTGATCACCGACATCGTCGCCAGCGCGCCGCAGGGCGACACCGGCACCCTGCGGGTCTCCATCGACGACAGGACGGTCATCTCGCTGGCGCTGGAGAACTTCCGCAACCACGACAACCACTGGGTGACGCCCGTGGAGGCCCCGCCGGGGAGCACCATCGTGATGGAGGTGACCTGCCGCAAACCGGGGAACCCCCCGAACGCCCCCGCGCCCGGGACCTGCGCCGGGTCGGTCTTCGTCAACGGCGCCTCGGTCCCGGCCCCCTCGGGATCGCCGTCGGCCCGCGGCCGCTGACGGCCGCCGGCGGCTCCCGGACCGGCTAGCCCGCGACGTGGACGGTCCGCTGGCCCGCGTCGAGGACCGTGATCACGCCCGCCCAGCGGCACAGGCAGGTCGAGGAGGCGGTGAGCGCGGGCACCCGGCCGACCAGCACGGTCGGGGAGCCCGGCGTCCAGGGGGCGGCGACCGCCGGGACGCAGGGCGCCGGGGTCGGCACCCCCGCCGCCGCGGCGGTGGCCGCCGCCACCGCGGGATTCAGTTGGCTGGCGCACAGGCCGAACGGGGGGATGTTCACCGCCGTCCGGACGTCCTGGACGGTGGCGACCGGCCTCCCCGCGGAGGTGGTGGTACGGGGCGGCACGGCCAGGGGCGCCGGAGCGGCCCCGAACGAGCACCTCAGCGTCGCCCCCGCGACGACGAGCGTTCTCCTCACCGGGGCCTCCCGGGGGTCGGTTCGGGGACGACGACGGCGCCGGCGGGGGACGGGCCCTCCCCGGCGGCCGCCACCGGGCCGGACCCGGGCGGGGGCAGCGGCCGTGCGGCGCGGTCGCGCGCGCCGTCCCCCTCTTCCTGTTCCTCCTGCCGCTCCCGCCGTTCGTGTGCGCGCATGCCTCTCCCTTCCGCGGACACCGCCCCCAGGACTGATCGCCCCCAGGACTACGCGACGGGGCGGCGGGAGGGGAGGGGCGACGGGGCAGCGCCGGGGGCAGACCCGCCTGCACGGGGCGGTCGCCCCGGTGCGCCGGCCCCGCCGTCGCGGGAGGGGCCGGCGCACCGGGGAGCGGGGCGTCAGGCCACCGGCAGCATGTCCGCGTCCACCGCGCTGGCCAGGGGACCGCCGGGCTCCGCCGGCACCGCCGCGCGCACGCCGGCGCCCGCGGCGATCGCGCGGCGGTAGACCGCCTCGTAGCCGGCGGCCATGATCTCCGGGCGGAACCGCTCCTCGACGCTCTTGCGGCACAGCGCCGGGTCGAGGTCCCCCACCGCCTCCAGGGCCTGGGGAAGCTCGGCGGGATCGTCGCGCACCAGGCCCGTCGCGCCGTCCGTCACGACCTCGGGCACCGACCCCCGGCGGAGGGTGACGACCGGGGTGCCGCAGGCCATGGCCTCGATCATCACCATGCCGAAGGGCTCCTCCCACTGCAGGGGGAACAGCAGGCAGCGGGCCCTGGCCAGCAGCTCCTTCTTGCGCTCGCCGCCGACCTCGCCCAGCCACTCCACGCCGGGCCCCAGGCGCGGCTTGATCTCGGCCTCGAAGTAGGCGTGTTCCGCCGGCTCGCTGCACTTGGCGGCCAGACGGATCTCCCGGCCGGCCGCGCGCGCGGCGTCGATCGCCAGGTGCATGCCCTTGTCGGGGGTGCAGCGGCCGAGGAAGAGGACCCAGTCCTCCTTGTCCGGCCGGAAGGGGAAGTCCTCCGGGCGGAGGGCGTTGTGGACGGTGCCGCACCAGTTGAGGTCGGGCGCCGGACGCCGCTGGGCCTCCGAGATGGCCACCAGGTGCACGCTGTCGCCCAGGTTCCGGTAGTAGTCCCCCGGCTCCCCGTCGACCGGCCCGTGGACGGTGACCACCGTCGGGACGCCCCGGCCGCGGGCCAGCAGCGGCCCGGCCAGCGAGTGGTCGTGGACCACGTCGACGTCGAGGTCCGCCAGGATCCGCCCGGCCGCCGCGGCGTGCAGCACCTCCGGGAGCGGCTCGCCCAGCCGCGGCCCCTGCGGCACGTCGTAGGTGCGCACCATGCGCGCGCGGGTTCCGTTGCGGCCGGCCGCGATCAGGGTCACCCGGTGTCCGCGCGCGATCAGCGCGTCGACCAGGTCGGCGCACATGGCCTCGATGCCTCCGTAGCCACGCGGGGGCAGGTCGAACCACGGCGGGGCGACCATCGCGATGTGAAGCGGCCGGTTGCTCATGCGACTCCTCTCCTTTGCTCGCGTCGGCGGTCCTGGGCAGGGCGGGATGTCCCCGCGGGGTGTGCGCGCCCGCGGAGACCTCTCGACGGCGGGACGCGCCGACCCCTCGGGACGACGGTGAACGGCCCCGGGCCGCTCGGCCCGGGGATGACGGGACAGGTGAAAGGACAGGTAGAGGGACAGGTGACGAGGCAGGCGAAGGGACGGCGGGCCGGACCGGGCGCGGCCGCGCGGGCCGCGGAAGGAGGCGCGGGAGCGCCGCCGGGGGACGGCCGGGAGAGGGCGTCAGCCCCCGATCGCCGTGCACGGGCACGGCTTGTCCGTCAGCTCCACCCCGGCCGGCAGCCCGTCCACGTCCAGCCGGCCCTCGCGCAGCTCGACGCGGACCCGCGCGTCGCCGAGCGGCAGGTCCTCCACGCGCAGCGGTCCGAAGCGCGGCGGCAGCGCCGGGGCGACGCGCAGCCGCCCGTGCGGCAGGCACGCCTCGGCCCCCAGGAGCACCCTCATCAGGTGCAGCGGGGTGGCGGAGGCCCACGCCTGCGGCGAGCACGACGCCGGATACGGCACCGGCCGGTCGTACTCGGCGCGGTCGAAGCCGCACAGCAGCTCCGGCAGCCGCCCGCCGAAGGCCGCCGCCGCGTCGAGCACGGCCTCGGCCACGCGCCCGGCGTGCTCGGTGAAGCCGTAGCGCATCAGCCCGGCGGCCGCGATGCCGCTGTCGTGCGGCCACACCGAGCCGTTGTGGTAGCTCATCGGGTTGTACGAGGCCATGGAGGTGGCCAGGGTCCGCACCCCCCAGCCGCTGAACAGCTCGGGCGACAGCAGCCTCTCGGCGACGAGCGGCGCCTTGTCGGCGTCCACGATGCCGGTCCACAGGCAGTGGCCCATGTTGGAGGCCAGGGAGTCGACGGGCTGCTTGGCGCCGTCCAGCGCCATCGCGTACCAGCCCCGGTCCGGCAGCCAGAAGCGCTCGTTGAACCGGCGCTTGAGGTCGCCCGCCCTGGCCCGCCAGCGCGCGGCGCCCTCGGCGTCCCCGGCGTCCTCGGCCAGCAGGGCGCGGGCCAGGTAGGCCGCGTAGACGTAGCCCTGCACCTCGGCCAGGGCGATCGGCGGCTCCGCGATCCGGCCGTCGGCGCTGTTGACGCCGTCCCAGGAGTCCTTCCACCCCTGGTTGACCAGGCCGCGGTCGGTGGCGCGCCGGTACTCCACGAACCCGTCGCCGTCGCGGTCCCCGTACCGCTCGATCCACTCCAGCGCCCGGTCGGCGTGCGGCAGGAGGGCCCGTACGGCGGCCGGGTCGGCGCCCCAGCGCCGCAGCTCGCCCAGGAGGACCACGAACAGGGGAGTGGCGTCGACGGTCCCGTAGTAGACGTTGCCGCCCAGCACCAGCGAGGCGTCCACGCCGAAGCGCAGCTCGTGCGGGATGCGGCCGGGTTCCTCCTCGGTCATCGGGTCCACCCGGCGGCCCTGGTAGCGGGCGAGGACCTGGGCGGTGCCCAGGGCCAGTTGCGGATCGGTCGGCAGCGACATCAGCGCGGTGAGGATCGAGTCCCGTCCGAACAGCGCCATGAACCACGGCGCGCCGGCCGCCACCACCGGGGTGTCCGGCAGCTCCGGGTCGAAGATGCGCAGCGCGCCCAGGTCCCGGCGGCTGCGGCGCAGCGTCGCCGCCAGCGACTCGTCGCCCACCGACGCCTTGGGCCCGGTCTCCAGCCACGCGGTGTTGCGCACCACCGGCCCGGCCTGCTCCACCGGACGCTCCAGCGGGAAGGACGTGGGCGTCTCGACCCCGTCCACCACCGGGGTCACCAGGATGGACTTCTGCCAGGTGCCGCGCGGGGGGACGACGGCCCGGAAGGTGAGCGAGCCCGGCGCGCTGATCGCGCCCTCGGCGGCGAGGCGGACCCCGCGGCTCTGCCCCCGCCACTGGCGCGACAGCACCAGCGCCCCGTCACCGTGCTCCACCCCGTGCTGGCCCTGGAGGCGGACCCGGCCCTCCTTCACTTCGAACAGGTCGGCGAAGTCGGCCTCCACCCGGAGGGTGAGCACGCAGGCGGCGGCCTCGTTGCCCAGGTTGCGCAGCACCACGTCCTCGCGCATGCCGGCGCCGACGAACCTGCGGCGCTCGACCAGGACGGTGGCCTCCGCCTGGCCCGGCCGGGGACGGGCGCGGCCGAGGAAGACCGCCCGGTACGGCTCGGGGACCGTCACCGACAGCGGATCGATCTCCTCGTCGTCCAGCCGGAGCTGCCAGGACGACAGGATGCGGGTGTCGCGGTAGAAGACGCCCTGGGGCGTCCCGGGGACGATGTCACCACCCGGCTCGGACAGACAGAACGACGAACCCTCGATGAGCGTGACCGCGCCGGTGTCCACCCGCGCGGACTCCCCTGCGAAAGTCCATCCCTCCGCCATCGATCACCCTCCCACACGGTCGAACGTGGAAAGCCGAACGCGAAAAGCCCACAGGGAAAAGAGAGACCGCAGTGTCTCCCGGTGTCCTCACGGACACCCGAGACGATCGCCATCTTTATAAGTCGACACGCAAGTTTTCTGCAAGATCGCCGGCAGCGGAACGGCGCGGGGGACGCTGAGGGGCGGCGGCCGGGCGCATACCGGGCGGATTGCATCGAACGGGTGGAGAATTGCCGGATGAGTGTGTCCCCGGAGAATCCGGACCTGTCCGGCCAGACGGAGCGCGGCGGCACGGGGTCCGCGCTGCGCGAGTTCCTGCGCACCGAGACCGGCAGCGCCGCCGTCCTGGTGGCGGCGGCCCTCGCCGCGCTCGGCTGGGCCAACCTCGCCCCCTCGTCGTACGAGGAGTTCTGGCACACCCACCTCTCGGTGCGGCTGGGCACGGAGGGGGTGTCGCTGGAGCTGCGCGAATGGGTCAACAGCGGCCTGATGGCGGTGTTCTTCTTCGTCGTCGGCCTGGAGGCGCGCCGCGAGTTCGACATGGGAGAGCTGCGCGAGCGCAGCAGGATCACGCTGCCGATGCTGGCCGGCGTCAGCGGCATGCTCGTCCCCGTCGGGATCTACCTCGCCGTCAACGCGGGCCGGGACTCGGCGTACGGCTGGGGCATCGCGATGTCCACGGACACCGCGGTCGCGCTCGGCGCGCTCGCCCTGCTGGGCAGGCGCATGCCGCCGGGCCTGCGGGTCTTCATCCTCACGGTGGCCGTCGTCGACGACTTCCTGGCGCTCGCCGTCATCACCGTCGCCTACAGCGAGGAGGTCTCCGCGACGCCGCTGCTGGCGGCCGTCGCCGCCTTCGGCGTGATCCTGCTGATGCGCGCGGTCGGCGTGAGCCGGGGCGCGGTGTACGCGCTGCCCGCGGTGGTGGCGTGGTGGGCGCTGCTGGAGTCCGGGGTGGACCCGGTGGTCACCGGCCTGGCCGTGGGCATGCTGACCTACGCGTACCCGGCGGCGCGCGACGACCTGGAACGCGCCAGCGGCCTGTTCCGGCTGTTCCGCGAACAGCCGACGGCGGAGCTCGAACGGTCCGTGCGGCTCGGTCTCGCCTCGGCGATCTCCCCGAACGACCGTCTCCAGCAGATGTTCCACCCCTGGACCAGCTATGCCGTCGTGCCGCTGTTCGCCCTCGCCAACGCCGGCATCGTCCTGGGCGGCGAGCAGCTCTCCCAGGCGTTCACCTCGCCCGTCACCCTGGGCATCCTCTTCGGCTACCTGCTGGGCAAGCCACTGGGCATCCTCGGCGCCTCGGCGCTGGCCACCCGGCTGAGCCGCGGACGGCTGCGCCCCTCGGTCGGCTGGGGCTCCGTCGCGGTCGGCGGCACCGTCGCCGGAGTGGGTTTCACGGTGTCCCTGCTGATCGCGGCCATCGCCTTCGACGGTGCCCGGCTGGAGGAGGCGAAGATCGGCATCCTCAGCGCGGTGGTCTGCTCCGCCGCCGCCACCTGGCTGGTCGCCCGGGTCATCGGCACCCTCCCCAAGTACATGCGGCTGCGGTCCCTGCACGGCCGGTCCGAGGAGATCGTCGACCTCGCCGAGCCCGTCGACCCGGAACGCGACCACATACGGGGCCCCCACCGGGCGCCGGTGACGGTCGTGGAGTACGGCGACTTCGAGTGCCCCTACTGCGGGCAGGCCGAGCCCGTCGTCCGCGAGCTGCTGGCGGACTTCGGGGACGTCCGCTACGTCTGGCGGCACTTCCCCCTCACCGACGTCCACCTCCACGCCCAGCTCGCCGCCGAGGCGGCCGAGGCGGCCGCCGCGCAGGGCCGCTTCTGGGAGATGCACGACCTGCTGTTCGCCCACCAGGACGCACTGCGCCTCTCCGACCTGCACGGATACGCCCAGGAGCTGGGCTTGGACACCGACCGGTTCCACCGTGACATGAGGGAGCGCGCGGGCGCCGGCCGCGTCACCGAGGACGTCGAGTCCGCCGACCTCAGCGGTGTGTCGGGCACCCCGACCTTCTTCGTCAACGGACGCAGGCACCAGGGCGCCTACGACATCGACGGCCTCTCCGCCGCCGTGCGGATCGCACGGGAACGCGCCGCCGTGGCCCCGTAGGACCCGGCCGCCGGCGGCGGCCCGGCTCCGGCCGGGGGAATCGCATCGGCCGGCCGGGGGACGGCGGCGGCGCGGCTGCTTGCCGGTGCCGCCCCGGTGCGGTGGCCTGACCGCGCAATCGTGTCCAGCCACCAGGAGGCCCGAATGTTCCCGCGCCCCCGTGCCACCGCCGCCGCGGCCGTCGCCGCGCTCCTCGTCCTCGCCCCGGCCTCCACCGCCCGGGCCGGGATCCTCGCGGCGGAGGAGCCCCACGGCGAACTCTTCCTGACCGTCTCCGACCCCGAGGACACCTGGACCCGCGGGGTGATGCTGACCTGCCCGGACAACGGCGGCCCCCACCCCCGCGCGGCCGAGGCGTGCACCGCCCTGGACCGGGCCGGAGGCGAGATGCGCGCCCTGTCCGGCCGCGAGCGGAACTGCACCCTGGAACACGAGCCGGTGGTCGCCACCGCCACGGGCACCTGGCGGGGCGGCTCGATCCGCTGGCAGGGGGAGTACCCCAACACCTGCGCCCTGCTCAAGCAGACCGGGGTCGTCTTCGACTTCTGAGGCCTCCGGCCTT
>NZ_DASQNP010000011.1:0-39157 GCF_035644915.1 Streptomyces sp.
TTTCACCACCTTAGCGGATTTCCCTTCCGGCTCCTAATCGAGCCACCCGGAACAGAATTACGGCACGCCGCAATTCACCCCGGGAAGGGGAGTCACACTGGTGAGTGGTCGCCACCGGACGTGGCAGAAGAGCCGCCAGGAACCGAGGTGGCTCCGTGACAGCCCGGAGAACATTACACGACGAGGCGTCGGACGCCAAACCCCTCTAACCCTTGTCGCCGGAGGCCAGTTCACGGCTGCGGTCGCGGGCCGCTTCGAGGGCCGCGATGAGGGCGGCGCGGACGCCGTGCTTCTCCAGTTCGCGAATGGCGCTGATCGTGGTGCCCGCCGGGGAAGTGACCGCCTCGCGGAGTTTGACCGGGTGCTCGCCGCTGTCGCGGAGCATCACCGACGCGCCGATGGCGGCCTGGACGATCAGGTCGTGCGCCTTGTCCCGGGGAAGGCCGAGCAGGATGCCCGCGTCGGTCATGGCCTCCACCAGGTAGTAGAAGTACGCCGGGCCCGAGCCGGAGAGGGCCGTGGCGGCGTCCTGCTGGGATTCCGGGACGCGCAGGGTCTTGCCCACCGGCTGGAAGATCTCCTCGGTGCGGAGGAGGTGGGCCTCGGTGGCGTGACTGCCGGCGGAGATGACGGACATGCCCTCGTCCACCAGAACCGGGGTGTTGGGCATGACGCGGACGACCGGGGTGCCCTCGGCGAGGCGCTCCTCCAGGAAGGTCGTCGGGATGCCGGCCGCGGCGCTGATCACCAGGCGGTCGGCGGGCACGTGGGGGGCCAGTTCGTCGAGGAGGGCCGCCATGTCCTGCGGTTTGACCGCCAGGATGAGGGTGTCGGCGGCCTTGGCGGCCTCGGCGTTGCCGACCGCGGTGACGCCGTGACGGATGTGCAGTTCCTCGGCCCGTTCCGGGCGGCGGGCGGTGACCAGGAGGTCGGACGGCGGCCAGCCGGCGCGGATCATGCCCGACAGCAGGGCCTCACCGATCTTGCCTGCTCCGAGGACGGCGATCTTCTGGGTCATGGAACGGCTCACCTTGTCCGGGTCCGGTGCCTTCGCGTTGCTGCACCGCCATCCTCGCACCCGGGGCGGTGCCGCCGCCCGGACGTCCGACTGGTGGTCCTCCCGTCCGGGCCGGTGAGGAGGACGTCCGGAGTCGGCGGACGCTCCGGTCACCGGGCCCGGCGGCACCTGCCGCCCGGTCCGCTCAGGGCGTGCGGCGGCGGAGGGTGACGGCACCGAGGGCCAGGACGAGGGCGGCGCTGCCGGCGACGACCACGACGTCGCGGACGAAGTCGCCGGTGACGTCGGTGTTGTGCAGGACCTCCGTCATGCCGTCCACGGCGTAGGACATGGGCAGCACGTTGGAGACGGCCTCCAGGACGGGCTGCATGCTGTCGCGCGGGGCGAACAGGCCGCACAGCAGGAGCTGCGGGAAGACCAGGGCGGGCATGAACTGGACGACCTGGAACTCGGTGGTGGCGAAGGCCGAGACGAACAGCCCGAGCGCCGTGCCGAGGACGGCGTCGAGCAGGGCGACGAGCAGCAGCAGCCAGGGGGAGCCCGCGAAGTCCAGGTCCAGGAACCAGACCGCCACGCCGGTGGCCAGTGTCGCCTGGGCAACGGCCAGCAGCCCGAAGGCCAGGGCGTAGCCGAGGATCAGGTCGGCCTTGCCCAGCGGCATGGCCAGCAGGCGCTCCAGCGTGCCCGAGGTGCGTTCCCGCAGGGTGGCGATGGAGGTGACCAGGAACATCGTGATCAGCGGGAAGACGCCGAGCAGTGAGGCGCCGATGCCGTCGAAGGCGCGGCGGTCGGCGTCGAAGACGTAGTAGAGCAGGGTCAGCAGCAGTACCGGGACGAGCAGCAGGAGCGCGATCGTACGGCGGTCGTGGCCGAGCTGGCGCAGGACGCGGCGGGCGGTGGCCAGGGTGCGTCGGGCAGTCACCGGAGTGCCTCCTTCCGGCGGGCGGTGTCGACCAGGTGGAGGAAGGCGTCCTCGATGGTCTCGGTGCGGGTGCGGGCGCGCAGGGCGTCGGGGGTGTCGTCGGCGAGGACGCGGCCGGCACGCATCAGCAGCAGGCGCTCGCAGCGGTCGGCCTCGTCCATGACGTGGGACGAGATGAGCAGGGTGGTGCCGCGCTCGGCGGCGAGGCGGTGGAAGAGGGCCCACAGGTCGCGGCGGAGGACGGGGTCCAGGCCGACGGTCGGCTCGTCCAGGACCAGCAGTTCGGGGGTGCCGAGCAGGGCCACGGCCAGGGAGACCCGGGAGAGCTGGCCGCCGGAGAGGTTTCCGGCGAGGGAGTCGGCGTGGGAGGTGAGGTCGACGTCGGCGAGGGCGCGTTCGACCTGCTCGTGGCGCTCGGCGCGGGGCAGGCCGAGGACGGACGCGAAGTAGTCCAGGTTCTGGCGGGCGGTGAGGTCGGCGTAGACGGAGGGCGCCTGGGTGACGTAGCCGACGCGGGAGCGCAGCGGGGCGGACCCGGCCGGGTGGCCGAGGACGTCGAGGGTGCCGGTGACCTTGGCCTGGGTGCCCACGACGGCGCGCATCAGCGTGGACTTGCCGCAGCCGCTGGGGCCCAGCAGGCCGGTGACGGTGGAGCGCGGCACCTCGAAGGCGAGGTCGTCCAGGACGGTGCGGCCACCGCGCACGACGGTGAGGCCGTCCGCGCGGATGGCCGCGCCGGCAACGGAATTCATCATGTGTTGAATAATGCTCCGCGCCACCGGAGGCGTCAAGCGCGACGGCCCCCGATACGCGTGACGCCCCCGTCCGGCGCGCGGACGGGGGCGTCTGGGAGGAATGGGCGATGCGTGGGGGCGGGGAGGAGCGCGCGAGGGCGTGGGGAGCGCGGGTACGAGTGGCCGGCGCCGTCACTCGATCTCACGCATCATCCTCTCCATCGCGCTGATCGAGGTCCGGGCGGCGGTCAGCTCCTCGATGCTGCGGCGGTGGAGCTCGACGTTGTCCTCCAAGAGCTGGGCGTACTTCTGGGCGAGTCGGCGGTACTCCTCCTCGCGCGCCGCGAGCATCCGGGCGCGCCAGGTGGCGGCGAGCTGCCAGACGATCACGGTCAGGAGGACGAAGAAGCCGGCGGTGCCCAGGGCCGCCGCCCACACGCCGGCCGGGTCCGCCGCCATGGTCTCCACCTGCTCGTTCACTGCGCGTCCTCTTTCTCGCGTGTCTCACGCATCTCGTGTGTCCCGCGGTCCTGGTGGCTCCCGGCGCCGGGGTCGGTGGTGCCACCGGCACCGGGGTCGGCGGTGAGGCCGGCTTCGGGATGGGCGCCGGCGCCGCTGATCGTCCCGGCGGCCTCCGCGACGGTCCGCGGGGTCAGCTCGTAGACGAAGGGCGCCACCTCGAAGAACTTCATGGCCTTGCCGCTCTCGGAGAGCTCCAGCGACCCGACGACGAGTCCGGCCGCCTCCAGCCGCTGCAGGTGCATGTGCAGCAGCGGGCGGCTCATGCCGATCTCGCGGGCGAGCCGGCTGACGTAGTTCCGCCCGCCGGCGAGCGCCGCGACGATCCGCATGCGGTGCGGGTTGCCGAGCGCCGCGAGCACCTTCAACAACTCGTCACCCGTGGGAGCCGGGCCTGAGCTCATGCCTCCACGCTCCCAGCGCGCCTGACACCTGTCAAAGAGTTCTGACACATGTCCGGGAAGAGTAGGGGTTCACCCCTAGGCGCTCGGCGCACCGGCGTCGGACGGACCGCGTACGCCTCCTCCACCGTCCCGTCCGGGCCTCGTCCGGGCCGGGCACGTCCCACCACGGCGCGTACGCCGGGCGCGCGTCAGCGGTTCCGGCCGGACCGGGGCCGCGCACCGCGCCGGGCGGCCGGGTTGCCGCGGCGGGCGGCACGGGCGGCGTCGCGGCGCTCGTACCGCTCGACGGCGCGGTCGTACGCCGCGCGCCGCGGCTTCTCGCCGGGAGCCTCGACCAGGCTGCGCAGGGCGTAGGCGAGCAGGACGCCGAGGAAGCCGATCACCTTGATCGGGCGCATCGACGGGTCCGCGGGGCCGCGCGCCTCGTCGGGGCCGCGGGTGTAGTCGGTGAGCGTGCGGCTGAAGGCCATGGAGCTGCACAGCGCGAAGGCCACCACGAGCAGCGTGCTCACCACGCCGCCGGTCCGGGCGAGGGCCGTTCCCTCGTACACCAGCCGCAGCACCCAGGCCCCGGCGGCGGCCAGCAGCAGCGCCCCGAGCGCGAGCGCGATCCGGCGCAGGTGGTAGCCACCGGAGTGGTCCACCCAGGTGGTGCCGTAGAAACGGATCGGCTCGGGCTCGGGGCGCTCCCGCTGCTCGCTCATGCCCCCGATTATGCGGCGGCGGCTCCCGGCGGCTCCCGGCAGTGCCGGGCCCGGGGACCTCCGGGACCTCAGCCGAGCCTGGTGACGTCCCGCACCGCGCCCTTGTCGGCGCTGGTGGCCATCGCCGCGTACGCGCGCAGGGCGGTGGAGACCTTCCGGTCGCGCGCCACCGGGGCGTACCGGCCGCCCAGGGCCTCGCGGCGGGCGGCGAGGGTGGCCTCGTCCACCTTCAGCTCGATGGTGCGGTTCGGGATGTCGATGCTGATCAGGTCGCCGTTCTCGACCAGGGCGATGGTGCCGCCCGAGGCCGCCTCCGGGGAGACGTGGCCGATGGACAGGCCGGAGGTGCCGCCGGAGAAGCGGCCGTCGGTGATCAGCGCGCACTTGGCGCCCAGGCCGCGGCCCTTGAGGAACGAGGTGGGGTAGAGCATCTCCTGCATGCCCGGGCCGCCCCTGGGGCCCTCGTAGCGGATGACGACGACGTCGCCCTCCTTGACGCGCTTGCCCAGGATCGCCTCCACGGCCTCCTCCTGGGACTCCACGACCACGGCCGGGCCGGTGAAGGTCCACACGGACGGGTCCACGCCCGCGGTCTTCACCACGCAGCCGTCCTCGGCGAGGTTGCCGTGGAGGACGGCCAGGCCGCCGTCCTTGGAGTAGGCGTGCTCCACGTCGCGGATGCAGCCGTTCGCCGCGTCGGTGTCGAGGGACTCCCAGCGCTCGGACTGGGAGAAGGCGCTGGCGGAGCGGACGCAGCCGGGGGCGGCGTGGAACAGCTCGACGGCCTCGGGGGACGGGGAGCCGCCGCGGATGTCCCACTGCTTGAGCCAGTCGGCCAGGGAGGGGCTGTGGACGGTGTGGACGTCCTCGTTCAGCAGGCCCGCGCGGTACAGCTCGCCGAGGATGGCGGGGATGCCGCCGGCCCGGTGGACGTCCTCCATGTAGTACGAGCCGTTGGGCGCCACCTTGGACAGGCACGGCACCCGGCGCGAGATCGCGTCGATGTCCGCCATCGTGAAGTCCAGCCCGGCCTCCTGGGCGGCGGCCAGCAGGTGGAGGATGGTGTTGGTGGAGCCGCCCATGGCGATGTCGAGGGCCATGGCGTTCTCGAAGGCGGCCCGGGAGGCGACGGAGCGCGGCAGGACGGTGGCGTCGTCCTGCTCGTAGTAGCGCCGGGTGATCTCCACGACGGTGCGGCCGGCGGCCTCGTACAGCGCCCTGCGGGCGGTGTGGGTGGCCAGGACCGAGCCGTTGCCGGGCAGGGACAGGCCGATGGCCTCGGTGAGGCAGTTCATCGAGTTGGCGGTGAACATGCCCGAGCAGGAGCCGCAGGTCGGGCAGGCGTTCTCCTCGATGAGGGCCATGTCCTCGTCGGAGACGGCGTCGTTGGCCGACTCGGCGATGGCGCTGATCAGGTCGAGCTTGCGGACCGTGCCGTCGACGAGGGTGGCGCGGCCGGACTCCATCGGCCCGCCGGAGACGAAGACGGTGGGGATGTTCAGCCGCAGGGCGGCCATCAGCATGCCCGGGGTGATCTTGTCGCAGTTGGAGATGCAGACCAGGGCGTCGGCGCAGTGGGCCTCGGTCATGTACTCCACGGAGTCCGCGATCAGGTCGCGGGACGGCAGGGAGTAGAGCATGCCGCCGTGGCCCATGGCGATGCCGTCGTCCACGGCGATGGTGTTGAACTCGCGGGGGACGCCGCCCGCCGCCTTGACCGCCTCGCTGACGATCCGGCCGACCGGCTGGAGGTGGGTGTGCCCGGGGACGAACTCGGTGAAGCTGTTGGCCACCGCGACGATCGGCTTGCCGAAGTCCTCGCGCGCTACGCCGGCGGCCCGCAGGAGGGCACGGGCGCCCGCCATGTTGCGGCCGTGGGTGACGGTGCGGGACCTCAGCTCGGGCATGGCTGCTCCACTCCTTCGTGAACCTTCGGGAACCGTGGACGCATCGGCCCGGGACGGTTCCGGGATGCGCGGTCCCAAGGACCGTGGCTGACGAGCCTACGCCTCCCGCTCAGGTTCTGGACGAAAAGTCCGGATCGTAAGACGCCCGGATCACTCCCCGGGCGGGCCGCCGCCGAGGCCGCCGGTCGGGTCTCCGCTCAGGTCCCCGGTCAGGTGGTGCTGGACGACCGGGGTCAGCCGGGCGGCCAGTTCCTCCGGATCCGCGGAGGCCAGCGGCTCGGCCCCCAGCACGTAGCGCAGCATCGCCGTGCCCACCAACTGGGCCGCCGCCAATTCCACGCGCAGCTCCCGGTCCGGGGCGTCCAGTTCCCGGGCGACGCGGCTCATCAGCTCCCGGACCACCATGCCCCGGAAGATCCGGGCCGCGGTCTCGTTGTTGACCGCCGAGCGGACGACCGCCAGCAGCGGGGCGCGGGTGGCCGGGTTCTCCCACACCCCGAGGAAGAAGCGGACGAGTTCGGCGCCGAGGGTGTCGGGGCCGTGCGGGGGGAGGTGGCGCAGCCCCTCGCGGGCGGGGGCGAAGGAGACCTCGACGGCCGCCTCGAAGACCTGCTCCTTGGTGCCGAAGTAGTGGTGGACCAGGGCCGGGTCGACCTCGGCGCCGCGGGCGATGGCCCGGATGGACGCCTTGTCGTAGCCGCGTTCGGCGAACTCGGCGCGGGCCGAGGCGAGGATGCGGTCGCGCGCGGCCTCACCGGCCGCTGCGCGGGCCGCCGACGTGGGGCGGCCACGGCGGCGCGGGGGGCGCGCGGCGGGTCCGGCGCGCCCGGCGTCCGCGCCCCGGCCGCTCACGTTCCGGCCGCCGGGGCGGCGGAGGCGAGGTGGAGGCGGGTGAAGGCCAGGGCCTCGGCGAGGTCGGCCTCGCGCTCGGCCGAGGACATCGCGCGGCGGGTGTTGACCTCGACCACCACGTTCCCGTCGAAGCCGGACGCGGCCAGGCGCGCCAGCACCTCGGCGCACGGCTGCTTCCCGCGCCCGGGGACGAGGTGCTCGTCCTTGGCGGAGCCGTTGCCGTCGGCGATGTGCACGTGCGCCAGGCGGTCGCCCATGCGGTCCACCATGGCGAGGGTGTCGTTGCGGGCCGTCGCCGTGTGGGAGAGGTCGAGGGTGAAGTGGCGGTAGTCGTCCTCGGTGGGGTCCCAGGCGGGGGCGTACGCGAGCATCTCGCGGTCGCGGTAGCGCCAGGGGTACATGTTCTCGACCGCGAAGCGCACGTCGGTCTCGTCCGCCATCCGCCACACGCCCCGCACGAACTCCCGGGCGTAGGTGCGCTGCCAGCGGAACGGCGGGTGCACCACGACCGTGCCCGCGCCCAGCTTCTCGGCGGCCTCGCGGGAGCGCTGGAGCTTGGTCCAGGGGTCCTTCGACCAGACCCGCTGGGTGATCAGCAGGCAGGGGGCGTGCACGGCCAGCACCGGGACGCCGTGGAAGTCGGAGAGCCTGCGCAGCGCCTCGATGTCCTGGCTGACCGGGTCGGTCCACACCATGACCTCGACCCCGTCGTAGCCGAGGCGCGCGGCGACCTCGAAGGCCGTCGCCGTGGTCTCCGGGTAGACGGAGGCCGTGGAGAGGGCGACCTTCGGTTCCGGCATGTGCACCGCTGGATCGACCACGGGGAACAGCCTACGGCGCGCCGTGGGACGGCCCGGCCGTACGGCGGCCTTTCCCCCGCTCCCGGGGCGGTGGTGTGGGGAAGGTCACGGCGGTCGCGGTGGCCGGGGCGGCCGGGACGGTCACGATGCCGAGGCGGTGGCCAGGGTGTCCAGCCGGCGCAGGATGACGCCCTCGCGCAGCGCCCAGGGGCAGACCTCCAGCTTCGCCACGCCGAACAGGTCCATGGCGCCCTCCGCCACCAGCGCCCCCGCCAGGAGCTGCCGGGCCCGGCCCTCGGAGACCCCGGGGAGGGTCGCGCGCTCGGCGGCGGGCATGGCGGCCAGCTTGGGCACCCACTCCTCCAGCGAGGCGCGGGCCAGCTCGCGCTGGGCGTACGGGCCCTCGGCGGAGCGGGCGGCCCCCGCCAGCCGGGCGAGCTGCTTGAAGGTCTTGGAGGTGGCGACCACGTGGTCGGGCGGGCTCAGCCTGCTGAACTCGCCGACGATCCGGGCGATCTCGTGCCGCACGTGGCGGCGCAGCGCGCGGACGTCGGCCGGGTCGGGCGGGTCGCCGGGCAGCCAGGCGGCGGTGAGGCGGCCCGCGCCCAGCGGCAGCGAGACGGCGGCGTCGGGTTCCTCGTCGATGCCGTACGCGATCTCCAGCGAACCGCCGCCGATGTCGAGGACCAGCAGCCGTCCGGCCGACCAGCCGAACCAGCGGCGGGCGGCGAGGAAGGTCAGCCGTGCCTCGTCCTCGCCGGAGAGCACCTGGAGCTCCACGCCGGTCTCGGCGGCCACCCGCTCCAGCACCCGGTCGGCGTTGGCGGCGTCCCGCACGGCGGAGGTGGCGAACGGCAGCAGGTCCTCCACGCCCTTGTCCTCCGCGACGTCCAGCGCCTCCCGGATGGTGGCGACGAGCCGGTCGACGCCCTCGGGGCTTATGGCGCCGTCTTCGTCGAGGAGTTCGGCCAGGCGCAGCTCCGCCTTGTGGGAGTAGGCCGGCAGCGGGCGGGCGCCCGGGTGCGCGTCCACCACCAGCAGGTGCACCGTGTTCGAACCCACGTCGAGGACACCGAGTCTCATAAGGAGCCACGCTACTGCGGCCGGGTGCCGGTCAGGGCCCCGCCCCGGGTGCATACCCTGGGGGCGTGACGAAGACGAAGACGGCAAAGCAGGACAAAGACCAGGACATGGACGGCGAACGGCGGCGGGCCGCGGGCGAGGAGGTCGATCTGGACCACGCCCGGGCCTGGGTCGAGTTCCCGGACCCAGCGGACGACGAGCAGGTGTTCCGCTGTGACCTGACCTGGCTGACCTCCCGCTGGAACTGCGTCTTCGGCCGGGGGTGCCAGGGCATCCGCGCGGGGCGGGCGAGCGACGGCTGCTGCACGCTGGGGGCGCACTTCTCCGACGAGGACGACGAGAAGCGCGTGGCGGCGCATGCGGAGCGGCTCACGCCCGAGCTCTGGCAGTTCCACGCGGAGGGCACCTCCGAGCGCGGCTGGGTCGAGGTGACCGAGGACGGCGAGCGGCAGACGCGGCTCCACCAGGGCGCGTGCATCTTCCTCAACCGCCCCGGCTTCCCGGCCGGCGCGGGCTGCGCGCTGCACACGATGGCGCTGCGGGAGGGCCGCGAACCGCTGGAGACCAAGCCGGACGTGTGCTGGCAGTTGCCGATCCGGCGGACGTTCGAGTGGGTGGAGCTGCCGGACGGCGAGCAGAAGCTGTACGTCTCGATCGGCGAGTACGACCGCCGCGGCTGGGGTCCGGGCGGGCACGACCTGCACTGGTGGTGCACGGGCGCGCCGTCCGCGCACGGGGCGAGCGAGCCGGTGTACGTCTCGTACCGGCCGGAGCTGACGGAGCTGATGGGCCCGGCGGGGTACGAGCGGCTGGCCCGGCTGTGCGAGGAACGCCTGGCGGCGGGCCCGCCGGTGACGGCCCCGCACCCGGCGGACGGGGACGGTGCGGACGGGGACGGCCTCCTGCGCCGGGTGCCCCTGCCCCTGGTGGACCGGGGCGGCGAGGGCTGAGCCCCGGACTCCCGCGGCTCTCCAGGCTTCCTCAGCCGCTCCCGGCCGTCCTCCTCAACCGTTCTCAGCCGTCCTCAGTCGTCCTCAGTCGTCCTCAGCCGTCCTGGGCCGGCGGCACGGGCAGGGTCGGGGAGGGCTGCTGCGGCGGCGGGCCGGAGGGCTCGCCGGGGTTCTCGGTGGGGGGCGGGCCGGACGGCTCCCGCGTCGCCGGCGGGGCGGACGGTGTCGGATCGGCGGGCGCCGGTGCGCCCCCGCGCCCCTGGAGGGTGATCACCGCCTTCGCCGGGTGGACGGAGAGCCGTGCGGTCCACGCGCCCGCGGGCTCCCGCGCGCGGTCCACGGTGACCGTGAGCGTGACCGACTCGCCGGGCCGCAGCGTCCCGTGCGTACGGCTCACCCGCAGCCAGGGGGCGTCCGCCGAGACCGACCAGTGGACCGGTTCGCCGCCCGAGGCGACGAGCGTGACGAGCGTGACGTCCCCCGCCGGCTGGGCCTCGACCGTCAGCCGGCCCGGGCCCGTGCGGTCCCCGGGCGCCGGTGTGCCGTCCGGGCCCGGCCGCTCCGGGCGGCCGGTGCCGGACGGGAAGGCCCCGGGGGTCCTGCCGGTCACGTCGACGCGGATGCCGTCCCCGCCGCGGGAGGTGTCGGTGTTCCCGGCGCGGCCCTCGTCCCCGTAGGGCCTGCCGTACGACCCGCCGGAGTCCTCCTGCCCGGCCGCCGAGACCGGGGCGCCGCCCGGGCCGCCGACCGCCAGCGGCGCCCCGCGGTACGCCGCCCACAGCGCCAGCACCGGGGCGGCGACGACGGTCGCGACGACCGTCGTGGTCACCGCGCGGCTGCGCAGCCGGTCGAAGCGCTCGGCGCGGTCCCTGGCCCCGACGGGGAAGCCGCGCCGGTCGAAGCGGGGAAGGTGCCGGTCGCGGGCGCGCTGCGCGGCGAGCATGGCGGCGTGCACTTCGGGGCGCGGCGCCTTCAGCACGGTGAGCGCCCCCGCGTCCGCGGGGGCGGTGCCGGGCCACGGGCCGCCGGCCAGGACCCGCTCGGCGGTGCTGCGGCACTCGGGGCACTCGTCCACGTGCCGCACCAGCTCCCGGCGCAGCGTGCTGCCCAGCAGCACCTCCCGGCCCCCGGCGAGCCGGGAGACGGCCGGGCAGCCGCCCCGGTCGACGACGGCGAGCGCGGTGCGGGTGCGCTCCACCTCGCAGGCGCCGCTGGACAGCAGCAGCTCGGTGCCGTCGTGGTCCAGGCCGAGCACGGCGGCGACCTCGTGGACCGGCAGGTGGTGGCGTACGGCCAGCTCCAGGGCCTCGCGCTGTTCGGGGCTGGTGCCGGCGGCCTCGGGCCAGGCGAGCGAGGCCAGCTCCCGGCGGCGCTCGGTGGCGACGGGCCCGGGGAGTTCGGGTGGCCCGGCCGGCTCGGCGGGCTTCCGCCGTTCGGCGAGGCGGCGCAGGCAGGCCCAGCGGACCAGGGCGTACAGCCAGGCCCGGTGCAGCGCCGTGTCGCCGGGGGTGCGACCGCGGCGGCGCTGCCGCTCGGCGACGGCGAGGGCCTCGCCGAGGACGGTGACGGCTGCCTCGTGCTCGCACATGACGGACAGGCAGTAGGTGAACAGCCCGTCCAGGTGGTCCAGGTAGGGGTCGAGGCACACCGGCGGCCGCGTCGCGGCGCGGTGCGTGCCACGGTGCGCCCGGTGTGCGCCGGTGGTATGCGTGGGGTGCTCGCGCCGAGTGCTCATCACCCGGCTGACCGTAAGCGGAAGGCCGGGGATCGCTGGTGATGCTTGCGCGGGTTTAACCCTTACGGGTGACCATCTGCGGTAAAACGTACAAACGCCCGGTGGAGGGCGCGAGGAGGCGTCCGGCGGGCTCCGGAGGACGGCCGGACGCGCTTCCCGTCCGCATTGTCAGGGGTTCCGACTAACGTGAGGCCCATGGCTGCCCGCAAGTCGTCCGCCAAGGACCGTCCCGCCTACCGCTGCACCGAGTGCGGCTACACCACCGCCAAGTGGCTCGGCCGCTGCCCGGAGTGCCATGCCTGGGGCACCGTCGAGGAGTACGGCGGCGCCCCGGCCGTCCGCACCACCGCGCCCGGCCGGGTCTCGGCCCCCGCGCTGCCCATCGGGCAGGTGGACGGGCAGGTGGCCACCGCGCGCAGCACGGGCGTGCCCGAGCTGGACCGGGTGCTGGGCGGCGGGCTGGTGCCCGGCGCGGTGGTGCTGCTGGCGGGCGAGCCCGGGGTGGGCAAGTCGACGCTGCTGCTGGACGTCGCCGCCAAGGCCGCCGGTCCCGACCACCGCACGCTCTACGTCACCGGCGAGGAGTCCGCCGGGCAGGTGCGGCTGCGGGCGGACCGCATCGGGGCGATAGACGACCACCTCTACCTGGCCGCCGAGACCGACCTGTCCGCCGTCCTGGGCCATCTGGACGAGGTGAAGCCCTCGCTGCTGGTGCTGGACTCCGTCCAGACCGTCGCCTCCCCCGAGATCGACGGGGCGCCGGGCGGGATGGCGCAGGTGCGGGAGGTGGCGGGCGCGCTGATCCGGGCCTCCAAGGAGCGCGGCATGTCCACGCTGCTGGTGGGCCACGTCACCAAGGACGGCGCCATCGCCGGGCCCCGGCTGCTGGAGCACCTGGTGGACGTGGTGCTGCACTTCGAGGGCGACCGGCACGCCCGGCTGCGGCTGGTGCGCGGGGTGAAGAACCGCTACGGCGCGACGGACGAGGTCGGCTGCTTCGAGCTGCACGACGAGGGCATCACGGGCCTCGCCGACCCCTCGGGGCTGTTCCTCACCCGCCGCGACGAGCCCGTGCCCGGCACCTGCCTGACCGTCACCCTGGAGGGCCGCCGCCCGCTGGTGGCCGAGGTGCAGGCGCTGACGGTGGACTCCCAGATCCCCTCCCCGCGGCGCACGACGTCCGGGCTGGAGACCTCGCGGGTGTCGATGATGCTGGCCGTGCTCGAACAGCGGGGGCGGATCAACGCCCTGGGCAAGCGCGACGTCTACACCGCCACGGTCGGCGGGGTGCGGCTGTCGGAGCCCGCGGCCGACCTGGCCATGGCGCTCGCGCTCGCCAGCGCCGCCGGCGACACCCCGCTGCCGAAGAACCTGGTGGCCATCGGCGAGGTGGGCCTGGCGGGCGAGGTGCGGCGGGTCACGGGCGTGCAGCGCCGGCTGGCCGAGGCGGCGCGGCTGGGCTTCACCCACGCCCTGGTGCCGGCCGATCCGGGGAAGGTTCCGCCGGGGATGCGGGTGACGGAGGTGGCGGACGTGGGGGAGGCGCTGCGGGTGCTGCCCGCCCGGCCCGCCCGGAGCGCGCCACACGACGCCGACGGCCGCCGGTAGACTTTGCCCAGGTCTCGCCCGTACGTACGCATGACCCGAAGGAGTGCCGTGGCAGCCAACGACCGGGGAGCATCCGGCGCCGACGGCCTGATGCGCGCTTCCCTGAGCGCCGTGGCGCCGGGTACCGCCCTGCGCGACGGCCTGGAGCGCGTCCTGCGGGGGAACACCGGCGGACTCATCGTCCTGGGCATGGACAAGAACGTCGAGGCGCTGTGCAGCGGCGGTTTCGTGCTGGACGTGGAGTTCAGCGCGACGCGGCTGCGCGAACTGTGCAAGCTGGACGGCGCGCTGATCCTCGACAAGGACATCACCAAGATCGTCCGGGCGGGCGTGCAGCTCGTCCCGGACGCCTCGATCCCGACGGAGGAGACCGGCACCCGGCACCGCACCGCGCAGCGGGTGTCGATCCAGACCGGTTTCCCGGTGGTGTCGGTCAGCCAGTCGATGCGGCTGATCGCGCTGTACGTCGACGGCCAGCGGCGGGTGCTGGAGGACTCGGCGGCGATCCTGTCCCGGGCCAACCAGGCGCTGGCGACGCTGGAGCGGTACAAGCTGCGCCTGGACGAGGTGGCGGGCACGCTCTCCGCGTTGGAGATCGAGGACCTGGTGACGGTCCGTGACGTCTCCGCGGTCTCGCAGCGGCTGGAGATGGTGCGGCGGATCGCCACCGAGATCGCCGAGTACGTGGTGGAGCTGGGCACGGACGGACGGCTGCTCTCCCTCCAGCTCGACGAGCTGATCGCGGGCGTGGAGCCGGAGCGCGAGCTGGTCGCCCGCGACTACGTGCCCGAGCCGACCGCCAAGCGGTCCCGCACGGTCGCCGAGGCGCTGGCCGAACTGGACCGGCTGACCCACACCGAGCTGCTCGACCTGCCCACCGTCGCGCGGGCGTTGGGGTACAGCGGCTCGCCCGAGACGCTGGACTCGGCGGTCTCGCCGCGCGGTTACCGCCTGCTGGCGAAGGTGCCGCGGCTGCCGAACGCCGTGATCGAGCGGCTGGTCGAGCACTTCGGCGGGCTGCAGAAGCTGCTGGCCGCGAGCGTGGACGACCTGCAGACCGTCGACGGCGTGGGCGAGGCGCGGGCCAGGTCGGTCCGCGAGGGGCTGTCGCGGCTGGCGGAGTCCTCGATCCTGGAGCGGTACGTCTGACCGTCCGGCGCGGTGCGCCCGGCGGCGCGGCGCGCGGGCCGGCGGTGCGCGGTCGGCGGTCGCGGCCGTACGCGAACCGACACCGCGGCCGTATGCGACCGGCCGGGCCGGGTGCGGACCGGCGGTGCGGCCCGCGCCCGGCCCCTGCCGGCGCTCAGTCCTTGCTGAGGACGAACGAGGTGCGCACCTTCTTCAGCCCCTCCACCTCGGCCTCGACCAGGTAGGTGCCCGCCGCGGCGGCGCGGCCCGGGGTGCCGCAGCCGGGGGTGCTGTGCCGGCGGTCCCACTCCAGGGTGCGCACGGCCGTCCCGCCCGCCGGGACGCGGTAGAAGGCCGAACGGGCGCCCTTGGCGCAGTCCTCGGAGCGCCAGACCCTGTCGTCGCCGTCCCCGGCCTCGGTGATGGTGAAGACGGTGGCCGCGCTGCCGAAGTCGACCTTGCAGGCGCCGTTCCCGCTGTTCCGCACGGTCAGCCGGAAGGTGGGCTCCTCGCCGGGCGCGTACCGGTTCTCGACGCTGCGCAGCGTCACCTCGACCGAGGAGGGGCGGCAGTCGGGGATGCCCGAGTCGGCCGGTACGGCCACGGCTCCGCCCGAAACGCCGGTGCTCACACCGCCGTTCGCGCCGTTCGCACCACCGTTCGCGCCGCTGTTCGCGCCGTTCGCGCCGCCGGTGCCGGAGCCGCCGTCCGCACCGCCGTCCCCCTCGCCGTCCGCGCCCCCGCCGCCGGAGTCCGCGGCGCCCTGGGAGCCGTCCGTGTCGCCGTCCGCGCCGCCGGTGCCACCGCTCACCTCTTCGCGTCCGCCGGGGCGTTCGCTGATCAGGGACTCGGAGGAGGACGGCCCGGGCGTGATGGAGCTGGCGGCCCTGTTGCCGTCCCGCTCCTTGCCCTGGTCGCTCCCGCCGCCGTCGCCGGAGTTCCCGGACCGGACGGCCCACACGACGATCAGTACCAGGGACACCAGGAGCGCAAGCACGACCGCCCTTCGCCGCCAGTAGATGGAGGAAGGAAGGGGTCCAACCGGATTGCGCAGAGATCCCACGCGCAAACCTTACGAGACATCAGGTGCCCCGGAGGGCTGTACCCGCCGCACAACAGGTCAACTTTTATGATGAACGGCCCCCTGGAACCCGACGATCGTCAGGGGCACCCCCTGACGGTTGCAAGGTGTGACCGCGCCGCGGCGTTCCGTACCGTTCACGCATGAGCAGTGATCTTCCAAGCGGTCCGCACGACGATCTCTACCGCAGCGTCACCGACGCCGCGCACGACGCCCCCGACTGGCTGCACGTCCTCGCCGAGTACGGCACCGAAGGCGGGCTGCTGGTCCTCCTCGCGCTGCTCGCGGCGGCGTGCTGGCGGATGCGGCGCGCCGAGCCGCTGGCGCTCGCGCGTGCCCTGCTCGGCCCGGTGGCGGTGGCGGTGGCGTACGCCCTCAGCGAGGCCGTCAAGCTGGTCGTGCGGGAGGAGAGACCGTGCCGGGCCGTGGCGGACGCGGCGGCCCCGATCGTGCCCTGCCCGGAACCGGGCGACTGGTCCTTCCCCAGCAACCACGCCACCATCGCCGCCGCCTCGGCCGTGGCCGTGGTGCTCGTCTGGCGGACCGCCGCCTGGCTGGTCCTGCCGCTGGCGGTGCTGACGGCGTTCTCCCGGGTGTTCCTCGGTGTGCACTACCCGCACGACGTGGCGGCGGGCGCGCTGCTCGGCGCGGCCGTGGTCCTGCTGGTGACGTGGGCGGCCGCGCGGCCGGCGGCCGGGCCGGCCGCGCGGGCGCAGGCACGGCTCGGCTACACGAGCCCGGCCTCGTAGGCGACGATCGCCGCCTGGACGCGGTTGCCGACCCCCAGCCGGTCCAGGACGGCGCTCACATAGCCCTTCACGGTGCCCTCGGTGAGGTGGAGGCGGCGGGCGATCTCCGCGTTGGAGTGCCCGGCGCCGACCAGGGCGAGGACCTGGCGTTCGCGGGCGGTGAGCGCCTCGGTGCGCTCTCGGGCGGCGGCGCCGCGCGCCAGGCGGCGGGCGCCGAGTTCGCTGATGACGTGCCGGGCGACCTTCGGGGAGAGGAAGGCACCGCCGTCGGCGGCGGCCCGTACGCCGGAGAGCAGCTCGTGCGGGTCGCCGGACTTCAGCAGGAAGCCGCTGGCGCCGCCGCCGAGCGCGCGGGCGATGTAGGTGTCCTCGGAGAAGGTGGTGAGGATGACGACGGCGGTGCCCGGCGCGGCCCGTACGATCTGCTCGCCCGCGGCCAGCCCGTCCAGGCGGGGCATGCGGATGTCGAGGAGGGCGACGTCCGGCCGGTGGGCGCGGGCCAGTTCGACGGCCTCGCGGCCGTCCCCGGCCTCCGCGACCACCTCGATCGCGGGGTCGGCGGAGAGTATGGCCCGCACTCCGGCGCGGACCATCGCCTCGTCATCGGCCAGCAGCACGCGGATCACCGGCGTCTCCCCCGCCCCCGTCACCGTCGTCCCTGTGTCCGTCGTGTCCGTGGCGTCCGTCACCGCTGCCTCCTGCCGTGGGTACGACGGTCTTCTCGGTCAGCCGGCCGTCCGCGAAGCACAGCCGGTAGGTGGCGACGCTGGTGAACAGCTCGCCGTCGGCCCGGTAGTACTCGCAGCGGGCCCCGGCCGGTGGGGCGGGCGCGCGGTCGACCGGCGGATCGGTGACCACCCGGTCGGGCAGCACGCGCCGGACCTCGGCCTCCGCGTCACCGGTGCGCAGCCCCTCGTACGTACCGGGCGGCAGCACCGAGTGGGCGGTGGTGTGGGCGTACCAGCCGATGACGGCCGCCACCACGGCGACCGCGGCCCCGCCCGCGACGGCGGACGCCGTCAGCACCCGGCGGCGGCCCGCCCGCTGTTCCCGGGCGAGCCGGCGCATGGCGTCCCGCCTCTCCTCCGTGCCGACCCCCGGCCCGGGCGGAAGTCCGGGCGCAGGCTCGGACGCGGGACGGTGCCCGGCGTCGTACGGCAGCCGGGCCGAGACCTCGAACCCGCCACCGGGCCGCGCTCCCGCGCCGAACTCCCCGCCCACCAGCCGGACCCGCTCCCGCAGCGCGGCCAGCCCGCTGCCGCCGCCCGGCCCGGCGGAGGCTTCCGGTGCGCCGTCCGGGCGGTCCGGTGGCGGCTCGTTGACGACGGTCACGGTGACCGCTTCCGGTCCGCGCTCGACGGTGACGGTGACGGCGGCGCCGGGGGCGTGCTTGGCCGCGTTGGTCAGCGCCTCCTGCACCACCCGGTGGGCGGCGCGGTCCACCGGTTCCGGCAGACCCGCGGTGCCCGCGGGCCCTTCCTCCTCCCCGGTCAGCCGCACCCGCAGTCCGGAGCCGGCGGCCCGGTCCACCAGGGCCGCGATGGACTCCCCGGCCGGGGCCAGCGGGGCCGCCGCTCTCCCGCCGGAGGGGCCGGCGGACAGGCCGGCGGGGGAGCCGGTGCAGGGGTCGGTGGAGGAGCCGGCGGAAGATCCGGTGTCCCGCAGGACGCCGATGATCTCGCGCAGCCGGTCGGTCGCGTCGGCCGCCGCCGCGCGCACCTCCCCCGCCGCCGCCCGGTGCCGCTCCGCCAGGCCCGGAGCGACCTGGAGGGCGCCGGCGCGCAGCGCGATCAGGCTCAGCTCGTGGCCCAGCGCGTCGTGCATGTCCTCGGCGATCCGGGCGCGCTCGCGCAGCCGGGCCCGCTCGGCGACCATCGTCCGCTCGCGCTCCAGGCGTTCGGCGCGGTCCAGCAGGGCGAGCACCAGCAGCCGGTCCTGGCGGCGGTAGCGGCCGGCGAGCCAGGGGAAGACGGCGCCGAACAACAGCGTCCCGAGCAGGACGAGCCACACCATGACCGGGTCGGGCGCCCTCAGCGGCACCAGGGCCGTCCCGGCCGCGGCGACGGCGGCGAAGGCGTACAGCGCCGTCCGCGCCCGTTCCGCCCGGAGCCCCAGCACCAGGGCGAACCCGGCCAGCGCCACCCCGTAGGAGAGGGTGAACAGCCCCGGCGAGGCGGCCAGCGAGAGCCCCGCCGCCAGCAGCCAGCTCACCACCGGCCGGGTGCGGACGAAGGCCACCGCCACGGCCAGCACCGCCAGCCCGCCCGCCGTCCACCACCAGTCCACGGGCTGGAGACGGCCGTACTGGTCCTCGAACACCACGGGTGCCCCGGCCGCCACCCAGGCCAGGGCGTTGCGCACGGCGACACCACCTCTCACCCTCGCGACGCTACCGGCCGCCGGCGGCCCCGCGCCCCTGACGAAAGTCAGGTGTGGAAAACGGGCTCGGGCAGGCCGCGCGGCGGTACGGCGGCGCGGCGACGGGTGCGGCAGAGGGGTACGACGGGTGGTGCTGGCGGCCCATCGGCGCGGGCCGCTGCGTTGCCGCGCCCCGCCGTGTCAGGATCGGAAGCGCCATGACTGCGACCACATCCGAGCACAGCGCCACCGGTCTGCACACGACCGACCTCCGCCCCATCGACTCCCCCGCCCCCACCGACCTCCACGCCCCCGTCATCGACTGGTTCGACCGACACGCCCGCGACCTGCCCTGGCGCCGCCCCGAGGCGGGCGCCTGGGGCGTGATGGTCAGCGAGTTCATGCTGCAGCAGACGCCCGTCAACCGGGTGCTGCCCGTCTACGAGCAGTGGCTGGCCCGCTGGCCCCGCCCCGCCGACCTGGCCGCCGAACCGCCCGGCGAGGCCGTACGCGCCTGGGGACGGCTGGGCTACCCGCGCCGCGCGCTGCGGCTGCACGGAGCCGCCGCCGCCATAACGGAACGGCACGGCGGCGACGTGCCGCGCGAGCACGCCCAGCTCCTCGCGCTGCCGGGCGTGGGCGAGTACACGGCGGCGGCCGTGGCCTCCTTCGCGTACGGACAGCGGCACGCGGTGCTGGACACCAACGTCCGGCGGGTCTTCGCCCGCGCCTTCGGCGGCCGGGAGTTCCCGCCGACCGCCACCACCGCCGCCGAGCGCAGGCTCGCCCGGGCCGTCCTGCCCGAGGACGACGCGACGGCCGCGCGCTGGGCCGCGGCGACGATGGAGCTGGGCGCCCTGGTGTGCACGGCCCGCAAGCCGGACTGCGAGAACTGCCCGATCATGGATCTCTGCGCCTGGCGCCGGGCCGGCTCGCCCCCGCACGACGGCCCGCCGCGCCGCGGCCAGAGCTACGCGGGCACCGACCGCCAGGTGCGCGGCAGGCTGCTGGCCGTGCTGCGCGAGGCGGCGGAGCCGGTGCCGCAGGCCGTCCTGGACGCGGTGTGGGACGAGCCGGTGCAGCGGGCCCGCGCGCTGGACGGACTGGTCGCGGACGGGCTGGTGGAGCCGCTGGAGGGCGGCGTCTACCGGCTGCCCCAGGGCCTGCCCCGGGGCCAGGGCGTGTGACGCGGGGTGCGGCGGACGCACCGCCGCACCCCGCCTTCGTCCCGCCGCCCATCACCGGTCTCCTGCCGGTTCCGGACCGGCCGGCCCGCGCACCCCGCCTGCACGCCCCGGCCGTTACACAATCGCCGGACAGCCGTGCGCTGTCCGTGTCCCGCCGTGCCGCGGGCCGCAACACCGCCTCCGTAGCGTCCCTGCCCGAACCGGCCACAACGGGGGCCACGGGATCGCGCGGTCCGCGCGAACGAGTGGAAGGCGGGCACCATGACCACGGCGACGGCACCACAGGCACTGGACTTCGAGGAGTACGTGCGCACCCGGCAGGAGGCCCTGCTGCGCAGCGCCCGCCGCCTCGTCGCCGACCCGGCGGACGCCCAGGACCTGCTGCAGACCGCGCTGGTCCGCACCTACGGCCGCTGGGACGGCATCGCGGACAAGTCGCTGGCGGACGCCTACCTGCGCCGGGTGATGCTCAACACCCGTACCCAGTGGTGGCGTTCGCGGCGGCTGGACGAGGTGCCCACCGAACTGCTACCGGACGTGGTCAGCGTGGACGACGGCACCGAACAGCACGCCGACCGGGCCCTGCTCCTCGACATACTGGGGGTGCTGGCCCCCAAGCAGCGCAGCGTGGTCGTCCTGCGCCACTGGGAGCAGTTGAGCACGGACGAGACGGCGGCGGCGCTGGGCATGTCACCGGGTACGGTCAAGAGCACCCTGCACCGGGCCCTGGCGCGGCTGCGCGAGGAGCTGGACGGACGCGCCCGCCGGGAGCGCGGCGAGGGCGGAGCCGGGAACAGGACCGGGAACGGGGTCTCGGCCGGGGACGGCACGGACGGGACCGGGGACGGGGGCGGGGCCATGGGCGGAAACGAGGCCATGGGCGGGAACGGGGTCGTGGGGAAGGGCGGCGGGCGATGGCGCCGGTGACGCCCGGTGCGCGGACGGCGGTGGCGGTGGCCACCGCCGTCGCGCTGCTGGGGTCCGCGCTGGCCGGATGCGACGACGGCGGTGTGCGGATCGAGGCGTCCGCCGCCTCCACCGGCGACGCCCCGCTCCACCGGGCGTCACCGCTGCCCGCGTCCCCGCCGGCCTCCTCCCCCTCCTCCTCGCCTCCCCCCGCGACCGGGCCGGCGCCCCGCGTCCCGCCGCCCTCGACGCTGCCCAGCGGTGCCCGGCCCGTCTACCCGCCGGGCACCGGGGGCGAGCTGGACGTCCTCGCCCTGCTGCGCGCCGACCCCAAGGTCGGACGGAAGATCAAGGAGACGCTGCGGCCCTGCTCGGCCGAGGTGTGGCCGGTGGACGTGTCGTACGGGCGGCTGACCGGCGGGCACGCGCCGGACGTCCTGGTCAACGTCTCGGACTGCAACGACGGCATGGGCCTCGGCTCCTACGTCTACCGGCAGAGCACCAACGGGCAGTACGTCGGCGTCTTCGCCGCCGAGGACCCGCCCGTGCACGCCGACGCGGACCGCGACCGGCTGCGGGTGACCCAGCGGGTCTACGCGGACGGCGACCCGGTGTGCTGCCCGTCCGGCCGTCACGTGGTCCTCTACGTGTGGCGGGAGGACCGGTTCACCGTGCGGGAGCGCGCGCTCCCGCGGCCCGGCGGGCCGGTGCCGGAGGGGACGGGGACGGCCGGGCGGGCGGACGGGGACGGGGACGGTTCCGCAACCGGTCCCGGTCCCGATTCCGGCTCCGATTCCGATTCCGGTTCCGGCTCCGGGGCCGAAGGGGACGAGGAAGGCTGAGGGAAGCGGATGGCCGACACGCATGTGCTCTTCGTGGAGGACGACGACGTCATCCGGGAGGCCACCCAGCTCACGCTGGAACGCGACGGCTTCACGGTGACCGCCGTCGCGGACGGGCTGGAGGGGCTGACGGCGTTCCGCTCCCACCGCCCCGACATCGCGCTGCTGGACGTGATGGTGCCGGGTCTGGACGGGGTGAGCCTGTGCCGCCGCATCCGCGACGAGTCGCTGGTCCCGGTGATCATGGTGTCGGCGCGCGCGGACTCCATCGACGTGGTGCTGGGCCTGGAGGCCGGGGCCGACGACTACGTCACCAAGCCGTTCGACAGCGCGGTGCTGGTCGCCCGGATCCGCGCGGTGCTGCGCCGCTTCGTCCAGGCGCGGAACGCCACGGACCACCGGGACGACCGGGACGCCGGGACACTGCGGTTCGGTGATCTGGAGGTCGACACCGACGGGATGGAGGTGCGGCGCGCCGGGGAGCCGGTGCCGCTGACCCCGACGGAGATGCGGCTGCTGCTGGAGTTCTCCGCCGCCCCGGGCACGGTGCTGAGCCGCGACCGGCTGCTGGAGCGGGTGTGGGACTACGACTGGGGCGGCGACACCCGGGTCGTGGACGTCCATGTGCAGCGGTTGCGGGGCAAGATCGGGCAGCAGCGGATCGAGACGGTCCGCGGCTTCGGCTACAAGCTGAAGGGCTGACCGGCGCATGGGCCCGCGCACCGCTCCGCGCGCGCACCGCCAGCCGTACCGGCGGCGGTCGTACCGGCGCCTGGTCCGCCGCGTGCGGTGCGTGGTGCGGCGGTGGGTTCCGCGCACCGGCCTGCGCTGGAAGCTCAGCGCCGCCATCGCCGTCGTCGGCGCGCTGGTGGCGCTGGTGCTCAGCCTGGTGGTCCACAACGCCGCCCGCTCCTCGATGCTCGACAGCAGCCGCGACGTGCAGGACGAGCGGGTGGTGTCCGCCCAGCGGATCTACGAGTCCCTCGGCCGCCTCCCCTTCGGCGCCGAGATCGACGATCCCGCGCTGCCGGAGCCGCTGCGGCAGGCCGTCACCGGGGGCGAGCGCGCCACCTATGTGGTGGAGGAGCCCGGCCGGGCCCTCGACGTCTGGGCGGCCGCGCCGCTGCCCGACGGCCGGGTGCTCTCCCTGCACACCCGCTTCACCGACCGCTACGCCATCCTCGCCGACCTGGACCGGGTGCTGGTGCTGGGTTCGGCGGCGGTGGTGCTGGGCGGCACCGTGCTGGGCGTGCTGATCGGCGGGCGGCTCTCCCGCCGGCTGCGCCAGGCGGCCGAGGCGGCGGGCCGGGTCGCGGAGGGCGAGACCCGGGTGCGCGTGCGGGACGCCATCGGCGGCCGGGTGCGCGACGAGACCGACGAACTGGCGCGCGCCGTGGACCGGATGGCCGAGGCCCTCCAGCGGCGGCTGGAGGCCGAGCGCCGGGTCACCGCCGACATCGCCCACGAACTGCGCACCCCGGTGACCGGTCTGCTCACCGCCGCGGAGCTGCTGCCGCCCGGCCGTCCCACCGAACTGGTCCGCGACCGGGCCCAGGCGCTGCGCACCCTGGTGGAGGACGTGCTGGAGGTCGCCCGGCTGGACGGTGCCGCCGAACGCGCCGAACTCCAGGAGGTGGCGCTGGGCGAGTTCGTCGCACGCCGGGTGCGCGCGCTGGCGCCCGACGCGCGCCTGACCGTCGAGCGGGACGCCGTGGTGACCACCGACCCGCGCCGTCTGGAGCGCATCCTCGGCAACCTCCTCGCCAATGCCGCGCGCCACGGCCGCGCCCCCGTCGAGGTGGTGGTCGACGGACGTCGGCTGCTGGTGCGCGACCACGGTCCCGGCTTCCCGGAGGACCTGCTGGCCGAGGGGCCGAGCCGCTTCCGCACGGGCAGCACGGACCGGGCCGGCCGCGGTCACGGCCTGGGGCTGACGATCGCGATGGGCCAGGCGCGGGTGCTCGGCGCCCGCCTCACCCTCCGCAACGCCCGGCCGGCCGGCGCGCTGGCCGTCCTGTGGCTCCCCCCGTCACCGCCGGACGCCGCCGTCCCGCGGGCCGCCGGGACCGTACGGGCCGACGCCTCCTGATCCGCCGGACGCCGCTGCCGGCGACCGGCCCGGCCGTCCCCGGCGGCACTCCGGCCGCGGGACCGGCTGCGGAATCGGCCGCAGGACCGGCCGCGGATCCGGCCGGGGGATCAGTCGCAGACCTCCGACCACTCCTTGCTCAGGTCCAGTCCGTCCGTGCGGCGCTCGGTCAGCGAGTACCAGTTGCCGGACGCGTCCCGGAAGATCGCCTCGATGCCGTACGGCCGCTCCTGCGGCTCCTGGACGAACTCCACGCCCCGCCCCTTCAGCTCCTCGTACGTGGCGCGGCAGTCGTCCGTCCGCATCACCCCGACCCCCAGGACCCCCTTGCTGACCAGCTTGGTCAGCGCCTCGGCCGACTCGGGGTCGAGCCCGGAGCCGTCCGTCCGCATCAGCGTCAGCTCGACGTCCGGCTGGTCCTTGGCGCCGACGGTGATCCAGCGCATGTCACCGATGGAGGCGTCGGTGCGCACCTCGAAACCGAGCTTCTCGGTGAAGAACCTCACGTCCCGCTCCTGGTCGGTGGACCAGACGGTGGCTATGGACAAGCCCTTGATCATGGTGTTCTCCCACGGTCGTGAACATGTGGTTTCACCGTAGGCAGCGCCCCCCTCATTCCGCTTCTCCGGAATTGCGCTTCTTGAACCCGCCCGTCCACAGCATCGCGTAGCACCCCGGTATCAGCGCCGCCCCGCGCCGCAGGTGCCGTACGCGGTAGGCGCTGGGGCTCATCCCCGTCAGCTCCTTGAAGCGGGTGGAGAAGGTGCCGAGGCTGCTGAAACCGACGCGGACGCAGATCTCGGTGACGGAGAGGTCGGCGCACCGCAGCAGCTCCTCGGCCCGCTCCACACGGCGCCGGGTGAGGTACTGCCCGGGCGTCTCTCCATAGGCTGCCTTGAAGGCGCGGACGAAGTGGTAGCGCGAGTACCCGGCGTGCGCGGCCACCGCGTCCACGTCGAGCGGCTCCGCCCAGTCGCGGTCCATCAGGTCCTTGGCGCGCCGGAGCTGCCGCAGCCTGGTCGTCCCGGGTGTGGTCATGTCCCGATGGTCACACGGGGGTCCGACAGCGGAGCGTGTCCCGTTCCGCACTCCCGCACGGCGGCCCGGCCCTACGATTTCCACCGACAGGCCGGAGATTCGGGGGAGGCTCATGGACGCCGCGGCCATCGGGGCGCGGCTGGCGGCGGGCGCCGTCACGCCGCTGGTCAGGAAGCTGTTCGTACGGGAGGGGCCGGGCGCCGGGCTGGTCGGCCGGCCCGTGCGGCTGAGCGGCTGGGTCTCCTTCCGGGGCGAGAAGCGCACCCTGGACGAGAAGGACCTGCACCGGCTCGCGGACGAGCTGCTGGAGCGGGCCGTCGGCCCGCTCCCGGCGGCCGAGCGGCTGCCCCGGCACGAGGAGCGGGCCGTCGTCCACGCCCTGGCCCGCACGCTGTACGCCCTCGGCGACCTGGACATGGACGAGGTCCAGGCGGTCGCCCTGGGCGAGCGGGAACTGGCCCGGCGGCTGCGCGCGGCGGCCGGGGAGCCCACCCGGGACCTGGCCGAGGGCGCGGCCGTGCTGCACGACGTGCTGCTGGAGGCCGCCTGCCGCCAGATCCTGCACTTCTTCACCCAGCGCTCCACGTTCGTCGCCCGCGCCCTGGTGGAGCAGACCCGGCGGCAGGCGGCGCTGGAGGCGCGCGTCGAGGCCGGCGCCGAGCGCGCGCTCCCCCACGCCGGTGACGCCTCCTTCGAGCGCCGGTACGCCGAGTACGTGGTGCGCAAGCACAGCCGTCTGACCATCTACGGCCTCGACCTGGCCCACTCCCGCGAGTGGCGGCTCGACACGGCGTTCCTGTCGCTGGAGGCGAGCCGGGACGACGGCGAGCGGTCCGTTCCGGTGCGCACCGACCGGATCTTCGACGGCCGCACCCGGGTGCTGCTGCGCGGCGTGGCCGGGTCGGGCAAGACGACGCTGGTGCAGTGGCTGGCGGTGACGGCCGCCCGGTCGGCGGACGCGGAGGGTGCACCGCACCCGCAGCTCACCGGCCGCGTCCCGTTCGTCCTCCCCCTGCGGGCGTTCGCCTCCGCCGGGCTGCCCACGCCCGACCGCTTCCTGGAGGCGGTGCGCTGCCCCCTCGCCGGGGCACAGCCGCCGGGCTGGGCCGACCGGGTGCTCGCGGGCGGTCGCGGGCTGCTGCTCGTCGACGGCGTGGACGAGATCCCCGAGCGGGAGCGCGAGGAGACCCGCCGCCGACTCCGCGATCTGATCGGCGCCTATCCGGACAACCTGTGGCTGGTCACCTCCCGCCCCTCGGCGGTGCGCGACGAGTGGCTGGCCTCGGAGGGCTTCGGCGAGCTGACCCTGACGCCGATGGACCGCGACGACACCGTCGCCTTCGTGGAGCGCTGGCACGCCGCCGCCGACGCCGCCCCGGAGCTGGCCCGCTCCCTGCTGACCGCCCTGCGCACCCGGCAGGACCTCGGCCGTCTGGCCACCAACCCGCTGATGTGCGGACTGCTGTGCGCCCTGCACCGCGAGCGCCACGGCTTCCTGCCGCAGGGCCGCAAGGACCTGTACGAGGCGGCGCTGTCGATGCTGCTGGAACGCCGCGACCTGGAGCGGGGCATGTCCCGCGAGGGCGATCTGCGGCTGGCCAAGGAGCCGCAGATCACGCTGTTGCAGAAGCTGGCGTACTGGATGGTCCGCAACGACCGCGCCCAGATGGACCGCGAGGACGCGCTGGCCGTCCTGGCCGGCGCGCTGCCGATGATGGCGTACGTCGAAGCCGCGCCGAAGGAGGTGCTGCGCCACCTGCTGGAGCGCAGCGGCCTGCTGCGCGAGCCCGTGGCGGGGCAGGTCGACTTCGTCCACCGCACCTTCCAGGACTACCTGGCCGCCAAGGCGCTGGTGGAGGCCCGCGACTTCCCCTGGCTGGTGGACAACGCGCACCGGACCGAGCTGGAGGACGTGGTGCGGATGGCGGTCGCCCATGCCCGCCCGGACGAGCGCGCCCGCATCCTCGACGGTCTGGTCGCCGCCGGAGACCGCGACAGGAACCCCGCCCGGACCGACCGCCGCAGACTGCTGGCCCTGGCCTGCCTGGAGCACGCCACCGAGCTGGACCCGGCCGTACGGGACCGGGTGCGCTCCGCCGTCGCCTCGCTGCTCCCACCGCACGGGACGAGCCAGGCCCGCTATCTGGCGGAGCTGGGCGGGCCGCTCGTCCTGGGGCTGCTGCCCGGGCCCGAGGGGTTGACGGAGAAGGCCGCGAAGGCGGTCGTCGTCACCGCGACCCTGGTGGGCACCGACGCGGCGATCCCGCTGCTCGCCCGGTTCCGGGACCACTCCTCGCTCGACGTGCGGCGCCAGCTCGCCTGGGCCTGGCACCGCTTCGACCGCGGGACGTACGCCGAGGAGGTCCTCGCCCACCTCGACGAGGACGGCCTGTACTTCTCCGCCCGCGGCGCCGACGATCTGCGCGCCCTGCGCGCCCTGGGCGGACGCTCCCGCATCGAGTACCGGCGTCCCCTCGCCTCCCCCGCCGAGCTGACCGAGCACATCGAACCCGAGCGGCTGACCCACCTGTGGCTGGACTCCGCGTCCGTCACCGGACTGCCGCCGGACGTCTCCTGGCTGAGCGCCTTCCCCCGGCTGGAGGTCCTGGTGCTGCCGGGGGTCCGTCCCGGTGATGTCAGGGGGCTTCCGCCCGGTGTCGAGCTGCGCGCCGGGCCCTGACCGGAAGGGGCTCCTCCGTGCTCCTTCCGCACACGGCCGCGGCCCGGGACCGTGTGTACGGTCCCGGGCCGCGTCACGTCGCGCTCGGCGCTCGGCTCTCAGCCGGAGGTGCGGATCACACGTCCTTGGAGAGGTTGGGGCCGCCGCCCGCCGCCGACTCCACCGGAGGGGCGTCCGGCAGGGCCGACTTCTCCTCGCCGCGGAAGGTGAACTTCTTCGCCTCGCCCTCGCCCTCGGTGTCGACGACCACGATGTGACCGGGGCGCAGCTCGCCGAAGAGGATCTTCTCCGACAGCACGTCCTCGATCTCCCGCTGGATCGTCCGGCGCAGCGGCCGGGCGCCCAGGACGGGGTCGTAGCCCTTCTTGGCGAGCAGCTTCTTGGCGTCCGTGCTGAGCTCGATGCCCATGTCACGGTCCTTGAGCCGCTCGTCCACCTTGGCGATCATCAGGTCGACGATCTGGATGATGTCGCTCTCGGTGAGCTGGTGGAAGACCACCGTGTCGTCGACACGGTTGAGGAACTCGGGCCGGAAGTGCTGCTTGAGCTCCTCGTTGACCTTCGCCTTCATCCGCTCGTAGCCGGTCCGGACGTCGCCCTGGGCGGCGAAGCCCAGGTTGAAGCCCTTGGAGATGTCCCGGGTGCCGAGGTTGGTCGTCATGATGATGACGGTGTTCTTGAAGTCCACGACCCGGCCCTGGGAGTCGGTCAGGCGACCGTCCTCCAGGATCTGCAGCAGCGAGTTGAAGATGTCCGGGTGGGCCTTCTCGACCTCGTCGAACAGGACGACCGAGAACGGCTTGCGCCGCACCTTCTCGGTGAGCTGGCCGCCCTCCTCGTACCCGACGTAGCCGGGGGGCGAGCCGAAGAGCCGCGAGACGGTGTGCTTCTCGCTGAACTCCGACATGTCGAGGGAGATCAGGGCGTCCTCGTCGCCGAAGAGGAACTCCGCCAGGGTCTTGGAGAGCTCGGTCTTACCGACGCCCGACGGTCCGGCGAAGATGAACGAGCCACCGGGGCGCTTGGGGTCCTTCAGACCGGCCCGCGTACGGCGGATGGCCTGGGACAGCGCCTTGATGGCGTCCTCCTGCCCGATGACGCGCTTGTGCAGCTCGTCCTCCATGCGGAGCAGGCGCGAGGACTCCTCCTCGGTGAGCTTGAACACCGGGATGCCCGTGGCCGTGGCCAGGACCTCGGCGATCAGCTCCTCGTCCACCTCGGCGACGACGTCCATGTCGCCGGCCTTCCACTCCTTCTCCCGCTTCGCCTTGGCGGCCAGGAGCTGCTTCTCGGTGTCGCGGAGGGAGGCGGCCTTCTCGAAGTCCTGCGAGTCGATCGCGGACTCCTTGTCCCGGCGGACGGCGGCGATCTTCTCGTCGAACTCGCGCAGGTCCGGCGGAGCGGTCATCCGGCGGATGCGCATCCGGGAACCGGCCTCGTCGATCAGGTCGATCGCCTTGTCCGGCAGGAAGCGGTCCGAGATGTAGCGGTCGGCCAGGGTCGCGGCGGCCACCAGGGCGGCGTCCGTGATGGACACGCGGTGGTGCGCCTCGTAGCGGTCGCGCAGGCCCTTGAGGATCTCGATGGTGTGCGGCAGCGACGGCTCGGCGACCTGGATGGGCTGGAAGCGGCGCTCCAGGGCCGCGTCCTTCTCCAGGTGCTTGCGGTACTCGTCGAGGGTGGTCGCGCCGATGGTCTGGAGTTCACCGCGGGCCAGCATCGGCTTGAGGATGCTGGCGGCATCGATCGCGCCCTCGGCGGCGCCCGCACCCACCAGGGTGTGGAGCTCGTCGATGAACAGGATGATGTCGCCGCGGGTGCGGATCTCCTTGAGCACCTTCTTCAGGCGCTCCTCGAAGTCACCGCGGTAGCGGGAGCCGGCGACCAGGGCGCCCAGGTCCAGGGTGTAGAGGTGCTTGTCCTTGAGGGTCTCGGGCACCTCGCCCTTGACGATGGCCTGGGCCAGGCCCTCGACGACGGCCGTCTTACCGACGCCGGGCTCGCCGATGAGCACCGGGTTGTTCTTGGTACGGCGGGACAGCACCTGCATGACCCGCTCGATCTCCTTCTCGCGCCCGATGACCGGGTCGAGCTTGGACTCGCGGGCGGCCTGGGTCAGGTTGCGGCCGAACTGGTCCAGCACCAGGGAGGTCGAGGGGGTGCCCTCGGAGGGACCGCCGGCGGTGGCGGCCTCCTTGCCTCCGGAGTAGCCGGACAGCAGCTGGATGACCTGCTGCCGCACCCGGTTCAGGTCGGCGCCGAGCTTCACGAGGACCTGGGCGGCGACGCCCTCGCCCTCGCGGATCAGGCCGAGCAGGATGTGCTCCGTACCGATGTAGTTGTGGCCGAGCTGGAGGGCCTCGCGGAGCGACAGCTCCAGGACCTTCTTGGCACGGGGGGTGAAGGGGATGTGGCCGGACGGGGCCTGCTGCCCCTGGCCGATGATCTCCTCCACCTGCTGGCGGACCGCCTCGAGCGAAATCCCGAGGCTCTCCAGGGCCTTAGCGGCGACACCCTCACCCTCGTGGATCAGGCCCAGGAGGATGTGCTCGGTGCCGATGTAGTTGTGGTTGAGCATCCGGGCCTCTTCCTGAGCCAGGACGACAACCCGCCGCGCGCGGTCGGTGAACCTCTCGAACATCGTTAATCGCTCCTCAGAGCGGTCAGGCAGTAAGGGGTCGGTCCCCTCCCTGTCCTTCCGCAGCTTAGTCCCGCAAGCGGGGACCGCTCATTCCAACTGCCGACACCCGTCCGGATCGCCCCCGCGCCGGCGGGGAGGAGAAGTCGCCTACCCTCCCGCCCTCGTCCCGAACAGCCGACAACAGTTCCAACCCGATGGTGCGAGACGATGTTCCCGCAGGCCAGACATATCCGCCTGCTTCCACTACGCCGACGGCGAACGCCTCTCAGGCCCACACGTCCGTCCAACGCTCCATCGCCGGTGCCCGCACCCCCGTTCCACGTGGGATTTCTTCACGGACTTCTTACCCCGGGACACTGACAGTCCATGCCGGGCACGGCGGGTGCATCCGCTATGGGCGAACACTCTTGCGTGGTGCGCCGGATGTGCTCTGTGTCACTCCGGCGGCGCTCCGGCGGCATTCCGGCGGCGCTCCGGCGGCTCCCGGAGCGGCTGCGGCGGTGCGTAACCGGCGCGGTGTTCGGCAGTTGTTTCGTACATGACGCATACGGCACGCCCGGCGCCCGCCGTTCCCCGGACGCGCACCTGTGGCCCCTCACGCCCCCCGGGCCCCGGAAGTCCCCCGGGTCCTCCGGGCGGCACGGCTGTCACGGCTGTCACGGTCGGCTCGGCCGCCACGGACGGCGTGGACGCGCTGGAGGTGCCGGAGGCCGCCGGGCGGGCGCTGCTGCGGCGGCGCGGGCTCCGTACGGGCGCGGTCGCCTGGGACCGGGCGGCGGGGAGGATGCGGTTCCTGCTGCCGCCGGGCAGCGCGGAGGAGGTGCCGGGCCTGCTGGAGTGGCTGGAGTGGGGCGGGATCGAGCTGGACCTGGCCGTCCTGGCCGCCTGCGACCCTCGGGAGGCCGCCGTGTGGGTGCGGCCTCCCGGACGGGGACGCGAAGCGGATCTGGTCGGCCTGGTGAGCGCGGCGGCGACGGAGTGCCACCGCGCGCGGCTCGTCCGCGCGACTCAGCCGTTCGCCTTCTCGTAGGCCTCGCGGATGTTGGCGGGAACCCGGCCCCGGTCGTTGACCTCGTAGCCGTTCTCCTTCGCCCAGGCACGGATCTTCGCGGTGTCCTGGCTGCCGCCGCCGGACGGACGGGCCTTGCCGCGGGCCGAACGGCCACCGGTACGACGGCCGTTCTTCACGTACGGCTCAAGCAGGCTGCGGAGCTTGTCCGCGTTGGCGGTGGTGAGGTCGATCTCGTAGGTCTTGCCGTCGAGAGCGAACGTCACGGTCTCGTCCGCCTCACCGCCGTCGATGTCGTCGACAAGAAGGACCTGAACCTTCTGCGCCACCGGTTACTCCCATTCGTCGTGTGCGGTCAGTCATCGAAAACCGATTACTGATACTGACGACGAAAGCAAACCGCTTTTCCCGGGAAAACACAAACCCTCCGCGAACTTCGCCGGGGCAGCCCGGCTGGATTGGAGGGATCTTTCGGACATAGGCCTCACGGCGCCGGCCGGTCATAGGTGCAGCAGCATCCGCGTGTTACCCAAGGTGTTGGGTTTCACTCGTTCGAGCCCCAGGAACTCGGCTACGCCTTCGTCATAGGAACGCAGCAGCTCGCTGTAGACATCCCCGTCCACCGGGGTCTCACCGATCTCGGTGAAGCCGTGCCGGGCGAAGAAGTCCACTTCGAAGGTGAGGCAGAAAATGCGCCGGACACCCAGTCGGCGCGCGGTCTCCAGCAGCTTCTCCAGCACCAGGTGCCCCACGCCCCTGCCCCTGATCACGGGGTCGACCGCGAGGGTGCGGACTTCGGCCAGGTCCTCCCACATCACGTGGAGCGCGCCACAGGCGACGACCTCGGCGTCCCGGACGCGTTCGGCGACCCAGAACTCCTGGATGTCCTCGTAAAGCGTCACCGTGGCTTTGTCGAGCAGGATGCGGTCGCGCGCGTAGGTGTCGATGAGGCGGCGTATGGCGCGCACATCACCGGTTCTCGCCCGGCGGACGGTGACCTCGCTTACGGGGCTTGCGGCTTCTGGCATGTCCGGACGCTATCGCTCCGAAGCTCCACGACTCTCCGCGGGGGCATCGAGATGGACACCGTCGAGTTGCACGACGCGCAAGGCGTCCCGCAGAGCTTCCACCTGTTCCGGCGACATCATGCCGAAGAAGGCCACAAGGGCCGCGGCGGGGTTGTCGCTCGCGGCCCAGGCTTCGTTCATCAGGGCCGCGGAGTAGGCGGCCCGGGTGGAGACCGCTTCATATCGATAGGCCCGGCCTTCTCGCTCGCGCCGCAGCCAGCCCTTCTCCCGAAGGTTGTCCATTACGGTCATGACCGTGGTGTAGGCGATCGACCGTTCCCGCCGGATGTCGTCGAGGACTTCCCGCACGGTGACCGGGCGGTTCCACCGCCACACCCGCGTCATCACCGCGTCTTCGAGCTCTCCCAATGGTCGGGGCACAACAAGAACAATAGCCGCATACGCGTCATATTGGACGTTTCGCTTTGATCATGGGAGCCAGGGAAGGGCATGGGGCGGGCGAGAGGTCCCTCGCCCGCCCCATGCCCTTCCGCTGTCCGCGGCGTCGGCGCCGCCGCCTTCAGGCGCGCTCCTGGCCGTCCGTCCGTGCCGACCGCTGCGCGGCCTCGTCGCGCGCGGCGAGCGCGCGGTCCACGGCGGCGTCCTCCTTGGCCTTGTTCGCGCCGCCCTGGCTCCTGATGATCGTCACGATGAGCGCGGTGAAGGCCACGGCCATCACCGCGGGCGGGGTGAGTGCGGCGATGTACTCCATGCCGGTCAGCCTCCTTCGGTCCCGGGCTTCCAGCCTAACCGGCGCCCCTGCGCCGCCCGCACGCGCGTCCGCGCCGCCCGGCGGGGGCCGGTGCCGGACGTCAGGCCGGGAGGGCCCGCCGGGACGGCCGGGCCTCCCGGCGGCGGGGCGGGAAGACGTCGGCGGGGGTGGGCACGGGGCCCGGCCGGGCTGCCCGGTGCGGCTCGCGGCGCGGTTCGCAGTGCGGCTCGGCGCGCGGTACGGCCGCCGGACGGCCGCTGCCCGGCGGGCCGGCCGACAGTTCGCAGCGCCGCAGCAGCCCGGCGCGGCGTTCCGCCTCCGCCGCACCGGCCGGCTCGGCGCACAGGTCCTGGAGCGCCTCCAGGTCCTCCGGGTGCGGTGGGCAGCCCAGCGCCAGGGCCTCCTCCAGCCGCGCCAGATAGCCGGACGCGGAGCCCGGCAGCGCCGCGCGGTAGCGTCCGAGGTCGGCCAGCAGGAAGGCCCTCAGCCGGTCCGCCTCGCGGACGGCCTCGTCCAGGGCCCCGGCCAGCCACAGGCACTCCCGCACCGCCTCGGCCCACTCCTCCGGACGCTCATCCGGCCGCTCGTCCGGCCGCCCCGCGGGCCCCGCACCGGACCGCCGCCCGTCGGCGTCCGGCGCCGGCACCCGCGCCGGGGCGGAGGCGGGCTGGAGGACGAGGGCGAGGGCGCGCCTGAGGACGCGCAGCTCGTCGGCGCCGAAGAGCATGGCGCCCCGGGAACCGTAAGGCGTGGGCATACGGCGACATTACGTCAAAAAACGACAAAAGCCGACAAAATCCTCTTGCGTCTCGGCTGTGTCCCGACTGGTCCCGACGGCCCTGGCCCGACTGGTCCCGACGGCCCTGGCCCGGCGGCCGGCCCGTCCGCCGGCTCCGTCAGCCCCGTGCCATGTTCCGCTCGTAGACCAGGCGCAGGCCGATCAGCGTCAGCCACGGCTCGTGCTCGTCGATGACGGACGCCTCGCCCAGCACCATCGGCGCCAGGCCGCCGGTGGCGATGACGGTCACCTCGCCCGGGTCGTCGGCCAGCTCGCGGGCCATCCGCTCCACCACGCCGTCCACCTGTCCGGCGAAGCCGTAGAGGATGCCGGACTGCATCGCCTCGATGGTGTTCTTGCCGACGACGCTGCGCGGGCGGGCCAGCTCGATCTTGCGGAGCTGCGCGCCGCGCACGCCCAGCGCGTCGACGGAGATCTCGATGCCCGGGGCGATGGCGCCGCCGACGTACTCGCCGCGGGCCGAGACGGCGTCGAAGGTGGTGGCCGTGCCGAAGTCCACGACGATGCTCGGGCCGCCGTACAGCTCGATCGCGGCCGCCGCGTTGATGATCCGGTCCGCGCCGACCTCCTTGGGGTTGTCCACCAGCACGGGCACCCCGGTCTTCACGCCCGGCTCGACGAGGACGGACGGGATGTCGCCGTAGTGACGGCGGGTCACCTCGCGCAGCTCGTGCAGGACGGACGGGACGGTGGAGCAGATGCAGATGCCGTCGACGCCGTCGCCCAGCTCCTCGCCCAGCAGCGGGTGCATGCCCATCAGGCCCTGGAGGAGGACGGCCCACTCGTCGGCCGTGCGGCGGGCGTCGGTGGAGATCCGCCAGTGCTCGACGATCTCGTCGCCGTCGAACAGTCCGAGGACGGTGTGCGTGTTGCCGACGTCGATCGTGAGCAGCATCAGGCCCGCTCCTCCCGCGCCTCGTCGCGCAGGTCCAGGCCGATGTCGAGGATCGGGGCGGAGTGGGTGAGGCCGCCCACCGCCAGGTAGTCCACGCCGGCCTCCGCGTACGCGCGGGCGTTGTCGAGGGTGAGGCGGCCGGAGGACTCCAGCTTCGCGCGGCCGGCGACCAGGCGGACCGCCTCGGCGGTCTCCTCGGGGGTGAAGTTGTCCAGCAGGATCAGGTCGGCGCCCTCGGCGAGGACGGGCTCGATCTGGTCCAGCCGGTCCACCTCCACCTCGATCGGCACGTCCGGGAACTCCTCGCGGACCCTCCGGAACGCCTCGGCCACGCCGCCCGCCGCGACCACGTGGTTGTCCTTGATCAGCGCGGCGTCCGACAGCGACATCCGGTGGTTGACCCCGCCGCCGCAGCGCACCGCGTACTTCTCCAGGGCGCGCAGCCCCGGGGTCGTCTTGCGGGTGTCGCGGACCTTCGCGCCCGTGCCCTCCAGGACGTCGGTCCAGGCCCGGGTGGCGGTGGCGATGCCGGAGAGCCGGCACAGCAGGTTGAGGGCGCTGCGCTCGGCGGTGAGCAGGTCGCGGGTGCGGGTGCGCACCGACAGCAGCTTCTGCCCCGCGCTCACGCGGTCGCCGTCCTCCGCGTGCCGCTCGACCTCGAACTCCTCGGTGCAGACCACCGACAGGACCGCCTCGGCGATCCGCAGCCCGGCGACGGTGCCCGCCTCGCGGGCGGTGAAGTCACCGGTGGCGACGGCGTCCTCGGGGATGGTGGCGACGGTGGTGACGTCCACGCCCTGGTCGAGGTCCTCCTCGATCGCCATGTGGGCGATGTCCTCGACCTGCACCGGGTCCAGGCCGGCGTCCGCCAGCAGGTGCGCGAGGTCGGGGTCCAGCCCGCACTCCAGCGGGTCCAGGTCGAAGTCGCCCGCGTCCGTGTCGGCGCCGCAGCCGCAGGCGTCCCCGCAGCCGCCTCCGCTCACCGCCTCGCCGGGGCGGCCGAAACCGATCTGGAGCAGCGGGAGTTCACGGGGGGTGGGGCTGGTCACGGTATCTCCTCGTGGGCGACCGGGGGAAAGGCGGTCGAGTCGGTCGTACGGACGACGAGGGTAGAGCCCTCGGCGGCGGGGCGCAGGGCGACGACGAGATGCCGCTGCCAGGAGGCGTCGTCGCGGTCGGGGTGGTCCTCGCGCCAGTGGCAGCCGCGGGTCTCGGTGCGGCGCAGGGCGGCGGCGACCAGGACGGTGGCGACGAGGTGGAGGTTGGCCGTCTCCCAGCTCTCGACGCCGGGTTCGGCGGCCTTGCCCGGGGCGCCGGAGTCCGCGCGGAGCGCCTCCAGTTCGCCGGCGGTCCGCGCGAGGCTGTCGGCGGAGCGCAGCACCCCGGCGCCGGCGGTCATGGCCCGCTGGATCGCGTACCGCGCCTCGGGCGGCAGCGGCGGGACGGTCCGCTCGTCGCCGGGCACCACGGGCACGGAGGTGCGCGCGGGGGTGCGGGCGATGTCGGCGGCGATCCGCTCGGCGAAGACCAGGCCCTCCAGCAGGGAGTTGGAGGCCAGCCGGTTGGCGCCGTGCACGCCCGTGCAGGCGACCTCGCCGCAGGCGTACAGGCCGGGCACGGTGGTACGGCCCGCCAGGTCGGTGCGGACGCCGCCGGAGGCGTAGTGCGCGGCGGGCGCGACCGGGATCGGCTCGGTGACCGGGTCGATGCCGTGGGCGCGGCAGGCGGCGAGGATGGTGGGGAAGCGCTCCGCCCACATCCGCGCGCCGAAGTGCCGCGCGTCCAGGTACATGTGGTCCGCGCCCCGCTCCCGCATCCGCCGCATGATGCCCTTGGCGACGATGTCGCGCGGCGCCAGCTCGGCCAGCTCGTGCCGTCCCACCATGAAGCGCTCGCCGTCCGCGTCGACCAGGTGCGCGCCCTCGCCGCGCACGGCCTCCGACACCAGCGGCTGCTGGCCCTCGCTCCCCGGGCCCAGGTAGAGCACGGTCGGGTGGAACTGGACGAACTCCAGGTCGGAGACCTCCGCGCCGGCCCGCAGCGCCAGCGCGACGCCGTCGCCGGTGGAGACGGCGGGGTTGGTGGTGGCGGAGAACACCTGCCCCATGCCGCCGGTGGCCAGCACCACCGCCGGGGCGTGGACCGCGCCCACGCCGTCGTGCCGCCCCTCCCCCATCACGTGCAGGGAGACGCCCGCGGCACGTCCGTCGGCGTCCTTCAGCAGGTCCAGGACGAGCGCGTTCTCCACCGTCTCGATGCCGGCCTCCCGTACGGCCGCCACCAGCGCCCGGCTGATCTCCGCGCCGGTCGCGTCGCCGCCGGCGTGGGCGATGCGGCGCCGGTGGTGGCCGCCCTCGCGGGTCAGCGCGATCTCCCCGGCCTCGGAGGTGTCGAACCGCGCCCCGGCCCTGATCAGCCGCCGCACCGCGTCCGGTCCCTCGGTGACCAGCGTCCGCACGGCCTCCTCGTCGCACAGGCCCGCGCCCGCGACCAGGGTGTCCGCCAGGTGCTGCTCGGGGGTGTCGCCCTCGCCCAGCGCGGCGGCTATCCCGCCCTGCGCCCAGCGCGTGGAACCGGCGTCCAGCCGGGCCTTGGTGACGATCACGGTCTTCCGGCCGGCGGCGGCGCAGCGCAGGGCGGCGGTCAGCCCGGCCACCCCGGAGCCGACCACCACCACGTCCGCCTCGACGACCCATCCGGGGCGCGGCCCCGCCAGGCGCAGGCCCGTGGCGCCGGTCACGAGTCCGCCCCCCGCCGCCCGAGGTGCAGGCGGACGTTGTCGATCAGCCGCGTGGTGCCCACCCGTGCCGCCACGGCGAGCACGGCCTCGCCCTCGTACGCGCCGGGCGCCTCCGGGACCTCCGTGAAGTCGGACGGGTCCACCAGCGCCAGGTAGTCGACCTCCAGCGGCGGGTCCGCGTCCCCGGCCCCGGCCAGGACGGCCTCGGCAGCGGCGCGCACCTCGCGCGGTCCGCCGCCCCGCGCGAGCGCGTCGCGCCCGGCGAACAGGGCGCGGGAGAGGGCCAGGGCCGTGGTGCGCTCCTCCTTGGACAGGTAGCGGTTGCGGCTGGAGAGGGCCAGCCCGTCGGCCTCGCGCACGGTGGGCACGCCCACGATCTCCACGGGGAAGTTCAGGTCGCGGACCATGCGCGTGATCAGGGCGAGCTGCTGCGCGTCCTTCTCGCCGTAGAGCGCCAGGTCGGGGGCGGTGAGGTGGAGGAGCTTGGCGACGACCGTGAGCACGCCGTCGAAGTGGCCGGGCCGGAAGGCGCCCTCCAGGCGCCCGCCCGTCGGGCCCGCGGAGATCCGCACCTCGGGCTCCCCGCCGGGGTAGACCTCGTCCACCGGCGGCGCGAAGACGACGTCGGCGCCCGCCCCGGCGGCCACCACCACGTCCGCGTCCAGCGTGCGCGGGTAGCGGTCCAGGTCCTCGCCCGCGCCGAACTGCAGCGGGTTGACGAAGACGGTGACCACCACCTGGCCGTCGGGGCCGGCCTGCTCGCGGGCGGCGCGGACCAGGGCGGCGTGGCCCTCGTGGAGGGCGCCCATGGTCATCACCACCGCCCGCCGGCCGCGGCGCGGCAGGGCGCGCAGCTCGGCGGCGGTGCGCAGCACCGGCACGGACACGGACACGTTCGGGCTCCTTCTTCGTTCGGTCGCCTCGGTCACCGGGTTCCTCCGTCGGGGTCGGAGGGGCCGTCGGAGAGCACGTCGAGCAGGTCCTCGGCCGCCTCCGGCCTGAGCAGTCCGTGGGCCAGGGCGCGGTCCGCGGTCGTACGGGCCATGGCCAGGTAGCCCGCCACCGCCTGCGGGGCGTGGCGGCGCAGCTCGGCGACGTGGGCGGCGACCGTTCCCGCGTCGCCCCGGGCGACCGGGCCGGTCAGCGCGGCGTCGCCGGAGCGCAGGGCGTTGTCCAGGGCCGCGCCGAGCAGCGGGCCGAGCATCCGGTCGGGGGCGGCGACCCCGGCCTTGCGCAGCAGCTCCATCGACTGGGCGACCAGGGTGACCAGGTGGTTGGCGCCGACGGCCAGGGCCGCGTGGTAGAGCGGGCGGGCCTCCTCGGCGATCCACTCCGGCTCCCCGCCCATCTCGATGACCAGCGCCTCGGCGGCCAGCCGCAGCTCCTCGGGCGCGGTGACCCCGAACGGGCAGCCCGCCAGCCGGGCGACGTCCACGGGGGTGCCGGTGAACGTCATCACCGGGTGCAGCGCCAGCGGCAGGGCGCCGGCCCGCGTCGCCGGGTCCAGGACGGCGGTGCCGAAGCGGCCGGAGGCGTGCGCCAGGAGCTGGCCGGGCCGTACGGCGCCGGTCCGCGCCAGCCCGGCGACCAGCCCGGGCAGGGCGTCGTCGGGGACGGTGAGCAGCACGAGGTCGGCGCGGGCCAGCACCTCGGCGGGCTCCACCAGCGGCACCCCCGGCAGCAGGGCCTCGGCCCGGCGGCGGGAGGCGTCGGAGACGCCGGAGGCGGCCACCGGGCGGTGCCCGGCGAGCCGGAGCGCGGCGGCCAGGGCGGGGCCGACGCGGCCCGCCCCGACGACGCCGACGGCCAGGCGCGCGGGACGGTCCCCGGCGGCGCCGGAGGGGTGTTCATTCACGTGAGCTGGGCCTTCCGTTCCAGTCCGCTGGGATTCGGTACCGGACGATTGCTGCCATGCTACGCGGGCGCCCGGGGCGCCGGTCCGGGCGGTGGACGGAAGGCGGACGGGAGGCGGACGGGAGGCGGTGCTGCGGACGGGGCGG
>NZ_DASQNP010000012.1:0-11873 GCF_035644915.1 Streptomyces sp.
ACCGGCGCACCCCACGCCCCGTGCCACCACCGCACCGGGCCCCACCCCGGGACCCGCACCACGGGCTCCGGCCGTCGTGGGACGGCGTACCCCCGCCGGGCCCGCGGCGGGAGCCGCGCCGGGCCCCGGACGGGCCGGCTCCGCGGCGGCCGTACAGCGCTCCGTGCCGGAGCCCCGGAACCCCTCGCGGGGCACCGCCGCCCCGTCGGACGGGACAGAGCAGAAGGACGGCGGCGGGCCGACCGCGCGGAAGGAGGCGCGGAAGGACGACGGCGAACCGGCGGCACCCGGCGGCGACGCGATCCTGCAGGCCCTGGAGCGCCGGCACGTCGACGCGCTGGCCCACCGGCTCGTCGGCCCGCTGGGCAGGCTGCTCCGGGCGGAGCTGCGGCTCGGCCGGGAACGCGCCGGCCGGTTGCTGGACGGTGGGCCGTGACCCCCGCGCGACGCGGTCGCCTCCGGCCCGCCGCCCCCGTGACCACGACCGCCAGCAGGACCGCCACCAGGACGGAGAGTACGCGCCATGCCGCCCACGGACCCGGGCACGAGCGTCCACTTCAGGCTGCAGATCGACGGCATCGACCTCGGCCCGTTCAACACCTGTACGGGGCTGGGCGTCCAGGTCGAGACGGAGCAGCGGACGGAGGGGGGCAACAACGACTTCGTCTGGCAGTTGCCGTCCCGGATCACCTATCCGCCCGTCACCCTCACCCGGCCCCTGACGCCCGACTCCGCCAAGGTGATGCGGTTCCTCGCCTCCCTGCCGCAGCAGGTCAACCGCGGCACGGCCCAGATCACGGCGCTGCGGCCCAACCTGGCGGAGACCATCGTCCAGTGGTCCCTGCGGGACGTGGTGGTGGTGGGCTGGACCGGGCCGTCGTTCGACCCGGCCCGCTCGGAGGTGGCGACCGAGAGCATCGAACTGGCCCACCACGGCTTCCTGTGAGCCCCGCCCGGTGCCAGTCCCCGACACGACGAGCAGGAGGAACCGCGCGATGGCCACTCGGGCACGTGCCAGGCTGACGGCGTACGAGCCCCCCAAGAAGCCCGGCAGTCCGCCCGGCGGGATGCTGGGGGCGCCGGTCTCGTTCCAGTTCAACCCGGACACCCTGACCCTGAGCAAGGGGGCGCAGTGGATCCGCCACCGGGCCAGGAGCGCCCGGCAGGTGGGCGTCCCCGAGTTCACGGGGTCGCTGCCGCGGCAGCTCACCGTCGAGCTGTTCCTGGACGCCACGGCCACCCATGACACCAGCGTCCAGAAGGGCGTGGAGACCCTGCTGGGCTGGTGCGTGCCCACGGCGCGGAGCATCGCGGCCAAGGCGGCGTCGGCGCCCCGGGTGAAGTTCTCCTGGGGGTCGTTCGACAGCGTGTCCTTCTTCGGTTACCTGGAGGAGGTCAACGCCACCTACTCGCTCTTCGACTCCGACGGCACTCCGCTGCGGGCGACCTGCGGCATCCGGCTGACCGAGGCCGGCGATCCGACGCCCCGCCAGAACCCCACCTCCGGCTCCCCCGACACCCGCCGCACGCACCGGCTGGTGGTGGGCGACTCGCTGGAGATGCTCGCCCACCAGGAGTACGGCGACGCGACGGCCTGGCGGGTGATCGCCGAGGCCAACGGGATCGACGACCCGCAGCGGCTGCGCCCCGGCACGGAGGTCCTGATCCCCTCGGTGGACGAGCTCGGAGGCCCGGAGCGAGGTGACCGGTGAGCACCGGGGAGAACACCAACACGTTCACCGTCAGGGCCCCCGGCGCCCTGCCCCCGCCCTGGGACGGGGCACCGGTCCGTGTGGACGTCGAGGAGAGCAACGCCCTGCCCGCCGTGGCACAGCTCCGCTACCCGGACCGGGACCGGACACTGCTGAAGGACACCGGCATCAGGATCGGCACGCCGCTGGAGGTCAGGGCCAGGCCCGGCGAGGGCTCCGGGGAGTTTCCGCTGTTCACCGGCGAGGTGGTGTCGGTGGAGGTCGAGTACGACGGGGTGGGGAGCTTCACCACCGTGCGGGCGATGGACCTCTCCCACCGGCTGCAGCGCGGCCGCAGGGTGGTGGGCTTCGTGGGCCGGAAGGCGTCCGACATCGCCAGGGAGGTGGCCGCGGCGGCCGGGATCCCGCTGGGGCGGATCGACCCGACCGCCACGGCCTATCCGCTGCGGACCCAGGCCAATGTGACCGACTGGGAGTTCCTCACCGCGCTCGCCCGGGAGAACGACCGCGAGATGGGCGTCAGGGACGGCAGGTTCTTCTTCCGCGCCCCGGTGCCCGCCGCCTCGGCGCCGGCACCGTCCACCGCGGTCGAGGAGAGCCCGGTCGGGATCAGGGTGGGCGAGAACGTGCTCTTCGTCCGCTCGTCGGTCACTTCCGTGAACCAGACCGCCAAGGTGACGGTGCGCGGCTGGGACGTCAAGCAGAAGAAGGGCCTGCGCGCCGAGCGGAGGGTGCGGGCGGGTGACGGGCTGCGCATCGGTGTCGATCCGCCGGAGGCCGTCGCACCGTTCGAGCGCGCCCGGCCCTCCGACACCCTGGTGACCGACGTCCCCTACCGGACCGATGCCGAGGTGAAGGCGGTGTCGACCGCGCTCGCCGCCGACCTGGCCGACTCCGTGGCCGAACTGGAGGCCGTGGTCCTGGGCAATCCGCGGCTGCGGTCCGGCACGCCGGTCCTGCTGGACGGCGCGGGCAAGCCCTTCGACGGCAAGTACACCGTCACCGCCAGCCGGCACACCGACGAACCGGGCACCGGCTACCAGACCTGGGTCACCGTCAGCGGACGGCAGGACCGCACCCCGTACGGCCTGGCCGCGGGGGCGTCCGCCGCGGCCCGCTCGCCCCGCGTCCCCGGCGTCGCCGTCGGCATCGTCACCGACGTGAAGGCGCCGCGCGCGCTCAGGGACCAGGGCTGGGTGCGGCTGAAGCTGCCCTGGCTGTCGGACGACGCGGGCCGGGAGCGCGCCTACGTGACCGACTGGGTGCGCACCGTCCAGTTGGGCGGGGTCGGTGGCGGCGGGGTCTTCAGCCCCGAGGTGAACGACGAGGTCCTGGTCGCCTTCGAACAGGGGATGATCGACCGGCCCTATGTGATCGGCGGCCTCTACAACGGGATCGACAAGCCCACCCCGGACCGGCTGGCGCTGGTGGACGGCAGCAGCGGCAGGGTCAACCGGCGCTCCTTCACCTCCCGCGGCGGGCAGCGGATCGAGCTGCTGGACGCCGTGCCCGGCCCCTCCGGCGTCCGGCTGCGCACCCGGCAGGACCGGCTCACGGTGCACCTGGACCAGCAGAACACGGTGATCACCGTGCACAGCGACGGCCGGGTCGCCATCTCCGCCGCCCAGGAGGTCACGGTCACCGGCACGGGCATCGTCCTGGACGCCGGGCGCGGGGACCTGAAGCTGACCGGGCGGTCGGTCTCGGTGAACGCCAGGAGGGGACTGGAGCTGGACGGCGGCGCCCGCTGCTCCGTGAACGCGAGGATCGTGGAGATCAACTGATGGCCGAGCAGTTCATCGGATCGGGGTGGGCCTTCCCCCTGCGCACCGGCGCCACCGGAGGCATCGCCCTGGTCTCGCGCGACCGGGAGATCACCGAGTCCGTGCGGCTGATCCTGGCGACCGCGCCGGGAGAGCGCCCCATGCGGCCGGAGTTCGGCTGCGGCATCCACGACCACGTCTTCGCCCCGGCGGACGAGAACACCGCCGGGGCGATCTCGTACGAGGTCCGCCGGGCCCTGGACCGCTGGGAGCCGCGGATCGAGGTCACCGAGGTCGACGTGGTCGTCGACACGCAGCGGCGCGGCACCCTCTACATCGACATCCGCTACGTCCACCGCGGCACCAACGACCCGCGCAACCTGGTGTTCCCCTTCTACGTGATCCCCTCGCACGACGCCGGGGCGGCGGGCGGCCCCCGGGACCGGGAGGGTGTCCGCTGATGGCCCTGCCCGCGCCCCACCTCGACGACCGCCGTTTCCAGCAGCTCGTCGACGACGCCAAGCGGTACGTCCAGCAGCGGTGCCCCGAGTGGACCGACCACAACGTCTCCGACCCCGGCGTCACCCTGATCGAGGCGTTCGCCCACATGACGGACCAGCTCCTGTACCGGCTCAACCGGGTGCCGGACAAGAGCTACCTGGCCTTCCTGGACCTCCTCGGCATCACCCTCTTCCCGCCGACCGCGGCCAGGACGCGGGCCACGTTCTGGCTCTCCGCCCCGCAGGCCGCGCCGGTGGTGCTCCACGAGGGGACCGAGATCGCCACGGACCGCACCGAGACCGAGGAGGCGCAGGTCTTCGCCACCACGGCCGACCTCACCGTGGAGCCCTGCGCGTTCGTCCACCTCCTCACCCACGAGGAGGGCGGGCGGCCCGTGGAGCGGACCGACCGGGTCCTGCACGGGGAGGACGTCCCCTGCTTCACCGCCGCCCCGGTCCCCGGGGACAGCATGCTCATCGGGCTGTCCGCCGCGGTGCCCCGCTGCGCCGTGGTGCTCCGCCTGGACAGCAGGGTCGAGGGCGTCGGCGTCGACCCGCGCCAGCCCCCGCTGCGCTGGGAGGCGTACGACGGCGCCGAGTGGCGTCCCTGCGAGCTGGACGAGGACACCACCGGCGGGCTCAACCGGCCCGGCGACGTGGTGCTGCACGTGCCCGCGGACCACGCGCAGGCCGTGATCGCCGGACGCCGGGCCGGCTGGCTGCGCTGCCGGGTGGTCCCGGCCGAGGCGGACCAGCCGTTCTACTCCGCCTCGCCCACCGTCCGCGGCGCCGAGGCGTTCACCATCGGGGGCACCACGGAGGTGCTGCACGCCGAGACCGTGGACGAGGAGGCCCTCGGGCAGTCCGACGGGACGCCCGGCCAGCGCTTCGCGGTCGGCAGGCCCCCCGTGCTCCTGGACGCCGATCCCTTCGTGGTGAGGGTCTCGGACGGCGACGGCTGGCAGGAGTGGACCCGTGTGGAGTCCTTCGGCGCCTCCGGCCCCGGCGACCGCCACGTCCGCCTCGACCCGACCACCGGGGAGGTCGCCTTCGGACCGGCCGTGCGCGAGCCCGACGGCTCGCTGCGCCACCACGGCGCGGTACCGCCCAGGGGGGCGCGCATCCGGGTGCGCCGCTACCGCACCGGCGGCGGGCGCGGCGGCAACGTCGCCCGCGGGACCCTGACCGTGTTGCGCACCTCCATCCCCTACGTGTCCCGGGTGGAGAACCGCGAGGCGGCGTCGGGCGGCGTCGACGGCGAGACCGTGGAGAGCGCCAGGCTGCGCGCACCGCTCCAGTTGCGCGCCCAGGACCGGGCCGTGACGGCCGCCGACTACGAGCTGATCGCCCGTCAGGCCGCCCCCTCCGCCGCCCGGATCCGCTGCGTACCCGCCGGTGGCGGTGCCGAGGCCGGAGGGGTGCGGGTGCTCGTGGTGCCCGAGGTGGTCGCCGACGTCGGCGACCGGCTCCGCTTCGAGCAGTTGGTGCCGCCCGACGGGATGCTCGCCGACATCACCGCCCACCTGGACGCGCGGCGGCCGGTGGGTGCGCGGCTGCTGGTCCAGCCGCCCTTCTACCAGGGCGTCACCGTGGTCGCGCGGATCGTCGCCGCTCCCGGCACCGCCGCCGGGCGGCTGCGGGAGCGGGCGCTGGACGCGCTCTACCGCTACCTCAACCCCGTGGTCGGCGGCCCCGGCGGCGACGGCTGGCCCTTCGGCCGCCCCGTGCAGACCGGCGAGGCCCACTCGGTGCTGCAGGGCGTCCCCGGGGTGGAGCTGGTCGACGACGTGCGGATCTTCTCCGCGAACCCGCTCACCGGGGAGCGCAGCGACGTCGGCGACCGGATCGACCTGGAGCGCCATGCGCTGGTCTTCTCCTACCAGCACCAGATCAGGGTGGAGGAGCGATGACGGAGCGCTCCCCGGTGCCGCAGCGGCGGTCCTCCCGGCGCCACGGCGTCGAGGGTCTGCCCACCCCGCACCCCTTCGGCGAGCGGCTGCCCGGCCCCTACGCCGGGGACGACTTCGCCCAGCGCTTCGTCTCGGCCTTCGACGAGGTCCTCGCGCCCGTCCTGTCCGTCCTGGACTGCCTGGAGGCCTACTGGGATCCCGAGCTGGCCCCCGAGGACTTCCTGGACTGGCTCGCGGGCTGGGTGGCGGCCGAGGTGGACGGGAGCCGGCCGCTCGCCGCACGCCGCCGGGCGGTGGCGCGGGCGGTGGAGCTGCACCGGCTGCGCGGGACGGCACGGGGGCTGGCCGAACTGGTGCGGGAGACCTTCGGTGTGGAGGCGGAGGTCACCGACAGCGGGGGCGCCGCGTGGTCGGCGTCACCGGGCGGCGAGCTGCCGGGGTCACCGGAGCCCTCGCTCCGGGTCCGGGTCCGGGCCGACGACCCGGACTCGCTGCCGGTGCCGAGGCTGGAGGCCCTCGTCGAGGCCAACCGCCCGGCCCATGTGCCGTGCACGGTCGAGCTGGTGGGCCGCGAGGAGCAGTGACGTCCCGTCCGTACGGGCGGGGCACGGGAGGAACGGCGGCGCGCGGGCTTCCGCGGGCCTCGACGGAAGGACGGGCCTGGCGGTGGTGACCTGCGAGCAGTGCGACGCGCCGGTGAGCGGCGGGGACTCCTTCTGCGGTGAGTGCGGGGCCTTCCTGGACTGGAGCGATCCCCCGCCCGCGCCGGCGGAGACGGCGGGCGCCGGTCCCGATGCGTCTCCCGTCCCCGGGCCGGACACCGCGCCGGCCCCGGCACCGCCGGCCGCCGGCCTCCCGGAGGACGGGCCGGACAGCCCGCCAGGGTCCGTCCCGCCGGCCGGTCCCGTGCCCGCGTCACCGCCACAGTCCGCCCCCGGGGCCGGTCCGGAACCGCCCCCCGCCTCCGCCTCCGGTCCCGCCCCCGGCGCCGAGCCGGCGTCCGCGTCCCCCGCCGGCGCCGTCCCCGAAGCGGCGGAAGGCGCCGCCTCCACGGCCGGCGCGGACCCCACCGGCACCCCCGGGCAGGGGGACGGCGGTGCCGGGGACGCGTCCGGTGCGGACTCCGCCCGGGCCGCCGCCCTGCTGGCTCCCGCCCCCAGGGGCACCCCGCGTCCGCGGTCCCGGCCCGGCGACCGGCCGCAACGGGTCCCGGCAGCCCCGTCCGGGGCGTCCGGGGAACGGCCGGTGGCGGTGCGCCCGGGCCGGGAGGCGGTCCGCCGTCCCCGGGTACGGGCGGTCGCCGACGAGTACGTCGGCTCCCCGGACGACGTGGCCTGCTCGGGGTGCGGCACGGCGAATCCGGCCGAGCGCTCGTTCTGCCGCCGCTGCGGCGCCCCGCTGGGCGGCACGCGGACCGCGGAGACGCGTCCGCCGTGGTGGAGACGCCTGCGGTGGCGCCGCACGCCCCGCCGGCGCGGACCGGCGGGGCGCCTCCGGCGGCCCCTCACCTGGCTGGCGCTGCTGCTCGCGGTGGTCGCGCTGGGATGGGCGGCGACCGTCTACGGGCCGTCGGCCGTCGACGCGCTGCGGGACCGGTTCAGCAAGCCGAAGTCCGTGCGTCCGGTGACGGTGACGGCGTCCAGCTCCGCCCCCGGCCATCCGGCGGAACTGGCGGTGGACGGCGCCTGGAACCGCTTCTGGGCTCCGGCGGCGGGCCGGGAACCGGGCGGGCAGTGGCTGGAGGCCTCCTTCGGGACGTCCTTCCGGCTGACCGACCTGGTCTTCCACCCCGGCAGTTCGGACCGGGCCGACGAGTACCTCAAGCAGGCGCGCCCGGCGTCGCTGACCGTCACCGCGTGGGACGGCGGCGGCAGGAAGGTCGGCGAACGGACCGTCACCCTGGAGGACAAGCCGGGCGAGCAGGCCGTCCGCCTGACGCTGGACGGCGTCTCCCGGGTCCGTCTGACGATCCGGTCGGCCCACGGGCAGCGGCCGTCCCGGCTGGTGGCCCTGGGAGAGGTGGAGTTCTTCCGGCGCGCCTGACCGCGCGACCGTACGCCCCCTTACTTCCCCGGTCTCCTCCGCCCTCTCCAGGGCCCCTCCGGCCGCCGAACTCTGCTACCTGTTCTGCCTCGTCGCCGGAGGGGTCCGGATGGTCTGCTGGAGGCGGCCGCGGCCTGCCGGGCTTCCACGGAGCGCCGGAACTCCGCGGTACGGGGACCGAGCCATGGGCCGGGCGGGCCCGCGGATGGAGGGGAGCGGCACTGTGTACAGGTCTTTCACCGATGCCGGGCCGACGGGCGTTCCCGAGAGATGGTCCGGGCCGCAGGAGGCCGTGGAGCCGCGGCCGGGTCCGGACGGAGTGCGCCGCCCGGACCCCGGGGGGCGGGCGGGGGAAGGGCGGGCGGCGGACGGTGCTCCGCCCGCGGTCCCGTGGCTGCCCGTCGTTGACGGGATCCCGGCGGCGGTGGAGATCCGCTGCCTCGGCGGCTTCCGCATCGCGGTCCGGGGCGTGGCGGTGGACTGCGGCGCGGTCCGGCCGAAGGCGCGCAGCCTGCTGCGGCTGCTGGCGCTGCGCGCCGGGACGCCCGTGCACCGGGACGCGCTGCTCGACGCGCTGTGGCCCGACCTCCCGCACGAATCCGGTGTGCGCAACCTCCAGGTGACGGTCTCCCGGCTCCGTGCCCTGCTGGAACCGGGGACGGGACGAGGATCGGCCACGCTGCTGGTCCGGGACGAGCACTCCTACGGACTGGCCCTGGGGCGGCGACTCACCTCCGACGTCCGCGAGTTCGACCGGTGGTCGGCCGCCTGCCTGCGGCCGGCCCACCGGTGGGGCACGGAGCGGCGGGCCGCGGGCCTGCGGGCCGCGCTGCACTGGTACGGCGGTGACCTGCTGCCCGAGGAGGGGTCCGCCGAGTGGGTGGCGGAGGAGCGCCGGCGGCTGCGCGGGCAGGCCGCCCGGCTGTGCGCGGCGCTCGCCGGATGCGAGCTGGAACTGGGCCGGGCGGACGCGTCGGCGGCGGTGGCCGAGCATGCGCTGGCACTCGACCCGTACCTGGACGGGGCCTGGCGGACGCTGATCGCCGCCCGGGAGCGGGTCGGCGATCCCGCCGCCGCGGAGAACTCCCGGCGCGCCTACGCCCGCACGCTGCGCGCGCTCGGTGTCGCCTGAGCCGAGACGCCATGGGCGCCATGGGTGCCGTGGGCGCCGTGGGCACCGCGGCCGTCGTCCCCGGTCGTCCCCGGGTGCGCGCCGGTCGGCCGCCGGTGGGGCCGCCCGCCTCCGGCGGCGCGGCCCGCTACCCGGCCGGCCGGCCCAGCACGGCGGCGATGCTCCACCGGGGACGCCGCGCGAGCCAGGTGGCGATCTCCCGCAGCGCCCGCGGCGACCCGGCGCAGAGGTCGAGCACGGCGTTCGCCGCCTCCGGCTCCCTGACCACCCGTTCCGGACCGACGAGCCGGGCGAACAGCTCGGCGGCCGCCACCCGGCCGAGGGGGCCGAGCCGCACCTCCCCGGCCCCGTACGGCCGCCCGTCGTACCGGTGTCGGCTGGTCAGCAGCACCGCGCTCGTCGGCGCCCCGGGCAGCAGCGGCCCGATACCGGCCGCGGGAGGCACGTCGTCCAGCACCACCAGCAGGCGCCGTCCGCTGGTGGACCGGCGGTAGAGCTCGGCGCGGGAGCCCGCGTCCCGCGGGATGGCCCCGTCCGGGACGCCCAGGCCGCGCAGCAGCCGGGCGAGCAGTCCGGCGGTGTCCGGCCGGGCACCGCGGCTCGCGCGCAGGTCCAGGTGGAGCTGTCCGTCGGGGAAGCACTTGCGCACCCGGTGAGCGGTGCGCAGGGCGAGGGCGGTCTTGCCGAGCCCGCCCTCGCCCGTGACCGCCACGACGGGCCCGCCCGCCCCGGGGGAGCCGGACGTGACGCCCCGGAGCAGCCGGCGGTGGAGCGCGGCCACCTCGATCGTGCGGCCGGTGAAGTCCGCGGGCGCCGGGGGGAGTTGAGCCGGGAGCGGATGCGGGAGGGGCCCCACCGCGTTCCGCGGCGTGTCCCGCTCCGGCGGTGCGGCACCGGCACGGACGCGCGCCCGGTCCCGGCGGGCCTCGGCGACCGCGACGAGGAAGCGCTCCCGGGCCTCGTCCGTCGGCGACAGCACCCGGATCAGGGACGCCAGCGACCGCTGCTGCGGGACGCGCACCCGTCCGGCCTCCAGGTCCCGCACCGCCCGGACGCTCATCCCCGCCGCCGCGGCCAGCGCCTCCTGGCTCAGGCCCGACTCGGCCCGGTGGGCCGCCAGCAGGTCCGCCAGCGAGTCCCGCGGGCGGGCCGTCCCGACCGCCGGCACCTCGCTGACATGCGTAGGGAAACTTCTGCGTAATCGAACGTGCACACTTTGTCGTTGCACGAAAGTATTGTAGGGATGCCTGAAAGGGCGCCCAGGCGCCGTTTCCCGGAGCCGCCGCGCTTCCGGGGGCGTGAGCGTCCGGTTCCGACGACCACCTGGCGGCCATGGCGACCCAGCACCCCCTGTCCACCGTCGGTTTCGGTTCCCTGCTGCGGAGAGCGCGCGGAGCGGCGGGACTCACCCAGCGTGAACTGGCCGCCGCCTCGGGGGTCAGCGTCCGGTCGGTCAGCGAGCTCGAAAGGGGCCGCAACCGCGGTCCCCATCGGGCCACCGTCGAGGCGCTCGCGGATGCCCTCGGCGTGCCCCGGCCGCTCCGTGAGGAGTTGCACCGCGCCGCCGCCGCGGGCCGGGCGGCCCGGCGGCGCGGTACGGCGTCCGCGCCTCCGGCTCCGGCCCCGGCTCCGGAGTCCGCGCGGCCCGCTTTCCCCGCCCGGCCGAGCCACTTCACCGGGCGCGAACGGGAGCTGGCCGGGCTGCGCCCGCCGGCCGCGGCAGCCGCCGAGGGCACCAACGGCACCGCCGTCGTCGCCACCGTCTCGGGGCAGCCCGGCGTCGGGAAGACCGCGCTGGCACTCCACCTCGCGCACGAGTACGCCGACCGCTTCCCCGACGGCCGGTTCCACCTCGGCCTGGGCGGCACCGGCGCCCGGCCGATGCGGTCCGGGGAGGCCCTCACCCGGCTGCTGAGGGCCATGGGCGCACCCGCGGACCGGATCCCGTGCGACGACGAGGAGCGCGGCGCCCTGTACCGGTCGCTGGCGCACGGCCGCAGGATGCTGCTGCTCCTGGACGACGCGGCCGGTGAGGGCCAGGTCCGGCCGCTGCTCCCCGGCGGTCCACGCTGCCTGGTGCTGGTGACCAGCCGGCGCACTCTCGCGGGTCTGGAGAGCGCCGCGCGGATCCACCTGGGCGTCCTGTCCACGGCGGAGGCGGTCCGGCTGCTGGACCGGACCGCCGGCGGCGGCACGATCGCCGCCGAACCCGGGGCGGCCGGAGAACTCGTCCGGCTCTGCGGCCACCTGCCGCTGGCCCTGGGGATCGCCGGCAGCCGTCTCGCCGACGCCGCCGGCCGGTCCGGTCCGGCCCCCGTACAGCGCCTGGTCGGGCTGCTGCACCACGAGGAGCACCGGCTCGACCGCCTGAGCCACGGGGACCGGCACGTCCGGACCGCCTTCGAGCCGTCCTACCGTCAACTGACGCCCCGGGCCCGTGAGGTGTTCCGTCTGCTGGCCCTGGTGCCGGGGCCCGACATCGACGCCGGGCTCGCCGCCTCGCTGACCGCCCTCACCCCCCTCGGCGCCGGGGCCGTGCTGGACGAGCTGGTCGACGCCGGGCTGCTGGAGCCCGCTCCGACGGCCTTCCGCTACCGCTTCCACGAGCTGGTGCGGATCTTCGCGGCCGAAGCGCTCCGCACGGAGGACAGCCCGGCCGGGAGGGCGGCGGCCGAGTCCCGCATGGCGGAGGAGCTGCTGCGCCGCGCCGCCGCCACGGGCCGGGCCGCCGCGGAGGGGGCCGGCGGCCGGACGGCGGCGGCCCCGCGGATCGTCTGCCGGAGCACGCACCCCGGTGCCGCGGACGCCGCCGG
>NZ_DASQNP010000013.1:0-13699 GCF_035644915.1 Streptomyces sp.
CCCCCGCCGCCCGCGGCGGCGCGGCCACCCTCGCCGCCGCCGGGATCGACGTCGAGGGCGGGCTGCTGGCGGAGGAGGCCGCCGAGGTCAACGCCGCCTGGCTGACCTCGGTACGGCTCGGCCGCCCGCACGTGCGGTGGAAGTACGCCGCCACCCTGGACGGCCGGATCGCCGCGGCCGACGGCACCAGCCGCTGGATCACCTCCGCCGAGGCCCGCGCGGACGTCCACCGGCTGCGCGCCGAGGCCGACGCCGTGCTCGTCGGCTCCGGCACCGCCCGCACCGACGACCCCCACCTCGCCGCCCGCGGCGTCCCCGGGGCCGTCCAGCCGCTGCGCGTCGTCGCCGACACCGGGGCCACCGCCGTCAAGCCCGGCGCCCGGATCCTGGACGGCGCCGCCCCCACCCTGGTCGCCGTCGCCGACGACCTGCCCGACGGCGCCACCGCCCACCTCGACGGGCACGCCGAGGTCCTGCGGCTGCCGCGCGCCGCCGGCGGCCGGGGCCTGGACGTCACCGCCCTGCTCACCGCCCTGTACGAGCGCGGCGTCAGATCCGTGCTGCTGGAGGGCGGCCCCACCCTGGCCGGGGCCTTCGTCGCCGCCCGCGCGGTGGACCGGGTCACCGCCTACCTCGCCCCCGCCCTGCTCGGCGCCGGCCCCGCGGTCCTCGCCGACGCCGGAATCACCACCATCGCCGACGCGTTGCGCCTGACGGTGACCGGCACCGAGCGGCTCGGGCCGGACCTGCGCGTCGACGCCGCTTTCGCCCCCGCCGTCCCCGACCCCGAGGAGTCGTGAGTGTTCACCGGAATCGTCGAAGAACTGGGCGAGGTCGTCGCCGTCGAGAAGTCGGCCGACGCCGCCCGCTTCCGACTGCGCGGCCCCGTCGTCACCGAGGGCGCCAAGCACGGCGACTCGATCGCCGTCAACGGCGTCTGCCTGACCGTCGTGGACACCGCGGACGGCGAGTTCACCGCCGACGTCATGGCCGAGACGCTGAACCGCACCGGACTCGGCGCGCTCGCCCCCGGCGACCGCGTCAACCTGGAGCGCCCCATGGCCCTCGGCGGCCGACTGGGCGGCCACCTCGTCCAGGGCCACGTGGACGGCACCGGCACCATCACCGAGCGCGTCCCGGGCGAGAACTGGGAGGTCGTCAGGATCGCGATGCCGGCCCGTCTGGCGCGGTACGTCGTCGAGAAGGGCTCGATCGCCGTGGACGGCGTCAGCCTGACCGTCGTCGAGGCGGGCGAGGAGGACTTCACCGTCAGCCTCATCCCCACCACCCTCGCCCTCACCACCCTGGGCGTGAAGAAGGCCGGGGACCCGGTCAACCTGGAGGTCGACGTCCTGGCCAAGTACGTCGAGCGGCTGCTCGGCCACGGCCGTGCCGAGGCCGCCGCGCCCGCCGGAACCGCAGCGCCCGCCGAGATCGCCGGGGTGGTCCGGTGAGCGCCCTGGAGTGGATCGACGGCACCCTCAACGGCACCGCCTTCGAGGCGTTCGGCCAGCACGTGAAGTGGTCCGACATGGTCGGCAACACCATGGGGCTGCTCGCCCTCGCCCTCGGCTGGCGCCGCTCCACGTGGACCTGGCCCGCCCAGTTGCTGGCCGGCCTCATCCTGGTCGCCGCCTACGCCTCCGCCCAGCTCGGCGGCGGCGTCGGCAAGCAGCTCCTGGTCATCGGCGTCGCCGTGTGGGGCTGGCGCCAGTGGCGGCGGCACGGCGGCACGGCGCCCGGCGCCGACGGCGAGGCCGACAGCAGGATCGCCGTACGGTTCGCCACCGGGCGCGAACGCGCCTGGCTGCTGGCCGGCACGGCCGCGGGCACGCTCGCCGTCGGCGGCCTGTTCACCCTCGTCCCCGAGCTGTCCTGGAACCCGTGGCCCGACGCCTACATCTTCGTCGGCACCCTGGCCGCGATGGTCGCCCAGGCCCGCGGGCTGGTGGAGTTCTGGTTCGCCTGGCTGCTGGTGGACCTCGTCGGCGTCCCGCTCGCCTTCAGCAGCGGCCTCGCCTTCTCCGGCCTGGTCTACGTCATCTACTTCGTCCTCGTCCTGTGGGGCCTGCGCGACTGGTGGCTGCGCTCCCGCGCCGGGGACGTGGGCGATCGCGCCCTGGAAGGAGCCGCGGCATGACCACGCTGCACGGCCTGTACCCGTACCGCACCGCCGACGCCCCCGACACCACCGGCGGCCTGGCCCTGGACCCCGTCGAGCGCGCCCTCGCCGACATCGCCGCGGGGCGCCCGGTGGTGGTCGTCGACGACGAGGACCGCGAGAACGAGGGCGACCTGATCGCCGCCGCCGAGCTGGTCACCCCCGAGACCGTCGCCTTCATGATGACCGAGTGCCGCGGCCTGATCTGCGTCCCCATGGAGGCCGCCGCGCTCGACCGGCTGGAGCTGCCGCAGATGGTCCAGCGCAACACCGAGTCGATGGGCACGGCCTTCACCGTCTCCGTGGACGCCTCCGCCGCGCACGGGGTGACCACCGGCATCTCCGCCGCCGACCGGGCCGCCACCATCCGGCTGCTGGCCGACCCAGCCGCCGGCCCCGGCGACTTCGTGCGCCCCGGCCACGTCTTCCCGCTGCGCGCCCGCCCCGGCGGCGTGCTGGAGCGCCCCGGGCACACCGAGGCCGGGGTCGACCTCGCCCGGCTGGCCGGCCTGACCCCCGCCGCCGTCATCGTGGAGATCGCGGCCGAGGACGGCACCATGCTGCGCCTGCCGGAACTGGTGCCCTTCGCCCGCAAGCACGGCCTGTCGATCATCTCCATCGAGGACCTGATCGCCTACCGCCGCTCCCACGAGCCCACCGTCCGCCGCGAGGCCGTCACCCACCTGCCCACCGCCCACGGTGACTTCCGCGCCTACGGCTACCGCTCCACCCTCGACGGCGTGGAGCACGTCGCCCTCGTCGCCGGGGACGTCGACGGGGGCGAGGACGTCCTGGTCCGGGTGCACTCCGAGTGCCTGACCGGCGACGTCTTCGGCTCGCTGCGCTGCGACTGCGGCCCGCAACTGGAGGACTCCCTGCGCCGCGTGGCCGCCGAGGGCCGCGGCGTGGTGGTCTACCTGCGCGGCCACGAGGGGCGCGGCATCGGACTGCTGTCCAAGCTGCGCGCCTACCAGCTCCAGGAGATGGGCCGCGACACCCTCGACGCCAATCTGGAACTGGGCCTGCCCGCCGACGCCCGCGACTACGCCGCGGCCGCCCGGATGCTCGCCGACCTCGGCGTGCGCTCCCTGCGGCTGATGACCAACAACCCCGACAAGACCGCCGCCCTCACCCGGTACGGACTGCGCGTCACCGGCCGCGAGCCGATGCCCGTCGAGGCGGGCGAGCACAACCTGCGCTACCTGCGCACCAAGCGGGACCGGATGGGACACGACCTGCCCTGGCTGGACGGCGACCGGATCTCCGCCTGCCGCAGCCAGTGAGCGCCCCGCGCCCGCCCGGCGGCCCCACCGCACCACCCACCCCACCACCGCACCACCCCCGAACGACCCCGACCACCCACCACCCACCCGGAACGAGGAGCAACGTGAGCGGCAAGGGCGCCCCCGAACTGACCGTCAAGAACTGCGGCGACCTGCGCGTGGCCGTGATCGCCGCGCAGTGGCACCAGAAGGTCATGGACGGCCTGCTGGACGGGGCGCTGCGGGCCCTGGGCGAGCTGGGCATCGACGAGCCCACCGTGCTGCGCGTCCCCGGCAGCTTCGAACTGCCCGTCGTCGCCAAGGTCCTCGCCGGCCGCGGCTACGACGCGATCGTCGCGCTCGGCGTCGTCATCCGCGGCGGCACCCCGCACTTCGACTACGTCTGCCAGGGCGTCACCCAGGGGCTCACCCAGGTCTCGGTCGACACCGGCGTACCCGTCGGCTTCGGCGTGCTGACCTGCGACACCGAGGAGCAGGCCCTGGACCGGGCCGGACTGGAGGGCTCCGCCGAGGACAAGGGCCACGAGGCGGCGACCGCCGCGGTGGCGACGGCCGCCACCTTGCGCACGGTCTCCGAGCCCTGGCGCTGAGCGGCCCGCGCACCGGCGTAGGGTAGGGAGCACCATGGCGAACAAGACATTCGAGGAGCTGTTCACCGAGCTCCAGCAGAAGGCCGCCACCGGCGACCCCGCCACCTCCCGCACCGCCGAGCTGGTGGCCTCCGGCGTCCACACCATCGGCAAGAAGGTCGTCGAGGAGGCCGCCGAGGTGTGGATGGCCGCCGAGTACGAGGGGCCCGACCGCACCGCGGAGGAGATCTCCCAACTGCTGTACCACCTTCAGGTGATGATGGTCGCGCGGGGCATCGCCCTGGAGGACGTATACGCTCATCTGTGAGCGCGTCCCCGAGCGCCCTCCCCGCCGGCCGCTCCGCACCGGCCCCGACAATCGCGCACCGATCCCGACGACACGAAGGAAGACCGCCCCATGCTGCGCATCGCCGTCCCCAACAAGGGTTCTCTGTCCGAGCCTGCGGTGGCGATGCTCCATGAGGCGGGCTACCGGCAGCGCAAGGACCGCCGCGAGCTGGTCCTGGTGGACAACGAGAACGGGGTGGAGTTCTTCTTCCTCCGGCCCCGCGACATCGCCGTCTACGTCGGCTCCGGAAAGCTCGACATCGGCATCACCGGCCGCGACCTGCTGCTGGACTCCGGCGCCGCCGCCGAGGAGATCCTCCAGCTCGGCTTCGCCGCCTCCACCTTCCGCTACGCCACCCGCCCCGGCACCGCCCGCGACGTGAGCGACTTCGGCGGCATGACCATCGCCACGTCCTTCCCCGGCCTGGTCGCCAAGCACCTGGCCGAGAACGGGGTGGACGCCTCCGTCGTCCGCCTCGACGGCGCCGTGGAGACGGCCATCCAGCTCGGCGTCGCCGAGATCATCGCCGACGTCGTCGAGACCGGCACCACCCTGCGCAACGCCGGGCTGGAGGTCATCGGCGAGCCGATCCTGGAGTCCGAGGCCGTCGTCATCCGGCGCACCGGGGCCCCCGCCGACGAGCCCAAGGTGCAGCAGTTCCTCCGCCGGATGCAGGGCGTCCTGGTGGCCCGGCGCTACGTGATGATGGACTACGACATCCGCGTCGAGCAGGTCGACCAGGCCGTGGCGCTCACCCCCGGCCTGGAGTCGCCCACCATCTCGCCGCTGCACCACGAGGGCTGGGTCGCGGTGCGCTCCATGGTCCCCGCCAAGGACGCCCAGCGGATCATGGACGACCTGTACGAGCTGGGCGCCCGAGCCATCCTCACCACCGGCATCCACGCCTGCCGGCTGTGAGCGCCGCGCCCGCGCCGCGGCCGTGACGGCATCCCGGACACCCCCGAGCACCCCGACCGGAGAGCGACACCCGTGCCCGCCCCCGAACCCGAACCCGGCCCCGACCTGCCGGTGACCTTCCGGCCCACCCGGACCCGGATCATCCTGCTGACGGTCGGCGTCGCGATCCTCGTCACCCTCACCGTGATCGCGCTGCTGATCGACTGGGCCGGGCCGGGAGAGCGGGCCGGGTTCGTCCTCACCGGCCTGCTGTGCCTGGCCGTCCTCACCCTCCTCAGCCGCCCGAAGGTGGTCGCGGACGCCGGCGGGGTCACGGTCGTCAACCTCACCACCAGACGTCACCTGGAGTGGGCGGAGATCGTCAGGGTGAACCTCCGCCCCGGCGACCCATGGGTCCTCCTCGACCTCTCCGACGGCACCAGCCTGCCCGCCATGGGCATCCAGCCCGGCCTCGCCAAACAGCAGGCCGTCAGGGACGCCCGGACGCTGCGCGCGCTGGTCGACCGGCACGGCACGGGGAAGGCGGACGACTGAGATCCGCCGGATCCGTCCGCCTTCCTCCCTCCTGTTCCGCTTCCTCCGGCCTCCTCCCGCTCCGCCACCGCCTGATCGGTGCGCTCCCGGTGCGCTCCATCGGTGCGGATCTTCACTACCCTGGTTCGGGCGGCGCCGCCGCCCCCGCTCGCTTTCCCCTTCCGTGCGGGCACCTGCGAACCGAGGAGTGACTCCCTTCGGCAATGGACGGACCGTCCTGTAGTACCCGCGCCGCCCTCCCCGCCGGGGAGGCGGCATGATCCCGACCCTGCTGCTCGTCGCGGCGTTCGCGCTGATCCTCGCCAACGGCTTCTTCGTCGCCGCCGAGTTCGGCCTGGTCACCGTGGACCGGCCGGACGCCGAGCGGGCCGCCGCCGGAGGCGACCGCCGCGCCGCCGCCGTCGTCAGAGCCCTGCGCGAGCTGTCCTTCCAGCTCTCGGGCACCCAACTCGGCATCACGCTGACCTCGCTGGTCGTCGGCATGCTGGCCGAGCCCGCGCTCGCCCGGCTGCTCGCCGCCCCGCTCACCGCGGCCGGGGTGCCCGCCGGGGCCGTGCCCTCGGTGGCCGTGGCGGCCGGGGTGCTGGCCGCCTCCGCCGTCCAGATGGTCGTCGGCGAACAGGTCCCCAAGAACTGGGCGGTGTCCCGGCCGCTGGCCGTCGCCCGCTTCGTGGCCGGCCCCCAGTACCTGTTCTCCCGCTTCTTCCGGCCGGTCATCGCCTCGCTCAACGCCGTCGCCAACCACCTGGTGCGGCTGCTGGGCGTGGAGCCCGCCGAGGAGCTGGCCTCCGCCCGCACCCCGCGCGAACTGGTCTCCCTGGCCCGGCACTCCGCCCGCGCCGGGGCCCTGGAGGAGGACACCGCGGACCTGTTCGTGCGCATCCTGTCGCTGGACGGGCTGACCGCCGAGAACGTGATGACCCCGCGCGTGCGGGTCATCGCCCTGCACTCCTCGGCGACCGCCGAGGACGTCCTCAACCTCACCCGCGCCACCGGCCTGTCCCGCTTCCCCGTCCACCGCGAGCGGCTGGACGAGATCACCGGCGTGGTCCACCTCAAGGACGCCCTCGCCGTCGAGGAGGACAGACGGCTGCGCACCACCGTGGAGGAGATCGCGGTGCCGCCCCTGCTGGTCCCGGCGACGCTGCCGGTGCGGCCGCTGCTGGAGCGGCTGCGCAGTGAGCAGCCGATGGCCGTCGTGGTCGACGAGTACGGCGGGACGGCCGGGGTGGTGACCCTGGAGGACATCGTCGAGGAACTGGTCGGCGAGGTCCGCGACGAGCACGACGACGACGCCCTGCCCGAACTCGCCCCCGTCACCGGCGAGGGCGCCGGTGACGGCGGGGGCGGCCCCGTCTGGGAGGCCGCCGGGAGCTGCCGCCTGGACGCCCTGCGGCGCATCGGCCTGAACGCCCCGGACGGCCCGTACGAGACGGTGGCCGGGCTGGTGGCCGACGCCCTGGGCCGCATCCCCGCCCCCGGCGACGAGGCGGTGCTGCCCGGCGCGCCGGGCTGGCGGCTGCGGGTGCGGCTGGTCAGCCACCACCGGGCCGAACGCGTCCGCATCCTCCGCACGGCGGACGGCGCGACAGGCGGCACGACAGGTGGCGGAACGGACGGCACGGCGGGCGGCACGGCGGGCACGCCCGGGACCGAGCCCGCCGGAGCCGGAGCGGCGGTGGGCCGGTGAGCCTCCTCCACCTGCTGCTCGCCGCCGTGCTGGTGCTCGGCAACGGCTTCTTCGTCGGCGCCGAGTTCGCGCTGGTCTCCGTGCGCCGCAGCCAGATCGAGCCGCTGGCCGCCGCCGGATCGGCCCGCGCCCGCAAGGTCCTGTACGGCCTGGAGCACCTGCCGCGGATGATGGCCGCCGCGCAGTTCGGCATCACCGTCTGCTCGCTCACCCTCGGCGCGGTCGCCGAACCGACCGTGGCGCGCCTGCTGGAACCGCTCTTCCACGCCGTCCGGATGCCCGAGGCGCTGGTGCACCCCCTCGGCTACGCCATCGCGCTGGCCGCGGTGGTGGTGCTGCACCTGGTGGTCGGCGAGATGGTCCCGAAGAACCTGGCGATGGCCGCGCCCGAGCGGACCGCGCTGCTGCTCAGCCCGGCCCTGGTCGCCTTCGCCCGGCTGTGCCGTCCGGTCACCGTCGTGCTGGGCGCCTGCTCGGCCCTGGTGCTGCGGCTGTTCAGGGTCGAGCCCAAGGACGAGATCGAGGCCGTCTTCACCAGCGAGCAGCTCACCCGCCTGGTGAAGGACTCCCGCCGGGCCGGGCTGCTGGACCGCGAGGCGCACGAGCGCCTGGCCGACGCGCTGGAACTGGGCTCCCGCCCGGTGACCGACGTCCTGCTGGACCCGGCGGACCTGGTGACCGTCGGCCCGGCCGTCACCCCGCGGGAGGTGGAGGAGCTGACGGTCCGCACCGGCTACTCCCGCTTCCCGGTCCGCGGCCCGGGCACCCTGCCGGCGCAGGGGAGCGGCCCGTCCCGGCCGCAGCACCCGGAGCGGCCGGTCCCGCCGGGGCAGGGGGGCTTCATGGGCTACCTGCACGTCAAGGACGTGCTGGAACTGGAGGACCGCGACCGCGCGGTGCCCCAGCACCTGTGGCGGCCGATGGCGACCCTGCGCGCCGACCTCCCGCTGGACGACGCCCTCACCGCCCTGCGCGCCGCCGCGACCCACCTGGCGGAGGTGGTCGACGAGGCGGGACGGGTGCTCGGCCTGGTCGCCCTGGAGGACGTGCTGGAGATGCTGGTCGGGGAGGTCCGCGACCCGGCGCACCGCGCGCCCGCGGACGCCGTGCCCACGGGCCCCGCGGCCGTTGACCCCGTGCCCGCGGGACACTCAGGTCCCGCCGACCCCGCAGACCCCGCCGGCCCGGAGGGAGCCGCGTCCGGCCGTACGTCCGTCACCGCCGCCCCGTGACACGCCCCAGGGCGCCCGGGGTGTCCCGCCGCGGCGGGACACCCCAGGTCCGTCAGGGCGGCGGGGGCTCGTGCCGCGGCCCCTCGGGACCGCGGCCGGACAGCACCTCCCCGTACGCCTGCATCAGGTCCGGCAGCCGCAGCGTCGCCAGGTCCTCCCGGGAGGGCGTGCCCGGGTAACCGGACAGCCGCAGGTCACGGTAGGCGCAGGACTTCTCGTACAGCGTGCGCAGGAAGCGGCCGTTGCCCAGCTCGTCGATCCAGCCCTGGTCCACCACGTGGCCGCTGATGCTGCGCAGCTCCTCCAGCGCCTCCTCGTCCCACACGTCGCCGTTCTCGGCGGCCAGCACCTCGCCGATGGCGGTCAGCTCCAGCGGGCGGTAACTGGGGAAGTCCACGCGGGTGGTGAAGCGGGAGCCCAGGCCGGGATTGGCGGCCAGCAGCCGGTCCATGCCCTCCGGATAGCCCGCGAGGATCACCACCAGCCGGTCCCGGTTGTCCTCGGCGCGCTTGAGCAGCACCTGGAGCGCCTCGTCGCCGTACGCGTCGCCCTTGGCGTAGCCGGTGTTGGACAGGCTGTACGCCTCGTCCACGAACAGCACCCCGCCCAGCGCCGAGTCGATCAGCTCGTTCGCCTTGACCGCCGTCTGCCCCAGGAACTCGCCCACCAGATCGGCCCGCTGGGCCTCCACCAGGTGGTCGCCGCCCAGCAGGCCGAGCGCGTAGAACACCCGCCCGAGGATGCGCGCCACCGTCGTCTTCCCCGTCCCCGAGGGGCCGGAGAAGATGAAGTGCCGCTTGGGCGGCTGGACGGGCAGCCCCTGCTCGGCGCGGAGCCGGGCCATGTGCAACTGCGCCGACAGCGCCCGCACCTGCCGCTTGACCGGCTCCAGGCCGACCATGCGCTCCAGCTCCTCCATCGCCTGGGCCAGCAGCACCGGATCGGCCGGGCCGGTGGGGAACTGCCCCGCGTCCCGGCGCCCGGAGGAGCCCGCCGACCGGTGCCGCACGCCGTCGTCCTCCGCCGGAACGGGCCCGGTCACACCGCCCGCCGTCCCGCCCGCGGCCGTCCCCGCCGTACCTCCTGCCGTACCGCCCGCCGCGCCGCCGGACAGCAGGTCCTCCGCGGCCGGATCGGCGCCGTCCGTGCCGTCGACGGCGAGCCCCCCGCCGCCGAGCGGGTCGAGGTCCTCCACCCCGGCGTCCGCGAGCGTCACGGTCGTGGCCAGGCCCGGCGCGTCGTCCAGCCCGTCGCTCTCGGCGATGGCGGTGAGCCGGGCGGAGGTGTCCATGAACGCCGGGTCCACCCGGTGCACCGCCCGGTACAGCGGCAGCGCGGAGGCGCTGCGTCCGGTGCCCTCCCGGGCGCGGGCCAGCCAGTAGCGCAGTTCCTTGCGCTGCGGCTGCTCGCTGCGGCAGCGCATCAGGGCGGCGGCCAGCAGCGGTTCGGCCTGCCCGTACATCTCCAGCCGCACCCGGGCCATGCCCGCGAACAGGCTCGCCTCCACGCCCAGCAGCGGATCGTCGACCAGCGGATCGGTGTGCCGCACCAGCAGCTCCCAGTCCTTGGCGAGGTAGGCGCGGCAGGCGTGCAGGAAGCGCACCTGCGGATCGGTCTCCACCGGCGGACACTCGGCCAGGGCCCGGTCCAGCTCGGCGACGTGGCGGCCGTCCAGCCAGTGCGAGGCGTGGGCCAGCAGCAGGTCGCGCTCGGTCTCCAGGACCGGCTGCACCCACCAGCCCAGCCAGTACCAGGAGTTCAGGGCCTGCCGGTGACGGGCGCGCTGTTCACCGAAGCGGTCGCGGTGCTCGTACATGCGCAGCAGGGCGGTGGTGGTGTCCACGCGCAGGGCGTGCAGCCCCAGCCAGGCGTCGGCCATGCCCGGATCGAGCCGCACGGCGGTGCGGAACTCCTCCTCGGCGTGGACGTAGCTGCCCACGGTGTACGCGTCCACGCCCCGCAGCCAGGCGAGATCGGCAGGGGCGTGCGGACCATGGGTGTCCTGCGTGCCGTAGTCCATCACGTCCCCCACGAGACATCCCCCGATGGTATGCGCCGGGTGGTCGCCCGACGGCGGTGGCGGTGCTCAACGGCCCTGCTGCGGACGGCAGTTGCCGCGAATGCCGGGGTAAGTCCCCGGTCGTCCGCGGCATTTGGCATGGTACCCGCGCCGCGGCCCGGGTCGTAGACGGCGTCCGGGCAGGCCAGCGGGGCTGCGGGGGGAGGACGTACGCGCCGGCGGGGCCGGACGGTGACGTTCGGTGAGGACGCGCCGGGACGGGCGGACACGACGAAGCCCCCGATCACGGGGGAACAACCGGGGGCTTCGTGCGGCGAACGGCCTGGACAGGCCGTGCAGGGAGAACGTAGATCCTGGACAGGGGGCCGGTCAAGCCGGGCCGGAGCAGGGCGCGTTCACGGCGCGGGAGCGGCGCGCATCGCTGATCCCTCGTCACCGAGCGTACGCGCGGGGGCGTTCACGACTGCCCCCGGCGCCCCGGGAGCATCCGGTATCCGTTCCGGCACTGCCGCACCAGCCAGTGCGCGTACGGGCGGGAGGGATCGGCGGCGAAGTGCCGTTCCTCCGCGCGCTCCCAGCCGTCCCAGAAGTCCGCCAGCCCGGGCCCGTCCCGCCGCCGCCCGCGCGCCCAGGACTCCCCGGGCGGCAGGTCCATCCACAGCAGACAGGCCAGGTGGGGGCGCAGGGCGCGGCGGCCCGCGCCGACCCCTTCCACCAGCACCACGGGCGCGGGCGGCAACATGCGCTCCCCGCCGAACACCCGGCGCACCCAGTCGTAGACCCGGTACCGGGCGGGCTCCCCGCGCGAGAACGGGGCGATCACCTGCTCCAGGACGCGGTCGGTCCACTCGAAGAGGGCGTCGTGGCTGGCCACGTCGTCCAGGTGGAGCACCGGCGCCCCGCCCAGCGCCTCCGCCAGCCTCCCGGCCAGCGTGCTCTTGCCGGACCCGGCGTGCCCGTCGACCGCCACCAGCCGTACCGGCCCGCACGACGGCGGCAGGGCGCGCAGCCGCCGGGCGAAGGCGGCCGGATCGAGGGACTCGCCGGGGACGACGGAACCGGAGGAGGAGCTGCGGACCACCGCTCCAGCCTACGGCCGCCCGGACGCGCCACTGGTGGAGACCAATAGTGGTGGGCGGCCGATGGCTTCCGGTACTGGTCGGGACGGTCCGTCGGCGGCAAGATGTGGACACTCCACCGTGCGTCCGCCGCACCGTACGTGCCGCCGCCGCAACCGGCGCGGCTCCCGGGCACGGCGCAGGCGCGCACCGACTCACGGAAGGACCGGGGCAGCCACCGTCATGACCGACAGCAGACCGGCCACGCGCCGCACCGTACTCGCCGCCGCCGTCGCCACCGCCGCCACCGCCGCGATCCCCTCCCCAGCCGCCGCCTCCCCGCTCACCGTGACCCCGAACACCGCCCGGATCGGCCGCCCCCGCCGCGCGGGGGACTCCACCGTGGACTACCACGCCTGGACCTCCCTCCAGGACTGGCAGGCCGGCACCGCGGAGGGCACCCGCGTGCTGGCCGGCCGGCGCCCCGGCATCGCGCTCGCCGCCCCCGCGGGCACCACCGACCACACCGACCCGCACACCGGCCGCACGGCCCCCTGGGAGTACGCCACCTGGACCTCCCCGGCACACCGCCCACCGGTGCCCGCGAGCGAACTCGTCGCCTCCTGGAACGCCCACACCCCGTCCGGCACCTGGATCCGGATCGAGATGCGCGGCACCTACACCGACGGCACCGACACCCCCTGGTACACCATGGGCATCTGGGCCGCGGGCGACCAGGACATCCGCCGCACCTCCGTGGACGACCAGGGCGACGGCAAGTCCAGCGTCTGGACCGACACCTTCGCCGTCGACGACACCTCCGCGGGCCCGCGCCTGGCCTCCTACCGGCTGCGCGTCACCCTCCACCGCACCCCGGGCACCGACGCCACCCCGGTGGTCTGGCGCCTGGGCGCCATGACCTCCGACGTCCCCGACCGCTTCGAGGTCCCGGCCACCGAACCGGGCGTGGGCGCGGGCATCGAACTGGACGTCCCGCGCTACTCGCAGAACGTCCACATCGGCCAGTACCCCGAGTACGACAACGGCGGCGAGGCGTGGTGCAGCCCCACCTCCACACAGATGATCATCGAGTACTGGGGGCGCAGGCCCGGACCCGAGGACCTGGCCTGGGTCAACCCCGAGTACGCCGACCCCCAGGTCTGCCACGCCGCCCGCTTCACCTACGACTACCAGTACTCCGGCTGCGGCAACTGGCCGTTCAACACCGCCTACGCCGCCACGTACCCCGACATGCAGGGCATCGTGACCCGCCTGGACTCCCTCACCGACGCCGAGCACCTGATCCGCGCGGGCATCCCCCTGATCACGTCCCAGTCCTTCCTGGAGTCCGAACTCGACGGCGCGGGCTACGGCACCTCGGGCCACCTGATGACCGTCATCGGCTTCACCGCGGACGGCGACGTCATCGCCAACGACCCGGCGAGCCCCAGCAACGAGGCGGTCCGCCACGTCTACAAGCGGCGGCAGTTCGAGAACATCTGGCTGCGCACCAAGCGCTACGACGCGAACGGCCGGGTCAGGAGCGGTACGGGAGGCATCTGCTACATCCTCTTCCCGGCCAAGCCAGCACCAAGTCAGCACCGCGCTCTGCGCCGGCTCGGCATCCGCTGAGTCACCGCCAGGCGAAGGCGGCCCCGACGACCTGACGGCAGCGCTCGCTGCCGTCCTGGGTGAGGTGGCCATAGCGGTCCACCGTGACCCTGATGGATCGGTGACCCATCCAGCGGGACACCTCGTGGAGGGGAACACCGTTACTCAGGGTCACGGTGGCCCATGCGTGCCGCAGATCATGCGGGTTGTACTCCCGCATGTTCAGTCGCTTGATAGCGCGATCCCACGATTTGCGGAACAGATCGGGGTACGG
>NZ_DASQNP010000014.1:0-34110 GCF_035644915.1 Streptomyces sp.
CTCGGGGAGTGGCGCATCGAGCAGGACGTCATCGACACGGCGGAGCTGGTGCTGTCGGAGCTGGTGACCAACGCCCTGCGGGTGCGGGTGCCGCGCGACCGGCAGGTGGGGGTGCGGATCGCGCACTCACGGGAGGACGGCCTGCTGCGGCTGGAAGTGAGCGACGCCGGGGAGGGCCGGCCCGAAGTGCGCAGGCCCGGCGAGGACGAAACCGGCGGGCGCGGGCTGCTCCTCGTGGAATCGCTGGCCCACCGCTGGGGCGTGGAGGAACGCCCGCACGGAATCGGGAAGACGGTGTGGGCCGAGCTGAAGGCCCCGGAACTGGTGGCCGAACCCGTCGAGCGGGAGGTCGCGGCGGTGACGATCCAGCCCGGCCGGCAGGTCAAGTTGTGGGGGCTGTGGCACACGGTCCGCAGCGTGCGCGGCGAGCGGTCCGCCCTGGGCGGACTCGTCATGGTCCTGGAACTGGACGACGGCCCGCCGCTGCGCGTGGACGCCGCCGAGCCGCTGATCGTGCGGGACGGCGGTGTGTCCTCCCCGCCGGAGGGCGGGGAGGACACACCGGGCTGATCGCGTCCATGGCCCGGCCCCGGCGATCTCGTGTGCTGCCCGGACGTGAGCCGCTGGTCCCCCGGAAGCACCGCCGCAACCGGGACCGCCGGGGTGGTCGGCCACCGGGCTTCGACCGCGCGGTCCACCGGTGCCACAACACCGTCGAGCGCTGCTTCGACCGGCTGGAGGGCTTCCGCGGTATCGCCACCCGCCACGACAGGACCGCCGCCTCCTGTGAAGCGGCGGTCCGCCCGGCCTCACTCCTGCTCTGGGCTGCTCTGGGCAAGGTCGCTTCGAAGACGGACCCTGGAGCCGACGCCGGCCGGTCACAACGCGAGGAGCGGCGAGCCGCCCGGGCATCAGCCCGCTCGCCGTTCGGCGGCGATGATCGTGTCCAGGTTGGCGCGGGTCGCCTCCAGTTCGCCGATGGCCTCGCTGATCCGGTCCCGGTGCCTGACCAGCTCGTCGACCAGCTCCGGACAGTCGGGCGTCAACAGGCCGTCGTCATCGACCATGCAGGGCAGCACTTCCACGATCTGCGCGGTGCTCAGCCCGGCCGCGAGCAGGACCCGGATCCGCCGTACCGCCGCCACGTCCGCGTCGCTGTACACGCGATAGCCGCTCGGCCGCCGTTTCGGGCGCAGCAGGCCTTGCTCCTCGTAGTACCGCAACGCGCGCTCGCTGACGCCCGTCCGCCGCGACAGTTCCCCGATCCGCATCCCGGCTCCCGGCTCTCGGCTCTCGGCTCTCGGCTCTCGGCTTGACTCTGACGTCAACGTGAAGGTTTAGCTTAACCGGCATGACACCCGTGACTGTCCTCGGACTGGGCCCGATGGGCCGGGCACTGGCGACCGCGTTCGCCGCCGCCGGCCACCCCACCACCGTTTGGAACCGCACACCGGGCAAGGGGGACGACCTCGACGCCACCATCGCCGGCACCGCTGCCGAGGCGATCGCCGCCAGCCCTCTTGCCGTCGTGTGCGTGCTGAACCACCAGGCCGTGCGATCGGTCGTCGATCCCGGTGCGCTGAGGGGCCGCACCCTGGTCAACCTCACCGGTGGCTCGCCCCGGCAGGCCCGCGAGATGGCCGCGTGGGCGGCGGACCACGGCATCGACTACCTCGACGGCGTGATCCTGAACGGGGTCGTCGGCGGCCCGGAGGCGGCACTGCTGTACAGCGGGCCACGCGACGTCTACCAGGCGCACCGGGCCACGCTGGCCGCACTCGGCGAGAACGGAACGTACCTCGGCGAGGATCCCGGGCGGGCGGCCGGGTTCAACGTGTCCCTGCTGGACCTGTTCTGGACGTCGATGTTCGGGGTGGTGCACGCGTTCCGGCTGGCCGCCGCGGAGGACATCACCCCGGCCGAACTCGGCGGGCACGCGAAGACGATGGCCGGTCTGCTCCCCGATCTGATCGACCTGGTCGCCGAGCACGTCACCGCGGACCACTTCCCCGGGGACGCCTCCACGATCGTCTCGGCGGCGGCGATCCTGGACGACGTCATCGACACCGTCCGGGCGAACGGCCTGGACGACGGCGTGCTCAGCGCTGGGCGGGCCGCCGTTCAACGGGCGATCGACGCCGGGCACGGGTCAGCGGGATTCTCCCGCCTCGCCGTGCTCTGACCGTCCCGTGCCGGGAGGTCGTGAGCGCGGGGACACGTCGTCGGACGACCTCAGGGCGGGAGGATCTCCGGGTTCGGCATGGATCATCGCAACGTCCGCCATGCCATGGGGTCCTCGTGTCGTTCCGTGATGCCCCGTCGGCGCCGACCGGCAGACCGCGTCCGGCCCGGTGCGTCGTGGACGACGGCCCACCGCCCACCAGCCGTGTCATCGACCTGTCCGGACAGCGCAGCCGGCGCCGACCGCCGGGCCGCACCGCGCCTTCGGGGCACAGGTCGCGTGCTTGCCGGGGCGGCGTCGCGGACCGGACCCCGGCCCGGCATTCCGGCCGAAGGGGAGGTCCGGGCCCGTGGTCTGGCCTATGCTCCGTGCCCGGAGCGTGCGCTGCCGTCCGGACTGCGGGGAATGTCCGCCGCGGGGCCGGACGGCTCGGGGGAGGGGGAGACCGATGGGGACGACCGGGTTATCCGGACGGGATTCCGGCTCGGCGCCGCGGGTCACGCTGGAGGAACTGCTCTCCGTGGTGGGCACCGGGGCCCTGGGGCTGGGCACCGCCCCCAGGGGGCTGGAGGTGGCGGTCGACGGGGTGACCGTGCTGGACGCCCGGGACCCCGGGATCGCCCGGGGCGACCTGGTGCTGGCGGTCGGCGTCGACCCGGAGTCGGCCGCCGCCGTCGACGTCGTACGTCAGACGGGCGACGCCGGAGCGGCGGCCGTGGTGTTCGGGCCGGGCGGCTCGGGGCGGCTGTCCGAGGCGCTGCGGACGGCGGCGGAGGAGGCCGGTGTCGCGGTGCTCTTCCGCACCACGTGGTACCGCTGGGCGCGGTTGGTGAGCGTGCTGCTGGCGGGGCTGGCCGCGGCGGGCGTGCGGCCCGACCCCTGGGCGGCGGACGTGGCGCCGGGCGACCTGAACGGGCTGGCCGACGCCGTGGCGGCCCTGGTCGGCGGCGCGGTGACGATCGAGGACCTCCAGTCGCGGGTGCTCGCCCACTCCTCCACGGAAGGCGATGTGGACGAACTGCGCCGGCTGACCATCCTCGGGCGCCGCGTCCCGGAGTGGCGCGTCGCCGCGATGCGGGAGGACGGGTTCTTCCAGGCGCTGTGGAACGCGACCGACGTGCTGTACCGGCCGGCGCGGGGGGAGAACCCGGAACGTCTGGTGGCGATGATCCGGGGAGGCGACGAGCGCCTGGGCTCGATCTGGGTGGCGGCCGTGGGCCGGCCCCTCGCGCCGGACGCGGCCGACGTCCTGCGGGCGGCGGCCCGGGTGGCCGCCGCCCACCTGCTCCACCACCGCACGCGCGGAGGGCACGACCGTCTCGCCGAGGAGGCGGCCCGCGCCCTGCTGGAGGGACGCGGCCCCGCCGACGCGCTGGCCGAGCGGGCCGCGCTGCCGCCGCGGGGGAACTGCGCGGTCCTGGCGGTGCACACCGGCGACCGGGGCGACGGCGATCCCGCACGGCTGCACGGCATGCTGACGCTGCACTGCACGGCCCACGGGCACCGGGCCGTGGTCGTGCTCCTGGAGGGCGGGACGCTGGTGGTGCTGGGCGGCCTGGAACAGGACGGGCAGCGGGCCGAGGAGCAGGTGACCCGGCTGGGAACGTCACTGGCGAAGCAGGTGTCGACCGCGTTCGGCACGGAAGCGCGGATCGGGCTGGGGGACGTGGTCGCCGGACCGGCGCGGCTGCCCGAGTCCCGCCGGTCGGCCGAGGCGGCCCTGCGGGCCCTGCTGACGGCCGGGGGAGACCGCGCCGTGGCGCGCGTGGCGGAGGTGGCCGAGGCCGTCGGCATGGCGCGGGTCACGGACGCGCTCCAGGAGGTGTCACTGCCGTCGCAGACCCCCGTGGCCCGGCTGGCGGCGTTCGACGCCGAGCACAAGGGGAGCTTCCTGGTGGAGAGCCTGCGGGCCTACCTCGACCACTTCGGCGACATGCCCGCCGCGTCCAAGGCGCTGGGCGTGCACTCCAACACCCTGCGGTACCGCATCCGCCGGGTCGTCCAGGTGTCGGGGATCGACCTGGGCGACCCCGACGCCCGCCTGCTCGCCCAGATCCAGTTGCGCCTGCTCGACCGCGGCGGCACCTGAGCCCCGGTAGCCGGGCACCCGTATCCGGGCCCCTGCATCCGGACGTCTGTCCGCCGGCGAGAAGGGAACGCCCTCCTTTCGTCGCCGCGCACAACGACGGCGGCCCGCCCCCGGGACACCGCACCACCGCACGGACGGTGCCCCGACATCTCGGACGGCACGACGAAGACGCCTCCCGGCCCCCGCGGGCAGCCTGGTGACCAGGCCGGCGGAACCGCCGCGCGCTCCAGGACACCGACCCGGAAGGTGCGTCATGACCGACCTCACCCACCCCGCCGAACGGCGCGAGCACATCCTGCGCGCGGCCGTGCGCCAAGGACTGCTGGACCCCGAGCGGGCCGTCCTGGCCGGGTTCGTCGACCTCGACGGCGTCGCCGCGACGGTCGGCTCCCTGCACCGGGCGTTCCCCGACTCCCTCCGCGTCCTCCACGCCTTCGCCGCCAAGGCCAACTGCCTGGTGCCCGTGCTGGCGGAGCTGCGGCGCGCCGGCATGGGCTGCGAGGTCGCCACCGCCGGCGAACTCGCGCAGGCACTGGAGGCGGGCTTCGCGCCGGACCGGATCGTGTTCGACTCGCCGGCCAAGACCCGCGCGGAACTGGAGTGGGCCCTGGAGCTGGGCGTCACGATCAACGCCGACAACTTCTCGGAGCTGTCCCGGATCGACGCGCTCCTCGCGGACCGCCCCGCCTCCCGCTCGCGGATCGGCGTGCGCGTCAACCCGCAGGTCGGCGGCGGGACGATCGCCGCGATGAGCACCGCCACCCGGCACTCGAAGTTCGGCATCCCCCTGGCGGACGGCGACAACCGGCAACGGCTGCTGCGGGCCTACCGGGAGCGTCCCTGGCTGACGTGGGTGCACACCCACGTCGGCTCGCAGGGCTGCCCGCTGGAGCTGATCGCCCAGGGCATCGCGCAGGCCGTGGAGTTCGCCGACGAGGTCAACGAGCACCTCGGGCGGCGGCAGGTGGTCGGCATCGACATCGGCGGGGGACTGCCGGTCAACTTCGCCGACGACGAGGTCAGGCCCGGCTTCGACACCTACGTGGCCCACCTGCGCGAGCACGCGCCGGCCCTGTTCACCGGCCGGTACGAGATCATCACCGAGTTCGGGCGCTCGGTGCTGGCGAAGAACGGCTTCATGGCCGCCTACGTGGAGTACACCAAGGAGGCGGGCGGCCGGCCGATCGCGATCACCCACGCCGGCGTGCAGGTCGCCACGCGGACCGTGTTCGCCCCCGACGCCTGGCCGCTGCGGATCGAGGCCCACCACCCCCACGGCGGCGCCAAGAGCGGACGGCCCGTGCGGCAGGACGTCGCCGGCCCGGCCTGCTTCGCCGGCGACCTGCTGGCGCGCGACCGCGCGCTGCCGCTCCTGGAGCCCGGCGACATCGTCGTCCTCCCGGACACCGGCGCGTACTACTTCTCCACGCCCTTCCACTACAACAGCCTGCCCGAGCCCGCCGTCCACGGCGTCCGCGTCGGCGCCGACGGCCGGGTCGACTTCGAACTCGTCCGTCCCGCGCAGACGCTGCGGGTGCCGGCGGCCTCCCTCGGCTAGGCCGGGGCCGCCTCCGGCACCGGCAGGCGGCAGGCAGCGGAAGCCTGCCGAACCACGTCCCACGACATGCAGGAGGAGTCGACGGTCATGACAGTACGACCCACCCCGCCGGGGTGTTCGATGGAGAAGGAGGCGGTCCTGCCGGGGCGGGACCGCAGGTGGCGCCCGACCGCCGTCGGGCGCCGCTGCCGCCGGGCGGTGCGCGGCAGCGCCCGGTGGGCCGTGCGGCGCCGGGGCATCATGGCCGACCAGTTCCTGCGGGGCGCCTGCTACGGCGCGGGCGCCACCGCGGTGAGCCTGCTGACGCTGTGGGCCCAGACCCGCTGACGCGCTCGCCGGCCGGCCGCAGGCCCGCCCCGGCGGCAGCGGGGGCGGGCACGCCTACACTGGCCCGGTGTTCGCCCCCCTCCACATCGACGAAGAGCTGCGCGACGCGCTCGCCGGACTGCTCGACGGGCTGCCGCCGCGGCAGGCCGCGAAGGCCGTCGAGCGGCTGATCGCCAGCTACCGGGGGCGTACCCCGACCGACGCCCCCGTGCTGCGGGACCGGGCGGACGTCGTGGCGTACGCCGCCTACCGGATGCCCGCCACCTTCGAGGCCGTCCGCGCCGCGCTGGGCGCCCTCGCCGACCGGGCGCCCGGGCTGGACCCGGCCGGCCACCTCGACGTGGGCGGCGGGACGGGCGCGGCCGTCTGGGCCGCCGCCGCGACCTGGGGCGACGGCGGGGAGCGCACCCGGGCGACCACCGTGCTGGACTGGGCCGAGCCCGCCCTCGCCGTGGGCCGCGAGCTGGCCGCGGCCTCCGGTTCGGCCGCGCTGCGCGCCGCCGAGTGGCGGCGCGGGCGGATCGCCCCGGGCGGGGAGCTCCCGGCCGCCGACCTGATCACCGTCTCCTACGTGCTCAACGAACTGGCCGAGGACGCCCGGCACTCCCTGGTGGACGCCGCCGCGGCGGCCGGACGCGCCGTGGTGGTCGTCGAGCCGGGGACCCCGGACGGCTACCGGCGGACCGTCGAGGCCCGCGAACGGCTGATCGCCGCCGGGCTGCGCGTGCTCGCCCCCTGCCCGCACAGCGCGACGTGCCCGATCGAGCCCGGCTCCGACTGGTGCCACTTCGCCGCCCGCGTCAGCCGCTCCTCCCTCCACCGGCAGGTGAAGGGAGGGTCGCTGGCGTACGAGGACGAGAAGTTCTCCTACGTGGCGGCCGTCCGGCCCGGGGTGGAGGGCACGCCCGCGGCGGCGCGGATCGTACGGAAGCCGCAGATCCGCAAGGGGCAGGTCCTCCTCGACCTGTGCACCGGGCAGGACGGGCTGCGGCGCACCACCGTCACCAAGCGGCACGGCCCGGAATACCGCGCCGCCCGGGACGCGGAATGGGGCGACGACTGGCCCGCGCCGCCCCCGCCCGGCCCGTCCGCGTAGCTCATCCGCGCAGCTCCGCCGTGCAGCACTTCACGCTGCCGCCGCCCTTGAGCAGTTCGCCCAGGTCCACGCCGACCGGCTCGTAGCCGCGCTCGCGCAGCGGGCCGAACAGCCCCACCGCCGCCTGCGGCAGCAGGACGTGCCGGCCGTCGCTGACGGCGTTGAGGCCGAAGGCGCGGGCGTCGGCCTCCCCGGCGATCACCGCGTCGGGGAAGAGCCGGGCCAGCACGGCCCGGCTGCCGGGGGAGAACGCGGCCGGGAAGTACATCACCGCGTCGTCGCGGGCGTCGTCCAGCACGCACAGCGCGGTGTCCAGGTGGTAGAAGCGCGGATCGACCAGGTCCAGGCCGATGACCGGGCGGCCGAAGAACTCCTGCGCCTCGGGGTGGGAGAGCGGGCTGCTGCGGAAGCCGCGGCCGGCCAGCAGCCAGGAGGCGGTGACGGCGAAGTCGCCCTCGCCCTCGTTGACGTGCTCCGGCTCGCGGACGTCGGCGAAGCCGTGGGCGCGGTACCACTCCCGGTGCGCCGCGGCCTCCCCGGCCCGCTCGGGGTGCGCGAAGCGGGCGCCGAGCACCCGGCCGCCGACGACGGTCGCGCCGTTGGCGGCGTACACCATGTCGGGCAGGTCCGGGTCCGGGACGAGCTCCTCGACGGTGTGCCCGAGGGAGCGGTAGAGGTCGCGCAGCCGCTCCCACTGCGCGACGGCCAGCGGGAGGTCCACGGGCTTGGCGGGGTCCATCCACGGGTTGATGGAGTAGGTGACCCGGAAGTGCACCGGTGGGCACATCAGATAGCGGCGGGGTGCGTACAAGGGAGGCTCCTCACAGGATCGCTGCGTGGCGGAGGAAGTGCGGTGCGTGAGCACATGATCCCCCCGCGCCCCCGCGCGGGCGCCGCCCCGGAGCCGGTTTTCCCGCGGGCGCCCGGACGCCGTGCGGCCCGGGGAGCGCGATCCGGCCAAGGTGGCCCATACGACGTCATACGGCGGCCACCCCGGTTACCCATCGGGCGCGGGGAAGGCGCAGGATGGAAACGGTCATCCGAGATCCGTGGATTCCGCCCGGCAGCGGGCGCTCGGTTCCGTACCCTCGGAAACCAACGGTCCCGGTCGCGAGTGAGGCGGTACATGGAACGCGAAAGCAGATTCTCCCGGTGGCTGCGGCGACGCTCCCGGAGCGGCGCACGCCTGAGTGCCGCGCTGGAGGCGGCCCGCCTCCGCGAGGATCTGCTGCTGACGGCCGCCGCGGCGGGCTTCCCGCTGGCGCCGGCCGCGCACCCCGAGGGGTACGGCTGCTCCTGCGACCGGATCGGCTGTCCGACGCCCGGCCGCCATCCCGTCTCCTTCGCCTGGCAGACGCAGGCCACCACCGACCCCGAGCAGATCACCCGGTGGGCGAGCAGCCAGCCGCTGGCGAACTTCATCACCGCCACCGGCCGCGCCCACGACGTGCTGGACGTGCCGGTGCGGGCGGGACGCGCCGCGCTGGAGCGGCTGGAGGCCGAGGGCGTGGACGTCGGGCCGGTGGCGGTGTGCGGCAACGACCCCTGGTCGGGGCGGATGCTGTTCTTCACGGCCACCCGCGGCACCCCGGACGACGAGGACGAGTGGTGGCCGTGCGAGCTGGACTGCCACCCCGAGACCCTGGACGACCACCCCGGGCTGCGGTGGCACTGCCGCGGCAGCTACGTGCTCGTACCGCCCGCGCGGCTGCCCGGCGACGACTCCGGCCCGGCGGTCGGCTGGCTGCGCGCCCCGGAGCGGCCGCTGCCCGACCCGCTGACGCTGCTGGAGGCGCTGACGGACGCGTGCGCGGCGTACGCGGAGGAGGAGCCCGGCCACGATCCGGCGACCTGGCCGGTCCGCTGACCGCGTCCGCCTCCGTGACTCCCGTACCCGGTACGTCCGTACCTTCCGCACTCATGACCGTGCCCGGGCCGCCGCGGCCCGGGCACGGTGCGTCCTGACAACCGGGCCTCCCGGCGCCTCATTCGCCCTTGGCGCTCATCAGCCCCTGGAGGCGGTACAGCATCCTGACCCCGGGGTCCTGGGCGTCGGCGGCGGGCACGGCCGCCGCCTGGAGCGCGAGACGGGCGTACGTCACGGACTGCCTGGGCGTCCCCTCCAGCAGCGCCTTGACGTAGGGGTCCTTCACCTGCGGCCGGTAGCCCTTGGCCACGGTCTGCTTCATCTGGTGGTGGGTGGTGAAGAACACCAGCGCCCCGCCGTCCTCGGTGCGCAGTCCCACCGGGGCGAACCGCGCGTCCTCGGCGGGCAGGTCGGCCCACTCGGTGCGGGCGCCGGGGCGGGTCGCCGTCTTCTTCCGCTCCTCGCGCAGGGCGCTGGTCAGCCGCCCCCCGGCGAAGGCGTCCCCGCCCTCGCGCAGGTAGTCGGTGTAGGCGCGGCTCAGGTCCTCGGGGGCGACGGCCAGCCGGGCGGTCTCGTCGGCGGGGACGGCCTCGACGTATCCCCGGTCGTCCCGGGAGAACTTCGGCACCGCGTCGGCGGCCAGCACCGACAGGTACGACACCTTCCAGCTCTCCTCGATGCCGCCCCGGGTGAAGACGAGCAGCCAGCGCGCGCCGCCGCTGCGGTTGCTGGCGGCGTCCGCGACGAAGAACTTCGGCCAGCCCGCCTGACGGGGGATGAGGAAGCGGGCGTCGGTGAGTTCCAGCGGCTGGTGCCGGGGGTTGCCGTTCGGGTGGACGGTGCGCCGGGCCCGCAGCCCGGCCTGGTCGATGGTGCCCAGCGCGCCGGTCTCGATGGTGGCGTTGAGCTCGGCGTCGTGGGTGCGGTTGGCCTCGTTGTTGGTCTTGGTGAAGTGTTCGAGGACCTTCGCCGCCTCCGCCCTCGTCGTCGCCGGGACCACGGCCTTCTCGCCGTGCACCGTCATGCAGCCCGACACTCCCGTCAGCGCCGCCAGCACAGCCACCAGCATCGCCGTGGCCCTCAGCCCACGTGCCTTGGTCCGCACTCTCTTTCGACCCCTCCCGGACAGGCTCTCTCGGCCCCGAACCCTACCGGTGCCCCGCGCGGCCCGGGCGGGGGGATGGCCGCCGCGGACGCCCGCGCGCGGCCTCTCCGGGGCCCGTGCCCGCCGGCTCGTCCGAGTCGGCGGGCACGGGGTGTACCCGGCCCCGCCCCGGGCCAGTTCAAAGGGCGGGACCGGGCGTCCGGCGCACGCCGCGGGCTCCACGGCCCGTAGCCCCACGGCGTGTGTCCTCGTGTGTCCTCGTGTGTTCTCGCGCTGTCCTCGGCCGGTCCCAGAGCCTCAGGAGGCCGTGCAGGTGCCGCCGTTGAGGGTGAAGGTGTCCGGGCTGGTGTTGCTGCCGTTCCAAGTGCCGGTGAAGCCCAGGGTCACCGAGCCGCCCGCGGGGATGCCGGCGTTGTACGAGGCGGGCCGGACGGTGACCGCCGCCCCGCTCTGGGCCGGGGTGCCGCCCCACATGTGGGTGATGGTCTGGCCGTCGGGGAACCGCCAGCCCAGCGTCCAGCCGCTGATCGGCGAGGTGCCGGTGTTGCGGACGGTGACCTCGCCCTGGAAGCCGCCCTGCCACTGGCCGACGATCTTGTAGGTGACCGAGCAGGTGGCGGGGTCGCCGCCGCCCTGGCGCGTGGTGACGGTGACGGTGGCCGAGCGCTCGGAGCGGTTGCCCGCCGCGTCCCGGGCGTACACGGCGAAGGTGTAGGCGGTGTTCGCGGCCAGGCCGGTGATGTTGGCCGAGGTGCTGGTGGTGGTCTGGACGGCGGTCTCGGAGGTGCCGTCGACGCGCACCACGTCGTACCCGGTCACCCGGACGTTGTCCGAGGAGGGCGACCAGGACAGGGTGAGGCCGGTGGAGGTCACGCCGGAGGCGGTGGGGGTGCCGGGCCGGGTCGGGGCCTGGTCGTCGCCGCCCGAACCGCCGTAGACCGTGGCCTCCTCGGCGGTCGCGGCGATGCCGTTGGCGCCGTTGAAGATGCGCTGGCCCCAGGCGGTCAGGGAGTTGGGGTCGAAGCCGTTGACCATGTCCAGGTACTCGACCCCGCCGCCGTTGCCGCTCCAGGACCAGCCCAGGTAGCCCAGGCCGAGCCGCTGGGTGGTCGCCAGGATCGCGTCCTCGTCCGGGTTGCCGTCGGAGTGGTCGTGCCCGAACTCCCCGACCAGGATGGGCAGTCCCGCGTCGACGAAGTGGTTCAGGTACGCCTGGACCTCGGCGGCGGTGTCGAAGACGCCGTACATGTGGATCGAGAACAGGGTGTTGCGGTCGGGGTCGGCGGCGAAGACCGCCGCGGCGTTGTCGCGCATGGTGAACGACCAGTCCTGGCCCCAGTTGGGGGCGTCCACCATCAGCGCGTGGTCGAAGCCGGCGTTGCGCAGCTTCTGGACGGCGGCCCGGGTGTCGGCGGTCCAGCGCTCGTAACCGGTGTTGCCGAACGGCTCGTTGCCGATGTTGACGATGACGTAGTCCTCCTGGCCGTCCAGCGCGCTCTTGACGCTGATCCAGTAGTCGGCCGCGCGGTCCAGGGAGACCGCCGCGCTCTGCTCGCCGTAGCCGGTGGTGTCGTGCACCTCCAGGACGCAGATGAGGCGGTTGGCCTTGCACTCGGAGACGACGCGGGCCACGTCGGAGGCGTCGTTGCGGGTCCACTGGTCGCCGCTGCTGAGGACGACCCGCACGGTGTTGGCGCCCTTGGCCTTGATGTGGGAGAGGGAGTCCAGCTCGTTCGCGTACCAGGCGTGGGCGTGGTTGACGCCGCGCATCACGAAGTCGTTCCCGTTGGCCTCCAGCAGCCGCCCGTCGCTGACGTGGAGGCCGGTCGCGGCGGCGCGGGGGGCGTCTTCGGCGTCCCCGGTGTTCCCGGCGGCGGCGTGGACGGCCCGGCCCGGGCCGAACAGCGACAGCAGCAGGCCGAGGAACAGGCCGAGGAGGACGCCCCCGGCGGTGGTCGTGCGGGCGGTGCGTGGTCTCATCCGTCACTCCAGCTCGATCGTGCGCCTGACAACGATGTCGTACTGTGCCGCGGCCAAGGGCGAAGGGAATATGGGAGCGCTCCCACTGAACCTCTCCTGTCGATGTCCCGTCAAGAGGGGAGACGGAGATCGATGCGCGCGCCGTCCCGGAGCGCCGGACCGCCCGCCGGGCGGAACTGACGCGCGCCTTCCTCGGCCCCGCGATCGACCGGGTCCTCGCGGAGCACCGCCCGGGGCCGGCGGGCCGGCCGCTCAGGGAAGCGTGAGGATCTCGGCCCCCGACTCGGTCACCACGAGGGTGTGCTCGAACTGGGCCGTGCGCTTGCGGTCCCTGGTGACGACCGTCCAGCCGTCCTCCCACATCTCCCACTCGTGGGTGCCCAGCGTCAGCATCGGCTCGATGGTGAAGGTCATGCCGGGCTTCATCACGGTGGTCGCGCGGGGGTCGTCGTAGTGGGGGATGATCAGCCCCGAGTGGAACGAGCTGTTGATCCCGTGACCGGTGAAGTCGCGGACGACCCCGTAGCCGAAGCGCTTGGCGTAGGACTCGATGACCCGGCCGATGACGTTGATCTGGCGGCCCGGCTTGACCGCCTTGATCGCGCGGTTCAGCGACTCGCGCGTCCGCTCCACCAGCAGCCGCGACTCCTCGTCCACGTCGCCGCACAGGTAGGTGGCGTTGGTGTCGCCGTGCACGCCGTGGACGTAGGCGGTCACGTCCAGGTTCACGATGTCGCCGTCGCGCAGGACGGTCGAGTCGGGGATGCCGTGGCAGATGACCTCGTTGACCGAGGTGCACATCGACTTCGGGAACTTCCGGTAGCCGAGGGTCGAGGGGTAGGCGCCGTGGTCGCACAGGTACTCGTGCGCCACCTCGTCCAGCTTGTCGGTGGTCACGCCGGGGGCGATGTGCTTGGCCGCCTCCGCCATGGCGCGGGCGGCGATTCCCCCCGCGATCCGCATCTTCTCGACGGTCTCGGCGTCCTGCACCTCCGGCCCGGTGTACGGCGCCGGGGCGTCCTTCCCGACGTACTCCGGGCGGGGGATCGAGGCGGGCACGGTGCGCCTCGGGGAGAGCGTGCCGGGAACAAGGAGCGACTGGCCAGACATGTGCGCGAGTCTAACCGCGATAGGCGGGGCCTCCCCGGGGCACCATGACCCCATGGCACTCTTCAAACGCAGGAAGACCGGCAGGCCCGGCGAGTGGTTCTACTGCCTGGAGCACCGCAAGGTCGAGGAGGGCCCGGAGTGCCCGGCCAAGGACCGCATGGGCCCGTACCCGTCCCGCGCGGAGGCCGAACGCGCGATGGAGACCGCCCGCGAACGCAACCTCCAGTGGGAGAACGACCCCCGCTGGAGCGAGCCTTCGCGCCGCGACGACGCGCCCTGACGGCGCCCCGGCCCCGGCCGGGATGCTCCACCCCTATCCCGCTTCCGTACCGCGCCGCCGGACCGCCGCCGCGTGCGGGCTGGTGCGGGCGTCGTAGGCCATCAGCCTCGGCAGGGCCAGCGCCAGCAGCCCCACCGCCACCACGCACGCCAGCCCGCCGCCCCAGACCGAGGCGCGCACGGAGGTGAGCGCGGCCATGCTCCCCGCGCGGACCTGCCCGAGCTGCGGTCCCGCCGCGTACGACAGCATCTCGATCCCGGCCAGCCGGCCCCGCAGCTCGTCGGGGATCGTCTGGTTCCACATCGTGCGGCGGAAGATCCCGCTCACCATGTCGCACCCGCCGCCCACCGTGAGGAACAGCAGCACCAGCCAGACGTTCTGCGCCCAGCCCGCGGCCACCATCGACGCCCCCCACCCCGCCGCCGCGAGGACCACCGCCCGGCCGTGCCGGTGGACGCGCCGGGTCCAGCCGCTGGTCGCGCTGACGACCATGCCGCCCAGCGGGAGCGTCGCGAACATCAGGCCCACCGCCCAGGGCGCGCCCAGGTCGTCCGCGAGGAAGGCGAAGACCGCGATGGGGAAGGACAGGACCGTGGCCGCCAGGTCGACGACGTACGTGCCCAGCAGGTCCTTGCGGCTCCACGCGTAGCGCGCACCCTCGGCGATCCCGCGCAGCGACGGCCGGGCGGCGCCACGGGCGGCGGGGGAGGGACGCAGCCCCCGGGCCAGGGCGACGGAGACCGCGAAGGTCGCGGCGTCGATCGCGTACGCCCACTCCAGCCCGGCGAAGGTGATCAGCACGCCGGCCAGGGACGGGCCCGCGACCCCGCCGATCTGCCAGCGCACGGAGTTGAGAGCGGCGGCGGCCGCGAGCTGCTCGTGGGGGACGATGCGCGGCACGATCGCCTCCAGCGCCGGACGCTGGAGGCCGCCGAGCGCGCTGTTCAGGGCGGCCGCCGCGTACAGCGGCCAGACCGCCGGCTCGGGCAGCAGGCTGTTGGCCAGCAGCATCAGGGCCGTCACCCCGAGGGCGCACTCGGTCCACAGCAGCAGCGCGCGCCGGTCCACGGCGTCCGCGAGCGCCCCGCCGTACAGGCCGAAGAGGACCAGCGGCACCAGCTCCACCGCACCGAGCGCGCCGACGGCGGCCGCGGAGCCGGTCAGCTCCTTGAGCTGGAGGGGCAGGGCCACGAAGGTGAGGAAGGTGCCGAAGACAGTGACCGCGCCCGCGCACCACAGCAGCCGGAAGTCGCGCGAGGAGCGCCAGGGGGAGAGGTCGGGCAGCAGCGCGCCGAGTGGAGAGGACACAAGGGGTCATCGTGCGCCGCGGCCGTCGTGAGCCGCAACGGATGTGCGCACCCGGTGCGGCGGACGGACGGACGGACGGGCGACCGACCGGGCGGGCGGGTGGTGCGGAGCGTGTTGCTACTCCCCGGTAGCGACGGTCCGGGAGCGCCCTGGCAGGATCGGACCATGACTTCGAACGACGCTTCCGCAACCACCCCGGCCGCCACCCCCGCAGCCGCCCCCGACACCGCACAGGGCGCCCCGAAGGCCCCGGCCAAGGACCCCTGGGACCTGCCGGACGTCTCCGGCCTGGTGGTCGGGGTCCTGGGCGGCACGGGCGACCAGGGGCGCGGCCTGGCGTACCGGCTGGCCCGGGCCGGGCAGAAGGTGATCATCGGCTCCCGGGACGCCGGGCGCGCCCGGGCCGCCGCCGGGGAGCTGGGCCTGGGCGTGGAGGGCGCGGACAACGCCGAGTGCGCGCGCCGCAGCGACGTGGTGATCGTCGCGGTGCCGTGGGAGGGGCACGCCGCGACGCTGGAGAGCCTGCGCGGGGAGCTGGTGGGCAAGCTCGTCGTGGACTGCGTCAACCCGCTCGGCTTCGACAAGAAGGGCGCCTACGCCCTGAAGCCGGAGGAGGGCAGCGCCGCCGAGCAGGCCGCCGCGCTGCTGCCCGACTCGCGGGTGACCGCCGCCTTCCACCACCTGTCGGCCGTCCTGCTGAAGGACCCGGAGGTGGAGAGGATCGAGACCGACGTGATGGTGCTGGGCGAGGTGCGGGCCGACTGCGAGATCGTGCAGGCCCTCGCGGGCCGCATCCCGGGCATGCGGGGCGTCTACGCCGGGCGGCTGCGCAACGCGCACCAGGTCGAGTCGCTCGTCGCCAACCTGATCTCGGTCAACCGCCGCTACAAGGCGCACGCGGGCATCCGGCTCACCGACGTCTGAGGCGGACCGCCCGCCGGGGGCGGGGCGCCGGGCGGGGTGGAGGGGGACATGGGGGACAATGGGCCTGTCGTACCACCGTCCCTCCCGTCTGGAGCCCGCCCCATGGCCCGCACGCCCCTGTCCGGCCTGTCCGGCCCGTCCCGGCGCCTCGCCGTCTTCGCCCTGATCGTCTGCGGCCTCGCCGTCGTCGCGGCGGTGGTGGCCTTCGTGAAGGGGGCCTGGCTGGTGGGGATCGTCTGGGTCCTGATGGCCGGGCTGTCGTCCAACATGGCCTGGTACTACGTGCGCCGCGCCCGGCTGGAGCGGGCCGCCGCCGAGGCGAACGCCGCGGCGAACGCCGCCGAGGTCAGCGGGGGACGGTGACGTTCCGGGGCTCGCCCTCCCAGAAGCGGAAGTACTCCAGGCCGTAGGCGGTTTCCTGCCAGGACACGCCCAGGGCCGTCATCAGGGAGTCGACGCCCTGCCAGAACACGGCGTTGACCTCCGGAATCCACAGGCAGGCGAAGACCGCGATCAGGCCGAAGGGCGCGAAGGGCTCCACCCGGCGGCGGAGGGCCGGGGAGAGCCACGGTTCGAGGACGCCGTAGCCGTCCAGGCCGGGCACGGGCAGGAAGTTCAAGACCGCGGCCGTCACCTGCAGCATCGCCAGGAACGCCAGCGCGCAGCGGAACGCGACCGGCACGTCGTCCACCGCGCCCAGCCAGAACGGCGCGGTCAGCGCCGCGGCCAGGGCCGCATTGGTCAGCGGCCCCGCCGCCGAGACCAGGCTGTGCCGCAGCCGGCCCCTGATGCGGTCGCGTTCGATGAACACCGCGCCGCCGGGGAGCCCGATCCCGCCCATGACCACGAAGAGCACGGGCAGGACGACGCTCAGCAGCGCGTGGGTGTACTTCAGCGGGTTGAGCGTGAGGTAGCCCTTCGCCCCGACGGACACGTCGCCGCCGTGGAAGGCGGTGCGCGCGTGCGCGTACTCGTGCAGGCACAGCGACACGATCCACGCCGAGACGACGAAGAGGAAGACCGCGAAGCCGGTGGGCACCGCGGCGTCCGCCCACACCCCCCACGCCGACACTCCCGTCACGGCGAGGAGGCCCAGGAATATGGGGCTGATCTGCGGGCCGCTGCGGGTGCTGGACGCGCTCATGGGCCCTGACCGTACCCGGCGCGGCCGGCGGGGCGCGAGCCGCGTCCGCCGCCGGGGCCCGGTCCCGCGCCCGGGGAGGCCGTCCCCGGCCGGGGGGCCGGGCCGCCGGGGTCACACCTTTCCGCCGCCGACCCGGATGGTGCGGCGCTTGCCCCGCGGCGACTTCGGGATGCGCACCGTGAGCACCCCGTCGGCCAGGTCGGCCGCGACCTTGTCGCTGTCGATGTCGTTGGGAACGATCGTGCGGTAGGAGAACCGCCCGGTCCGGCGGCTGAGCACCTTCCCCCGCTGCTCCTCTTCGAGTTCGCCGGTGATGTGCAGCTCGTTGGCGTCCAGCTCCACCGTCACGTTGTCGCGCGGGATGCCGGGCAGTTCGGCCCGCACGACGTAGGCGCTCTCGGTCTCCTCCTCCTCGACCATGGGCACCCAGGGGCGCTCGCCGGTGGGCATGGCGCCCTGGCGGAAGAAGCGGTTCATCTCGCCCCAGAGGTTCTCGAACTCGCTGAGCGGGTCCCGCCAGCCCCAGCCCGGCTGGTGCCGGGTCACCGGGGCGCTCTCTCCGCGGCGTACTGGCATCTTCACCACTGTCGTCCCTCCTGTCCTCGTCTCGTGGTCGCGGAGGGCCGCCCGGCCCGCGCGGCCGGGGACGCCTCCGCGGGGTGCCTCCCCGCGGGTATCCGCATCAAAGGCGGTCATACCTGGAGGAAAAGGTCACGGAGGGGGGCGGGGCGGCGGATCACGGCCGGGCCGGGAGCGGCCGGGGGAGACAATGACCGGGTGCGCTACCGCTACGAGTTGCTGGGGACCACACGGGTGCTGCGCGAGGACGGCACGGCCGTGCCGCTCGGCGGCCCGCGGCTGCGGGCGCTGGTGACCGCCCTGGCCCTGGCGGCCGGCCGGGCGGTCCCCGCGGGCGCGCTCGCCGCGGAGGTGTGGGCGGACGACGACCCGCCCGCCGACGCCGCCGGGGCGCTCCAGGCGCTGGTGGGGCGGCTGCGGCGGGCGCTCGGCCGCCAGGCCGTGGTCTCGGTGGAGGGCGGCTACCGGCTCGCCGCCGAGCGCGAGGACGTGGACGTGTTCCGCTTCGAGCGCCTGGTGGGGGAGGGCCGGCGGGCGCTGGCCGACGGGGACGCCGGGAAGGCCGCCGAACTGCTGGAGGGCGCCCTGGCGCTGTGGCGGGGCGAGCCGTTCGCCGATCTGCCGTCCCCCGCGGAAGCGGCACGGGCCGAGCGGCTGCGGCTGGCGGCCCTGCGGGCGCGGATCGAGGCCCGCACGGTGCTGGACGGCCCGCAGGAGGTCCTCGCCGAGCTGGACGAGCTGTGCGCGCGGCACCCGCTGGACGAGCCGCTCCAGGCGCTGCGGCTGCGGGCCCTGCGGGACGCCGGACGGACGGCCGAGGCGCTGGCGGCGTACGAGGAGGTGCGCCGGGAACTCGCCGAACGGCTCGGGACCGATCCGGGCGCCGAACTGCGCGTCCTCCACGCCCAGTTGCTGGCCCACCGGCCCGCGCCCCCGGCGCCCCCCGCGCCGGAGCCCGCACGCCCCGCGCCGCCCGCGCCGCCCGTACGCCCCGTGCCGGGGAACCTGCGGGCGCGGCTGACCTCCTTCGTCGGGCGCGAGGCGGACCTCGCCGCGGTGCGCGCCCACCTGGCCGCGCACCGGCTCGTGACGCTGGTCGGGGCCGGCGGCTCCGGGAAGACCCGGCTGGCGCAGGAGGCCGCCGAGGCCGGCGCGGACCGCTGGCCGGACGGGGTGTGGCTGGCCGAACTCGCGCCCGTACGCGATCCGGGCACCGTCGCCGAGACCGTCCTGACCGTGCTCGGCGGGCGCGAGACCGTGCTCCGGGGCGCGGGCGCCGAGGAGCTGCGGGCCGCCGACCCCCACGCCTCCGCCCCGCTGACCCGGCTCGCCGATCACTGCGCGCACCGGCGGCTGCTGCTGGTCCTGGACAACTGCGAGCACGTGGCCGGCGCGGCGGCGGAGCTGGCCGAGGCGCTGCTGACGCGCTGCCCCGGCGTGACGGTGCTGGCCACCAGCCGGGAGCCGCTGGGGGTGCCGGGCGAGGTGGTGCGGCCGGTGGAGCCGCTGCCGGTGCCGGTGGCGCTGCGGCTGCTGGGGGAGCGGGGCGCGGCGGCGCGGCCGGGCTTCACGGTGGAGGAGGACCCTGCGGCCTGTGAGGAGATCTGCCGCCGGCTGGACGGCCTGCCGCTGGCGATCGAGCTGGCGGCGGCGCGGCTGCGGGCGATGTCGGCGCGGCAGATCGCCGACCGGCTGGACGACCGCTTCCGGCTGCTGACGGGCGGCAGCCGCACGGTGCTGCCGCGGCAGCAGACCCTGCGGGCGGTGGTGGACTGGTCGTGGGAGCTGCTGGACGAGCGGGAGCGGACGGTCCTGCGGCGCCTGTCCGTCTTCGCGGGCGGCTGCGAGCTGGAGGAGGCCGAGGCCGTCTGCGGCGGCGACGGCATCCCCGTGGGGGAGGTCGCCGCGCTGCTGGCCTCCCTGGTCGACAAGTCCCTGGTGGTCGCCGCGCCCACGCCGTGCAGCCCGATGCGCCACCGCCTGCTGGAGACCGTCGCCGAGTACGCGGCCGAGCGCCTGGACGAGGCGGGCGAGCGCGGCGCCGTCGAGCGGCGCCACCTGGTGGCCTACCGCGAACTGGCCCGCACCACCGACCCGTTGCTGCGCGGCCCCGACCAGCGCGTCCACCTCGACCGGCTGGAGCGCGAGCACGACAACCTGCGCGCCGCACTGCGCCGGGCCGTCGCCCTCCGCGACGAGCACGAGGCGCTGTGCCTGGTGCTGTCGCTGTACTGGTTCTGGGACCTGCGCGGCCACCGCACCGACACCCGCACCTGGTCCGAGGCCGTCTCCGCCCTGGGGCCCGACCCGTTCGAGCCGCCCGTCGAGCCCGCCCCGCCGCTGGTCGCCCGCTGCACCGACGCGCCGCCGCCGATGCCGCCCGAGCAGCTCCTGGAGGCCCGGCGCCAGGTGTGGCTGATCCACTTCTCCACCCTGGAGCCGGACGTGACGGAGCTGGCGCGCCCGGAGACGCAGGCCAGGCTGCGCGGCATCGTCGACACCTACCGGCCCGGCCTGCCGCAGGTCTGCCGCCCGCCGGGCATCATCTGGTTCTACGCGGCGGTCCTCACCGGCGACCACGAACTGCCGGCCAGGATCATCGACGCCGCCGTGGAGAGCTGCCGCGCGCTCGGCCACGACTGGGAGCTGGCCTGCGCCCTCCGAATCCGCGCCAAGGTCCTGGTCGACCGGCCCGAGACGGTCGGGCAGGCCGTCCGGGACACCGGCGAGAGCCTGGAGATCTTCTCCCGGATCGGGGACCGCTGGGGCGTGGCCGAGGCGTTGTCCTGCCGGGGCGAGACGCGGGAGGAGCACGGCGACTTCGCCGGGGCCGCCGAGGACTACCGCCGGGCCATCGACGTCGCCGGGGAACTGGGCGCCCACACCCAGGTGATGATGCTGCGCGCCCGGCTGGGAGGCGCCTTGCTGGAGTCCGCCGGGACCGGGACCGTGCCGGGCGAGGACGCCGAACGGATGCTGGGCGAGGTCATCGCCGAGGCCGACCGTACGGGCAACGACGCCGCGTACTACGCGCGCTTCCAGCTCGCCGTCCGGCTGGGCCGCACGGGCCGCACCGCCGGGGCCCGCGAGCACCTGGACGTGCTGGAGCGGAAGTTCCGGGACCAGGCGCCGGAGGTCTTCCGCGGCGTGGTCGGCGGGCTGCGCGGCTGGCTGGACGTGCTCGACGGGCGGTACGAGCGGGCGGTCGCCGAGCTGCGCGAGGCCATGCGGCTGACCCAGAGCGGCCTGGCCTGGTTCATCGCGCCCCAGTTCGCCGTCTCCCAACTGCCTACCGCCGCCCAGGCCCTGGCCGCCACCGGCCGCGCGGAGGACGCGGCGAGGCTGCTCGGCGCGTACGACGCGGTCGACCTGGCGCACGTGCCCGGAGCGGCCGCCGCCCGGGAGTGCCGCGACCGTGCCGAGGCCGCGGCCCGGGCGGTGCTGGGGGAGGCGGCGTACGCCCGGGCGTACGCCGAGGGCGGCGGCCTCTCCGTGGAGGAGGCCACCGCCCTGGTCTGAGCGCTTTCCCTCACTCGGCGCGGCGGAACCTGGCCACCGCCAGCGGGGCCGTCACCGCCGTGATCGCCACGGCCCACAGCAGCGTCACCGCCGCCGGGTGGGCGACCGGGCCCTCGCCGTTGATCAGGTGGCGGGCGGCGTCCGCCAGGTTGGAGAGCGGATTGACCTCGGTGAAGGCCTGGAGCCAGCCGGGCATCGTCTCCGGGTCGGTGAAGATCGACGATCCGAACTGGAGCGGCATCAGCACGATGAACGCCACCCCCTGGACGGCCTGCGGACCCGGCAGCATCACCCCCAGCAGCATGAAGATCCACATCAGCGAGGCGCCGAAGACCATGGACAGGCCGACCGCCGCGAGGAGTTCCGGCACGCCCGACCTGATCTCCAGGCCCAGGACCAGCCCCACCGCGAGCAGGATGACCGTCGCCACCAGCATCCGGCCCAGCTCCACGGTGACCTTGGCGACCAGCACCGAGGAGCGGGCGATGGGCATCGACCGGAAGCGGTCCATCACGCCCTTGCGGACGTCCTCGTTGAGCCCGGTGCCCACGGCCATCGCGACGTTCAGGCCCGTCATCGCCAGCAGGCCGGGCACCACGTAGTTGACGTACTCCTGCCGGCTGCCCTCCAGCGCGCCGCCGAAGACGTAGACGAACAGCAGCGTGAAGACGATCGGCATCAGCAGGACGTCGAACATCGACTCCGGGTCCTGCCTGATCTGGAGCACGTTGCGGCGGACGAGCGCGCCGATGTGCCGCAGATGGGCCCGCGGGCCGATCCGGCCGTCGTCCGCGCCGGACGGCCGGGCCGGGCGCGGCGGGGCCGCCGCGGTGGTGTCGGTGGTCATGCCACTGCCTCCTCGTACTCCTCGTGGTGCTCCCCGGGCCGCCGTTCCCCGGGCGGTGCGGACGCCTTCTGGCCGGTGAGGGCGAGGAAGACCTCGTCCAGGCTCGGCAGGTGGGTGTCGATGCCGGCGATGGCGAAGCCGCGCCCGGCGAGCACCGCGATCACGGCGGTGAGCTGCTCGTCGCCCGAGATCGGGACGTTGACCACCCCCTCGGCCGTATCCGCCACTGCCCCGCCGACGCCCGCCTGGGCGATGGCACCGACCATGCGGTGCAGCTCGCCGGGGTCGGCGGGACGGATCCGGAGGGTGCGCCCGCCGACCCTGGCCTTCAGCTCCTCGGCCCCGCCCCCGGCGGTCACCCGGCCCCGGTCGATGACCGCCAGCTCGTCGGCGAGCCGCTCGGCCTCCTCCATGTACTGCGTGGTGAGCAGGACGGTCGTCCCGTCGCCGACCATGCGCTCCACCTCGTCCCACACCTCGTTGCGGGTGCGCGGGTCCAGGCCGGTGGTGGGTTCGTCCAGGAACAGCACCGCCGGGCGGCCGATCAGGGAGGCGGCCAGGTCGAGACGGCGGCGCATGCCGCCGGAGTACTGGCCCGCGGGCCTGCCCGCGGCCCCGGTGAGCGAGAACCGCTCCAGCAGCTCGTCCGCGCGGCGCCGGGCGTCGGCGCGGGACAGGTCGAGCAGCCGCCCGATCAGGTAGAGGTTCTCCCGGCCGGACAGTTTCTCGTCGACCGAGGCGTACTGCCCGGTCAGGCCGATGACACGGCGGAGCGAGCGGGGCTGGCGCACCACGTCGTACCCCGCCACGGTGGCGGTGCCGGCGTCCGGCACCAGAAGGGTGGCCAGGCAGCGCACGAGGGTGGTCTTGCCCGCGCCGTTGGGGCCGAGGACGCCCAGGACGGTGCCCTCGCGCACCTCCAGGTCCACCCCGTCGACGGCCCTGGTGTCGCCGAAGTGCTTGACCAGCCCGCGGACCTCCACGGCGGGTCCGCCGCCGGCCGTGCCGGTTGTCTGTCGTCGTGTCATGCGCCCACGCTCGCAGCCGCCGCCGACGCCCCGCCGATGTTCCGCCGACAGACGGCCGACGGCCCGCCGACGGACGGCCGACGGCCCGCCGACGGACCTGGGAAGGTCCTGTCGGCGGGCCGCCGGTGGGTGACCGGTGGGGGATGCCGGTCCCGGGGGAAGGTCGTTGGTGTCGGGGGCGCCTCGGTCGCGTCAGTGGAAGGAGTGCTCCTCGGCCGGGAACGCGCCGCCCACCACGTCCTGCGCGAACTCCCGGGCCGCCTCGCCCAGCGCCTCGCGCAGCCGCGCGTACTGCTTGACGAAGCGCGGCACGCGGCCCGGAGTCAGGCCCGCCATGTCCGTCCAGACCAGCACCTGCGCGTCGCACTCGGCGCCGGCGCCGATGCCCACGGTCGGGATGTGCAGGGAGCGGGTGACCTCGGCGGCCAGCTCGGCCGGGACCATCTCCAGGACGACGGCGAAGGCGCCCGCGTCCTGGGCGGCCTTGGCGTCGTGCAGCAGCCGGTGGGCCGCCTCCTCGCCGCGGCCCTGGACGTAGTAGCCGCCCAGCGCGTTGACCGACTGCGGGGTCAGGCCCAGGTGGGCCATCACCGGGATGCCGGACCGCACGAGCAGCTCGGTCTGGGGCAGCGACCGCTCGCCGCCCTCCAGCTTCACCGCGCCCACGCCCGCCTCCTTCACCAGCCGGGTGGCGTTGCGCAGGGCCTGGACCGGGCCCTCCTGGTACGAGCCGAAGGGGAGGTCGGCGACGACCAGCGCCCGCCGGGTGCCGCGCACCACGGCGGCGGACAGCATGGCCATCTGGTCCATGGTGACGGGGACGGTGGTGTCGTAGCCGAGGTGGCAGTTGCCCGCCGAGTCCCCGACCAGCAGGACGGGGATGCCCGCCTCGTCGAAGACGGACGCGGTCATCGCGTCGTACGCGGTGAGCATGGGCCACTTCTCGCCGCGCTCCTTGGCGGCGGCCAGGTCCCGGACGGTGATGCGTCGCTGCTGCGTCCCGCCGTACAGCGCCTTGCTCCTGCTGCTGTCGGCAGCCTGCTGGGCATGCGTCATTGCACTGGCTCCTGTGGTGTCGTCTCGAGGCGCCCTGACGGCGTCCCCGGATCCGCATCCATGGTGGCACCCCCGCGAGGGCGGAGGGAAGGGGGGCCGTTGTACCTCACAGGTTTCCGCGGCCGGGGGCCCGGCGGGCACGCCGAGCCGTCGCCGAGTCACTGCCGGGGCATGCCGGAGTCACGAAGAGGGCAAATCTGTGTCATACAACCGATACGAGACGGTATCGTATCGAAACTGACCTAAACTGGCCGCGTGACCGCGACGAGCACCACGCCCGTACCCCTGCCGCTCCCCGAAGCCGTCCACCGCCGGCGCTGGGCGATCCTGGCCGTGCTGATGCTCAGCCTGCTGATCGTCGTGCTGGACAACTCGATCCTCAACGTCGCGATGAAGACCATCGCGACCCCGGCGCCCACCGGCCTCGGCGCCACCCAGGGCCAGTTGGAGTGGGCGATCAACGCCTACACGCTCGTCTTCGCGGGCCTGCTGTTCACCTCGGGCCTGCTGGGCGACCGGTTCGGCCGCAGAAGGGTGCTGCTGTTCGGCCTGGTCGTGTTCGGCGTCGGCTCGGTGCTGGCCGGGCTGTCCGACTCGCCCGGCCAGCTCATCGCCTACCGCGCCCTGATGGGCGTCGGCGGCGCCTTCGTGATGCCCGCCACCCTCGCCATCCTGATGAACGTCTTCGACCGCGACGAGCAGCCCAGGGCCATCGGCCTCTGGTCGGGCGGCGTCGGCCTGGCCATCGCCATCGGCCCGATCACCGGCGGTGTGCTCCTGGAGCACTTCTGGTGGGGTTCGGTCTTCCTGGTCAACGTCCCCATCGTGATCGTCGCCCTGACCGCGATGGTGCTGCTGGTCCCCGAGTCGAAGGACCCCGCGCCGGGCCGCATGGACCCCCTGGGCGTCCTGCTGACGGTCGTCGGCCTGGTGCTGCTGGTGTACGGCATCATCGAGGGCGGCCGGCTCGCCGACTTCACCGCCCCCGAGGTGCTGCTCCCGGTGGGCGGCGGCCTCGCCGTCCTGGTCGCCTTCGTGTTCCACGAGAGGCGCAGCGACCACCCGGCCCTGGACGTCCGGTACTTCCGCAAGCCCGCCTTCTCGGCCGCCGTCGCCGCCATCGCGCTGGTCTTCTTCGCGCTGATGGGCGTGACGTTCTTCATGGTCTTCTACACCCAGAGCGTGCGCGGCTACACCCCGCTCCAGACCGGTCTGCTGATGCTCCCGCTCGCCGCCTCGCAACTGTTCTTCTCGCCCCGGGCCCGGCTGGTGGTGGAGCGCTTCGGCATCCGCGCGACGTGCACGGGCGGCATGCTGGTGATCGCCGCCACCATGACGTCGTTCCTGCTGCTCGACGCCGACACCCCCATCTGGATCCTGGCGGTGCTCTTCTTCCTCCAGGCCGCCGGGATGTCGCACATCATGACGCCCGCCACCGTCGCGGTCATGCAGTCGCTGCCGCCCAGGAAGGCGGGCTCCGGTTCGGCGGTCAACAACATCTTCCGGCAGGTCGGCGGCGCGCTGGGCGTCGCGGTGCTCGGCTCGCTGCTCTCCACGGCCTACCGCGGGCGGATCGACGGCGAACTGTCCGCCGTGCCCGGACTGTCGGAGGGCGTGCGCCACACGGCGGGCGAGTCCATCGAGGCCACCCTGGCGCTGGCGGAGCGGCTGGGTCCGGCGGGCCGCGCCCTGACCGAGCGGGCCGACGAGGCGTTCGTCCACGCCATGCACATCACGGTCGCCTGCTCGGCCGTCATCGCCCTGATCGGCGCGCTCGTCGTCGCCCTCTTCCTGCCCGGCAGGCAGCAGGCCCGGACGGACTCCGGCGACTCCGAGGACTCCGAGAACTCCGGCGGCTCCGGCGAAGCGGACGGGGACGGGACGGACGGCACCGCCGCACCGGCCCCCACCCGGAACCACCAGGAGGCGGACCGGTGACCGGGGCCGGGACCGCGGACCCCGCGCCCCCGCGCGGCGGGACGGGCGCGGCGCGGAGGGCGTCCGCCGTCCGCGGCAGGCCGCGCAGCGCCGCCGCCGACCGGGCGATCATCGAGGCCGTCCTGCGCCTGGTGGAGCGGGGGACCGGCGTCGACGCGCTGTCCATGGAGGGCATCGCCCGCGAGGCGGGCGTCGGCAAGGCGACCGTCTACCGCCGCTGGCCCGGCAAGGACGCCCTGCTGCTCGACGTCATGCGCACCCTGGACGAGCCCCGGACCGAGGTGCGCGGCGAGTCCGTGCGCGACGACCTGGTGGAGATCCTGGAGCGGCTGCGGCGCAGGGGCCTGGCCAAGCGGAACTCCGCCCTCCTGCGCACCATGATGAGCCACTTCCACAGCCACCCCTGGCTGTGGCAGGAGTACCACGACACCGTGATCCGCGCGCGCCGCGAGCTGCTGCACTCGGTGCTGCGGCGCGGCATGGCCCGCGGCGAGATCCGCACCGACCTGGACGTGGAGCTCCTCGGCGAGCTGTTCGTCGGGCCGATGCTGACGCGGGCGATGCTGCGCGAGTGGGCGGAGCTGCCCGAAGGGCTGGCGGAGCGGATCGTGGACGCCGTGCTGGAAGGCGCCCGACCGCGCGGCTGACGCGCGGTCGGCACGACCGGCACGGCCGCCCGGCGGCTCCGGCACCGGGGGCCGGAGTGTGCGCATTTCGTTACAGTGGCGGGTGCTGCCGGGAGATCAGGAACCCGCCGCCCGACCGCTTTCGTCCTGGCAGACGTACCGGCGAACGGGTGTGCCCTGCGCGGGCCGGGCACGCCCAGGAAGCAAGACCGGCCACCTCCCGGAGCGCCGGACCGGGGCGGTGGGCCGCGGCGACTGCAAGTGAGGACGGCGGATGGCACGGGCGTACATGACGGAGACGGAGTCGGAGACGGGTCGGGGAGAGCCGGACCGGCGGTCCGGCCCCGATTCCTCCGCCGCCGCCCGGGCCCGGCGCGCGATCGCCCGCGTCGCCCGCCTGGGCGGCGAGGGCAGGTGGCGGCGCGGCTGGATCCTGGCGCTGCTCGCCGCGGTGCTCGCGATGGTGATGGCCCTGCACTCCCGCGTGCCCAACCGGGTCGGCAACCTGGGCAGCCTGCTGGAGACCTTCCTGCCGTGGGCGGGACTGGCCATCCCGGTGCTGCTCCTCCTGGCCCTGCTGCGCCGCTCGGCCACCGCGGTCGTCGCGCTGCTGCTGCCCGTCCTGGTCTGGGCGGACCTGTTCGGCGGCCTGCTCACGGACAGACGGGCCGAGGGCGGCGACCTGAGGGTCCTCACCCACAACGTCAACGCCGACAACCCCGACCCCGCCGGTACGGCACGGCAACTGGCGGAGGCGGGCGCCGAGGTGGTGGCGCTGCAGGAGCTGCCGAAGCAGTCGGTGCCGCAGTACGAGAAGGCGCTGGAGGAGGACTACCCCCACCACACCGTGCAGGGCACGGTCGGACTGTGGAGCAAGTACCCGATCAGCGACGCCAGACCGGTGGACATCGGGATCGGCTGGGTCCGGGCGCTGCGCGCGACCGTGACCACGCCACGGGGTCAGATCGCCGTCTACGGTGCGCACCTGCCGTCGGTGCGCGTGAAGTTCAAGGCGGGGTTCACCGCCCGGCAGCGCGACCTGGCCGCCGACCTGCTGGGCGAGGCCATCGCCCGGGAGCCGATCGGCAGGATCGTGCTGCTCGGCGACCTCAACGGGACGATGAACGACCGGGCGCTGGCGTCCGTCACCTCCCAGATGCGCTCCACCCAGGGCGCGGCGGGCGACGGCTTCGGCTTCAGCTGGCCCGCGTCGTTCCCGCTGGCCCGGATCGACCAGATCATGGTGAAGGGCGTCGAGCCGGTGTCGTCGTGGACGCTGCCGCCGACCGGCAGCGACCACCTGCCGCTCGCGGCGTCGGTGCGGTGGTGACGGCGCGCCGCCGGGGACGGACGGGACGGCAAGGGGCCCGGGGGCGGTGGTGAGGGGACCCGGCGGACCGCCCCGCGGGAGGCCGCCGGCGACAGTTTTCCGCTGCCCGTAGCACGGCCGTCACCTTTTTGTTTTGTTGCGGAACAAAAAGCTGCGACACTTGCCGTGTCCGGAACCCGTGGACGGCCCGCAGGCAGTCCGTACGCGCACGGCGGTTCCGGCTGTTCCTCCCCCGCACCGAAAGGCCTCCCTCATGCCCATGGCCTTGCTCGCCCTCGCGATCGCGGCTTTCGGCATCGGAACCACCGAGTTCGTGATGATGGGTCTGCTGCCCAACGTCGCTGACGACCTGGGTGTCTCCGTGCCCACCGCCGGCCACCTCGTCTCCGCCTACGCCCTCGGCGTCGTCATCGGCGCCCCGCTCCTGGCCGCCGTCGGCGTCCGCGTCCCCCGCCGGCGGATGCTGATCGCGCTGATGGGCCTGTTCACCCTCGGCAACCTCGCCACCGCCCTGGCCCCCGGCTACGCCACCCTGCTCGCCGGACGCGTCCTGGCCGGCCTGCCGCACGGCGCGTTCTTCGGCGTGGGCGCGGTGGTGGCCGCCCGTCTGGTGCCCGAGGGGCGGCGGGCGCGGGCCGTCGCCACGATGTTCCTGGGCCTGACCGTGGCCAACATCGTCGGCGTTCCCGCCGCCACCGCCCTCGGCCAGCAGCTCGGCTGGCGCGCCACGTTCCTGGTCGTCACCGCGATCGGGCTGGTCGCGGTGGCCGCGCTGGCGGCGCTGGTGCCGCACCTGCCGCCGGAGGGGCGGGACGGCGCGGACACCGGCGCATCCGGCGCGCTGCGCCGTGAGGTGCGGGCGCTGGGGAGCCGTCAGGTGCTGCTCGGGCTGCTCACCGCCGTCTTCGGCTTCGCAGGCGTCTTCGCCCTCTACAGCTACCTCGCCTCGATGGTCACCGAGGTCACCGGCCTCGCCGAGTCCTCGGTGACGGTCGTGCTGGCCCTCTTCGGCGTGGGCATGACGCTGGGCGCGCTGGCGGCGGGACCGCTGACCGACCGGGCGCTGCGGCCCACGCTGTACGGGTCGCTGGCCGCGCTGGCCCTCGTCCTGGTCGCCTTCCGGTTCACGGTCCACGTGCCGTGGGCGGCGATGGCGACCGTGGTGCTGATCGGCGCGGTCGGCTTCATGACCACGACACCGCTGCAGATGCTGGTGATGGACAAGGCGCGCCACGCGCCCACGCTCGCCGCGGCCTCCAACCACTCCGCGTTCAACCTGGCCAACGCGGGCGGCGCGTGGGCCGGCGGCGCGGCCATCGCGGCGGGCTGGGGCTGGACCTCCCCGGCGCTGGTGGGCGCGGCACTGGCGGTGGCGGGACTGGCGATCGCGGTGACGGCGGGAGTGCTGGACCGCACTCCGCCGGCCCGCCGGTCGCGGGTGGTCGCCCGCGGGAGCGGCGCGGAGGTCGGTGCGGACGACGGGGCCGGCGTCCGCTGAGGCCGGGCCGCCCCCTCGTACCCGCGGGCGGCCGGCCGCCCGCGGGCCGCGCCCCGGAGGCCGCGGAACGGCGGCGGGCGCGGCAGGACGTGACTCCTGCCGCGCCCGCCGCCGTGGCCGGACCGGTGGGGGGCCGTGGCGAGGCGGCGTCAGCCGGTCTCGCGCCAGCGGTTGGTGATGGGCAACCGCCGGTCCTTGCCGAAGCCCTTCCCCGAGATCTTCGTGCCCGGCGGGTACTGCCGCCGCTTGTACTCGGCGGTGTCCGTCATCCGCAGCACCCGGGTGACGGTCTCCTCGTCGAAGCCCTGCGCGATGATCTCCTCGCGCCCCATGTCCCGGTCGACGTACAGCTCCAGGATGCGGTCCAGCACGTCGTAGTCCGGCAGCGAGTCGGCGTCCACCTGGCCGGGGCGGAGCTCGGCGCTCGGCGGCTTGGTGATGGAGTTCTCCGGGATCGGCGGGGTCTCGCCGCGTTCGGCCGCGGCCTTGTTGCGCCAGCGGGCGAGGCGGAAGACGGTCGTCTTGTAGACGTCCTTGATGGGGCCGTACGCGCCCACCGAGTCGCCGTAGAGCGTGGAGTAACCGCACGCCAGCTCGGACTTGTTGCCCGGCGCGAGCACGATGTGGCCCTCCTGGTTGGAGATGCCCATCAGCAGGGTGCCGCGCAGCCGCGCCTGGAGGTTCTCCTCGGCGAGCCCGGTGAGGTGCAGCGAGTCCATGTACGCGTCGAACATCGGGACGATCGGCACCGTGCGGAAGTTGAGCCCGGTGCGCCGGGCCAGTTCCGCCGCGTCCTCCTTGGAGTGCTCCGAGGAGTAGCGCGAGGGCATGGAGACGCCGTACACGTTCTCCGGGCCGATCGCGTCGCAGGCGATGGCCGCCACCAGCGAGGAGTCGATGCCGCCGGAGAGGCCGATGAGCACCGAGCGGAAGCCGTTCTTCCGCACGTACGCGCGCAGGCCCGTCACCAGCGCGGTGTAGATCTCCTCGTCGTCCTCCATGCGCGGCGCCTCCGCGCCGGTGACCTGGGGCTCGTACGCGGGCAGCGGGTCGGCCGACAGCACGCGGTGGTCGATCCGCAGCCCGTCGGTGACGGTCCCGGACGGCGGCACGGCCGCGGCGGCGGGCAGGTCGAGGTCGAGGACGACGCAGCCCTCCTCGAACTGCGGCGCCCGCGCGATCACCGTGCCGTCGCCGGCCACCACGATCGAGTCGCCGTCGAAGACCAGGTCGTCCTGCGCGCCGACCATCGCCAGGTACGCGGTGGTGCAGCCCGCCTCGCGGGCGCGGCGGCGCACCAGGTCGAGGCGGGTGTCGTCCTTGTTGCGCTCGTAGGGGGAGGCGTTGATGGACAGCAGCAGCCCCGCCCCGGCGGCGCGGGCGGCGGGCACGCGGCCGCCGTCCTGCCACAGGTCCTCGCAGATCGCCAGGGCCACGTCCACCCCGTGCACCCGGATCACGGGCAGCGTCTCGCCGGGGACGAAGTAGCGGAACTCGTCGAAGACCCCGTAGTTGGGGAGGTGGTGCTTGGCGTACGTCAGCGCGACCTCGCCGCGGTGCAGCACGGCCGCCGCGTTCTGCGGGGCGCCGGCGGGCTGCCCGTACCGCGGCTGGGCCTTCTCCGCCCGGTCCAGGTAGCCGACGACCACGGGGAGTTCCCCGAAGCCCTCGTCGGCCAGGCGCTTGGCCAGCGAGACGAGCGCGGCCCGGCTGGCCTCGACGAAGGACGGCCGCAGCGCCAGGTCCTCGACCGGGTAGCCGGTCAGCATCATCTCGGGGAACGCCACCAGGTGCGCCCCCTGTTCGGCCGAGTGCCGCGTCCAGCGGACGACCGCGTCCGCGTTCCCGGCGAGGTCGCCGACGGTGGAGTCGATCTGGTTCAGGGCGAGTCGTAGCTGAGGCACGCGGTCAGTCTAATCGTCTGATTGACGCGATGCCGGGTGCGCCGGAACGCGCGGACCGGCGGCGGTGCGGAGGCCCGCCCCGTCCCGGCCCGAGCGGGAAGGGCGGTGGCGCCCATCGTGCCCGCCGCCGGTGCGGCCAGGACCCCAGCTCCCTCATGGAACGGAGAACGGAGCAGGGCTCCCCCTTCTCCTGTCCTCGCCGGACCCCACCGGTTCCGGGGCGCGGGAGGTCGACAGGGCGGTCGGCGCGGACGAGACTGGGAGCGCTCTCATGGTCGGTGCGGAAGGGAGACCCGTGAGCACGACAGACCGGACCAGACCGTTCGTCCGCCCCTACCGGCCCGCCGACCGGGCGGCGGTGTACGACGTGTGCGTGCGCACCGCCGACGCGGGCGGGGACGCGCGGGGGATCTACCGGGACCCGGACCTGATGCCGGACATCTTCGCCGGCCCCTACCTGCACCTCGCCCCCCACCTGGCCTTCGTCCTGGACGACGGCCGCCGCGCGGTGGGTTACGTGCTCGGGGTGGCCGACACCGCGGCGTTCGCCGAGGCGTTCCGCCGCGAGTGGCTGCCGCGCGTCGCCGACCGGTACCCCCGGGCGGCCGTTCCGGACACCCCGGACGAGCGCATGATCGAACTGCTCCACACCCCCGAGCGGATGGTGCTGCCGGAACTCGCCGACCACCCGGCGCACCTGCACATCGACATCCTCCCCGAGCACCAGCGGGCCGGGCACGGGAGGACGCTGATCCACACGCTGCTGGCCGCCCTGCGGCGGGAGGGCGTCCCGCGCGTCCACCTCGGGATGGTGACGGCGAACACCGCCGCCCGCCGCTTCTACGACCGCCTCGGCTTCCACGAGCTGCCGGTGCCCGACCCCGGCCCGCTCACCTACCTGGGCAGGTCCACGGAGATCGCGGGCACCCCGTGACGGGTGCCGCCGCGCCGGGTCGGCGTAATGTGGCGGTAACCCCTCACCGTGATACTGGTGAGCCAGCCACCCCCTCCCCGGGCGGTGCGGGGAAGGGCCGTCTGACCAGCGAGGATGGGTGACATGGACAAGCAGCAGGAATTCGTCCTCAGGACGCTCGAGGAGCGCGACATCCGGTTCGTCCGGCTGTGGTTCACCGATGTCCTGGGTTTCCTGAAGTCCGTCGCCGTCGCGCCCGCCGAACTCGAGCAGGCCTTCGACGAGGGGATGGGCTTCGACGGCTCCGCGATCGAGGGCTTCGCCCGGGTCTACGAGTCCGACATGATCGCCAAGCCCGACCCCAGCACGTTCCAGATCCTGCCCTGGCGCGCCGAGGCGCCCGGCACCGCGCGGATGTTCTGCGACATCCTGATGCCCGACGGCTCGCCCTCGTACGCCGACCCGCGCTACGTCCTCAAGCGGGCCCTGAACAAGACCTCCGACCTCGGCTTCACCTTCTACACCCACCCCGAGATCGAGTTCTTCCTGCTCAAGGACAAGCCGGTGGACGGCACCCCGCCCACCCCGGCCGACTCCTCCGGCTACTTCGACCACACCCCGCAGCACGTCGGCCAGGACTTCCGCCGCCAGGCGATCACCATGCTGGAGTCGATGGGGATCTCGGTGGAGTTCTCCCACCACGAGGGCGCCCCGGGCCAGCAGGAGATCGACCTGCGGTACGCCGACGCCCTCTCCACGGCCGACAACATCATGACGTTCCGCCTGGTCATGAAGCAGGTCGCGCTGGAGCAGGGGGTGCAGGCCACCTTCATGCCCAAGCCGTTCTCGCAGTACCCCGGCTCCGGCATGCACACCCACCTGTCCCTCTTCGAGGGCGACCGCAACGCCTTCCACGAGTCCGGGGCCGAGTACCAGCTCTCCAAGATCGGCCGCTCCTTCATCGCCGGGCTGCTGAGGCACGCCGGGGAGATCTCCGCCGTCACCAACCAGTGGGTCAACTCCTACAAGCGCATCTGGGGCGGCACCCAGCGCACCGCGGGCGCCGGCGGCGAGGCCCCCTCGTACATCTGCTGGGGGCACAACAACCGCTCCGCGCTGATCCGCGTGCCGATGTACAAGCCGGGCAAGATGGGCTCCACGCGCATCGAGGTGCGCTCGCTGGACTCCGGCGCCAACCCCTACCTGGCCTACGCGGTGCTGCTCGCCGCCGGCCTGAAGGGCATCGAGGAGGGCTACGAACTCCCGCCGGGCGCCGAGGACGACGTGTGGGCGCTGTCGGACGCCGAGCGCCGGGCGATGGGCATCGAGCCGCTGCCGCAGAACCTGGGCGAGGCGATCTCGCTGATGGAGCGGAGCGAACTGGTCGCCGAGACCCTGGGCGAGCACGTCTTCGACTTCTTCCTGCGCAACAAGAAGCAGGAGTGGGAGGAGTACCGCTCGGAGGTCACCGCGTTCGAGCTGCGCAAGAACCTGCCGGTGCTGTAGGCGCCGGCCGGCGCCGCTTCCGGCGTCCTGCCGACACCGGGCTCAGGGCTGCGGAGCACAAGGGTGTGAGGGGGGTGGGTGCGGAGCCATTCGGCCTCCCGGGACCGTGCGGGTCCGGAGAGACCTGTCCGGCCACCCCCCTTGGCCGCCGCGCCCTTCGGTGAGGACGTCGAACCGGCTCGTCCCTGCGCGGGACGCTAACAGCCGCCACCGACAACGACCCCACCCGGCGCACGCGGCCCCAGCCTCCCTCACCCGCGGCCGGAGGCAGGTCACGGCGCGGGTGCGCGGAGGCGGCGGGGTACGCTGCGAACCGGGACCGACGCGGCGAGGAGGGCGACACACGGTGGCGCAGGGCGGTCGGCGGGACAGCCGGTTCGGGCGGTTCGTACGGCA
>NZ_DASQNP010000015.1:0-19655 GCF_035644915.1 Streptomyces sp.
GGCGGTGGCGGTGGGCGAGGAGCGGGAGACCGTCGAGGAGGTGGCCGAGCCGTTCCTGGTCCGCGAGGGGCTGCTGGCCCGCACCCCGCGCGGCCGGATCGCCACCCCGGCCGCCTGGCAGCACATGGGACTCACCCCGCCCCAGCAGCCCCCCGCGGGCGGACCGGGGCAACCGGGGCTCTTCGGCACGTGACGGCGCGCGAAGTCGCCCACGGCGGAACCCCGGTGCCATGCTTGACGTTGTTCCTCAGGCGCGGGCTCGCTTAGACTCCGCCGATGCCTTCCGTCCCGGACGGCATGACCACCCCCGAAGACCAGGCCGCCGCTCCGGCGGTCGTGCGAAGGAAACCTTCCGCCGTGGATATCCTCACTCTCTTTCCCTTCATCGTGCTCATCGGGGCCATGTTCCTGATGACGCGGTCTGCCAAGAAGAAGCAGCAGCAGGCCATGCAGATGCGTGACCAGATGCAGCCGGGTACCGGTGTCCGGACCATCGGCGGCATGTACGCACTGGTGAAGGAGGTCCGCTCCGACACGGTTGTCCTCGAGGTCGCGCCGGGTGTGCACGCCGTCTACGCCAAGAACGCCGTCGGTGCCGTGCTGGAGTCCGACGAGTACGACCGCATCGTCCACGGCGATCCGGAACTCGACACCGACACCCCCGCGGTCCCGGACGACGCGTCCTCGCTGACCTCCGGCGACGAGCACACCGCCGAGGACGGGGCCGAGGACAGGGCTGAGGGCAGGCTCGACCTGAACAAGACCGACGACGCCTCCGCCGGGACTTCCGCCGACGACGCGGAGCCCAAGGACGCCAAGCGGAACGGCGACGCCGACTCCAAGTAGCAGCTCCGCCGCCGGGCCCCGCCGGGCCCGGCGGCGTCGCATGTCCTCACGACGACTTCGCGCGCCGCGCGGCGACCATCGAGCGCGGGCGGTTGGACAGGGAGATACGAGAAGGTGGCAGCACCGAACAAGGGCCGCAGAGCCCCGGGCGGCCAGGGCAGGCCGGGCCGGGTCCTGGCACTGATCCTGGTGGCCATGGTGGCGCTCACCGGAGGGATGTTCTACTCCGGACACACCACGCCCCGCCTGGGCATCGACCTCGCCGGCGGCACCAGCATCACGCTCACCGCGAAGAGCGAGCCCGGCAAGGAAGACGCGATCAACGAGACCAACATGCAGACCGCCGTCTCCATCATCGAGCGGCGCGTCAACGGTCTCGGCGTCCAGGAAGCCGAGGTGCAGACCCAGGGCCGCGAGAACATCATCGTCAACATCCCGCGCGGCACCGACGAGAAGCAGGCCCGGGAGCAGGTCGGCACCACGGCCGAACTCGGCTTCCGCCCGGTGCTCACCGTCACCTCCGGCGCACCGGCGCCCGACCCCTCGGCGAGCCCGTCGGCGAGCCCGTCGGGCACCGCCAAGAAGGACGACGAGAAGGCCGCGGACGACCAGGCCGACGGCGAGGAGAAGACCGACGAGGACGACGACGGCACCCCGGCCTCCCCGTCGCCCAGCGCCTCCGCCCAGGGCCGCGCCCTCACCGACGACCTGCTCGCCGAAGGGTCCGAGTCGCCCACGCCGTCGGCCTCGGCCTCCGGCAGCGGCAAGCCGTCGGACGCCCCCGAGCCCTCGCCGTCGCAGAGCGACGCGGCGGCGCCGGACGCCGGCATCCCGGCCGACGTCCAGAAGAAGCTCGACCGGGCGGACTGCTCCTCCGCCGAGGGCCGCTCCAAGGTCAGCCAGGAGGCCGCCCGGACCGACGATTCCAAGCCCATCGTCGCCTGCGACGAGTCCGGCCAGGCCAAGTACGCGCTCGGTCCCATCGCCGTCCCCGGCACCGACGTCACGGACGCCGCGGCCGTCTTCGACGACCAGCGCGCCCAGGGCTGGATCGTCACCATGGAGTTCGACTCCGACGGCGCCGAGAAGTTCGCCGACATCACCGAGAAGCTCTCCACCCAGGTCGAGCCGCGCAACCAGTTCGCGATCGTGCTGGACGGCGAGGTCGTCTCCGCCCCCCGCGTCTCCGAGCGCCTGGGCGGCGGCAGCGCCGAGATCTCCGGCAGCTTCACCCAGCAGTCCGCCGAGGAACTGGCCAACATCCTCTCCTACGGCGCCCTGCCGCTGAGCTTCAGCGAGTCCAGCGTCACCACCGTCTCGCCCGCCCTCGGTGACGAGCAGCTCAAGGCGGGTCTGATCGCCGGCGCCATCGGCCTCGCGCTGGTCGTCTTCTACCTGGTGTTCTACTACCGGGGCCTGTCGCTGATCGCCGTCCTCAGCCTGCTGGTCTCCGCCGTCCTGACCTACACGATCATGTCGCTGCTCGGCCCGGCGATCGGCTTCGCGCTGAACCTGCCGGCCGTCTGCGGCGCCATCGTCGCGATCGGCATCACGGCCGACTCGTTCATCGTGTACTTCGAACGCATCCGGGACGAGATCCGTGAGGGCCGCACCCTGCGCCCCGCCGTCGAACGCGGCTGGCCGCGCGCCCGGCGCACCATCCTGGTCTCCGACTTCGTGTCGTTCCTGGCCGCCGCGGTGCTGTTCATCGTCTCCGTCGGCAAGGTCCAGGGCTTCGCGTTCACCCTCGGCCTGACCACCGTCCTGGACGTCGTCGTGGTCTTCTTCTTCACCAAGCCGCTGATGACCCTCCTGGCCCGCACCAGGTTCTTCTCCAACGGCCATCCCTGGTCCGGCCTCGACCCCAAGCGCCTGGGGGCCAAGCCTCCGCTGCGCCGGGGCCGCCGCCGTCCGACCGCCGTTTCCACCGACCTGAAGGAGGCGTGAGATGTCGCGACTCGGTGACTTGGGCGCCCGGCTCTACCGCGGCGAGGCCGGCTACGACTTCGTCGGCAAGCGGAAGATCTGGTACGGCGTCTCCATCCTGATCACCATCGTGGCGTTCGCCGGCCTCCTGGTGCGCGGCCTGAACATGGGCATCGAGTTCCAGGGCGGCGCCGTCTTCACCACGCCCAGGACCAGCGTCTCCGTCGAGCACGCCCGGGAGAAGGCCGAGGAGGTCTCCGGGCACGCCGCCATCGTCCAGGAGCTGGGCGACGGCGTGCTGCGCATCCAGGTCGGCGGCATGGACACCCAGCAGTCCGACCGGGTCCGCGAGGAGCTCGCCGAGGACTTCGGCATGAAGGCCTCGGAGATCAACGCCGAACTGGTGGGCCCGAGCTGGGGCTCCCAGATCGCCAACAAGGCGTGGCAGGGCCTGGGGATCTTCATGGTCCTGGTGGTGATCTACCTGGCCATCGCCTTCGAGTGGCGCATGGCCCTGGCCGCGCTGATCGCCCTCATCCACGACATCACGATCACCGTCGGCGTGTACGCGATCGTCGGTTTCGAGGTCACCCCGGGCACCGTCATCGGCCTGCTGACGATCCTCGGTTACTCGCTCTACGACACCGTGGTGGTCTTCGACGGCCTCAAGGAGACCACCAGGAACTACACCAAGCAGACCCGCCACACCTACGGCGAGCTGGCCAACCGCAGCCTCAACGGCACCCTGGTCCGCTCGATCAACACCTCGGTGGTGGCGCTGCTGCCGGTGGCCGGCCTGCTGTTCATCGGCGGTGGCGTCCTGGGCGCGGGCATGCTCAACGACATCGCGCTGTCGCTGTTCGTCGGCCTGAGCGCCGGCGCCTACTCCTCGATCGTGATCGCCACGCCGCTGGTGGCCGACCTCAAGATGCGCGAGCCGGAGATCCGGGCGCACGACAGGCGGGTGCTGGCCAAGCGCGCCAAGGACGCCGAGGACGCCGGGAACGCCGGGAGCGCGGCCGCCGGTGCCGGGGACGCCCCGGAGGGCGTCGCGGACGGTGACGGGACCGGTGAGGAGGGCGAGCCGGTGTCCGTCGGCCACGCCGCCGAGGACGACACGCCGCGGGGAGCCGCCGGCTCCCGCCCGCCGGCGCCCCGCGGCCGTGGACGCGGCCGTTCCTCCGGACGGCGGAGGTGACCCGGTGACCTCCCTCGCCCTCCACTCCGAGGAACTGCGGGACCTGCTGCTCAGCCGGATCCGCGACGTGCCCGACTACCCCAAGCCGGGCGTGCTGTTCAAGGACATCACCCCGCTGCTGGCGGACCCCGACGCCTTCACCGCGCTCACCGAGGCGCTGGCCGGCCTGTGCCGGGAGCGCGGAGCCACCAAGGTGGTGGGCCTGGAGGCGCGCGGCTTCATCCTCGCCGCCCCCGTGGCGGTGCGGGCGGGCGTCGGCTTCATCCCCGTCCGCAAGGCGGGCAAGCTGCCCGGCGCCACCCTGTCGCAGGCGTACGAGCTGGAGTACGGCAGCGCCGAGATCGAGATCCACGCCGAGGACCTCTCCTCCGAGGACCGGGTGCTGGTGATCGACGACGTGCTGGCCACCGGCGGCACCGCCGAGGCGTCGCTGCGCCTCATCCGCCGCTCCGGAGCGCAGGTCGCCGGGGTCGCCGTCCTGATGGAACTGGGCTTCCTGCCCGGCCGGACCAGGCTGGAGTCCTCCCTGGAGGGCGCCCCGCTGGACGTCCTGCTCACCGTCTGAACCACCCCGCCGCGGGGCGCCGCCACGGCCGGCGCCCCGCGGCCGGTTCCCGCCGAAGGGGGCCGTCCGGAAAGCCCTCCGGGCGGCCCCCTTTCGGCATGCCCGGCTCCGCCCGCGCGGCGCCCCGCCCGACATCCGCGGCGGACGCCCGGCCCGTTCCGGGGCCCGGCTCGATACCATGGCAGTCCGGCCACAGTTCCAGGCCGGAACCTCCCTCTTCCCCCGCCACCGGCGAGGAGGGGGCCCACCGAGGAGTTGCCCTTGCCAGACGAGGCCCAGCCGCTCACCGCAGCGCAGCACCAGGACGCCAGGCCGGCGAAGTCCTCCAAGGCGAACGGCACGGCCGCCGGACCGGGCGGCGGCGCCCCCAAGCCCCCGCCGTCCACCGCGCAGGCGGGCCGTACGGGCGCCTCCTCGCCACCGGGCGGAAAGCGCGACGACCCCGGCCCGCGGGACCGGAATCCGGCCGCGCGCGCCATCTCGGGGGTCTCCGGCCGTTCGGGTTCCTCCAACCGCGTCCGCGCCCGCCTCGCCCGGCTGGGCGTCCAGCGCTCCAACCCGTACAACCCCGTCCTGGAGCCGCTGCTGCGGATCGTGCGCAGCAACGACCCCAAGGCCGACACCGCCACCCTGCGCCGGATCGAGCGCGCCTACCAGGTCGCCGAGCGCTGGCACCGCGGACAGAAGCGCAAGAGCGGCGACCCGTACATCACCCACCCGCTGGCCGTCACCACCATCCTCGCCGAGCTGGGCATGGATCCGGCCACGCTGATGGCGGGCCTGCTGCACGACACGGTCGAGGACACCGAGTACGGCCTGGACGCCCTGCGCCGCGACTTCGGCGACCAGGTGGCCCTGCTCGTCGACGGCGTCACCAAGCTCGACAAGGTCAAGTTCGGCGAGGCCGCACAGGCCGAGACGGTCCGCAAGATGGTCGTGGCCATGGCCAAGGACCCGCGCGTGCTGGTGATCAAGCTGGCCGACCGCCTGCACAACATGCGCACCATGCGCTACCTCAAGCGGGAGAAGCAGGAGCAGAAGGCCCGCGAGACCCTGGAGATCTACGCGCCGCTCGCCCACCGCCTGGGCATGAACACCATCAAGTGGGAGCTGGAGGACCTCGCCTTCGCGATCCTCTACCCCAAGATGTACGACGAGATCGTGCGGCTGGTCGCCGAGCGCGCGCCCAAGCGGGACGAGTACCTGGCCAAGGTCATCGACGAGGTGCAGTCCGACCTGCGCGGCGCCCGCATCAAGGCGACCGTCACCGGACGCCCCAAGCACTACTACAGCGTCTACCAGAAGATGATCGTGCGGGGCCGCGACTTCGCCGAGATCTACGACCTGGTGGGCATCCGCGTCCTGGTCGACACCGTCCGCGACTGCTACGCGGCGCTGGGGACCGTCCACGCCCGGTGGAACCCGGTGCCGGGGCGGTTCAAGGACTACATCGCGATGCCCAAGTTCAACATGTACCAGTCGTTGCACACGACGGTCATCGGGCCGGGCGGCAAGCCGGTCGAGCTGCAGATCCGCACCTACGACATGCACCGCCGCGCCGAGTACGGCATCGCCGCCCACTGGAAGTACAAGCAGGACGCGGTGGCCGGCGCCTCCAAGGTCCGCACCGACGCGTCCGCCAAGAAGGGCGACGCCGTCAACGACATGGCGTGGCTGCGGCAGCTCCTGGACTGGCAGAAGGAGACCGAGGACCCGGGCGAGTTCCTGGAGTCGCTGCGCTTCGACCTCTCCCGCAACGAGGTCTTCGTCTTCACGCCCAAGGGCGACGTCATAGCGCTGCCGGCGGGCGCCACCCCCGTGGACTTCGCCTACGCGGTCCACACCGAGGTCGGCCACCGCACCATCGGCGCGCGGGTCAACGGGCGGCTCGTCCCGCTGGAGTCCACCCTCGACAACGGCGACCTGGTGGAGGTCTTCACCTCCAAGTCGCCCGGCGCCGGCCCGTCCCGCGACTGGCTGAGCTTCGTCAAGTCGCCCAGGGCCCGCAACAAGATCCGCGCCTGGTTCTCCAAGGAGCGCCGGGAAGAGGCCATCGAGCAGGGCAAGGACGCCATCGTGCGGGCCATGCGCAAGCAGAACCTGCCGATCCAGCGCATCCTCACCGGCGACTCCCTGGTCACCCTCGCGCACGAGATGCGCTACCCCGACATCTCGGCGCTCTACGCCGCGATCGGCGAGGGCCACGTCTCCGCGCAGAACGTCGTCCAGAAGCTCATCCAGGCCATCGGCGGCGAGGAGGCGGCCAGCGAGGACCTCGCCGAGTCCGCCCCGCCCCTGCGCAGCAGGCGCTCCAAGCGGCGCTCCAGCGCCGACCCGGGCGTGGTCGTCAAGGGCGTGGAGGACGTGTGGGTCAAGCTGGCCCGGTGCTGCACGCCCGTGCCCGGCGACCCGATCATCGGCTTCGTCACCCGCGGCAACGGGGTGTCCGTCCACCGCGCCGACTGCGTCAACGTCGACTCCCTCTCCCGCGAGCCGGAGCGCATCCTCGAAGTCGAGTGGGCACCCACCCAGTCCTCCGTCTTCCTGGTCGCCATCCAGGTGGAGGCGCTGGACCGCTCCCGGCTGCTGTCGGACGTCACCCGCGTGCTGTCCGACCAGCACGTCAACATCCTCTCCGCGGCCGTCCAGACCTCCCGGGACCGGGTGGCCACCTCCCGCTTCACCTTCGAGATGGGCGACCCCAAGCACCTGGGCCACGTGCTGAAGGCGGTGCGCGGGGTGGAGGGCGTCTACGACGTGTACCGCGTCACCTCGGCCCGCAGGTCCTGAGCCGGGGCCGTCCCCGCACCCCGGGACCTGCGGAAACCACCTGCCCGCACGGAACGCGGGACGGCCCCGGCGCCGCGTGCGCCGGGGCCGTCCCGTACCCGCCGGAGGAGCCGGAGGGGCTCCGCAACCCCTCAGCGGCCCCTCGGCATCAGCTCTTTCCGCCGCTGAACTCCCGCAGGCCCTTGAGGGCCTGGTCCAGCAGCGCCTGGCGGCCCTCCAGCTCCTTCTCCAGCTTCTCCACCTTGGCGGTGTTGCCCGCCGCGCGCGCCTTGTCGATCTGCGCGCGGAGCTTGTCCACCGCGTCCTGGAGCTGGCCGGTCAGCCCCTCCGCCCGCGCCCGGGCCTCGGGGTTGGTACGGCGCCACTCGGCCTCCTCGGCCTCCTGGATCGCCCGCTCCACCGCGTGCATCCGGCCCTCGATCCGCGCCCGGGCGTCCCGCGGCACGTGGCCGATGGCGTCCCAGCGCTCGTTGATGGCGCGGAAGGCCGCCCGGGCCGCCTTGAGGTCGGTGATCGGAAGCAGCTTCTCCGCCTCGGCGACCAGCTCCTCCTTGCGGGTCAGGTTCTCCCGCTGCTCGGCGTCCCGCTCGGCGAAGGCCTCGCCGCGGGCGGCGAAGAAGACGTCCTGGGCACCGCGGAAGCGCTGCCACAGCTCGTCCTCGTGCTCGCGCTGGGCCCGGCCCGCGGCCTTCCACTCCTGCATCAGCTCGCGGTACCGCGCGGCCGTCGGCCCCCAGTCCGTCGAGCCGGACAGCGCCTCCGCCTCGGCGACCAGCTTCTCCTTGCGGCGCCGCGCCTCCTCGCGCTGCGCGTCCAGCGACGCGAAGTGCGCCTTGCGCCGCTTGGAGAAGGCCGACCGGGCGTGCGAGAAGCGGTGCCACAGCTCGTCGTCGGACTTGCGGTCGAGCCGGGGCAGGCCCTTCCAGGTGTCCACCAGGGCGCGCAGCCGCTCCCCGGCCGCCCGCCACTGGTCGCTCCGGGCCAGTTCCTCGGCCTCGGCGACCAACTCCTCCTTGGCCCGGCGCGCCTCCTCGGCCTGCCGGGCCCGGGCCGCCCTGCGTTCCTCCCGGCGGGCCTCGACCAGCTCGGTGAGCTGGTCCAGCCGCCTGCTCAGCGCCTCCAGGTCGCCTACCGCGTGCGCTTCGTCGACCTGGTGACGCAGGTGCTCGACGGCCGCCATCGCGTCCTTGGCCGACAGGTCGGTGGTCCTCACCCGGCGCTCAAGGAGGTCGATCTCCACGACCAGGCCGTCGTACTTGCGCTCGAAGTAGGCGAGGGCCTCCTCGGGGGAACCCGCCTGCCACGATCCGACGACCCTCTCGCCGTCGGCGGTACGCACGTACACGGTCCCCGTCTCGTCGACGCGGCCCCACGGGTCGCTGCTCACAGCGCCTCCTCCACATGACGCCGACGGGAGCCGTGCGCTCCCGGGCGTCGTCCACAGTTGTCATCCGGCCGACAGTTGGATTTGACCGGTCGGACCAGATCCGGCTGGTCGGACCAGGGATTTTGCCGGGCCGTCGGCGCAGGCACCCTACCAACGCCCAACATAGGCGACCGGTGCCCGCGCTGTCCGCATTCCGCGCGGCCGAAATTGCGGGTCCGTGCGGCTGTCGCACCCGCCGTCCCCGCCGTCCCCGACGTCACTCCTTGCGCACGGTCGCCTTGTCGATCACGACGGTCGCGTTCGGAGCGGTGTTCCCCGTCTGCGGGTCCGGCGTCATGCCGGCGGCGGCGATCTTCTTCAGCACGTCCATGCCCCCGGTGACGGTGCCGAAGGGCGTGTAGTCCGGGGGCAGCTTGCTGTCCTTGTAGACGAGGAAGAACTGGCTCCCCCCGCTGTCCCGGCCCTCCTTGGTCTGGGCGTTGTACCGGTTGGCCATGGCGACCGTGCCCGCCGGGTAGGTGCCGCCCTTGACCCTGGGGTCGTCGAGGTTCTCGTCCGGGATGGTGTAGCCGGGGCCGCCCTGGCCGGTGCCGGTGGGGTCGCCGCACTGCAGCACGTGGATGCCCTCGGTGACCAGGCGGTGGCACTTGGTGTGGTCCAGGTAGCCCTCGCCCGCCAGGAACTCGAAGGAGTTCACGGTGTGCGGCGCCTCGGCGGCGTCCATCTCGATCTCGATGTCGCCGCAGGTCGTCTCCAGCGTCATCGTGTAGGTCGCCGAGGTGTCGATCGACATCTTCGGCTCCTTCTTCCACTGCTTGCCGCCCGGCTTGCCCTTCGCGGGCTTCGCGCAGGGGTCCGGCGCCTTGCTGCCGGCCGAGGCCGAGGGCTGTGCGGAGGCGCCGTCCGACGCCTTCTTGTCGTCCGCCTCCAGTCCGCCGGCGGCCGCGAAGAGCCCCCCGCCCCCCAGCACCAGGACCAGGCCGCCCGCGATGGCCGCGTTGCGGATCCGCGCCCTGCGCCGTGCCTCGGCCCGCCGCTGCTGCTGCCGCAGGTACTTCTCGCGTGCGAGCTGCTTGCGCCGCTGCTCACTGCTGACCACGGGTCGTCTCCTTCGCGTCCTTCGAGGCGTGCGTACGCACATGTGTGCCACAGCTTGGGCCGTACCGTATACGGGATACGGGTTCGCGGCCTCCGTCCCGTCGCCGGTAGGCTCTTGACCGCCGGTGACAGCCGGTGACGTACGGCCGCAACTTCCCTGATGGACGACTGAAGGACGATCGTGCTCATTGCCGGGTTCCCCGCCGGGGCCTGGGGGACCAACTGCTACCTGGTCGCCCCCGCCGCCGGTGAGGAGTGCGTGATCATCGACCCGGGCCACCAGGCCGCCGAGGGCGTGGAGGAGGCCATCGCCAGGCACCGGCTCAAGCCGGCCGCCGTGCTCCTCACCCACGGCCACCTCGACCACGTGGCCTCCGTGATCCCGGTGTGCGGCGCGCACGGCGTGCCCGCCTGGATCCACCCGGAGGACCGGGAGATGATGAGCGACCCCGAGAAGTGGCTCGGGCGGTCCATAGGGCAGCCGCTGATGGGCGAGATCACGGTCGGTGAGCCCGACGACGTGAAGGAGCTGGCCGACGGGAGCGTGCTGCGGATCGCGGGGCTGGAGCTGACCGTCGCGCACGCGCCGGGCCATACCAGGGGGTCGGTGACCTTCCGGCTGCCCGAGCAGGCCGACATCCCGCCGGTGCTGTTCTCGGGCGACCTGCTGTTCGCCGGCTCCATCGGACGCACCGACCTGCCCGGCGGCGACCACGCCGAGATCCTGAGGTCGCTGGCACGCGTGTGCCTGCCCCTGGACGACTCGACCGTGGTGCTGTCCGGCCACGGCCCCCAGACGACCATCGGCCGCGAGCGCGCCACCAACCCGTACCTGCGGGAGGTGGCCGCCGGCCACGGAGGCGGCCCCGCCGCCCCGCGACGAGGAATGTGACGACGTACTGACGTGAGCACCTTCTCCGCCCCCAGGGGCACCTACGACCTGCTCCCCCCGGAGTCCGCCGACTACCTGGCGGTACGGGAGGCGATCGCCGCGCCGCTGAAGCGCGCCGGCTACGGCTACATCGAGACCCCCGGTTTCGAGCACGTGGAGCTGTTCGCCCGCGGCGTGGGCGAGTCCACGGACATCGTGACCAAGGAGATGTACACCCTCACCACCAAGGGCGGCAGCACGCTGGCCCTGCGGCCCGAGGGCACCGCGCCGGTCGTCCGCGCGGTCCTGGAGCACAACCTGCACCGCGGCGCCCTACCGATCAAGGTGTGGTACTCCGGCTCGCAGTACCGCTACGAGCGCCCGCAGGCCGGGCGCTACCGGCACTTCTCGCAGGTCGGCGCCGAGGCGCTGGGCGCGGAGGACCCGGCCCTGGACGCCGAGCTGATCATCCTGGCCGTGGACGCGTACCGCTCGCTGGGCCTGCGGAACGTCCGGCTGCTGCTCAACTCCCTCGGCGACCGCGAGTGCCGTCCGGCCTACCGCGCCCGGCTCCAGGAGTTCCTGCGCGGGCTCGACCTGGACGAGGCGACCCGCGCCCGCATCGACATCAACCCGCTGCGGGTGCTGGACGACAAGCGCGAGGAGGTGCGGAAGCAGCTCACCGGCGCCCCGATGATGCGCGACCACCTGTGCGAGGCGTGCAAGGAGTACCACGAGCAGGTGCGCGAGCTGCTGACGGCGGCCGGCGTCGCCTTCGAGGACGACGAGAAGCTGGTGCGCGGGCTGGACTACTACACCCGCACCACCTTCGAGTTCGTCCACGACGGGCTGGGCGCGCAGTCCGCGGTCGGCGGCGGCGGCCGCTACGACGGCCTGTCGGAGATGCTCGGCGGACCGCCGCTGCCCTCGGTGGGCTGGGCGCTGGGCGTGGACCGCACCGTGCTGGCCCTGCGGGCCGAGGGCGTCGAGCTTCCCGCGCCCTCGCCCACCCGGGTGTTCGCCGTCCCGCTGGGCGAGCAGGCGCGGCGGACGCTGTTCGGCGTCGTCACCGAGCTGCGCCGGCAGGGGGTCGCGGCGGACTTCGCCTACGGCGGCAAGGGCCTGAAGAACGCGATGAAGTCGGCCAACCGCTCCGGGGCGGCCTACGCCGTCGTGGCCGGGGAACGCGACCTGGCCGAGGGCGTCGTCCAGGTCAAGGACCTCGACAGCGGTGAGCAGAACCCGGTGCCCCTGGACGGCGTGGTGGAGGAACTGCGACGGATGCTCGCCTGAGTCGTTGGGCGTTGTGCAGAATGAAAACCCCGCCCGAGACGACAGGATGACGCCGACATGACGACGACCACGGCACCACGAGACGACCTGGCCCGTACCGAGGAGGACGGGCCCGTCAGGAGCGGTGCCGTGGGCGCCGGCCGCGCCTACGCCCTGCTGCTGGTGATCACCGGCCTGGCCGGGGTGCTCGCGTCCTGGGTGATCACGCTGGACAAGTTCAGGCTGCTGGAGGCCAAGGTCGCCGGCGAGGTGTTCGTCCCCGCCTGCAGCCTGAACCCGGTGGTCTCCTGCGGCAGCGTGATGGAGAGCGACCAGGCCGAGGCGTTCGGCTTCCCCAACCCGATGCTCGGCATGGTCACCTACGCCATCGTCGTCTGCGTCGGCATGAGCCTGCTGGCCGGGGCGCGCTTCCCCCGCTGGTACTGGCTCACCATGAACGCCGGGATGCTCTTCGGCGTCGGCTTCTGCACCTGGCTGATGTACCAGTCGCTGTACAACATCGGCGCGCTGTGCCTGTGGTGCAACCTGGCCTGGGTCGCCACGCTGCTGATGTTCTGGTACACGACCTTCCGCAACGTCCGCAACGGCTTCCTGCCCGCCCCGGCCTGGCTCCGGGAGGGCGTGCGGGAGTTCCACTGGGTGGTTCCGGCGGTCCACGTCGGCATCATCGGCATGCTGATCCTGACCCGCTGGTGGGACTTCTGGACGAGCTGACCGGCGGGCCGTCCGACGGGCCGTTCCGCGCCGCCACGGGGCGCGGGACGGCCCGCGGCGTTGTCGGCGGGGTGGCTTAGGGTTTCGTTCCGTGGAAGACGATCTGTTCACCGCCGCGGCAGAGGAACGCCGGGAGAAGGATCCCGCCAGCATCCCGCTGGCGGTCCGGATGCGCCCGCGCACCCTGGACGAGGTCGTCGGCCAGCGGCACCTGCTGCGCCCCGGCTCCCCGCTGCGCCGTCTGGTCGGCGAGGGCGGCAGGGGTCCCGCCGGCCCGTCGTCGGTGATCCTGTGGGGGCCGCCCGGCACCGGCAAGACGACCCTGGCCTACGTCGTCAGCCGGGCCACCGACAAGCGCTTCACGGAGTTGTCGGCGATCACCGCCGGGGTGAAGGAGGTCCGGGCCGTCATCGACGGCGCCCGGCGCTCCACGGGCGCCTACGGCAAGGACACCGTGCTGTTCCTGGACGAGATCCACCGGTTCAGCAAGGCGCAGCAGGACTCGCTGCTGCCCGCCGTGGAGAACCGCTGGGTCACGCTCATCGCGGCGACGACGGAGAACCCGTACTTCTCGGTGATCTCCCCCCTGCTGTCCCGCTCGCTGCTGCTCACCCTGGAACCGCTGACGGACGACGACGTGCGCGGGCTGCTGCGCCGCGCGGTCGCCGACGAGCGCGGGCTGGGCGGCGCGGTGGCCCTGCCCGAGGACGCCGAGGCGCACCTGCTGCGGATCGCCGGCGGCGACGCGCGCCGGGCGCTCACGGCGCTGGAGGCGGGCGCGGGGGCGGCCCTGGCCAAGGGCGAGGACACGATCACCCTGGCGACGCTGGAGGAGGCGGTCGACCGGGCCGCGGTGAAGTACGACCGCGACGGCGACCAGCACTACGACGTGGCCAGCGCGCTCATCAAGTCCATCCGCGGCTCGGACGTGGACGCGGCGCTGCACTACCTGGCCCGGATGATCGAGGCGGGGGAGGACCCGAGGTTCATCGCCCGGCGGCTGATGATCTCCGCCAGCGAGGACATCGGCCTGGCCGACCCCACCGCCCTGCAGACGGCCGTGGCCGCGGCGCAGGCGGTGGCGATGATCGGCTTCCCGGAGGCGCGGATCACCCTCGCCCAGGCGACCATCGCCCTCGCCCTCGCGCCGAAGTCCAACGCCGCGTACCTGGCGATCGACGCGGCCCTGGCGGACGTGCGGGCGGGGCTGGCCGGGCCCGTGCCGCGGCACCTGCGCGACAGCCACTACAAGGGCGCCCGGGAGATGGGGCACGGCGAGGGCTACCAGTACCCGCACGACGTGCCGGGCGGCATCGCCGCGCAGCAGTACGCCCCGGACGGCGTCCACGGGAAGCGCTACTACGAGCCCACGCGGTACGGCGCGGAGGCCCGGTACGCCGAGGTGGCGGAACGGGTGCGGGCCAGGTTGCGCGGGGAGGGCCCGCCGCGGGAGGAGGAGCGCTGAGGGAAGCCGGGGCCCGGCCCCGGCCGGCGCGGCCCGTGTCCCGCCCGCCGCCGGACCGGACCCGCCCAGTGCCCGTCCGGCGCCCGCTCAGTCCGCGGCGGCCGCCTCGAACAGGGTGCGCACGGCACGGCGCAGCCCGGTGACGTCCCGCACCGGGCGGGGGAAGTCGAAGCGCGCGTCGAAGGCGCCCCCGTCCGCGCAGAACCGCACCCGCAGCCCGAAGCGGTCCAGCGCCAGCGGCACCACCCGCTCCCGGGCGCCGCAGGTCCGCGCGCGCTCGCCCAGCAGGGTGCACAGCCCGCGCACCAGGTCGCCGTGGGCGGCGGCGAGGTGCTGGAGGAGTTCGGCCTCGTGGCGGGCCAGCGGATCGGGCTCGGCGGCCGCGAAGTCGTCGGGTTCGACGAGTTCCTCGCCCCACAGGTCGTCGATCCACCCCTCGCCGACCTCCAGCCGCAGCGGCGTCCACGCGGCGCCCGGGAACGGGCCGCACGGGTGCCGCTCGGCCAGCAGCCCGGCGCAGGCGGTGCGGTCGGAGCCGGTCACGGGGGTCAGCCAGCCCGCCAGCCGGGCCCGGCCGCGGATGCGGTGGGGGACCGCGACGGGCGCCACGTCGGTGATCTCCATCACGGCGGCGAGGTCGTCACCCCGGGCGTGGACGGCGGCCCGGGCGGCCGGGGAACCGGCCGGGACCAGGAGGAACACGTCTCCCCGGGGAGTGACGGCCCGGGCCTCGACGGCGTCGAGCCCCAGGTCGTGGAGCCGTACCCCGGGAATGGCCAGGACGGCCGAGGCGTTCGACTCGGCGAGGGTACGCATCCGCTCGGCGGCGCTCGGCCGCCGGGCCTCCGACTCCGCCTCGGGACGCGGCTGACCCCTCCCCGTGCTCCTCGCACTCCCGGCGTCGTCCGTGCGGTCGGCGTCGCGCGCGGGACCGGCGCCGGACAGGGGGCTCCCAGGTCGAAACATGCGTTCTCCTCCGCTAAGGTAAGCCTCACCTAACTTACACGGAGGTCCGTTCAACGTGAACCAGTCGCGTCCCAAGGTCAAGAAGTCGCGTGCGCTCGGCATCGCGCTGACCCCGAAGGCCGTGAAGTACTTCGAGCAGCGCCCCTACCCGCCGGGGCAGCACGGCCGGGGCCGCAAGCAGAACAGCGACTACAAGGTCCGGCTGCTGGAGAAGCAGCGGCTGCGCGCCCAGTACGACATCAGCGAGCGCCAGATGGTGCGCGCCTACGAGCGCGCCCGGAAGGTGCAGGGCAAGACCGGCGAGGCCCTCATCGTCGAGCTGGAGCGCCGCCTGGACGCGCTCGTCCTGCGCTCGGGGCTCGCCCGCACCATCTACCAGGCCCGCCAGATGGTCGTGCACGGCCACATCGCGGTCAACGGCCGCAAGGTCGACAAGCCCTCCTTCCGGGTCCGCCCGGGCGACGTGGTGTCGGTCCGCGAGCGCAGCCGCGACAAGCACCCCTTCCAGGTGGCCCGCGAGGGCGGCTACGCGCCCGACGGCGAGACCCCGCGCTACCTGGAGGTCAACCTCAAGGCGCTGGCGTTCCGCCTGGACCGCGACCCGAACCGCAAGGAGATCCCGGTCGTCTGCGACGAGCAGCTCGTCGTCGAGTACTACGCCCGCTGAGCCCCCGCCGGGCCCACGGACGCGCCCGGGCCTCCCGGTTCCACGGCCCTCCCCGCCGCCTCCCGCGGCGGGGAGGGCCGTCGCGTCGGTGCCCCGGACCCGCCGCCGGAGCCGCCGCGGCACCCCCGGCACCGCGCGGAGGCGGGGAATCCGGTACGGGCCGGGGCTTCCGGCGCGATAAGGTCGGTATCCGCCGTCGCACCCGTGAGATCGGTGGGTCAGGTCCCCTCACGAGTCACAGGACGCGGCGGCCGACCCATACGACCCGAGGGAAGCGGTGCAGCGTGTCCGGTGGAGAGGTGGCCGGCCTCCTGGTGGCCGTCTTCTGGGCGATCCTGGTGTCGTTCCTCGCCGTGGTGCTGGTGAGGCTCGCGCAGACGCTCAAGGCGGCGACCAAACTGGTGACGGGTGTGACGGAGCAGGCGGTCCCCCTCCTCACCGAGGCGTCCGCGACGGTCCGCTCGGCGCAGAGCCAGCTCAGCCGGGTGGACGCCATCGCCGCCGACGTCCAGGAGGTCACCGCCAACGCCTCGGCGCTCTCCTCGACCGTCTCCACCGCCTTCGGCGGCCCGCTGGTGAAGGTCGCCGCGTTCGGCTACGGAGTGCGCCGCGCCCTCGGCCGCAGGAACAGCCCGCCGCGCCCCCGGCGCACCGTCGTCGTCGGCCGCTCCGTCCCGGCCGCGCGCCGGGCGGGCCGTACGCGCCGCGACGGAAAGGACTAGCCCGTGTTCCGCCGCGCCTTCTGGTTCAGCGCAGGCGCCGCCGCCGGCGTCTGGGCCACCACCAAGGTCAACCGCAAACTGCGCAGCCTCACCCCCGACAGCCTCGCCGCCCGCGCGGCCGACCAGGCCGTGGCGGCCGGTCACCGGCTGAGGGAGTTCGCCCTCGACGTCCGCGCCGGAATGGCGCAGCGGGAGAGCGAGTTGAACGAGGCACTGGGGTTGACGGCCCCCGTCGACCCCGCCCCCGACCGTCCCGAGCTTCCCGCGCGGGTGCCGCCCCGGACCTCCCCCGGCGGACGGCCCCGCCGCGAACTCGGCGCCACCCACCCGTACGACCGGAATGAGGACCACTGATGGAGTCGGCTGAAATCCGCCGCCGCTGGCTGCGCTTCTTCGAGGAGCGGGGGCACACCGTCGTGCCGTCGGCGTCGCTGATCGCGGACGACCCGACGCTGCTGCTGGTCAACGCGGGCATGGTGCCCTTCAAGCCGTACTTCCTGGGAGAGGCCACCCCGCCGTACAAGCGCGCCACCAGCGTGCAGAAGTGCGTGCGCACCCCCGACATCGAGGAGGTCGGCAAGACCACCCGGCACGGCACCTTCTTCCAGATGTGCGGCAACTTCTCCTTCGGTGACTACTTCAAGGAGGGTGCCGCCCAGCTCGCCTGGGAGCTGCTCACCACCCCGCAGGACAAGGGCGGCTACGGCCTGGAGCCGGAGAAGCTGTGGGTCACCGTCTACGAGGAGGACGACGAGGCCGAGCGCATCTGGCGCGAGGTCGTCGGCGTCCCCGCCGAGCGGATCCAGCGCCTGGGCAAGAAGGACAACTACTGGGACATGGGCGTGCCCGGTCCCTGCGGCCCCTGCTCGGAGATCAACTACGACCGCGGGCCGGAGTTCGGCCCCGAGGGCGGCCCGGCCGTCAACGACGAGCGCTACGTGGAGATCTGGAACCTGGTCTTCATGCAGTACGAGCGCGGGCCGGGCGAGGGCAAGGACTACCCGATCCTCGGCGAGCTGCCCAGCAAGAACATCGACACCGGCCTCGGTCTGGAGCGCCTGGCGATGATCCTGCAGGGCGTGCACAACATGTACGAGACCGACACCCTGCGCGCGGTCATCGACAAGGCCACCGAGCTGACCGGCGTGCCCTACGGCCGGGCCGAGAACAGCGACGTCTCCCTGCGCGTGGTCGCCGACCACCTGCGCACCTCCGTGATGCTCATCGGCGACGGCGTCACCCCCGGCAACGAGGGCCGCGGCTACGTGCTGCGCCGCATCATGCGCCGCGCCATCCGCAACATGCGCATCCTGGGCGCGGACAAGCCGGTCGTCGGCGAGCTGATCGACGTCGTGATCGGCATGATGGGCCAGCAGTACCCGGAGCTGATCACCGACCGGCAGCGCATCGAGACCGTCGCGCTCGCCGAGGAGGCCGCCTTCCTCAAGACCCTCAAGGCGGGCACCAACATCCTCGACGCCGCCGTCACCGAGACCAAGGCCGCCGGCGGCCGGGTGCTCCCCGGCGAGAAGGCCTTCCTGCTCCACGACACCTGGGGCTTCCCCATCGACCTCACCCTGGAGATGGCCGCCGAGCAGGGCCTGTCCGTGGACGAGGAGGGCTTCCGCCGCCTGATGAGGGAGCAGCGGGAGCGCGCCAAGGCCGACGCCAAGGCCAAGAAGACCGGCCACGCCGACCTGAGCGCCTACCGCGAGGTCGCCGACACCGCCGGAGCCACCGTCTTCACCGGTTACACCGACACCGAGGGCGAGGCCAGCGTCGTCGGCCTGCTGGTGAACGGCCTGCCGTCGCCGGCCGCCTCCGAGGGCGACGACGTCGAGGTCGTGCTCGACCGCACCCCGTTCTACGCCGAAGGCGGCGGTCAGCAGCCCGACACCGGCCGCATCCGGCTGGACAGCGGCGCCGTCATCGAGGTCCGCGACGTCCAGCAGCCGGTGCCCGGCGTCACCGTGCACAAGGGCACCGTCCAGGTCGGCGAGGTCACCGTCGGCGCCGGCGCGTACGCCGCCATCGACGTGCGCCGCCGCCGGGCCATCGCCCGCGCCCACAGCGCCACCCACCTCACCCACCAGGCGCTGCGCGACGCCCTGGGTCCGACGGCCGCCCAGGCCGGTTCGGAGAACGCCCCCGGCCGCTTCCGCTTCGACTTCGGCTCGCCGACCGCCGTGCCCGGCACGGTCCTGAACGACGTCGAGCAGAAGATCAACGAAGTTCTCGCCCGCGAACTCGACGTCACCGCCGAGGTGATGAGCATGGAGGAGGCGAAGAAGCAGGGCGCCATCGCCGAGTTCGGCGAGAAGTACGGCGACCGGGTGCGCGTGGTGACCATCGGCGACTTCTCCAAGGAACTGTGCGGCGGCACCCACGTGCACAACACCGCCCAGCTCGGCCTGGTGAAGCTGCTGGGCGAGTCCTCCATCGGCTCCGGCGTGCGCCGGGTGGAGGCCCTGGTCGGCGTGGACGCCTACCAGTTCCTCGCCCGTGAGCACACGGTGGTCTCCCAGCTCACCGACCTGCTCAAGGGCCGACCGGAGGAGCTCCCGGAGAAGATCTCCGGGATGCTCGCCAAGCTCAAGGAGGCCGAGAAGGAGATCGAGCGCTTCCGCGCCGAGAAGGTCCTCGCCGCCGCCGCCGGCCTGGCCGACTCCGCCCGGGACGTGCACGGCGTGGCCTTCGTCGGCGCCCGGGTGCCCGACGGCACCACCGCCGACGACCTGCGCAAGCTCGTCCTCGACGTCCGGGGCCGCATCCGGGGCGGGCGCCCGGCCGTGGTCGCCCTGTTCACGGTGGCGAACGGCCGTCCGCTGACCGTCATCGCCACCAACGACGCCGCCCGCGACCGCGGCCTCAAGGCGGGCGACCTGGTCCGCACCGCCGCCAGGACCCTCGGCGGCGGAGGCGGCGGCAAGCCGGACGTGGCCCAGGGCGGCGGCCAGAACCCGGCCGCGGTCGAGGACGCCATCGCCGCCGTCGAGCGCCTGGTGGCCGAGTCCCCGGCGGCCGCCTGATGCGACGCGGCAGGCGGCTCGCCGTCGACGTCGGGGAGGCCCGGATCGGGGTCGCCTCCTGCGACCCCGACGGGCTCCTGGCCACCCCCGTGGAGACCGTGCCGGGACGCGACGTCCC
>NZ_DASQNP010000016.1:0-19507 GCF_035644915.1 Streptomyces sp.
GGACGGCGAGTGATGACCCGAACGACGACCCCGACCACTCCCACGGCTCCGGCCCCGGCCGCCCCCCGCTCCCCCGGCGACGGCGACGGCGCGCTCGCCGCCGCCCAGGCCGCGCTCGCCGCCGAGCACGCCGCCGTCTACGGCTACGGCGTCGTCGGCGGGCGGATCGCCGAGGACCGGCGCGCCGAGGCACGCCAGGCGTACGACGCGCACCGCGCACGCCGTGACGCCCTGCGCCGTACGGTGCGGAGGCTGGGAGGCGTGCCCGAACCCGCCGCCGCGGCCTATTCCCTGCCCTTCGCGGTCCCGGACGCCGCCGCCGCGGTACGGCTCGCCGCGGAGCTGGAGGAGCGGGTGGCCGCCGTCTACGCCGACCTGGTCCGGGCGGGCGAGGGCGAGCTGCGCCGGGAGGCGGCGGGCGCGCTGCGGGAGGCGGCGGTCCGCGCGGCGCGCTGGCGCGGCACGGGCGTACCCTTCCCTGGGCTCGCCGAACGCGCCGCGTCGGCGTCCCCGGAGACCTTCTGAGGACGGAAAGGGACGACCCGGGCATGGCACCTGCTCCGCACGTCGAACCCCCGCAGCGGCTGGTGCGCGCCCTGGGCGCCGGCACCCCCTGGCTGGCGGAACTCCCCGGACTGGTGCGGAAGTCGCTGGCGCGCTGGGACCTGACGGCCGAGCGGGTGATCGCCCCCGGCGGGCGCGTCAGCCTGGTCGTCCTGGTGCGCCGGGCGGACGGCGCCCCGGCCGTGCTGAAGCTGCGCGCGGCGGGCGCGGAGGCCGAGGCGGCCGCCCTGGCCCGCTGGGACGGCCATGGTGCGGTGCGGCTGCTGGACGCCGCGCCGGAGACGGGCGCGCTGCTGCTGGAGCGGCTGCACGCGGAGGTCTCCCTGCGGTCGCTGCCGGAGGCGAAGGCCACGCTGGAGGCGGTGTCGGCGCTTCGGCGGCTGTGGGTGCCCCCGGGCGGCGGACACCCCTTCACCACCGTGGAGCGGCACACCGCCCGGGCCGTGGACGGGATGCGCAAGCACCTGCCGGAAGAGGCCCGTCCGCTGCTGGAGGAGGCGCTGGCGCTGCGTTCGGCGCTGCTCGCCGACGCCCCCGAGGACGTGCTGCTGCACGGCGACTTCCGGCAGGGCGCGGTGCTCTCGGCCGACCCCGGGCGGGCGCACTGGCTGGTGGTCGGCCCGGATCCGCTGGTGGGCGAGCGGGCCTACGACCTGGCCCGGCTGGTCCGCGACCGGCTGCACGACCTGGTCGCCACCTCCGGCGCCCCCGCCCTCGCCCGGCGCCGGGTGGCCAAGCTGGCGGACTCCCTGGAGGTGGACCGCGAGCGGCTGCGCGGCTGGAGCGTGTTCCGGGCGGTCGAGTCGGGCGCCCGGCAACTGGCCGCCGGGAACCGCGCGGACGGCGAGGCGCTGCTGGAGTTCGCGGGCTGGTTGTGAGGCGGCCGGGCCCGGCGCGGAACCGGCGGTTCCGTGCCGGGCCCGGCCGGGGGTGTCACTCCGCGGGTGCCGCCGGGGCCGGGCGGACCAGCCGCTCCACCGCCGTCTCCACCGGGACCTCCTCGCGCTCGCCGGTGCGCCGGTCCCTCAGCTCCACCAGCCCCTGCGCCGCTCCCCGGCCCACCACCAGGATCGTGGGCACCCCGATCAGCTCGGCGTCGGTGAACTTCACGCCGGGCGACACGCCCGCGCGGTCGTCGACCAGGACGCGGACGCCGGCCGCGGCCAGCCGGTCCGCCAGTTCCAGGGCCAGCTCCGTCTGGGCGCCCTTGCCGGCCGCGACCAGGTGGACGTCCGCCGGGGCGACCTCGCGCGGCCAGCACAGGCCCTTGTCGTCGGCCGTCTGCTCGGCGAGCGCGGCCACCGCGCGCGAGACCCCGATGCCGTAGGAGCCCATGGTGACGCGGACGGGCTTGCCGTCCCGCCCCAGCACGTCCAGCCCGAAGGCGTCGGCGTACTTGCGGCCGAGCTGGAAGATGTGGCCGATCTCGATGGCCCGGTCCAGCCTCAGCCCGGCGCCGCAGGAGGGGCAGGGGTCGCCCGGCTCGACGGTGACCACGTCCAGGTACTCGTCGACCTCGAAGTCCCGTCCGCACACGACGTTGCGGGCGTGGGTGTCGGGCTTGTTGGCGCCGGTGATCCAGGACGTGCCGGGGGCCACCCGCGGGTCGGCGACGTAGCGGAAGGCGGTGCCGGCCAGGCCCTGCGGGCCGACGTAGCCGCGCACCAGGGCGGGGCGGCCGGTGAAGTCCTCGGCGGTGACCAGTTCGACGGTGGCGGGCGCGAGGTGTTCGGCCAGCTTGCCGAGGTCCACCTCGCGGTCGCCGGGGACGCCGACGGCCCAGATCTCCCCGTCCACCTTGACCAGGAGGTTCTTCAGGGTGGCGGAGGCGGGCACGCCCAGGTGCTCGGCCAGGGTCTCGATGGTGGGGGTGTCCGGGGTGTCCAGCTCCTCCAGCGGCGGGTGGCCGAAGGGGTCGGCGGGCGTGAGGGGGAAGGTGACGGCCTCGGTGTTGGCCGCGTAGCCGCAGGAGGGGCAGTCGGCGAAGGTGTCCTCGCCCGCGGCGGCCGGGGCGAGGAACTCCTCGGACGCCGAGCCGCCCATCGCGCCCGAGACGGCGGAGACGATCCGGTGGTCCAGGCCGAGCCGGGTGAAGATCCGCTGGTACGCCCGGCGGTGCAGCCGGTAGGACTCGGCCAGTTCCTCGTCGGAGGCGTCGAAGGAGTAGGAGTCCTTCATCAGGAACTCGCGGCCGCGCAGGACGCCCGAGCGCGGCCGGGCCTCGTCCCGGTACTTGGTCTGGATCTGGTAGAGGATCACCGGCAGGTCCTTGTAGGACGTGCACTGGTCCTTGACGACCTGGGTGAAGATCTCCTCGTGGGTGGGCCCGAGCAGGTAGTCGGCGCCCTTGCGGTCCTTCAGCCGGAACAGCAGCTCGCCGTACTCCTCCCAGCGGCCGGAGGTCTCGTAGGGCTCCCTGGGCAGCAGGGCCGGGAGCAGGACCTCCTGGCCGCCGATGGCGTCCATCTCCTCGCGGACGATCCGGGTGACGTTCTCCAGGACCTGCTTGCCCAGCGGGAGCCAGGTCCAGATCCCGGCGGCGGTGCGGCGGACGTAGCCGGCGCGGACCAGGAGCCGGTGGCTGAGGGTCTCGGCGTCGGCCGGGTCCTCGCGCAACGTCTTCAGCATCAGGCGGGACATGCGCTGGACGCGGGCTGCCATGGGTCTCTCCTGCGGACGGTGTACCGGGTGGCGCGGGGCCGCGCCCAGGGCGCGGCCCCGCAGGAGACTACCGGCGCCGCAGCGGCAGCGGCGCGCCCATCACCACGTACGGGCTCGGCGCGCTCGGGAACAGCACGTGGCGGGCCAGGTCGCGGTAGCCCAGCGAGCGGTAGAGGGCGCGGGCCGGGCTCTCGGTGTCGATCGCGGAGAGGATCGAGCGCGGCTCCTCGGCGCCGTCGGTGATCCTGGTGATCAGCTCCCGGCCGATGCCGCGCTTCTGGTAGTCAGGGTGGACGTGCAGCTCGGTGATGACGAAGGCGTTGTCGAGCCATTCCACGTGCCCGGCCCGGCGCAGGTACGGCTCGACGACCGTGGACCACCACTGCGTGCGGTCGTTGGGCATGCCGTAGACGAAGCCGACCAGCCGCCCGGCCGGCGTGGTGGCGCCCAGCGCGCGGGTGCCGGGGCCCGCCAGGTGCCGCAGCACGATGTGGCGGCGCACGCCCACCTCGTCGTCGGTCAGTCCGAAGGCGAGCGCCTGCACGGCGAGCGCCTCGTCCACCCGGGCGGCGAGGTCCAGGGGACCGACCACGACGTCTTCCATGGTCATCGACCCTACTGGAGAGCGCCGGGAGATTTCAGCGGACATCCGCACGCGGCTCCCCGGGCGCGGGGGCGGCGCGCTCAGAACAGCACGCTCATGAACGCCCCGACCTCCTGGAAGCCCACCCGCCGGTACGCCGCGCGGGCCGCGGTGTTGTAGTCGTTGACGTAGAGGCTGGCGACCGGGGAGACCTCGGTCAGCGCGTAGCGCAGCACCGCGGCCATGCCGGTGACCGACAGGCCCTCGCCCCGGCGCTCCGGCGCGACCCACACGCCCTGGATCTGGCACGCCTGCGGCGTGACGGCGCCGATCTCGGCCTTGAAGACCACCCTGCCGTCCTCGATCCGGGCGAAGGACCGGCCGGCGCCGACCAGTTCGGCGACGCGGGCCTGGTAGATCAGCCCGCCGTCCCCGGCGAGCGGGGAGACGCCGATCTCCTCGGTGAACATCGCCACGCAGGCCGGCATCAGCACGTCCATCTCGTCCTTGCGGACGCGCCGCACGTACGGGTCCGGCCGTATGCCCTCGGGGAGGCGGTCGGTGACCATCAGCGGCTGGTGCGGCCGGACCTCGCGGGCCGGGCCCCAGTGCGGTTCGAGGTGGGCCCACAGGGCGGCGGTGGGCCCGGCGGGGCCGACGATGGACGAGCAGCGGCGGCCCTGGCGGCGCGCCCGCTCGGCGAAGGCGCGCACGGCCTCCCGGCCCGCGCAGACGGGGACGAGGTTGGCCCCGGAGTAGCACAGGGACTCCAGCCGCCCGCGGTGGTACCAGCCCCACATCTCGCCGCCGAGCCGCCAGGGGTCCAGACCGGACACCCGGACGCGGGCGGCCACGAAGGCGTTGTTGACGGGCTCGCGGTCGAGCACCGCGAGGGCGTCGTCGAGTTCGTGGGGCTCGACGACACGGGTGGTGGTGGTCGTCAACACGTGGAATGCCTCACCGTGCGGCCTGAAGGGATGTGGGAGCGATGTTCCCGCACTGTACCTCCAGGTCCGCACGGCGGCGTACGTCGCGTCAGCTCACGGAGACCTGGGGCGGGCCGGAGAGCACCCCGTCCTTCTCCATCTGCTCGGCGAGCTTCATGGCCTCGTCGATGAGGGTCTCGACGATCTTCGACTCGGGCACGGTCTTGATGACCTCGCCCTTGACGAAGATCTGGCCCTTGCCGTTGCCGGAGGCGACGCCGAGGTCGGCCTCGCGGGCCTCGCCGGGGCCGTTGACGACACAGCCCATGACGGCCACCCGCAGCGGGACCTCCATGCCCTGCAGGCCGGCGGTGACCTCGTCGGCGAGCTTGTAGACGTCCACCTGGGCGCGGCCGCAGGAGGGGCAGGAGACGATCTCCAGCCGGCGCTGGCGCAGCCCCAGGGACTCCAGGATCTGGATGCCGACCTTGATCTCCTCCACCGGGGGCGCCGAGAGCGAGACGCGGATGGTGTCGCCGATGCCCTGGCTCAGCAGGGCGCCGAAGGCGACGGCGGACTTGATGGTGCCCTGGAAGGCCGGACCGGCCTCGGTGACGCCCAGGTGCAGGGGGTAGTCGCACCGCTCGGCCAGCAGCCGGTAGGCGTTGATCATCACGACCGGGTCGTTGTGCTTGACCGAGATCTTGATGTCGCGGAAGCCGTGCTCCTCGAACAGCGAGCACTCCCACAGCGCGGACTCCACCAGCGCCTCGGGGGTGGCCTTGCCGTACTTGGCCAGCAGCCGCTTGTCCAGCGAGCCGGCGTTGACGCCGATGCGGATGGGGATGCCCGCGTCGGAGGCGGCCTTGGCGATCTCCTTGACCTTGTCGTCGAACTGCCGGATGTTGCCCGGGTTGACCCGCACCGCCGCGCAGCCGGCGTCGATGGCGGCGAAGACGTACTTGGGCTGGAAGTGGATGTCCGCGATCACCGGGATCTGGGACTTCCTGGCGATGACCGGCAGGGCGTCGGCGTCGTCCTGGCTCGGTACGGCCACCCGGACGATCTGGCAGCCGGCGGCGGTCAGCTCGGCGATCTGCTGGAGCGTGGCGCCGATGTCCGCGGTGACGGTGGTGGTCATCGACTGCACGGAGACCGGGGCGTCGCCGCCGACGGCCACGGAACCGACCTGGATCTTCCGGCTGACCCGTCGGTCGGCCAGCTTCGTCGGTACGGACGGCATTCCGAGCGCAATCGCTGTCATGTGGTGTGCAACCCCAAGCTGTGGTCCAAGTGCCCCGATCGGCCGCGGGCTCCGGCCATTCGAGATTACGGCACGCGGGGGGCACCCGGCACACGGTGGTCCGCCGTACGCCGCGCGGGGCGGACGCGGGCGAACGGCGGGCGCACGGCAGGCGAACACCGGGCGGACACCGGACGGACACGGCGCGGCGGCCGGGCGCCGCCGCCCGGCCGCCGTCCGCCCGGTCGGCTATCCGGTCAGGCGCACCGGGTTGACGATGTCCGCGATCAGCACCAGCAGCGTGAAGCAGACGAAGATGCCCGCCACCACGTACGCCACCGGCATCAGCTTCGCCACGTCGAACGGCCCGGGGTCGGGGCGGCGCAGGGCCTTGGCGAAGCCCCGCCGCACCGACTCCCACAGGGCGCCCGCGATGTGGCCGCCGTCCAGTGGCAGCAGGGGCAGCATGTTGAACAGGAACAGCGACAGGTTGAAGCCCGCGACCAGGAAGAGCATCACCGCGATCCGCTGCTCCGCGGGGATCTCCAGCGCGAAGACGTCGCCGCCGACCCGGGCCGCGCCGACCACGCCCATCGGGGAGTCCGGCTCGCGCTCGGCGCCGGCGAAGGCGGCGTTCCACAGCCCCGGGATCTTCTCCGGCAGGCTGATCAGGGACTCCACGCCGCTGACCATCATGTCGCCCATGCGGTCGACGGCCTGCGGGAAGGACTGTTCGACCACGCCGGTGGCCGGGGAGAAACCGAGGAAGCCGGTGGTGACGTACTCGCCCTCGACGTAGCCGCCGCGCCCGTCGGACTTGGCGACCTCGTTCCTCACCAGGTTCGCGTGGAGGGTCCTGCGCTCCCCGTCGCGCTCGACGGTGATGGTGGCCGGCCCGATGGTGTCGCGGATGCGCTGCTGGAGGTCGCTCCACTCGGTGACCTCCTTGCCGTTGAAGGCCACGATGGTGTCGCCGGGCCTGAGGCCGGCCTTCTCGGCCGGGGAGTCCGGGGCGCCCTCGGGGCAGGTGTCGGTCCTGGCCGAGACCTTGATCACGCAGTCGGAGACGGTGGAGACGGTGGTGGTCTGGGTGCTGATGCCGAAGGTCATCAGCGTGGCGAGGAAGATCACCACGGCCAGCACCAGGTTCATGAAGGGGCCGGCGAACATCACGATCACGCGCTTCCAGGGCTTGCGCGTGTAGAACAGCCGGTTCTCGTCGCCCGGCTGGAGCTCCTCGAAGGCCGCCGCGCGGGCGTCCTCGATCATGCCCCGGAAGGGGGAGGTGGAGCGCTGCCTGAGGGCGCCGTCCTCGCCGGGCGGGAACATGCCGATCATGCGGATGTAGCCGCCGAGCGGGATCGCCTTGATGCCGTACTCCGTCTCGCCCTTCTTCCTCGACCACAGGGTCGGGCCGAAGCCGACCATGTACTGCGGCACGCGGATGCCGAACATCTTGGCCGTGGACAGGTGGCCGAGTTCGTGCCAGGCGATGGAGAACAGCAGGCCGACGACGAAGACGACTATGCCGAGAATGGTCATCACCGTCGTCATGCGCGTACCTCCGCTGTCATGCGTGCCGCCAGTTCGCGGGCGCGGGCGCGGGCCCATGCCTCTGCGTCGAGGACTGCGTCGAGCGACAGGCCGGTTCCCTGCGGGACGCCGTGCTCCTCGACCACCGCGGCGACCGTATCCACTATGCCGTTGAACGGCAGCCCGCCGGACAGGAACGCCTCGACGCACTCCTCGTTGGCGGCGTTGAAGACCGCCGGGGCGGTGCCGCCCAGCGCGCCGACGTGGCAGGCCAGCGCCACGGACGGGAAGGCCTTCTCGTCCAGCGGGAAGAACTCCCAGGTCATCGCCTTGGACCAGTCGAAGACGGGACCGGCGTCGGGCACCCGGTGCGGCCAGCCCAGACCGAGCGCGATGGGCAGCCGCATGTCGGGCGGGCCGCACTGGGCGAGCGTGGAGCCGTCGGTGAACTCCACCATCGAGTGGATGTAGGACTGGGGGTGGACGACGACCTCGATGCGGTCGAAGGGGATGTCGTACAGCAGGTGCGCCTCGATGACCTCCAGGCCCTTGTTGACCAGGGTCGCGGAGTTGATCGTGATCACCGGGCCCATCTCCCAGGTGGGGTGGGCCAGGGCGTCGGCGGGCGTGACGTCCGCCAGCTCCTCGCGGGTCCGTCCCCGGAAGGGGCCGCCGGAGGCGGTCACCAGCAGCTTGCGGACCTCGCCCCGGGTGCCGCCCATCAGCGCCTGGAACAGGGCCGAGTGCTCGGAGTCGACGGGGACGATCTGGCCGGGCTCCGCCAGGTCCTTCACCAGCGGTCCGCCGACGATCAGGGACTCCTTGTTGGCCAGGGCCAGGGTGCGGCCCGCCTCCAGGGCGGCGAGGGTGGGGCGCAGGCCGATGGAGCCGGTGATGCCGTTGAGGACGGTGTGGCACTCGGACGCGGCCAGTTCGGTGGCCGCGTCCGGTCCGGCCAGCACCTCGGGCAGCGGCTCCCCGGCCCCGTACCGTGCGCGCAGCGCCTCGCGCAGTTCTCCCGCCCGGCCGGCGTCCGCGACCGCGACGGTGCGGACCTGCAGCCGGTGGGCCTGCTCGGCCAGCAGCCCCACCCGGCCGCCCGCGGCGGAGAGCCCGGTCACCCGGAAGCGGTCGGGGTTGCTGAGCACCACGTCGACGGCCTGGGTGCCGATCGATCCGGTGGATCCCAGGATCACGATGTCGCGCGGCCCGCCGTCGGCGGGGGTGTCGGCGGGGCGGCGCAGGTGCGGGTCGGCAAGGGGAGCGGGACTCTCGGTCATTCCCCCATTGTGTCCGGCCCGTGAGACGGACCGGACACCGCGTCGTCCCGGCGTCACCCCGTGCGCAGTTCCTCCACCGCCGTGCCGGCGCGCAGGAACAGCAGGCCGGCGCCGGTCGCGGCCAGCACCAGGGCGAGGGCGCCCAGGCCGTGGAGCGCCAGGTCGTCCAGGGGGACGGGGACGGGGAGGACGACGTCGGGGACGTCGACGAGGCGACTGTGCCGCTCGAAGTCCTCGGCGCACAGGGCAGGGGTCGCGTCGCAGGTCTGCGCCTGGCCCCCGAACTCCTTCACCTCCGCGCCGAAGTACCCCCGGCCCATCAGGGCGCCCACGGTCGTCGCCAGCGCCACGGCCGGGGCCAGGGGCGCGAGCGTCCGCCACAGGAGCGCCCGGCCCAGTACGGAGCGGGGCACCCCGGCGGCCACCAGGGCGGCGTGGGTGCGGCGGCGGGAGACGACGGCCTCGGCGACGGCGACCAGCAGGCCGGCGGCCGCGATCACCAGGGCGACGACGACGGCCGCGTCCACCAGGTCCATGGTGTCCAGGTAGAAGGTGTCGGGCTGGTACGTCCCCGTCCCGCCGGTCGCCTCGCCGCGGAGGCGCTGCGCCTCCGCCCTGGCCTCGGCCAGGGCGGTGAAGTAGGCGCGCACGGCCACCGCCCCCGCCCCGAGGACCACGGCCACCAGCAGCGCGGCGAGGGCGCGGCTGCCGTGCCACGGGTCGGCGAGCAGTCCGCGTGCCGCGAGCAGCGGGGCCGGGCGGCGGGCGAGGCGGTGCAGCACCCGTCCGGTGGTGTGGGAGATCCACCCGGTGCCGAGCACCACGCCGAGGGCGGCGAGGAGTCCGCCTCCGAAGAGCAGGACGAACGGCAGCGGGGAGGAGGGGCCGCCGGTGTCCGCGTACCGCTCCGCGAACCCCTTCGAGGCGGAGAACGCGCCGACGCCGAGCACGATCAGGACGCCGGGCCACGGCCTCGGCGCCCGCCCGGGGCGCGTCCGCCGGGTCACCCCGAACGGGCTCACCACCACCCGGCGCAGCATCACCGCGGCGGCCGCCGCCGCGAGCAGCGGCACGCCCAGGACCACGGCGGCGATCGCGGGGACGGGGGGCAGGACGTCGGTGGGCAGCGGCAGCCTGCCCTGTCCGTCCGGCCGGTGCAGCGCCCGGTGTCCGATCAGGTACACCGCGAGCCCGGCGCAGGTGCCCAGCAGGCTCGCCACCCCGGTCTCGGCGGCGGCGACGGCCACGGTCTGGCGCGGGGTGGCGCCCGCCAGCCGGATCGCGGCGAGCCGCCGGTCGCGGGCGGGTGCGCCGAGCCGGGCGCACTGCCCGGCCAGGGCCAGCACCGGGATGCCGAGCATCAGCAGGGCGGCGGCCACGCCGGGCCGCAGTCCGGGTTCGCGCAGCAGCGCGCCGGCGTACTGGTCGGACAGGGGGACGCCCGCGCCGTGCGGGGGCCCGGGGTCGGGTATGGCCAGCACGTTCAGTGCGGCGAGCACCGCCAGGGCGGCGAGGGCGGCGCCGGCCGCGGTGAGCACCACCCGCAGGGTGTCGGTGCGGGTTCCGGCGAACGCCAGCCTGAGCAGCGTGGTGAACCTCATCGGCGCCCGCCGATCGACAGGTCGGCACCGAGACCGGTCGGGTCCACCGCGCCGTCCCGGAGGGCGACCTCGCGGTCGGCGTAGGCGGCGACCGCGGCCTCGTGGGTGACGAGCACGACGCTGGTGCGCCGCTCGTGGACGACCCGGGTGAGCTGCGCCAGCAGCCGCTCCCCGGCGAGCGCGTCCAGCGCCCCGGTGGGTTCGTCGGCGAAGAGGACGCGCGGCTCGGTGACCAGGGCCCGCGCGGCGGCGCACCGCTGCTGCTGGCCGCCGGACATCTCCCCCGGCCGGACGTCGGCCACGTCCGCCACCCCCAGCCGCTCCATCCAGTCCAGCGCGGCTGCGCGGGCCTCGTGCCGCCGCCGCCCCGCGAGCAACAGCGGCAGGGCGACGTTCTCCGCCGCCGTCAGCTCGGGGACGAGCTGCCCGAACTGGAACAGCACCCCGAAGTCGGTGCGCCGCAGCCGCGAGCGGTCGGCCTCCGAGCGGGTGTCCAGGCGCCGCCCCTCGTACAGCACCTCGCCCGCGTCAGGGCGCAGGATGCCGGCCAGGCAGTGCAGCAGCGTGGACTTGCCGCAGCCGCTGGGGCCGGTGACGGCGAGGATCTCCCCCTCGGCCACCTCCAGGTCGACGCCGCGGAGCGCGGGCGTGGGTCCGTAGGACTTCACGAGCCCGCGGGCTTGCAGGAACGTCATGAGCGCACCTCCCGGTGCAGGTCGGCGACGCGCTCCAACGTGGTGCGCAACCAGCGCAGGTCGGCGTCGAGATGGGCGATGGCGTAGTCCGCGGCGATCACGTCGGCGGGCGGGGACGCCGGGTCGGTCTTGACGGCGGTCAGCTCCCGCAGCCGGGCGGTGTGCGCCTGCCGCTGCGCGGTGAGGTAGTCGCGGGCCTGGTCGACGCCGTCCACGAGCAGGGCGACGACGACCTTGGCCAGCAGGGTGCTGCTGACGTACGGGGCCGGTGTCTCGACCGCCTCCAGCCAGGCGCGGAGCTTCTCCCGCCCGGCGTCGGTGAGGGCGAACTCGGTGCGGTCGGGGCCGCCGTCGCGGCTCTGTCCCCGCTTCTCCACCAGGCCGTCGCGTTCCAGCCTGCCGAGCGTGCCGTAGACCTGGCCGAAGGCGATCGGTTTGGCCCGGGGGAGACGCTGGTCGTGCGCCTTCTTCAGGTCGTAGCCGTGCATCGGCCCGGCGGCCAGCAGGGCGAGCAGGACGTGGGCTGCGGTCGACATGACGCGGACTATTCCCTGAGAGAATAGTCCGCGTCAAGTCGCTCCCGGCGGGCCGTGGTCCGGGAAACCGCGTTGCCCCGGGGCCGGGGGCGCGTCAGACTGCCGCGGTGCTGATCCGACGCGAAACGCCCGCCGACACCCCCGCCGTGCGCGCCGTGACCGGTGCCGCCTTCGCCAGGGCGGACACCCCCGTCCCGGTCGAGGTCACCCTGTTGGACGAGCTGCGCGGCAGCCGGGCGTGGCTGCCCGCGCTGTCGCTGGTGGCGGAGGGGCCGGACGGCGAGGTCGTCGGACACGTGGTGGGCACCCGCGGGCACGTCGGCGGCGCCCCCGCGGTGGGGCTGGGCCCCCTGAGCGTGCACCCCGGCCACCAGGGGCGCGGCGTCGGCTCGGCGCTCGTCCACACCGTGCTCGGCGCGGCCGACGCCCTCGGCGAGCCGCTGGTGGCCCTGCTCGGCGAGCCCGCCTACTACGGGCGGTTCGGCTTCCGCGCGAGCACCGAGTACGGCGTCGTCCCGCCGGACCCCGCCTGGGGGACGTACTTCCAGGTCCGCACCCTGGCCGCGTACGACCCGGACGACCCCGCGCTGCGCGGCGCCTTCGCCTACGCGGAGCCGTTCGACCGGGTCTGAGCCGTCCGGGCGCGGCGGCGACCGGCGGGCTGGACGGGCCGAGGGAGGCGACAGCGGTGGGCGGCGGGGCGCGCCGGGGAGCCGGTGGGCAGCCGAACGGCGCGTACTCGCCGGGCCCACCGGGCCCCGGCAGGGCGAACCCGCCGGTCTGCCGCTCGAATTGCCCACATCGCCCGGCGGCACGGCGGACCGAGCCGCGTTCGGCCTCCTCGAGCGTGTTCGCGGTACTACGATCGGTAGGCGGCAACGTGCCCGGCAGGCGGACGGCTTCGAGGGACCGCGGGGGGAATCGTGAGCAGCGAGTTGGCCCAACTGGTCGCGGCGTCGGCGAACACGCTCGTCGCGCTGATGCTGACCGACGCCTGGAACCAGGCCCGTGACCAGGTGGTCGGCGTGTGGCGCCGGTTCCGGCCCGAGCAGGCGGACGCGGTCTCCGGGCAGCTCGACGCCTCGGCCGACGACCTGGCGCAGGCCCGGCAGGCGGACGACGGCGAGGCCGAGGGCGAGATCCGCGGCGAGTGGAGCGGCAGGCTCCGGCGCCTGGTGCGGGACGAGCCCGAAGCGGCCGGAGCGCTGGAGGAGTTCGTCCGGCGGTACGCGTCGCAGGTTCCCGCGGCGGGCGGCACGACGGTGGTGCAGAGCGCCCACGCGTCGGGGAAGTCCCGCGTCCACCAGGCCGGCCGCGACATGAACATCCGCTGAGACCGGCCCGGCATGGACACGGACGACACCGGCGAAGGCACCACCGTCCGGCAGGACGGCAGCGCCCGGGAGCACGGCAGGGTCCTCCAGGCGGGAAGGGACCTGAACCACGGCTTGTCCGGCCGCGCGGTGACGCGGCTGGTCATGGGCGTCCTGTCGGTCTTCCTCGGCGGGCTGCTGGCCTTCTACGTCGTGGGGCGGACCGAGTCAAAGGGCGCGGCCGGGCCGACGGCGCCCGCCCCGCCCTCCGAGTACACCTGGGCGGCCGGGAAGGGGACGGGCATCGAGGCGACGCTGAGCATGCGCGAATCCGGTCTCGTCCAGGTGTCGAAGTACCTTCCCACCGCCCGGGAGGAACGCGCCTACCTCCACGACCTGACGAAGGCCCGGGGCACGCCCGGATGGGAGGCGTTCCGGGAGAGGCAGCACCCCGTCAAGGTCGAGGACTCGTTCAAGCTGTCGGTGGTCAACACCGGCGGCGCCCGGCTGCGCATCCTGGACATCAGGCCCTCCTCGCTCGACTGCGAGCCCGCGATCGACGAGGCGTTCTACCCGCCGGTCGGCGGGGGCGGGGGCGAGCAGGTGGTCCACGCGGTGCTGGACCTCGACCGCGAACGGCCGCGCCTGATGGCCGGTGGCCGGGACTACTTCCGCCACTACTCCGTTCCCCTGCCGCCCGGTGACGCCTTCGACATCTTCGTCCAGATGAAGATCGAACGCTCCTTCTGCCGCTTCTTCCTGGAGGTCGAGTACCTCGACCCCGCGGGCAAGCCGCGGACGATGACGGTGAAGGACCCCTCCTACGGCGCCGGGTGGAAGAGGTCCGGCCCCGTGGAGGGGCCGTTCGAGATCAGCGCCAGACTGCCCGACGAGACGCGCTACCGGCGGGCGTACGAGGTGAAGGACGATCCGCTCGGCTACGTCCGCGGCGGGGAGGGCCGGTCCGGCTGAGCCCCGTCCCGCGGAATCCCGTCCGGCCGCCCGGTGAGCCGCGGGGCGAGGGCCGCCGCGGCGGCGGCCAGCCCGACCGCCCAGCCCAGGACGGCGGCGTGGGTGAGGCCCGCCGGCGGGGAGAGCACCTGGACCAGCAGCGCCGCCGAGACCTCCCCCTGCCGCTGCCACAGCAGCACCGCCTCGATGCCGACCGCGTACAGCACGCACTGGTAGGTGCACACGCCCCAGCCCCAGGCGAAGGCGGCGAGGGGGCGGGAGGGGGCCTTCGCCAGCAGGCCCAGCCAGAAGTAGGCCAGGGGCCAGCAGCAGAGCAGGGAGACCCCGGCCGCCAGCGCCGGGAGCAGGGAGGCGAACTGGGCGGCCTGCCACTCGCGCTGCACATAGGGCACGCCCTCGTACGGCTCCCAGCGCTCCGACCACGCCAGCAGGAACGCGTCCTCCAACCCCTCGCGTCCGCAGGGGGCGCGGGGGCCGCACAGCGTCTGCGGCCCGGTCACGACGTGGTCGCGCAGCAGGACGAGGACGGCGGTGGACAGGACCACCACCGCCAGGGAGAGCACCAGCCGGTCCGGGATGCGGAGCCCCGGGGCGGGCGGCCGGTCCCCGCCGGGCCCGTCACCGGGGGCGGGGGCCGGGAGGGACGCGGGAGAGGCCGTCACATCCCGTACGACGACCGCCGCGCCGCCCAGCAGGGCCAGCCAGACGGCATGGCCCGCGAACGCCTGGGCGTCCGCCACCACCAGTTCGAGCGTCTCCCGCCGCGGCGCCGTGCCGAGCAGCAGCGGACGCAGGTTCGCCGCGGCGAGCGCGACCAGGTTCGCCGGCGCGGCCAGCAGCGGGAGCAGGAGCAGCCACACCACGCCGCGGATCTCGACGGGGAGGAGACGGGGCGCGGCCCAGCGGACCGCGCCCACCAGGAGCGCGGTGAACACCAGCATGCGCACCGCCTCGTAGCGGGCGGCGTCCCAGCCGCCGCCGGAGTGGTACAGCAGTGCGTGGGAGACGGTGAGCAGCCGGAACCTGGTGGGCGCGTCGTCCCGGTCGAAGCCGTCGTCCAGGGCCCAGTCCAGTTGCCCCGGCAGGACGGCGAGCACCTCCGCGAGGGCGAGGCCGAGCAGGCAGGCCGCCGTCGCCCTGCCCTCGTGGGAGGTGATCCGGGCTCTCATCGGCCGGCCCCCGCTCCGGTGGCGGTGGTGCCGGTGGCCGTGACCCGGAACGGGCGGCCGTGGTGGTCGATCACGTCCGTCCGCGTCCGCACGCCGTCCGACCACCGTACGGTGGCCCTCCAGTCGCAGTCGTACCGCCGTGTGGTGCCCGAGAACCGCAGGACGAACCGCTCCCCCGGTCCGATGTCCAGGGGGAGGCCGAAACCGGCCTGGGGCCGGGCCGAGACCGCGCGCCCCAGCGGCAGTCCGTCCAGGTCCACGGCGATCACCGGGGCCAGCGGCGGCCCGGGCCCGTCGCAGCCCGTGGGCGGCACCGCGATCCCCTCCACCGGCGCGGCCCGTCTGGTCACCTCGGCGGTGACGGCCTCGATGCGCACGCCGCGGCGCCTTCCGCCCTCCAGGGTGAGGACGGTCTCGGCCTTTCCGGGGAAGGCCGCGCCGGTGCGGCGCAGCCAGTGCCGGTAGAGGCGGTCGTCCTCGAACGGCGGAATGCCGTCCGGCGCGCTCCCCGCACCGGACGGCAGGATCCAGGTGCTCCGGCAGGGGCTGTCGGAGGGCTCGGATTCCAGCCGGGGGCCGGAACCGGGCCCGGCGGCCCGTCCGTCCGGCGGAGTGCCCGGGGCGAGGAGCAGCACTCCGAGCAGCGCCGCCGCCACGGCCGCCGCCCGCGCCCCCGCCCTGCCCGGCAACCGCACCGCCGCCTCCGTGGTCCTCCGGTCCTCCCCCGACAGGATGGCCTGCGGGCGGCCCCGGGGGGCGCCCGTTCGGGAAAACGGCACGGACGCGGCCGGTCACAGGGGCCGGACGGCCGGTCAGGCGATGGAGCGGTGGACGTCGGCGCGTTCCGAGGGGCCGGGGGCGGTCTCCGCGATCCAGGGACCGGGGGTGGAGGGGTCGATGACACCGTCCTCCAGCCAGGTGTAGGCGCCGCCGAGGACACCGCGGACGACCTTGCGGTCGGTGTCGTCGGTGTTGGTCCACAGCCGGCCGAAGAGTTCCTCGGTGCGGATGCGGGCCTGGCGGCAGAAGGCGTCGGCGAGCTGGTAGGCGGCGCGGCCGTGCTCGCCGTCGGAGCGCAGCATCTCGGCCCGGACGCAGGCCGCGCTCATGGCGAACAGTTCGGCGCCGATGTCCACGATCCGGCCCAGGAAGCCCTGCTTGGCCTCCAGCTTCGCCTGCCAGCGGGACATGCCGTAGAAGGTGGCGCGGGCCAGCCGGCGGGAGGCGCGTTCGACGTAGCGCAGGTGGGCGGCCAGGTTCGGGTGGCCCGCCGGGTGGAAGTCCCGGTAGGTGCCGGGGAGCTGCCCGGGGCCGGCGACCAGTTTCGGCAGCCAGCGGGCGTAGAAGCCGCCGGCGCGGACGGCCGCCCTCCCCTTGTCCGCCAGGGACGCGCCGGGGTCGACCAGGTCGCCCGCGACCGTCAGGTGGGCATCGACGGCCTCGCGGGCGATGAGCAGGTGCATGATCTCCGTCGAGCCCTCGAAGATGCGGTTGATGCGCAGGTCGCGCAGCACCTGCTCGGCGGGTACGCCGCGTTCGCCGCGGGCGGCGAGGGAGTCGGCGGTCTCGAAGCCGCGCCCGCCGCGGATCTGGACCAGTTCGTCGGCCATCCGCCAGGCCATCTCCGAGCCGTAGAGCTTGGCCAGGGCGGCCTCGATGCGGATGTCGGTGCGCTCCTCGTCGGCGAGCTGGGAGGACAGGTCGAGGACGGCCTCCAGGGCGAAGGTGGTCGCGGCGATGAAGGAGATCTTGGCGCCGACGGCCTCGTGGTGGGCGATCGGCTTGCCCCACTGCTCGCGGGCCGCGGACCACTCGCGGGCGATCCTCAGGCACCACTTGCCCGCGCCCGCGCACATCGCGGGCAGGGAGAGGCGGCCGGTGTTGAGGGTGGTCAGCGCGATCCTCAGGCCCGCGCCCTCGGGGCCGATCCGGTTGGCGGCCGGGACGCGGACGCGGTGGAAGCGGGTGACGCCGTTCTCGATGCCGCGCAGGCCCATGAAGGCGTTGCGGTTCTCCACGGTGATGCCCTCGGAGCCGGCCTCGACGACGAAGGCGGTGATGCCGCCGCGACGGCCCTCGGACTGCGGCACGCGCGCCATGACGACGAGCAGGTCGGCGACGACGCCGTTGGTGGTCCACAGCTTCACGCCGTCCAGGACGTAGTGGTCCCCGTCGGGCACGGCGGTGGTCGCCAGCCGGGCCGGGTCGGAGCCGACGTCCGGCTCGGTGAGCAGGAACGCCGAGATGTCGCCGGCGGCGCAGCGCGGCAGGAAGGCCTCCTTCTGCTCGTCGGTGCCGAAGAGCTTCAGCGGCTGGGGGACGCCGATGGACTGGTGGGCCGAGAGCAGCGCGCCGACGGCGGGGCTGGCCGAGGCGGCCAGGGCCAGCGCCCTGTTGTAGTGGAGCTGGCTCAGGCCCAGGCCGCCGTAGCGCGGGTCGATCTTCATGCCGAACGCGCCGATGGACTTCAGGCCCTTGACCACCTCGTCAGGGATGCGCCCCTCGCGGTCGATGAGGCGGCCGTCCACCGTCGTCTCGCAGAACTCCCGCAGCCGGGCGAGGAACTCCTCGCCGCGCCGGACGTCCTCGTCCGCGGGCCGGGGGTGGGGGTGGACCAGACCGAGGCGGAAGCGGCCGAGGAAGAGTTCCCTGGCGAAGCTCGGTTTGCGCCAGTGCTGCTCCCTCGCGTCCTCGGCCACCTGTCGTGCTTCGCGTTCGGAGACGGTCATCGCGGGCTCACCTCGCACTACCGACGAGTATTACCTGGCCGCATGTACCCGTTTCATACTTTATGTAACGAAAGTCGGTCCGTGTGTGTTCGGGTATGGTCCTTCAGTTGAAGCGCTTCGACTGCCCGGCATCGCGCATCTGGACAGCTCCCCGGCTCCGGTCTAGGGTCAGTCGGCAGATTCACTGTCGAAGCGCTTCACCTGCTGCTTCCCGCACCGCCCAGGAGAAGGCCCATGGTCACCCTCGCCGAGGTCGCCCGGCACGCCGGAGTCTCCGCCAGCACCGTGAGCTACGTCCTCAGCGGCAAGCGTTCCATCTCCGCCGCCACCCGGGAGCGCGTGGAGCAGAGCATCCGGGAGCTGGGCTACCACCCCAACGCGGGCGCGCGGGCGCTGGCCAGCAGCAGGTCGAACATCATCGCCCTGATGATGCCGCTGCGCACCGACATGTACGTGCCGGTGATGATGGAGATCGCGCTGGCCGTCGCCACCACCGCCCGCTCCCACGACCACGACGTCCTGCTGCTGACCGGCGAGGAGGGCCCGGCGGCCGTGCGCCGGGTGGTGGGCAGCGGGCTGGCCGACGCGATGATCCTGATGGACGTCGAGCTGGACGACGCCCGGCTGCCGCTGCTGCGTGACGCCGGACGCCCCGCCGTGCTGATCGGCATTCCCGCCGATCCGACCGGGCTCACCTGCGTCGACCTGGACTTCACCGCCACCGGCGCGCTGTGCGTGGAGCACCTGGCCGGGCTGGGCCACCGCGACATCGCGGTGGTCGGCGAGGCCGCCGCCGTCTACGAACGGCACACCGGTTTCGCCGAGCGGACCCGGGACGGGCTGCGCGCCCGCGCCGCCGAGCTGGGCGTACGGCTGCTGCACCGGCCGTGCGAGGGCAGCTACGCGGCGATGGCCGGGACGCTCGCCCGGATCTTCGAGGAGCGCCCGGGCACCACCGCCTTCATCGTGCAGAACGAGGCCGTCATCGACCCGCTGCTCAGCCTGCTGCGCCAGCAGGGCCGGGCCGTCCCCGAGGACGTCTCGGTGGTCGCCATCTGCCCCGACCAGGTGGCCGTCCAGGCGTCCGTGCGCCTGACCTCCGTGGCCATCCCCGCCCACGAGATGGGGCGCCGGGCGGTCGAGCTGGTGATGGCCAAGGTGCGCGGCGAGCGGGAGGAGCGGCTCGAACTGCTGCCGCCGCGGCTCACCGTACGGGCCAGCTCGGGCCCGGCCCCCGTCCCCCGCTGATCCGCCGCCCCGGCCGCCCCCGGCCGACGGGCCCCGGGAGCACCCTGTCCGCACCCGCCGCCTTCTCCCCTTCGCCGTCGTCCCCGGCCCGGCCCTCCCTGCCCCACCCGCGGCACCCTCTGCGCGCGACGGCGCGCCGGAGCGGAGCGGGCGGCAGGAGACCCCGCGCCCGGCGTTCTGGGGTCCGGCGCCGTCGGCACCGGCTCCACCGCCCCGCGCTGCCGGGCGTCCCCCGGTGGAACACCGGCTTCGGCGGCTTCCACGGCGGCGCCCCGGACGACCCGGCGTACCGCGAGGTGATGGCGCGCTGGTTACGGTGCGGCACGCTCCCCCGCCGATGCGGCCGCTGCTCCCGGAGTTCCCCGGCGGCCCCGGCGCCAGTGCCTGGGGGCGGGTGCCCGGGAGCGCGCCGTCCACCCGCCGGCGGGCGCGGAGTGGACGGACGCCTGGACCG
>NZ_DASQNP010000017.1:0-17854 GCF_035644915.1 Streptomyces sp.
GGTGCGCCAGGTGCCGCCGTCGGGGAAGGTGTGCGGGGAGGCGCCGGCGGGGTCGTGGGGCGGGACGGGGTGGCCGAGGGCGGCCAGGGCGGCATCACCGGGGCGGCGCGGGCCGGGGGGCGAGGCGGGCGGTGGAGTGGACGCTTCGGTCACGGTGCTCCCAGGTTCGGTGTGTCGTACGGCGTTCGGAGTCGGGGGCGGGATCGGGGCGGGAGTCGGGGGCCGGGGAAGGAGGCGGGGGTGGGGGCGGGGACGGACGGGCCGGTCAGGGCCGCAGCAGGACCTTGCCGACGTCGGGGTCGCCGCTGCCGACCAGCGCGACGGCCTCGGCGAAGCCGTCCAGCGGCAGCTCGTGGGTGATCAGGGGCGCGGGCGCCAGCAGACCCGCGCCGAAGGCCCGCACGGCGTGTGCCCAGGCGGCGGGCGGAGCGCCGAAGACGGTGTGGACGGTGAGCCGGCCGACGGTCAGGCCGATGGGGTCGATGCCCCGCGCGCCCGGTCCGGGCAGACCGGTCAGGACCACCCGGCCGCCGCGCCGGGCCAGCAGGCAGGAGTCGTGCGCGGTGGTGGGCGCGCCCGCGGACTCCACCACCAGGTCGTAGCGGCCCCGCAGTTCCCCGGCGGCCGACGGGGTGCGCGCCCCGGTGGCGCCCATCGGCAGCGCCCGCTCGGCGCGCCCCACCCGCGGATCGACCACCAGCAGCTCGGCGGGGGAGAAGGCGGCCAGCAACTGGACCGCCAGCAGGCCGAGCGTGCCCGCGCCGACCACGGCGATCCGCTCCCCGGGCAGGGGCGCCCCCGCCAGGACCGCCTCGGCGGCCACGGCGGCCGGCTCCAGCAGCGCGGCGGAGCGCAGGTCGGCCCCGTCGGGCAGGACGTGCAGCAGCCGGGCGGGCAGGGTGAGGGTGTCGGCGAAGGCGCCGGGCCGGGTGAAGCCGGTCTCGTCGTAGCCGCCGTCGCACAGGCTGGTGGCGCCCTCCCGGCAGCGGTCGCAGACCAGGCAGGCGCGGAACCCCTCGCCCACCACCTTCCGGCCCACCAGCGCCGGATCGACGCCGTCCCCGACGGCCTCCACCGTGCCGGACCACTCGTGGCCGGGGACGACGGGGTAGCGGACGTAGCCCTCGGCGCGCGTCCCGGCGTACACCTCGCGGTCGCTGGCGCAGACCCCGGCCGCGTACACGGCCACCCGCGCCTCACCGGGGCCGGGCCCGGTGCGTTCCACCTCCACCAGCCGGTGGGCGCCGGGCCGTTCCACGAGGACGGCGCGGCCGGTGCGGTCTGCGCGGCCGGTGCGCCCGGCGCCGTCCCGCGCCGGACCTCCCCGCTCCCGGTCCCGGTCCCGGTCCCGGTCCCAAGCCTGGTCGTGTGCCGGTGTGTTCACCGCTGCATCCTCCCCGCGCCGCGCGCTCCGTACGCGCGTGCGACCCGTGCGCTCCCGCGGCGCTCCGCGCGTCACGCCCGCGTCCCGCGCGGTTTCCGCTTCTCCCAGCCCTCGGCCCACAGGTCGAACCGGGCCTGCTGCTGGGGGAACTCCGCCGCCGCGTCGGTGTCCAGCTCCACGCCCAGGCCGGGCGCGTCGGGGAGGGCGAAGTAGCCGTCCACGACCTCCGGCGCGCCCTTGACCACCTTCTTGATCTCGGCGTCCGCGAAGTCGTTGAAGTGCTCCAGGATCTTGAAGTTCGGGGTGCAGCCCGCCAGTTGCAGGGAGGCGGCGGTGAGCACCGAGCCGCCGACGTTGTGCGGCGCGACCATCACGTAGTGGGTCTCGGCGGTGGCGGCGAGCTTGCGGGTCTCCAGGATGCCGCCGAGGTGGCCGAGGTCGGGCTGGATGATGTCGGCGGCCTGCGACTCGAACAGCTCGCGGAACTCGATCCGGTCGTGGATGCGTTCGCCGGTGGCGATGGGCAGGTCCACCTTGTCGGCGACCTTGGCCAGGGCCTTGAGGTTCTCCGGCGGCACCGGCTCCTCCAGCCAGCCCGGCTCGAAGGGCGCGACCTCGCGGGCGATGCGGACGGCGGTGGCGGGGCTGAACCGGCCGTGCATCTCCAGCAGCAGTTCGACATCCGGCCCGATCGCGTCCCGCACGGCCTCCACCAGGGAGACCGAGCGCAGCGTCTCGGCGCGGTCCAGCTCGAAGTGGCCGGTGCCGAACGGATCGAGCTTGAGCGCCCGGTAACCGCGCTCGACGACCCTCAGGGCCGCCTCGTGGAACGCCTCGGGGGTGCGCTCGACGGTGTACCAGCCGTTGGCGTACGCCTTGACCCGGTCGGTGACCTTCCCGCCGAGCAACTGCCAGACGGGTACGCCCAGTGCCTTGCCCTTGATGTCCCAGCAGGCCATCTCCACGACCGCGATGCCGGACATCACGATCTCCCCGGCCCGCCCGTAGTCGCCGTACTTCATGCGCCGCACCAGGTCCTCGACGGCGAAGGGGTCGGAGCCGGCGATGTGGTTGGCCTCGGCCTCGCGCAGGTAGCCGATCAGCGCGTCGGTGTGTCCCAGCATCCGCGTCTCGCCGACGCCGGTGAGGCCCTCGTCGGTGTGCACCTGGACGTAGGTCAGGTTGCGCCAGGGGGTACCGACGACATGGGTGCTGATTCCGGTGATGCGCACAGCGGCTGCCCCTCTACGCTGTTCGAGATTTCGTCATCCGTTCGAAATGCTGGCGAGAATGTAGTGAGCCGCCCTGACCGGCGTCAATGGTCCGTACGGAGATCCGCGGCGGCCCGCCGTCCGTTCAGGAGGGCGGACGCCCGGCCGCCACCCGGCGGTGGGCGATCTCGGCGAGCCTGCGCTGGCCCGCCTGACCGGGGTGGAACCAGTCCCAGACGCTCAGTTCCCGGGTGGTGAAGCGGTACGCGTGGACGGCCCCGCCGTCGTAGCGGCAGCGGGCGTCGCGCGCGCAGACCTCCTCCAGCGCGGCGTTGTACGCCCGCACCCGCCCGGCCACCGCCGCGCGGCGCTCCACCGCCGCGGCGTCCACGGCGTCCGCGTCGGCCAGCATCGACGGGCAGATGCCCAGCTCCCACACCCGCGCGGCCAGCGGGTGGGACCGCCCCTGGGACCACAGCCGCTCCAGGTCCGGCACGCTGGCCACGTACACCTGGGTCCTGGGCGAGGCCCGGCGCAGCACGCGCAGCGCCTCGGCGAAGTCGGCGCGGAAGGCGGCCACCGGCGTCATCCGCGCGACGGTCGGCCGGCAGGCGTCGTTCGCGCCGATCAGCACCGTGACCAGGTCCGGCCGGTGCGCCGCCGCCCGCCGCGCCTGGGCGGGCAGGTCGGCCATCAGGGCACCGGAGCGGGCGAGGTTCCAGCGCGCGGCGGCCGGGACGCCCAGCCGCCGCGCCAGGCTGTCCACCTCGGGGGAGGAGCCGGTCGCCCAGGACGCCTCGGGGCAGTCGGCCAGCAGCGAGCAGGCGTCGTAGGCGCGGGTGATCGAATCGCCCAGGGCCGCCAGCGAGTCGGGATCGGTGTCCCACACGGGCGAGGGCGAGGGGCGGGCGGCGGGGGAGGCGCGCCGGGAGCCGGGCGCCGCGCCGTCGTCCGGGGTGCCGCACGAGACGGCCAGCACGACGAGCGCCACGACGACGGCGACGACGGCGCACGCGCCGAGCACGAGCCGCCCGCCGCGGACCCGGGCGGCGCCCGGCGGACGGCCCGGCGCACGGCCGGGCGGCGCGCTGTCCCGCACGTCTGCTCCCCCCGTTCCTTCCCGGCTCCCGGTGGGGTGATGGTTCGGTCGGGTGGGTTGACCGCCCTGTTCGACGGTACGTCACCCTTTGCGTGCCGTGGCACGGTAGCTTTTTCCGCGACGGTCCGAAAATGGCCACTGGACACAATTGACAGATTACATCGCGTCACTTGATGTCCCTTTTAGGGAGAATCGGCACGGATAGTGTTTACTGTTCGTAACCTCGGGATCTGGAGGACACGTGGCCGATGGGACAAGATGTCAAGTGCCGGTCCGGCGCACGACCGGTAGGGATTCGAGGCCGCCGCGGAAGGCCGCGCCCGAACCGGACAGGAGGTCCCGGTGACGACACGTGGAGTTCTGTACGTGCACTCCGCTCCCCGCGCGCTGTGCCCGCACGTCGAATGGGCCGTCGCAGGGGTGCTCGGCACCCGCGTCAGCCTCGACTGGATCAAGCAGCCCGCCTCGCCGGGCACCTGGCGGGCGGAGCTCTCCTGGCAGGGTGAGCCCGGCACCGCCTCCAAGCTCGCCTCCGCGCTGCGCGGCTGGCGCCTGCTCCGCTTCGAGGTGACCTCCGAGCCGTGCTCCACGGCCGAGGGCGAGCGCTACAGTTCCACTCCCGACCTGGGCATCTTCCATGCGGTGACCGGTCTGCACGGCGACATCCTCATCCCCGAGGACCGGCTGCGCGCCGCGCTGGAACGCGCCGCGCGCGGTGAGACCGACCTGGAGTCGGAGATCGCCAAGCTGCTCGGCAAGCCCTGGGACGACGAGTTGGAGCCCTTCCGCTACGCGGGCGAGGGCGCCCCGGTGCGCTGGCTGCACCAGGTGGTCTGACGCCCCGTCGGCTCCGGTTCCGCCGTCCCGCCGCGGTGCCCGGCCCCGCGCACGGCCGCGTCGCGCGCCCCCGGGCGCGCCCGCAGGCCGTACGGTCCCCGGCATGACATCCCAACCGACATCCGTGGCGGTCCTGGGCACCGGCATCATGGGTGCGGCGATGGCCCGCAGCCTGCTGCGCGCCGGGCTGGCCGTCAGCGCCTGGAACCGCACCCCCGCCCGTGCCGAACCGCTGGCCGCCGCCGGCGCCCGCGTCACCGCGACCGCCGCCGAGGCGGTCGAGGGCGCCGACGTGGTGCTCACCATGGTCCACGACGGCCCCGCCGTCCTCGACGCCCTGCGCGCCGCCGCCCCCGGCCCGCGGCCCGGCACGGTCTGGCTCCAGTGCACCACCACCGGGCTCGACGCGCTGCCCGCGCTGACCGGCCTCGCCCGCGAAAGGGGGCTGGTCTTCGTGGACGCGCCCGTCCTGGGCACCCGCGAGCCCGCCGAGGAGGGGCGGCTGACGGTGCTGGCGGCCGGGCCGGACGAGGCGCGCGAGCCCCTCGCCCCCGTGCTGGACGCCCTCGCCGCCCGCGTCCGCTGGCTCGGCGACCGGCCGGGCGACGCGACCCGGCTGAAGCTGGTCTGCAACTCCTGGGTGCTCGCGGTCAACCACGGCGCCGCCGAGACGCTCGCCCTCGCCCGGGGGCTGGGCGTCGACCCGCAGGACTTCCTGGACACGATCGCCGGCGGCGGGCTCGACATGGGCTACCTGCGGATGAAGGCCGAGGTCATCCGCTCCGGCGACTTCACCCCCAGCTTCGCCGTCCGCACCGCCGAGAAGGACGCCCGGCTGATCGTCGAGGCGGGCCGGTCGGCCGGGGTGCGGATGGACGTGGCGGAGGCGGGCGCCGAGCGCTTCCGGCGCGCCGCCGAACAGGGCCACGGCGACGAGGACATGGCGGCCTCGTACTACGCCGGCTTCGACGGAGCGCCCCCCTCCCCGGGCTCCTGAGGGCCGACGGGACCGGACGACGGGGGCGGAAGCAACCGGTCCACCGCGCGCCGGGCGCGGACGGCGGCCCCGGTGCCGCCGTAGAGCTGGATGGTGTGGTTCAGGCTCATCAGGATGCCGTTCAGCTCGAACACGATCTGCTCCGGATCGCTGTCCGGGGGCAGTTCACCGCGCCCGGCGGCCACCCTCACGTCCGCCGACAGGCGGCGCCGCCACGCGCCGAACTGACGCCGCAGCAGATCCCGTACGGGCCCGCCGCGGCCGTCGTACTCGAACGTGGAGGCGACGAAGAGGCAGCCGCCCGGGAACACCCCGCGCTCCAGGTACGAGATCCACGCCGCGCAGACCGCGCGCAGCCGCGCCAGCCCCGGCTCGGCGTCCGCCGCGGGGCGCCAGACCTCGCGGTCGAAGATCACCGCCGCCCGCTCCAGGGCCGCGAGCTGCAACGCCTCCTTGGTGCCGAAGTGGCCCAGCAGGCCGGACTTGCTGATGCCCAGGTCGGCGGCGAGCCGTCCGATCGTCAGCCCCTCCAGCCCCTCCAGGGAGGCGAGGGCGACGCCGCGCTCGATGATCCGCTCACGGGTGCGGCGGGCTTCGGCGGCGGATCTGCGGGGGCTCACGGAGGCCATCGTACCGAGAACCGGGAAGTTATAGAGTCCGACCGATCGGTCGCTATAAGGTCGGTGCACTGCCGAGCCGAAGGCCGCGTCAAGGCCGAGCCGAGGAGGACCGCCGTGCATCCGACCCGCATCACCGCCCTGGGCCACCACCAGCCCGACCACGTGCTGACCAACGACGACCTGGCGGGGATGGTGGACACCAGCGACGAGTGGATCCGGCAGCGGACCGGCATCGTCACCCGGCGCATCGCCCGCGAGGAGTCCGTCGCCGACCTGGCCGCCGCCGCGGCGGGCAAGGCCCTGGCCGCGGCCGGACTCGACCCGGCCGACATCGGCCTGGTCACCGTCGCCACCTGCTCGGCGAGGGACCGCTGCCCCTCCACCGCCGCCGAGGTCGCCGGCCGCCTGGGCATACCCGACGCCGTCGCCTTCGACCTCAACAACGGCTGCGCGGGCTTCACCACCGCCCTGGCCACCGCCGACCACTCCCTGCGGGCCGGGGCCGCACGGCACGCCCTGGTCATCGGCGCCGAGAAGATGTCCGACGTCACCGACTGGACCGACCGCTCCACCTGCGTCCTCCTCGGCGACGGCGCGGGCGCGGCCGTGGTCAGCGCCGACCGGTCCGCCTCCGGCACCCCGGGCATCGGCCCCGTCGTCTGGGGCTCCGACCCCTCGCGCGGCGACGCCGTACGGCTCCGGGGCGCCTGGCAGCCGCGCTTCGCACAGGAGGGCCAGACCGTCTTCCGCTGGGCCACCACCGAACTGGTCCCCCTGATCGAGCGGGCCTGCGCGAGGGCCGGCACCACCCCCGGCCGGCTCGGCGGGATCGTCACCCACCAGGCCAACCTGCGGATCATCGAGGCCCTGGTCCGGCGGCTCGGCGCCACCGGCGCGGTCGTGGCGCGCGACGTGGTGGACTCCGGCAACACCTCGGCCGCCTCCGTCCCGCTCGCCCTCTCCAAGCTCGTCGAGCGCCGCGCGATCGAACCGGGCGCGCCCGTGCTGCTGTTCGCCTTCGGCGGCGGACTCTCCTGGGCCGGACAGGTCGTCGCCTGTCCCTGACGCCCCGGGCACACGGACGGCCGAGGGGGCCACCGGGACGTGCCCGGTGGCCCCCTCGGGGAGGCTTTTCCCGCCGCGGTGCGGGACTGCGGCGTCAGACCGTGCGGAAGGCCAGGACGACGTTGTGGCCGCCGAAGCCGAAGGAGTTGTTGATCGCGGCGATCCGGCCCTCGCCCAGCGGGCGGGCCCGGCCGCGCACGATGTCGGCGTCGACCTCCTCGTCGAGCTCGTCGACGTTGATGGTCGGCGGGGCCGTGCGGTGGTGCAGCGCCAGCACCGTCGCCACCGTCTCCACGCCGCCCGCGCCGCCCAGCAGGTGACCGGTCATGGACTTGGTGGCGGAGACGGCCACATGGTCCAGATCGGCGCCCAGGACCTTGCGCAGCGCCTTGACCTCGGCGACGTCGCCCTGCGGGGTGGAGGTGGCGTGCGCGTTGAGGTGCACCAGCTCCGACGGCCGGAGGCCGGTCGCCTCCAGCAGGTTCTGCAGCGCGGTGGCGATGCCCCGGCCGGTCGGCTCGGGCTGGGCGATGTGGTGGCTGTCCGCCGACAGCCCTTGGCCCAGCACCTCGCAGTAGACCTTCGCGCCGCGCCGGGCGGCGTGTTCGGCCGACTCCAGCACGACGACGCCCGCGCCCTCGCCGAGCACGAAGCCGTCCCGGGCCTTGTCGAAGGGGCGCGACACCTTCGCGGGGTCGCCCTCGTTCTTGGACAGCGCCATCATGTTGGCGAACGCCGCGATGGGCAGCGGGTGGATGGCCGCCTCGGTGCCGCCCGCGACGACCACGTCGGCACGTCCGCTGCGGATCATCTCCACGGCGTAGCCGATCGCCTCGGCACCCGAGGCGCAGGCGCTGACCGGGGTGTGCACGCCCGCCTGGGCGCCCACGTCCAGGCCGACGTTGGCCGCCGGGCTGTTGGGCATCAGCATCGGCACGGTGTGCGGGGAGACGCGGCGGGGGCCCTTGTCCCGGAGCGCGTCGTACTGGTCGAGCAGCGTGATGACGCCGCCGATGCCGGAGGCGATGACCGTGCCGAGCCGGTCGGGGTCCACCAGGCCGTTCTCCCCGGCCTTGCCCTCGTACCCGGCGTCGGCCCACGCCTCGCGGGCGGCGATCAGGGCGAACTGCGCCGAGCGGTCCAGCTTGCGGGCCAGCGGACGCGGCAGGACCTCGGACGGTTCGACCGCCGCCTGGGCGGCGATCTTCACCGGCAGCTCGGCCGCCCAGTCCTGCTCCAGGGGCCTGGCCCCGGAGCGGCCGGCGATCAGGCCCTCCCACGTCGATGCGCTGTCGCCACCCAGCGGTGTGGTTGCGCCGATACCGGTGACGACCACGGAGTGTTGGGTCGCGTTCACAGGAATTCTGTCTCCACTGGTAGGAATGTGCGGTTCTCCGCCACCGCGGCGGGTGGCGACAGGCGCGTCCGACGTGTGCCGGGACGGATCAGTCCTGGTGGCTGGTGATGTAGTCCACGGCGTCGCCGACGGTCTTGAGGTTCTTGACGTCGTCGTCCGGGATCTTCACACCGAAGCGCTCCTCGGCGGCGACGACGACCTCGACCATAGACAGCGAGTCGACGTCCAGGTCGTCGGTGAAGGACTTCTCCGGCTGGACGTCCTCGACCGGGATGCCGGCGATCTCGTTCACGATCTCGGCGAGACCGGCGACGATCTCTTCCTTGGTGGCGGCCATGCGTGGCGCTCCTTCGTGTTGTGTTGCGTCTGGTGTGTGCGGTGCGATGAACCGACTAGGGGAGGGTAACGACCGTTGCCGCGTAGACGAGACCCGCCCCGAAGCCGATGACGAGTGCGGTGTCGCCGCTCTTCGCCTGTCCGGTCGCCAGGAGCCGCTCCATCGCGAGCGGGATCGAGGCGGCCGAGGTGTTGCCGGTGGTCTCGATGTCACGGGCGACCGTGACGTGCTCCGGCAGTTTGAGGGTCTTCACCATCGAGTCGATGATCCGCATGTTGGCCTGGTGCGGAATGAAGACGTCCAGGTCGTCGGCGCTGACGCCCGCGGCCTCCAGCGCCTGCTGGGCGACCTTCGCCATCTCGAAGACGGCCCAGCGGAAGACCGTCTGGCCCTCCTGGCGGATGGCGGGGAACTTCGGCGCGCCGTCCTCGCCGACCGGGAGCCGCGCCGCGTCGCCGACGCGGAAGTCGTCCCACGGCACGGTCTGCGAGATGACGTCCGCCTTGTCGCCCTCCGAGCCCCAGACGGTGGGGCCGATGGCGGGCTCCTCGGACGGACCGACGACGACCGCCCCCGCGCCGTCGCCGAACAGGAAGGCGGTCGTACGGTCCTGAAGGTCGGTCAGGTCCGACAGCCGCTCGACGCCGACCACCAGCACGTACTCCGCGCTGCCGTCCACGACCAGGCCCTTGGCGATGGTCAATCCGTAGCCGAAGCCCGCGCAGGCCGCGGAGATGTCGAAGGCGGCGGCCTTGCCCGTGCCCAGGCGGTGGGCGATCTCGGTGGCGATCGAGGGCGTCTGCTTGAAGTGGGAGACGGTCGAGATGATGACCGCGCCGATCTGGTCGGGGTTGATCCCGGCGTCCGCGACGGCCTTGCCCGCCGCGGCGAGCGACATCTCGGCGACGGTCTCCTCGGGGCCCGCCCAGTGCCGGGTGGCGATGCCGGAACGGGAGCGGATCCACTCGTCGGACGAGTCGATGTGCTTGAGGATCTCCTCGTTCGGCACCACCCGGGTCGGACGGTAGCCGCCGACGCCGAGAATGCGCGCGTACGGGGCGCCCTTCGCGGGCCGGATCTTCGCGGTCATGTCCTCGGGGCTCCTATCCGGCTACTCGACCGTCGTGGTGGCGTGCTCGGCGATCAGCTCGCGGGCCGCCTCAAGGTGCTCGGGGGTCTTCAGGGCCAGTGTCTTCACGCCCGGCAGGGCGCGCTTGGCCAGGCCGGTGAGGGTGCCGCCGGGGCAGACCTCGATCAGTGCGGTGACCCCCAGCTCCCTGAAGGTCTCCATGCACAGGTCCCAGCGCACGGGGTTGGAGACCTGGTGCACCAGCCGCTGCACGACCTCCCGGCCGTCGGCGACCACCCGGCCGTCCCGGTTGGAGACGTAGCGGACCCGCGGGTCACCCGCCTCGACGCCCTTGACCGCCTCCTCCAGGGCGGCGACGGCCGGGGCCATGTGGTGGGTGTGGAAGGCGCCGGCGACGGCCAGCGGGCGCACCCGGGCCCCCTCCGGCTTGTCCTCGGCCAGGGCGGCGAGCTGCTCGGTGGTGCCCGCGGCGACGATCTGCCCGGCGCCGTTGATGTTGGCCGGAGTGAGCCCCAGCTTCTCCAGGTGGGCGGTCACCGCCTCCGGGTCCCCGCCCAGCACGGCGGACATGCCGGTCTCGGTGACGGCGGCGGCCTCCGCCATCGCCAGCCCGCGCTTGCGGACGAGCGTCATCGCGGCCTCGGGGGTGAGGACTTCGCCGATCGCGGCGGCGGTCAGCTCGCCCACGCTGTGGCCGGCGACCGCGCCGAGGACGTCCTTGCCGACGCCGTCCAGCAGCGCCTGCGCGGAGACCAGCCCCGCGGCCACCAGCAGCGGCTGGGCCACGGCCGTGTCGCGGATCTGCTCGGCGTCGGCCTCGGTGCCGTAGTGCACCAGATCGAGGTCGATGGCGGCCGACCACTCCCGCAGCCGGTCCGCGACACCGGGGAGTTCGAGCCAAGGAGTCAGGAAGCCGGGTGACTGGGCACCCTGGCCGGGAGCGACGAGTACGAGCACTCTCTCACTCTCTCTTGTCGACGGAGGTCCCCGCCGGTGGGGACCGGCACGAAGAACGGTCGGGGGAATTGTCGAAGGCCGACAAAACTGTCGGGCACGACTATATCCGCCCGCTGTGATCAGCCAGACGACCGAGGATCAGGGCGACGCGCAGGGTGAAGGCCGAGCGCACATCGGACGGTGACCAGCCGGTGACGTCCGTCACACGTCGCAGCCGGTAGCGGACGGTGTTGGGGTGGACGAACAGCATGCGCGCCGCCCCCTCCAGACTGCTGGCCTGCTCCAGGTAGACGCTGAGCGTCTCCAGCAGGGCGGAACCCGCTTCCTGGAGCGGTCTGTAGATCTCCTCCACCAACAGCGTGCGCGCGGTGGGGTCCCCGGCCATCGCGCGCTCCGGCAGCAGGTCGTCCGCCAGCACCGGACGCGGCGCGTCCGGCCACGCCGCGCACGCCTTCAGGCCGGCCGCGGCGGCCCGCGCCGAGCGCGTCGCCGACAGCAGGTCGCCGACCACGGGCCCGGCCACCACCGGGCCGGCCGCGAACGGGCCTATCAGCGCCTTGGCCACGGCCAGCGGATCGTCCGAGCCGCCCGCTATGACCACCAGGCGGTTGCCCAACACCCCGGTGAGCACCTGGAGCTTGGCGTACCGGGCGGCGCGGCGTATCGCCTCCACGGTCAGCTCGCTGTCCCCGTCGGGCGCGGTGCCCAGCACGACGGTGACGTGGTCGGGGGAGTTCCAGCCCAGCGCGGCGGCGCGGGAGACGGCCCCCTCGTCGGCCTCGCCGGAGACCACGGCGTTGACCACCAGCGACTCCAGCCGCGCGTCCCAGGCGCCGCGCGCCTCGGCGGCCTGCGCGTACACCTGGGCGGTGGCGAAGGCTATTTCACGGGCGTAGACGAGCAACGCCTCGCGCAGCACGCCCTCGTCACCGGGCGCGGCCACCTCGTCGATGGCCGCCTCCACCACGTCGATGGTGGTGCGGACCATCTCCACCGTCTGCCGCAGCGTGATGGCGCGCGTCAGCTCGCGCGGCGCGGTCCCGAACACGTCCGTGCTGATCGCCTGCGGCGCCCCCGGGCGCCGGAACCACTCGGTGAACGCCGCGATGCCGGCCTGGGCCACCAGCCCGATCCACGAACGGTTCTCCGGCGGCATCGCGCGGTACCACGGCAGTTGCTCCCCCATCCGGGCGAGCGCGGCGGCGGCCAGCTTGCCGGAGGACTGCTCCAGCCGCCGCAGCGTCTCGGGGTGCGGGTGGGGTCGCCGCTTGTCGGGTGCTGGGGTCTCGGTGGGTTCGGGCACGGGACAAGACTGCCTTATCGGTACGGCGCGGTGAGGACCGGGTGTCGGATCCGTACAAGGCCCGGCCGGGGGCGGCCGGACCCGGGCGCACGCCCGGTCCCCCCGCGGTCCGGACGCGCACCGCCCAACTCCCCGGGCGCCGGCGGATGGTGGCGCCCGCTCACCGGCCCGGCGGCCGGGGGTGGTTCGCGGCCCGTCCGGGCCCGCCGGTGACGAGGGCCCGGGCCCCGCACCGGAGCGCGCGGGCGCCGCGTCGGGCGTCAGGTCCAGGGGAGCCGGGACCTGTGCGACCAGTAGGCGTCCGGGGACTCGGCGAGTGCGGCGATCCGCGCGAGCCGGTCGCCGTCCAGGCGCACGTCCGCGGCGCGCAGGTTGTCGGCGAGCTGGCGGGTGGTCACCGCCCCGGACAGGACGACGTCGGCCCAGGGCTGGTGGAGGGCCGCGGCCAGGGCGACGGCGTCGCAGGACGTGCCGGTGTCCCGGGCGATCGGCTCCAGGACGGCGTACGGGGGAGTGCCGGGCAGCAGGAGCCGCCCGTTGGCCAGCGCCTCCTTGACGATGACCGTGCGGCCCGCGTCGTGCGCCTCGGCCAGGGCCGGCCCGGCGGAGGGCTCCAGCGGGTTCCAGGTGGCCTGGACGCTGCGGAAGAGCGGCTCGCCGTCGACGGTGACCTCCAGGGCGGCGCGGATGGCGTCGCCCTGGGCCGGGCCGCTGGTGGACAGGCCCACGGTGACGCCCTCGGCGGCCAGGTCGGCGAGCCGGCGGTGCAGGGCGGTGTCGGTGAGGGCGGTGCTGCCGGGCGTGACCGAGTGGATCTGGTAGAGCCCGAGCCGGTCGCCGAGCAGCGCGCGGGTCTCGGCGAGCTGCCGTTCGAAGGTGGCGACGCCGTGGTCCTTGACCTCGTGGACGGGGGCGTCGACGGACCAGCCCGCGGTGTAGGTGTAGCCCCACTTGCTGCCCACGACCAGGTCCTCGCGGGGGTCGTCGCCGCTGTGGAGCCAGTCGGCGAGGAACTCCTCGGCGCGGCCGTAGGAGCGGGCGGTGTCGACGTAGCGGACGCCGCGGGCCCAGGCGAGGTCCAGGAGTTCACGGGTGCGGCGGCGCAGCGCGGCGACGGTGCGCTCGGCGGGCAGGTCGCGCTCGCGTCCGAGGGTGATGTAGCCGGGCCGGCCGACCGCGGCCAGGCCCAGCCCGATCCGTGCGGGCGGCGTGTGCGGGGGTGCGGGGTTCGCGGTCATGGTCGGCGGCCTTCCCGGTGCGCGTCGGTGGGGCCGGACCAGGCTATGCGCCCGGGGCGGGACGGCGGGCCTTCCGGACTCCCCGTCGCCCGCGCGCCGCCGGGGCGGCCCCCGCCGCCGTCACCGGGACGGGCGGGTCCGGACGTCACGGCCGTGGCGTCCGCCGGACGAGGTGGTGGAGGAGCGCCGCGGCGAGCTGGAGGGCGGCGATCCCGAGCAGGAGGAGCGGCGGGGGCAGCGCGGCGACGAGTCCGGCGAGGGCGGCCCCGCAGGCCGCCGCCGAGATCTTCAGCCCTGCGCCGAGGGTGAAGACCTGGGCCCGCAGCCGGTCCGGGGCGTGGGCGGCCCGGATGCGCAGGGTGGCGCCCAGCAGCGGGCCCTCGAACACCCCCGCCGCGGCGTACAGCGCCACCGTCGCGGCGAACGAGGGGGCGGCCGCGGCCCCGGCCAGGGCGAGGCCGGTGCCGGTCAGGCAGACGGGGACCAGGCGCCGGGCGGGGAAGGACCGCAGCGGCCCGGCCGCCGCCAGTGAACCGGCGAGCGCCCCGGCGGCGAGCGCGGTCATCAGCACGCCCCCGGAGTCCGGACGGCCCCGGCCGTCCGCGAGGAGCACCGAGGTGGTGGCCAGACCGCCGATGCCGACGAAGGCCAGACAGGTCCCGGCGGTGATCGCGCGCAGCTCGCGCACGCGCCACACGGCCGCCAGGCCCGCCGCGAGGTCGGCGCGCAGCGTCGTCGGCGCGGGCGCCGCCCCGTCGGAGGCCGCGCCGGGGCGGCGCCCGTACGGCAGCGCGGTCGCCAGGACGGCCGCGCCGGCCGCCGACACGCCCAGCAGCGCCACGGCCGGCCCGGGCGAGGCCAGGGCGGCGACGGTGCTCACCACGGCGGGCCCGGCCACCGACACGGCGTTGTACGTCGCCGCGTCCAGGGCGTACGCGCGGTCGCGGCCGGCCCCCTCGGGGACCAGCCGGGCCACCAGGCTGGACAGGCCGCCGGTGGCCACCGGCCCGCAGCTTCCGCCGAGCGCGGCGACGGCCAGCACCACCGGCGCCGGAGCGCGTCCGACGAGCACCGCCAGCGCCGCGATCCCCGCGGCCATGCCGCCCAGCGCGCCCAGGTGGAAGAGCCGGGGGCTGCGCACCCGCTCGGCGAGCGCGCCCGTCAGCGGCGCGGCGAGGACGTGCGGCGCCATCCACGCGGTGAGCACGAACGCGCCCTGGGCCGCGCTGCCGGTGCGGTGCACCGCCAGCATCACCACGGCGACCGCCATGCCCTCCCCCGCGAGCCGGGCGAGGAGTGCGGTGGCCAGGTAGGGCCTCAGCCCGGTGCGCGGACGCACGTGCGCCTCCCGTATGTAACGCCATATGTGAAAAAGACGTTACCCTGGGGACGGGAGACACAGGGAGCCGACCGTGAGCGACATGGTGACCGGACGGGGATTCCAGCCGGCCCGGCGGCTGGTCGACCTCGCCAACGCGGTCCGTGAGGACCCCGCCCTGCCCCGGAAGGCGCTGGTCGACCTGCTCGTCCGGCACGGGGAGGACCCGGAGGACCTCACCGAGGAGGCGTTCCCGCCGGCCCAGGCGGAGGCCGTACGGGCCGCCGCCGCCCGGATGGCCGGTGTCCTGGCCGAGACCGACACCGACCGGGCCGCCCGCGCCGTCAACGAGGTCCTCGCCGAGTGCGGCGCACGCCCGCGTCTGACCCGGCACGGCGGCCGCCACCCCTGGCACCTCCACGTCGACCGGGGCGAGGACGCGGGCTGGGCCGACTGGCTCCTGGCGTCCGGCGCCCTGGCGCTGGCCCAGATCATCACCGAGTACGGCCGCGCCACCTGGGGCGAGTGCGCCGCCCCCGGCTGCTCCGCCTTCTACCTGGGCACCGGCCCCGGCAGCGCCCGCCGCTACTGCTCGGCCGGCTGCGCCTCCCGCGCCCGCGTCGCGGCCCACCGCCGCCGCAGGCGGGAGAGCCCACGGGACGACGCACAGGACGGCGCGTAGGGCACTGCCCGCGCCGGCCGTCTCCGGACGCTCCCCGGCGCCGTCGGCCGGCCTCCGGCGGCACCGGGGAGCGCGGTCACCTGCCGCCGGACGGACCGCGCAGGACCTCGATCACGCTCGCATAGCTGTCCTGGCCGTGCCCGGCGGCCTTCGCCCGTTCCATGGTGGCCTTCAGCAGTTCCGGCAGCGCGTTGTCCAGGCCGCGGGCCCCGGCCGCGTGGAGGAGGTGGTCGATCGCCGCGATCTGCACGTCGACGGTGGCGTCGTCGCCCGGGTAGCGGCCGGCGTCCACCTGGGAGGCGTACGTGGTCATGAAGCCGGCCACGGCGGTCAGCCAGCGGACGGCGACGGGGGTGAACGCCGTGGCCTCCGTCTTCTCCGCACCGACCAGCGCGGTGCCGTGCAGCCACCCGGTCAGCGTCGCCCACATCAGACCGAGCAGGGCGGCGTCGTGGAGGGAGGCCATCCCCGGGTCGGCGCCCAGGTACAGAGGGTCGCCCAGGGTGGCCAGGGCCGGCCGGTGGGCCTCGAAGACGGCCTCCGGGCCGCTGTAGAGGAACATCATCTCCGGGCTGCCGACCCCCGGCGGGGTCGTCATGATCGCCCCGTCGAGGTAGTCGGCCCCGTGCGAACGCGCCCACTCGGCGGTGGCGCGGGCCTGTTCGGGCGAGCCGGAGGTGAGGTTGACCAGCGTCCTGCCCGCCAGGGTGCCGGCCACGGGGTCGAGGACGGCGTGCAGCGCGTCGTGGTCCAGTACGCAGGCGACGACCAGCGGACTCGCCGCGACCGCCTCCCGGGCCGTCGCGGCGGCCTCCGCCCCCCGGCCCGCGAGCGCCTCCGCCCTGTGCGCCGAACGGTTCCACACGGTGGTCGGATGCCCCCGGTCCAGCAGCGCGCCGGCCAACGCCGAGCCCATCGATCCCAGTCCCAGCACGGTCACGGCCGGACGGTCCGCGGTCATGTCGCAACTCCCCTGCATCTATCCGCCGGTGGCGGTCGATCACGTCGGGAACCACGCTCGCAGCGCACGGCGGCCGGGAACAGTGACAGGAGTGACGTCCGGCACCAAATTCCCGCCACGGCCCCCGCCGCACCGCCACCGGCGTACGCTGCGGGGCATGGGTGCCGGTTCCGTCGCCGTGGTCGTGCCCGCGGGCATCGGGGTCCCCTCCTGGGACCTGTACGAACTCGCCATCCCCTGCACCGTCTTCGGGAAGCCGCAGCCGGACCTGGCCGACCCCTGGTACGACCTGCGGCTGTGCGGAACGGGGCACGGTCCCGCCGACGGCACGGGACTGGCCGTGCGGACCCCCTACGGCCTCGACGACATCGTCGGCGCGGACACCGTCGTCGTCCCCTCCGTCCCCGATCCCTGCGTCGAGGACGGCGAACCGCTGCCACCGGACCTGATCGAGGCCCTGCGCCGCGCGCACGACGCGGGCGCCCGCATGGTCTCCCTGTGCACCGGCGCCTTCGCGCTCGCCGAGGCGGGCCTGCTCGACGGCCGCCGCGCCACCGCCCACTGGGCGCACACCGCCCAACTCGCCGCCCGCTACCCGCAGGTGGAGGTCGACGACTCGGTGCTGTACGTCGACAACGGCGACGTGCTCACCAGCGCCGGGCTCACCGCCGGCCTCGACCTCTGCCTCCACCTCGTACGCCGCGATCTGGGCGCCCACGTCGCCAACCAGCTCGCCCGCCGGATGGTCGTGCCCGCCCACCGGCCGGGCGGCCAGGCCCAGTTCGTCGACCTGTCCGTGCCCGCCACCGACGACGAGAGCCTGGCGCCGGTGCTGGAGTGGGCCCGCGCGCACCTGGACGAACCGCTGACGGTCGGGGACCTGGCGCGGCGGGCGGCGATGAGCCCGCGCACGTTCCACCGGCGGCTCCGGGCCGCCACGGGCACCACGCCCCTCCAGTGGCTCCTGGCCCAGCGCCTGGCGAAGGCCCAGAGCCTGCTGGAGTCGACGGACCTGCCGGTCGAGAAGGTCGGTGAACTGAGCGGCCTCGGCACGGCGAACAACCTCCGCCACCACTTCCTCAAGCACGTCGGGGTCCCGCCGGGCGACTACCGCCGCGCCTTCCCCAGGACGTCCGCCGTCCCGTAGGCGCCCCGGCCCCCGCTCTCCGCTCCGCCGGGGCGTCCCGCGGTCAGCCCTTGAGGGCCTCGGCGACGGCGTCGGACAGCGAGGTGGCGGGCCGGCCCAGGAGGGCCGCCAGGTCGCCGGTGGTCCGGGCCAGGGCGCCCTGGGAGATCTTGACCTCGGAGTCCACCAGCAGGTCCACGAAGAAGGCGGGCAGGCCCGCGTCGGTGAGGATCCGCCGGTACTGCTCGGCGGGCAGGTCGTCGTAGACGACC
>NZ_DASQNP010000018.1:0-37603 GCF_035644915.1 Streptomyces sp.
CGGCCCCCGCGCCCGTCCCCGGCGTCCCCGTCACCCCTGTCGTCCTCGCCATCCCCGCCGTCCCCGGCGGGCCGCGCCGGCGGCCGGTGCTCCGGAGGCCGCTGCGACCGCGGCGGGACGGCGCGCGGGCCGCCCCCGGCCGCGGCGACGCGCAGCAGCCGCTCCGCCTCGGCGGCGGGCATCCGCTCGGCGGGGTCCGCGCGCAGCAGCCCCTCCAGCACGGGCTCCAGCGGGCCCGCCCGCCGCGGGGGCGGCACGTCCCCGGCGGTGTGCGCGCCCACGGCCCGCAGCGTCTCCTCGCGGGTGCCGCGGCGGAACGGGGAGACGCCCTCCACGGCCAGGTACAGCAGCACGCCCAGCGCCCACAGGTCCGCGGCCGGACCCGGCGCGGCGCCCCGGGCGCACTCCGGCGCGAGGAACTCCGGGGCGCCGGCCGGCTCCCCGGCCCGGACGTGCGCCGTGCCGGCCTTCACCAGCGCGATGCCGAAGTCGGTGAGCACCACCCTGCCGTCGTTGCCCAGCAGCACGTTGGAGGGCTTGAGGTCGCGGTGGGTGATCCCCGCCTCGTGCGCGGCGCGCAGCGCCGAGACCGCCTCCGCGCCGATCCGCGCGGCGCGGGCCGGGGAGAGCACGCCCTCCGCCTCCAGCACGGTGCCCAGCGACAGCCCCGGTACCAGTTCCATCACGATCCACAGCCGGTCGTCCTCCACGACGACGTTGTGGACGGTGGCGACGTTGCGGTGCGAGATGCGCCCGGCCGTCATGGCCTCCCGCTCCAGGCGGGTGTAGAGCAGCCGCACCTCGGCCGGGGAGAGTTCCTGCGCCGCCCGGATCTCCTTGACCGCGACCTGCCGGCCCAGTGCCTCGTCACGGGCCTGCCAGACCACGCCCACCTCGCCGCGGCCCAGTTCGGCGATGAGGCGGTAGCGGTCGGCGAGCAGCCTCTCCGTGGTCATCCGTGTTCCCCGTCCCCGACCCCGTCCCCCGTGATGGGGTCGATCGGATGCTGTTGTCTCGTACGGTGTTCGTCAACCCCTTTGCGGGGAAGGTGAATCCGTTGACCGGAATACCCGTGGGGTCCGGCCTGGAGATAGGGTTACCCTGCCCGGGCCGGGAGCCCTCGTTTGGGTGGGGAGTGTCATGGAACAGATAACGGTGCGCAGCAGGGCGCGGGTCCCTGCGATCCAGTGCGGGAGCGGTACGACCAGCGCGCGCCTCGACCGGCACCTGAGCGTGCTGGCCGGTCCCGCCGTACCCCAGGATGACACGGTGGAGGCCGCCTCGCTCATGCGCGAGCTGACCAGGCGCGACGCCGCGCACACCCGGATGCGGAACCGAGGCGCGCGGGTGTCGCTGTTCGCGCCGATGCGACGGCTGCGGCGCTCGCTCTTCGGAGGGCACGCCTGACGGCCGTACCCCCCTCGATGACCTCCCCGCCGGGGCCGGGCGTCGCCGCCCGGCCCTGAGTCATGCCTCCCGGAACCGATCCGGAGCCGGTGCGGGGCCGATGCGGGACCGATGCGGAGCCGGTCCGGCCGCCGGTCACAGCAGGGCGAGCTGGCCCCCCGGACCCTCCTCGCGGTGGTCCAGGACGGAGGCCGGGCGCCGCGCGCCCGGCGGCACCGGAAGCACCCCCGCACCGTGCAGCGCGGCGGTGTCGACGACCGGCCCCCCGGCCGCCCGCCCGGCGAACTCCCGCCGCTCCCGCCGGAGTTCGCCGAGGAGGGTGAGCGTGGTGATCAGCTCCAGCAGCTCCGAGGTCCACTCCCGCGGCCACGTCCCCGGGCGCACCGCCTCCAGCCCGCCGGACGCCGCCGGTGCCGTACGGCGGCCGAACCACTCCTCGACCACCCGGGAGCCGCCCGCCTCGAACTCCCAGGCGTCGCGCGCCACCGGCGCTATCCGGCCGTCCCCCACCCACAGGGCCTCCTCCTCCGCGTCGTAGCGCAGTCCGTCCGGGGGCGGCTGTCCGGGCAGCGTGGCCCGCACGTACGGGCGGCGCCCGCCGGGCAGGCGCGGGCGGGTGCCGTCGCCGCAGCGGGCGCCCCGGGTGTGCACCCACAGCACGCGGCGGCCCAGCGCCACCCCGTCCCGCCACACCTCGGGGTCCGCGGTGAGCGGCACGGCGGGCCCGGCGGGGGAGGGGCGCAGCGCGGCGGCGGTCCAGGCGAGGAAGTCCTCGGCCGTCACGGGGGTCCCCAGCCGCGCGGCCAGGTGGTCGAGCAGACCGGGGGCCAGGTTGGGCTCGCGGCCCCGGGGGCGCCGGTAGAGCGGGCGGATGCGGCCCGGACGGCCCGTGGGGGAGTGGCCGTCGGGCAGCAGCGCGGTGAACGCCGGTTCCGGGGCGGGGACGCGGGGCGTGCGGCCGGCCTCCACCAGGTGGATCTGCCGCCCGTCGGTGACCCGCCACAACTCCGGCCGGGCGACGTCGATGAGGCGGTGGTCCGGTATCAGCCACTGCTGGTCGTGGAGCCCGTGCAGCACCCGCACCGGCTCCGGGCACGGCCCGTCCTCCCGGTCCAGCGGGCCGGTGGACGCGGCAGCCCCGGCCGGGCCGGGCAACTGCGGTACGCGGGAGCGCGGCGTCCGGGCGCGGGTCGGCCCGAACAGCGCCTCGCGCCCGGCCCCCTCGGCCCGCACCAGCGCGGCCCAGCGGGCCTTCAGCGACGGCGCGTCGGGCGCCATCACCCAGCCCCGGCCCAGCCGCAGCGGCCCGACCGACCAGGGCATCAGATCGTCCAGCAGGGGTGCCCCGTCACTCACCGCGTCATCCACCGTGGCTCACCGTCACTCACCGCCCGCATGCTACGGGGGGAGGTCAGTCCGCCTCCACGGTGACGGAGAAGGAGAAGCGGTCGCCGCGGTAGTGGATGCGGGCCACGTCCACCACCCGTCCGTCGTCGTCGTAGGTCACGCCGGTGTAGTGGAGGATCGGGCTGAGCAGCGGGACGTCCAGCAGACCGGCCGTCTCCGGGTCGGCCAGCCGGGCGGCGACGGTGTCGGTGATGCGGCTGATGCGCACCCCGACCGCGTCGCGCAGCACCTTCGTCATCGGCCAGCGGGCCAGGTCCGCAAGGTCGATGCGGTCGGCCAGTTCGGGGCGGACCAGGTTCTCCGCCCAGTTGGTCGGTTCGCCGGTCTCCCGGTCGCGGCGCAGCCGGCGGTAGACCACCGCCTCCGTCAGGTCCGGGAAGTACTCCGCCAGTTCGCCGGGCACCGGCTCGGCGCCGTGGCCCAGCAGGGTGGTCTCCTCGCCCGACTGCTGGGCCACGATGGCGTCCACCGAGCCGAGCAGCCGCACGGGGGAGCCCCGGCGGGCGCTCGGTTCGATGAACGTGCCGCGGCGCCGGTGCCGGGTGATCAGCCCTTCCTCCTCCAGCTCCTTGAGCGCCTGCCGCATGGTGAGCACGCTGACGCCGTAGTGCCCGGCGAGCTGTTCCTCGGTCGGCAGGCGCAGGGGCGCGTCGGGGGAGCGGCCGAGTATCGAGGCGCGCAGCGACTGCGACACCTGGTACCACAGCGGCAGTTTGCGGTTCAGCGCGAGCGAGTCGGGAGCGAAGGTGGTCACGGTGGCCTCCGGACGGCCTGGCAGGCGTACGGCGTTACGGCGTCATGGTGGTGCGGCGCGGGCCGCGGTACGTACCACGGCGGGGCGGCGGGGCCGCGCCTCACCCCCCGAAGTGGCGCTCCAGACCCTGCCACACCTCGTCGTAGCCGCGCTGCAGGTGCCCGGCGTCCCGCGCCTGCGCGGTGAGGGTCACCGGCCAGCGGGTCTCGAACATGAAGGCCAGGCCGTTGTCCACCTTCTGCGGGACCAGCTCGGCCGCGCTCGCCCGCTCGAAGGTCTCCCGGTCCGGGCCGTGCGCGGACATCATGTTGTGCAGCGAGCCGCCGCCGGGGACGAAGCCCCCCGGGCCCGCGGTCTTGGCGTCGTAGGCGCCCTCGATCAGGCCCATGTACTCGCTCATCACGTTGCGGTGGAAGTACGGCGGCCGGAAGGTGTCCTCGCCGACCAGCCAGCGCGGGGCGAACACCACGAAGTCCACGTTCGCCAGGCCGGGGGTGTCGGAGGGCGAGGTGAGGACGGTGAAGACCGACGGGTCGGGGTGGTCGTAGCTGATGCTGCCGATCACGTTGAAGCGCCGCAGGTCGTAGACGTACGGCACCAGGTTGCCGTGCCAGGCGACGACGTCCAGGGGCGAGTGGTCGTAGGTGGCCGTCCACAGGGCGCCGCAGAACTTGGTGACCACCTCGACCGGGCCCTCCACGTCCTCGTAGGCCGCGGTGGGCGCGAGGAAGTCGCGGGGGTTGGCCAGGCCGTTGGCGCCGATGGGGCCGAGCTCGGGGAGGGTGAAGGGGCGGCCGTAGTTCTCGCAGACGTAGCCGCGGACCGTCTCCTCCAGCGGCTCGACGCGGAAGCGGACCCCGCGCGGGATCAGCGCCACGTGGCCGGGTTCGGCGCGCAGCAGGCCGAACTCGGTGCGCAGCAGCAGCCCGCCCCGCTCGGGGACGATCAGCAGCTCGCCGTCGGCGTTGCCGAACACCCTGCGTTCCATGGGGGCGTTGGCGGCGTAGAGGTGGACGGCCATGCCCTCGCGCCGGGCGGCGTCGCCGTTGCCGCCCAGGGTCCACAGCCCGGCCAGGAAGTCGGTGCCGGGGGCGGGATCGGGCAGCGGGTCCCAGCGCAGCCGGTTGGGGTCCGGCGCGGTCTCGGTGAAGGGGGCGCCGCGCAGGCGGCCGTCGTCGGTGCGGACGAAGCGCGGATGGGCGGCCGAGGGGCGGATGCGGTACAGCCACGAGCGGCGGTTGTGGGCGCGCGGCTCGGTGAAGGCGGTGCCGCTGAGCTGCTCGGCGTAGAGCCCGAGGGGGGCGCGCTGCGGCGAGTTGCGGCCGACCGGGAGGGCACCGGGGACGGCCTCGCTGCTGTGCTCGTTCCCGAATCCGGAGGAGTACGCCAGCCCCTCCGCGGTCTTGCGGGCCTGTTCGAAACCGCTCGTGGTGCCACTCATCGCGATGCTCCAGGTGCTCAGGGTTTCATGTTGTGAACCATAGGAATCAACCATAGGAACGGCGGGGCGCGCGCGTCAACGGTCGGCGGGCGCCGTACGCGCGGCCGTTCCGGTGCCGACCCCTGGGCGGCACGGGGGTGATCCGGCTACTGTTCGGCTACCGGCCGGTCGGTATGCCGTGTCGGCCGCCGCGCCCGCCCGGACGCCGTCCACGAGGGGGACCGATGTCGGAGAGTGCCAGCACGCGGACCGGTGCGGGGACCCGCACCGCCCTGCGGATCTGCCCGCTGTGCGAAGCCACCTGCGGGCTGAGCGTCACGGTCGCCCGGGAGGGCGGGCGGGAGCGGATCACCGCGGCGCGCGGCGACCGCGACGACGTCTTCAGCCGCGGCTTCGTCTGCCCCAAGGGCGCCCTCTTCGGCGAGCTGGACGGCGATCCCCACCGGCTCACCCGGCCCCTGGTCCGGCGCGGCGGCGAACTGCGGGAGGCGAGCTGGGAGGAGGCGTTCGCCGCGGTCGCCGAGGGGCTGGGCGGCACCCTCGCCGCCCACGGCCCGCAGGCGGTGGCCCTCTTCCTCGGCAACCCCACCGTCCACACCGTCGCCGGCGCCCTCTACCCGCCCCTGCTGGTCAAGGCGCTGCGCACCCCCAACCTCTTCACCGCCAGCACCCTCGACCAGATGCCCAAGCACGTCTCCAGCGGACTGCTGTACGGCGACCCGCTGGCCATCCCGGTCCCCGACCTGGACCGCACCGACCACCTGCTGGTCGTCGGCGCCAATCCGGTGGAGTCCGGCGGCAGCCTGTGCACCGCCCCCGACTTCCCCGGCCGGCTGAGGGCGCTGCGGCGGCGCGGCGGCACCCTCACCGTGATCGACCCGCGCCGCACCCGCACCGCGCGGCTGGCCGACCGCCACGTGGCCGTCCGGCCGGGCGGCGACGCCCTGCTGCTGATGGCGATGGTGCAGGTCCTCTTCGCCGAGGACCTGGTCGACACCGGCGGGGCCGGGCCGCACCTGAGCGGCGTGCGGGACGTGGCACGGCTCGCCGCGGACTTCACCCCCGAGGCCGTGGCCGGCGCGTGCGGCGTCGAGCCGGAGGTGATCCGCGCCCTCGCCCGTGAACTGGCCGTCGCGGAGCGCGCCGCGGTCTACGGGCGCATCGGCAGTACGGCGGTGGAGTTCGGCACCCTGACGAGCTGGCTGGTCGACGTCCTCAACGCCCTCACCGGCAACCTCGACCGGCCCGGCGGAGCGATGTTCCCGCTGTCGGCCACCGCCCGCGCGCCCCGGCCGCCCGCCGGCGGCCGGGGCTTCACCACCGGCCGCCGGCACAGCCGGGTCGGCGGACATCCGGAGGTCAAGGGGGAGTTCCCGGCCGCCGCGCTGGCCGAGGAGATCGACACCCCGGGCGAGGGGAGGGTCCGGGCGCTGGTCTGCATCGCCGGCAACCCCGTCCTGTCCGCCCCCGACGGCGCCCGGCTTGAACGGGCCCTGGCCGGGCTGGACTTCATGGTCAGTGTCGACCCGTACCTCAACGAGACCTCCCGCCACGCCCACGTCGTCCTGCCGCCGCCCAGGCCCAGCCGCAGCCCGCACTTCGACCACAGCTTCAACGCCCTGGCCGTCCGCAACCAGGTGCGCTACACCCGGCCGGTGATCGCCCCGGCCGGGGACGAGGTGCCGGAGCGCGAGATCCTGGCGCGCCTGGTGCTCTGCGCGTCCGGCGCGCCCGACGGCGATCCGGAGTCGGTCGACGCCACGGTCGTCCGGCGCACCCTGGCCGCCGCCGTCGCCGACCCCCGCTCCCCGGTCCACGGCCGGGACGCGGACGACCTGGCCCGGTGCCTGACCGGCGAGGACGGCGCCGAACGCCGACTGGACATGATGCTGCGGCTCGGCCCGTACGGCGACGGGTTCGGCGCCGACCCGGACGGCCTGACCCTGGCCCGGCTGCTGGAGCACCCGCACGGCATCGACCTCGGCCCGCTGCGCCCGCGGCTGCCCGAGGTGCTGCGCACCCCCTCCGGCACGGTCGAGCTGTGCCCGGGGCCGATCGCCGGGGACGTCCCCCGGCTGCGCCGCGCCCTGGACGGCCGTCGGGAGCGTCCCGGCGCCCTGGTGCTCATCGGGCGCCGCCACCTGCGCTCCAACAACAGCTGGATGCACAACATCCCCGCACTGGTGGGCGGCAGCAACCGCTGCACCCTCCAGGTCCACCCCGCCGACGCCGCCCGCCTCGGCCTGGCCGACGGCGGCCTCGCGGAGATCACGGGCGACGGGGGCGCGATCCGGGCGCCGGTGGAGGTGACCGACGCGGTGCCTCCGGGAGTCGTCAGCCTGCCGCACGGCTGGGGCCACGACCGGCCCGGCACCCGGACGCCGGTGGCCGCCGCCGACCCCGGGGCCAACGTCAACCAGCTCCTGGACGGGCGGCTGCTCGACCCGCTGTCCGGGACCGCCGTGCTCAACGGATTCCCGGTGGAGGTCGCGCCCGTGGCGGCGTCCGTCCCGGCCGCGGACCCGTCCCCGGCCTCCGTGTGAGCCACGGCATGCGCCGTTCTGCTGACACCTCAAACTAGCGCCGCTAGTTTGGGCTCATGCAGGCACACAACGGCATGTACATCGACGGGGACTGGCGTCCCGCCGCGGGCGGCGGGACGATCGAGGTCGTCAACCCGGCCGACGAGGAGGTCATCGGCGCCGTCCCGGCGGGCTCCGCCGAGGACGTCGACGCGGCCGTCCGCGCGGCCCGGGCGGCCCTGCCCGCCTGGGCCGCCACCCCGCCCGCCGAGCGCGCGGCGCGGATCGGCGCGCTGCGCGACGCCCTGGCCGCCCGGCGCGAGGCGATCGCCGCCACCGTCACCGCCGAACTGGGCGCCCCGATCTCCTTCTCCCAGGCCGTCCACGCCGGCCTGCCCGTCACGGTCGCCGGGACGTACGCCGCGCTCGCCGCCGAGCACCCCTTCGAGGAGAGGCTGGGCAACTCCCTGGTGCTGCACGAGCCGGTCGGCGTCGTCGGCGCCATCACGCCCTGGAACTACCCGCTGCACCAGATCGTCGCCAAGGCCGCCCCCGCCCTCGCGGCGGGCTGCACCATGGTCCTCAAGCCCGCCGAGGACACCCCGCTGGTCGCGCAGCTCTTCGCCGAGGCCGTCCACGAGGCGGGGCTGCCCCCGGGGGTGTTCAACCTCGTCACCGGACTCGGCCCGGTGGCCGGGCAGGCGCTGGCCGGGCACGAGGGCGTGGACATGGTCTCCTTCACCGGCTCCACCGCCGTCGGCCGCCGCATCGGGGCGCTGGCCGGCGGCGCGGTCAAACGGGTCGCCCTGGAGCTGGGCGGCAAGTCCGCCAACGTCATCCTGCCCGGCGCCGACCTGGCGAGGGCCGTGAAGGCCGGCGTCGCCAACGTGATGGCCAACTCCGGGCAGACGTGCAGCGCCTGGACCCGCATGCTGGTCCACACCGACCGGTACGACGAGGCCGTGGAGCTCGCGGCCGCCGCCACCGCCAGGTACGTGCCCGGCGACCCCGCGGACCCCGCCACCCGCCTCGGCCCGGTGGTCAGCGCCCGGCAGCGCGAGCGCGTCACCGGCTACATCCGCACCGGGATCGAGGAGGGCGCCACCCTCGTCGCGGGCGGTCCCGACGCCCCCGAGGGGCGGGAGCGCGGCTGGTACGTGCGGCCCACCGTCTTCGCCGACGTCACCCCGGAGATGACCATCGCCCGGGAGGAGATCTTCGGCCCCGTGCTGAGCATCCTGAGGTACCAGGACACCGAGGACGCGCTCCGGATCGCCGACGACTCGGTCTACGGCCTCGCCGGCGCCGTCTGGGCCGGGGACGAGGCGGAGGCCGTCGCCTTCGCCCGCCGCCTGCGCACCGGCCAGGTGGACATCAACGGCGGCCGGTTCAACCCCCTGGCCCCCTTCGGCGGTTACAAGCAGTCCGGCGTGGGCAGGGAACTGGGCCCGCACGGCCTGACCGAGTACCTCCAGACCAAGTCCCTGCAGTTCTGAGCCCGCGCCCCCGCCCGCACCCGTACGCCCGCAACGCCCGTCAGGGACACGAGAGGAAACAGCCACGTGGTCCGCGCCGTCGTCCTGCCCGCCGTCAACGCCCCGCTCGAACCGGCCGAGATCGACCTGCCGGAGCCGGGGCCCGGCCAGGTGAGGGTCCGCCTCGCCGCCGCCGGGGTCTGCCACTCCGACCTGTCGCTGTCCAACGGCACCCTGCGCCAGCCCGCCCCCGCCGTCCTCGGCCACGAGGGCGCGGGGACCGTGACCGCCGTGGGCGAGGGGGTCACCGCCGTCTCCCCGGGCGACGAGGTCGTCCTCAACTGGGCGCCCCCGTGCGGGAGCTGCCACTTCTGCGCCCGGCTGGGCGAGCCCTGGCTGTGCGCCGAGGCGGGCGCGGCCGCCGCGGTGCCCTACGCCCGTACCGCCGACGGCCGGGACCTGTACCCGGGGCTGGGCACCGCCGCGTTCGCCGAGGAGACGGTCGTGTCCGAACGCGCGGTGCTGCCGCTGCCCGGGGGCGTGCCGCTGGCCGACGCCGCCCTGCTGGGGTGCGCGGTGCTCACCGGCTACGGGGCGGTGCACCACAGCGCCCGGGTGCGCGAGGGCGAGTCCGTGGCCGTCTTCGGCGTCGGCGGGGTGGGGCTGGCGGTGCTCCAGTCGGCGCGGATCGCGGGCGCCGGGACGATCGTGGCCGTCGACGTCTCGCCGGAGAAGGAGGAACTGGCGCGCCGCGCCGGGGCCACCGACTTCCTGCTCGCCTCCGACACCACCGCCAGGGAGGTCCGCGGGCTCACCGGCGGCCTGGGCGCGGACGTCGCCGTGGAGTGCGTCGGGCGCGCGGAGACCATCCGCGCCGCCTGGTCCTCCACCCGGCGCGGCGGGCGCACCTCCGTCGTCGGCATCGGCGGCAGGGACCAGCAGGTCTCCTTCTCCCCGCTGGAGATCTTCCACTTCGCGCGCACCCTGTCCGGCTGCGTCTACGGCAACTGCGACCCCGCCCGCGACCTGCCGGTGCTCGCGGAGCACGTCCGGGCCGGGCGGCTGGACCTGGACGCGCTGGTCACCGACCGGATCGGCCTGGACGGCGTGCCGGCGGCCTTCGAGGCCATGCTCGCCGGACGCGGCGGCCGGACGCTGGTGGTCTTCTAACCCCCGTCCGGCCTGGGCTCCGGCTCCCGGTCCGGCTCCCGGTCGCGGCCCGGGCCCGGGAACCGGAGCGCCAGCCCGTCGATCAGGGCGTGCAGACCCGTCTCGAACGCCCCCTCGTCGACCCGCTGCTGGTGCTCGGCCAGCAGGTGGGCCTGGTCCAGGTGCGGATAGTCCCGCGCGTAGAGCGCGGCGTCGTCCACGAAGCCGCGGGCGAAGGAGCCCAGCGCCGAGCCGGCGACGAAGTAGCGCATCAGCGCGCCGATGTGGGTCGCCTGGGCGCGCGGCCACCCGGCGGCGCGCATCGCCCCGTAGACCGCGTCGGCCATCCGGAGCTGGCTGGGGCGGCGGCCCGGCCCCTGGGCCAGGTACGGGACGATGTTCGGGTGCGCGGCGAGCGCCGCGCGGTAGGAGCGGGCCCAGGCCACCAGGGCACGGCGCCAGTCGGTGCCGTCCTCGAACATCGACAGGTCGACATCGGCGCACACCGCGTCGGCGACCGCGTCCAGGATCTCGTCCTTGGTGCGGAAGTGGTTGTACAGGGACGGACCGCTGACGCCCAGCTCGGCGGCGAGCCGCCGGGTGGAGACCGCCGGCAGTCCCTCGGCGTCCACCAGCGCGAGCGCTGCCGCCACGATCCGCTCCCGGCTGAGCAAGGGGGTACGGGGGCGTGCCACGGATCACATCCTCGGGTGTCGTACGGTGTCTGTGCAACCGTAACTAGCAGCGCTAGTTTAGTGCGCATGGATCTGGGGCTGTCCGAGGAGCAGGCCGCCGTACGGCAGGTGGCCAAGGAGTTCGTCGACCGCGAGATCGTTCCGCACGCCGCCGAGTGGGACCGCGCCGAGAGCATCGACCGGTCCGTGGTGAAGGCCCTGGGCGACCTGGGCTTCCTGGGCCTGACGATCCCCGAGGAGTACGGCGGCTCCGGCGGCGACCACCTGGCGTACTGCCTGGTCACCGAGGAGCTGGGCCGCGGCGACTCCGCCGTGCGCGGCGTGCTGTCCGTCTCGCTCGGCCTGGTCGCCAAGTCCATCGCGGCCTGGGGGAGCGAGGAGCACAAGCGGCGGTGGCTGCCCGCGCTGTGCTCCGGCGAGGCGATCGGCTGCTTCGGCCTGACCGAGCCGGGCACCGGCTCCGACGCGGCCCGCCTGACCACCCGCGCCCGGCGGGACGGCGGCGACTGGGTCATCGACGGCACCAAGATGTTCATCACCAACGGCACCTGGGCCGACGTGGTGCTCCTCTTCGCCCGTACCGGCACCGAGCCCGGCCACCGGGGCATCACCGCCTTCCTCGTCCCCGCCGACACCCCGGGCCTGACCCGCCGGGAGATCCACGGCAAGCTCGGCCTGCGGGGACAGGCCACCGCCGAGCTGGTGCTCGACGGCGTCAGGGTCCCCGACGCCTGCCGGATCGCCCCCGAGGGCAAGGGGTTCTCCGTCGCCATGTCCGCCCTCGCCAAGGGGCGCATGTCGGTGGCGGCCGGATGCGTCGGCATCGCCCAGGCGGCGCTGGACGCGGCCGTGGCGTACGCCGGCGAGCGGGAGCAGTTCGGGCGGTCCATCGCCCACCACCAGCTCGTACAGGAGCTGATCAGCGACATCGCCGTGGACGTCGACGCCGCCCGGCTGCTGACCTGGCGGGTCGCCGACCACATCGACCGCGGCCTGCCCTTCGCCACCGAGTCCTCCGTCGCCAAGCTCTACGCCTCCGAGGCCGCGGTGCGGGCCGCCAACAACGCCCTCCAGGTCTTCGGCGGCTACGGCTACATCGACGAGTACCCGGTGGGCAAACTGCTGCGCGACGCCCGGGTGATGACGCTGTACGAGGGCACCAGTCAGATCCACAAGCTGCTCATCGGGCGCTCGCTGACCGGGGTCTCCGCCTTCTGAGGCCCTCCGGGACGACGGCCGCCCCTGCCGTCCGGAAGGCTCCGCCCCGCCCTCTAAGCGGCTGCTCAGCAACCGATGTATGGTGTTCGCCCGGTCGACTGAGCAGCAGGCGAGGTGCGGATGGCGGCGGAGACGGAGTCCGGGATCGTGGACGAGCCCCCGGGCGGCGCGGCGGACGACGTGATGGACGGCGCGACGGACGACGCGACGGACGGCACCGGCGGCGCGAGCGGCGCGGAGGAGCCGGACGACTCCTGGGGCGGAGTGGCCCCCGACGCGGCCCGCCGGCTGCTGCTGGCGGCGGTCGAGGCGTTCGCCGAGCGGGGCTTCCACGCCACCACGACCCGGGACATCGCCGGCCGCGCCGGGATGAGCCCGGCCGCGCTCTACATCCACTACCGCACCAAGGAAGAGCTGCTCTACCAGATCAGCCGGGTCGGCCACGAACGGTCGGTGCGCATCCTCACCGAGGCGGACAACAGCGCCATCCGCCCCGCGGACCGGCTCGCCGCGGCCGTGGACGCCTTCGTCCGCTGGCACGCCGAGCGCCACACCACGGCCCGGGTGGTGCAGTACGAGCTGAACGCCCTCGCCGAGGAGCACTACGCCGAGATCGTCGCCCTGCGGCGGCGCAGCGAGGAGATCCTGCGCGGCATCCTGCGGGACGGGGTGGCCGCGGGCGAGTTCACGGTCACCGACATCCGGGGCACGGCGCTGGCGGTGCTCTCGCTCTGCATCGACGTCGCCCGCTGGTTCCGCGCCGGCGGGTCGCGCACCCCCGAGGAGATCGGCGCCCTCTACGCCGACCTGGTGCTGAGGATGGTCGGCGCTCCGGCCGGCCGGGACCGGCCGGAGCGGTAGGAACGGGAACGGGGCGGGGCGTCGGGGGTGCCGGAGGTGTCAGAGGTAGTAGCGGACGACGCTCTCCGCGACGCACACCGGCTTCCCGCCGCCCTCGCGCTCGACCGTCACCTGCATCGTGAGCTGGGCGCAGTCCTCTGACACCGGGGTGACCTCCGTGATCCGCCCGGTGGCGCGCAGCCGGGAGCCGACCGGCACGGGGGAGGGGAAGCGGACCTTGTTCAGGCCGTAGTTGATGCCCATCCGCACGCCCTCGACGCGCAGCAACTGCGGCACCAGCACCGGCAGCAGGGAGAGCGTCAGATAGCCGTGCGCGATGGTGGTGCCGAACGGTCCGGCGGCCGCCTTCCCGGGATCGACGTGGATCCACTGGTGGTCGCCCGTCGCGTCCGCGAACAGGTCGATCCGCTTCTGGTCGACCTCCAGCCAGTCGCTGGTGCCCAACTCCTCGCCGACCGCCGCCCGCAGCTCGTCGACCGTCGCGAAAACCCGCGGCTCCGCCATCGAAGCTCGCCTCCCCAACCGTGTGACCGTGGTGTCGCCGCGCTACTAAGCGCTTGCTCAGAATGGTGGGGAGTCAGGGTGCTGTCAACGGGCCGTCCGGTCCCGGCGCGGCGCGGGGCGGTGGCCGCGGTCCGCGGAACCGGCCGGAGGCATGGGGAGGCCCCCGCGCCGCCCGGTGGTCCGCACGGCGGCGCGTGGGGAGCCGCGACCGTCGTCTATCCGTGGACGGCGGTCGCCCTCTGGACCGGCCGGGGCGCCGTCACCCTGGCGGCGCCGTGCGACCGGTGCGCGGCGCGCGCCCCGCGGGACTGCACCTCGTCGATCAGCCGGCGCAGCACGTCCGCCAGCCGGTCGCCGGGCGCGGCGTCCGGGTTCTCGACCGGCAGCAACTGCCGGCCGCCCCAGCAGCGGCGGTGCCAGTCGTCCGGTCCGGGGGGCTGCCGTATGCCGTCGTGCTTCTCCATCCGGCGCCGTTGCGCGAAGGCGCGCTCGTACGCCAGCCACACCGCCCGGGCCTCCTCCAACTCCTCCAGTGCCGCGACCAGCCGCTGGGGGTCGGGGTACCGGTCGTCGGGTGAGATGCCCGCGCGGGCACACAGATGGTGCCAGGTGGCGCGGTGCCCGTAGGGCGCGAAGCGCTCCAGGCACTTGCGCAGTGCCTGGCGGCGCTGGGAGGGATCTCTGCCAGGATCACGGACCTGCTCGGCCAGAGCGTTGAAACCGGCCAACGCGTACCACCTCCGACGGATTGACCTCAGACGTCATCGTTGGGACGTACCGGGCCGCCTCTTGGATCCGTGTGCCCAGGAATCTTCCGATACCACATACCGACTGGTTAGTCTGTGTGGACATCCGGTGGACCACCGGTGCCGGCGCGGTCGGGGGCGGACCCGTGGAGGAACCGCGAGGGACCGCGGGGCACGGCGGTCGTGGTGACCGGGCCGGCGGAACCGGTGCCGACCGGGCATCCGGCGCGAACGGACGGCCGGGCGCCGTGAATCATGTGCAGCGGAAACTGGAGACCGTCCAGCAGGACCCGCAGGGCCGAGAAGGCCACCACGACCAGGAGGAAGCGCCATGACGAGCCCGGCCACCCAGCGGCGGGACACCAACCAGCCGGTCCCGCAGCGGCTGCTGGCCGCCGCCACCCGGCTGTTCGCCGACCGCGGCTACGACCGCACCTCCGTCCAGGAGATCGTCGAGGCGGCGGGCGTGACCAAGGGGGCGCTGTACCACTACTTCGGTTCCAAGGACGACCTGCTCCACGAGATCTACGGCCGGGTGCTGCGCCTGCAGCAGGAGCGCCTGGACGCCTTCGCCGAGGCCGACGCCCCCGTGGAGCAGCGGCTGCGCGACGCCGCCGCCGACGTCGTCGTCACCACCATCGAGAACCTCGACGACGCGTCGATCTTCTTCCGCTCCATGCACCAGCTCAGCAGGGAGAAGCAGAAGCAGGTGCGGGCCGAGCGCCGCCGCTACCACGAGCGGTTCCGCGCCCTGATCGAGGAGGGGCAGCGGACGGGGGTGTTCAGCTCGGCCACCCCGGCCGACCTGGTGGTGGACTACCACTTCGGGTCCGTCCACCACCTCAGCACCTGGTACCGCCCCGACGGCCGCCTCAGCCCGCAGGAGGTCGCCGACCACCTGGCGGACCTGCTGCTGCGGGCGCTGCGGCCGTGACCGGGGGCGGCAGCGACGGCGGCAGCGACAACGGTCGGCGGCAGCGGTGACGACAGCGGCAACGACAGCGACACCCACAACGACAGCGACGAGGACGGAGGTCCCGGTGCGGGCATGGCGTGTGCACAGCAATGGTGAGCCGCGCGAGGTGATGCGGCTGGAGGAGGTGCCGGACCCCGAGCCCGGCCCCGGCCAACTGCTCGTACGGGTGCGGGCCGCGAACGTCAACTTCCCGGACGCGCTGCTGTGCCGGGGCCACTACCAGGTCCGGCCGCCGCTGCCCTTCACACCCGGCGTGGAGCTGTGCGGCGAGGTGCTGGCGGCCGGCGAGGGGGCGGACGCCGAGCCCGGCGCCCGGGTGATCGCCCGGCCCGTGCTGCCCGGCGGCGCGTTCGCCGACCGCGCGGTGGTCGCCGCGGCCACGGCCCTGCCCGCCCCCGGCGCGCTGGACGACGCCGAGGCCGCCGCCCTGCACATCGGCTACCAGACCGGCTGGTTCGGGCTGCACCGCCGCGCACGGCTCCGGCCCGGCGAGACGCTGCTGGTGCACGCCGCCGCCGGGGGCGTGGGCAGCGCGGCCGTCCAGCTCGGCAAGGCGGCGGGCGCGCGGGTCATCGGCGTGGTCGGCGGTCCCCGGAAGGCCGCGGTGGCCCGCGAGCTCGGCTGCGACGTGGTGATCGACCGGCACGCGGACGGCGGGGCCGGGACCGTCGGGGGCATCGCCGCGGCGGTGAGGGAGGCCACCGGCGGACGCGGCGCGGACGTGGTCTACGACCCGGTGGGCGGCGACGCCTACACCGCCTCCACCAAGTGCGTGGCCTTCGAGGGCCGGATCGTGGTCGTCGGCTTCGCCGGCGGCACCGTCCCCGCCCCCGGCCTCAACCACGCCCTGGTGAAGAACTACTCCATCCTCGGCCTGCACTGGGGCCTGTACGACACCCACGACCCGGACGCCGTACGGGCCTGCCACGAGGAGCTGACCGGGCTCGCCGAGCGGGGCGCGATCAGGCCGCTGGTGAGCGAGCGGGTGCCGCTGGAGGAGGCGGCGGACGCGGTCCAGCGGGTCGCCGACGGCACCACCACCGGACGGGTCGTCATCCGTCCCTGATTGCGGGGGGTATCGGTCCGGAGACTCCCCGTCCGGGAATTCCCAAGCACGGGGAAAACTCACATAACGATACGGAATCAAGGGTTCTGTAAACCTCTGGTCTGGGCTTCACTACCGACGTCGTACACCGCTCGTACGAGACCCGTACAACCGGCGTAAAGGAATCTGTCCCCATGACTTCGCAGCCGACAGCGGCGAAGGCCCCGGCCAGCCACGGAGACCCCGGCGGCGGCCTGCAGGCCGGCCTCAAGAACCGTCACCTGTCGATGATCGCCATCGGTGGCGTCATCGGCGCCGGCCTCTTCGTCGGATCGAGCTCGGGCATCGCCACCGCGGGGCCCGGCATCCTGTTGTCGTATGCCCTGGTCGGCCTGTTGGTCGTTCTCGTGATGCGGATGCTCGGCGAGATGTCCGCGGCCAACCCGACCTCCGGATCGTTCTCCGCGCACGCGGACCGGGCGCTCGGCCCCTGGGCCGGGTTCACGATCGGCTGGCTGTACTGGTTCTTCTGGGTCGTGGTGCTGGCCGTCGAGGCGACCGCGGGCGCGGTGATCCTGGAGGGATGGATCCCGGCCGTGCCCCAGTGGGCGTGGGCCCTGATCGTCATGGTGGTGCTCACCGCCACCAACCTGGCCTCGGTGAGCTCCTACGGCGAGTTCGAGTTCTGGTTCGCGGGCATCAAGGTCGTGGCGATCGCCGGGTTCATCGTCCTCGGCGGCCTGGCGGTCTTCGGCGCCCTGCCGGGCGTCGAGAGCGACAGCGCGGGCCTGGAGAACCTGACCGCCCACGACGGCTTCCTGCCCGGCGGCGCCGGCGCGATCCTCACCGGCGTGCTGCTGGTCGTCTTCTCCTTCATGGGCAGCGAGATCGTCACCCTGGCGGCCGGTGAGTCGCCGAACCCGCGGCAGGCGGTCACCAAGGCCACCAACAGCGTCATCTGGCGGATCGCGGTCTTCTACCTCGGCTCCATCTTCGTCGTGGTCACGCTGCTGCCGTGGAACGACCCGGCGATCCAGGAGAAGGGCTCGTACGTCGCCGCGCTGGACTCGCTCGGCATCCCGCACGCCGGTCAGATCATGAACTTCATCGTGCTGACCTCGGTGCTGTCCTGCCTGAACTCCGGCCTCTACACCGCCTCCCGGATGGCGTTCTCGCTCGGCGAGCGGGGCGAGGCGCCGAAGTCGTTCGCGCGCACCACCTCGCGCGGCGTGCCGCGGACGGCGATCCTCGCCTCGGTCGTCTTCGGCTTCGTCGCGGTGTTCTTCAACTACGCCTACCCGGACACGATCTTCCTCTTCCTGGTCAACTCCTCCGGCGCCGTGGCCCTGTTCGTGTGGCTGGTGATCTGCTTCTCGCAGCTCCGCCTGCGGAAGATCATCGAGCGGGAGTCGCCGGAGAAGCTGTCCGTGCGGATGTGGCTGTACCCCTACCTCACCTGGGCGACGATCGGGCTGATCCTGTTCGTGCTCGGCTACATGCTGACCGACACCGAGCACGGCAACCGCGACATCCTGCTGCTGTCGCTGGCGGTGGGCGCGGTGGTCCTGGCGATCGCGCTGGTGCGTCAGCGGCTGCGGCCGCACGCGGCGCGGGACGCGCAGGACCGGGGCGCGGACGCACCGGAGGCGGTGGACGCGGAGAGCGGCGAGAAGACCCCGGCGGCCTCCTCGTAGTCAGGACGCCCCGCTCAAGTCCCGCGGACCCGGCCGGCGCGGCCGGGCGCACCCGACGGCCCGAGGCCCGCCCCGCGATCGCGGGGCGGGCCTCGGACGTCGTACACCGGTCCCTACGCGTACCGCTTCAGCTCGCGCCGTGCCAGCGAGCGCTGGTGCACCTCGTCCGGCCCGTCCGCGAGCCGCAGCGTACGGGCCGCCGCCCACAGCTCCGCCAGCGGGAAGTCCTGGCTGACCCCGCCCGCGCCGTGCAACTGCACCGCGCGGTCCAGGATCTCCACGACCGTGCGCGGCACCGCGATCTTGATGGCCTGGATCTCGGTGTGCGCACCGCGGTTGCCGACGGTGTCCATCAGCCAGGCCGTCTTGAGCACCAGCAGCCGCAACTGCTCCACCGCCACCCGCGCGTCGGCGATCCACTCCTGGACCACCCCCTGCTCGGCCAGCGGCCTGCCGAAGGCGGTGCGGGAGGCGGCGCGGCGGCACATCAGCTCGATCGCCCGCTCGGCCATGCCGATCAGCCGCATGCAGTGGTGGATGCGGCCGGGACCGAGCCGGGCCTGGGCGATGGCGAAACCGCCCCCCTCCTCACCGATCAGGTTCGCGGCCGGCACCCGCACGTCGTGGAAGAGGACCTCGGCGTGGCCGCCGTGCCAGTGGTCCTCGTAGCCGTAGACCTTCATGGCGCGGCGGACCTCCACGCCGGGGGTGTCGCGCGGCACCAGCACCATCGACTGCTGGCGGCGGACGTCACCGGCGTCCGGGTCGGTCTTGCCCATCACGATGAAGACCGCGCAGTCGGGGTTCATCGCACCGGAGATGTACCACTTGCGGCCGGTGATGACGTACGCGTCGCCCTCGCGCCTGATCCGGGTCTCGATGTTGGTGGCGTCCGAGGAGGCGACCTCCGGCTCGGTCATCGCGAAGGCCGACCGGATCTCGCCGGCCAGCAGCGGCTCCAGCCAGCGGCTGCGCTGCTCGGGGGTGCCGAACTGCGCCAGCACCTCCATGTTGCCGGTGTCCGGCGCGGCGCAGTTGCACGCGGCCGGCGCGAGCTGCGGACTGCGGCCGGTGATCTCCGCCAGCGGCGCGTACTGGAGGTTGGTCAGCCCGGCGCCGTACTCGGGGTCGGGCAGGAAGAGGTTCCACAGCCCCCGCTCGCGCGCGGCGGCCTTCAGCTCCTCCACCACCGGCGGGGTCCGCCAGGGCGAGTCCAGCGCGGCCCGCTGCTCCTCGGCCACCGCCTCCGCCGGGTACACGTACTCGTCCATGAAGGCCAGCAGCCTCTTCCGCAGCTCCTCGGTGCGGGCGTCGAATGCGAAGTCCATGGTGCTAGCCCTCCTGAAGGGTGGTGAGGCCGTCGGAGACGAAGGCCGGGACGAGCGCGCCGATGCGGTCGAAGCCGGCGCCGACGGTCTGGCCGAGGGTGTAGCGGTAGTGGATGCCCTCCAGGATCACGGCGAGCTTGAAGTAGGCGAACGCGACGTACCAGGCGATGTCCGACACGTCGCGGCCCGAGCCCGCCGCGTACCGTTCGACCAGTTCCTCGGGCTCGGGATGGCCGGGTGCCTCGCGGGTGGTGGCGATGGGCACCCCCGGGACGGGCCGCTGACGGCTGTACATCACCAGCAGCCCGAGGTCGGTGAGCGGGTCGCCGAGCGTGGACATCTCCCAGTCCAGGACGGCGGCGATCCGGTCGTCCGCACCGACCAGCACGTTGTCCAGCCGGTAGTCGCCGTGGACGATGGTGGGGGCGGGGGAGGCGGGCAGGTGCTTGCCGAGCGCGGCGTGCAGCTCGTCGATGCCCGGCAGGTCGCGGCTGCGGGAGGCGTCGAGCTGCTTGCCCCAGCGCCGCAACTGCCGCTCCAGGAACCCCTCGGGACGCCCGAAGTCGCCCAGGCCCACGGCGGCGGGATCGACCGAGTGCAGGGCCACCAGCGTGTCCGGCAGCCGGAGCACCAGCTCGCGGGTGCGTCCGGGACCCAGGGCGGCGAGCTGGCCGGCGGTGCGGTAGGGCGTGCCCTCCACGTACTCCATCACGTAGAAGGGCGCCCCGAGGACGGAGTCGTCCTCGCACAGCAGCACCGTGCGGGGGACGGGGACGGCGGTGGGGCCCAGCGCGCTGACCACCCGGTGCTCGCGGGCCATGTCGTGGGCGGTGGCCAGGACGTGGCCCAGCGGCGGACGCCGTACGACCCAGCGGGAGGTCCCGTCGGTCACCCGGTAGGTCAGGTTCGACCGGCCGCCCTCGATCAGCTCCGCGCTCAGCTCCCCCCGGACGAGCCCGGGCCGTTCACGGTCCAGGTACGCGCGCAGTCGCGCGGGATCGAGGCCCGGTGGGTGGTGCTCGTTCATCGCTGGCTCCTCGGCGGGGGTCGTACGGTTCCGAGCCATGATGCCGACCAGTCGGTATGGAGTCCAGGGGGGGAGGAGCGGAGCCCGGTGCCCGGGCCGCGCGGGCGGCCCGGAACGGACGTCAGCGGGGCACGGCGGCGCGGGCCCGCTCGACGACCTCCTCGACGGGCCCGTCGATGGCGACGGCGGCGCCCTTCTCCCCCGGCTCCAGGGGCTCCAGCGTCTCGAACTGGGAGCGCAGCAGTTCGGGCGGCATGAAGTGGCCCCTGCGCGCGGCCAGGCGCTCGGCGATCAGCTCCGGCGAACCGTCCAGGTGGAGGAAGAACACCTCCGGCGCGGCCCGGCGGAGGCGGTCGCGGTAGCGGCGCCGGAGGGCGGAGCAGGTGACCACGCCGCCGCGCCCGCCCCGCTCCGCCAGCCAGGCGGCGATGGCGTCCAGCCAGGGGCGGCGGTCCTCGTCGTCCAGCGGGACGCCCGACGCCATCTTCGCCACGTTCTCGGGAGGGTGGAAGTCGTCGGCCTCCGCATAGGGCACGCCCAGCCGTTCGGCCAGGGCCGTGCCGACCGTCGTCTTGCCGGAGCCGGAGACGCCCATCACCACGACGAGCGGATTCACCACAGCAGCACCACCACCCCTGACATCGCGACCGCCAGCGTACAGGCGGCCACCGCCAGTGCCACCGGGGCGTCCAGCGGACGCGGGCGGGCCGCGGCCAGGGCGCGGACGCGGCGGCGGGCCACGACCAGGAGCACCGGCCACACGAGCAGCGCCGGCACCGCGGCGTACCCCGCCGGCGGGCCGCCGAGGGCGGCCTGGCGGACCATCAGCACCAGGGCGACCGCGAAGGCCAGCGACGTACGCCGCCACGCCAGCCGGGTGCGCTCCGGCTGCGCGCCCGGATCCCGCCGCGCCCCGGGGGCCCGCGCCCCGCTCACCGGCCGAGGCCCCCCAGCGCCACGGCACCCACCACCAGCAGCGCGGCCAGGGCCGTGCCCACGGCCAGCAGCACGGGGAAGCGCGACAGGGGCAGGTCCTCACCGCGCCGCATGGCCCGCTCGCAGCGCAGCCAGTGGTTCACCGCCCGCACCGCGCACACCGCGCCGCCCGCCAGCAGCACCACGGCGATCGCCGTGCGCGCCCCCGGCCGCATCCCGGTCAGGAACTGGTCCACCGCGATCCCGCCGCCGACCAGTGCCAGCGCGGTGCGGATCCACGCCAGGAACGTCCGTTCATTGGCGAGGGAGAACCGATAATCGGGCGTCCGCCCCTCGGCCCGCAGCCGCCCCGGCGCCCACCACAGCCGCGCCGCCGTCCGGAACCTGTCGATCACACCCCGACCCTACGCAGGGCCGCCGCCTCCGCGCTCCCGGTACCACCGGCGCAGCCGCCGGTGGCACTCCAGCCCGTCGGGCACCACGTCCCACTCCGGCAGCCGCCGCTCCACCTCGTCCTCCGGGAGGAACGCCCACCAGGCGATCTCCTCCGCCTGCGGACGCACCGGCAGCTCGCACCGCACCTCGTACACCGCCATGAACCACGCGTGCTCCGGCGACTCGTAGAGGAACTTCAGCCGCGGCTCCGGCGCCGGCAGTCCGCGCACCCCCAGCTCCTCCTCGGCCTCCCGCAGCGCCGCCTCGTCGTAGCCCTCGCCCGCCCCGACCACACCGCCCACCCCCAGGTCGTACAGGGAGGGGAAGACCAGCTTGTCCGCCGTCCGCCGGTGCACGAAGATCCGGCCCTCGGCGTCCCGCACCCGCACCGCCACCGCCCGGTGCCGCAGCCGCCGCGCGGTGGCCTCCCGCCGGGGGGCCTGCCCGACCACCCGGTCCCACTCGTCCACGATGTCCAGCAGCTCATCCGTCATCCGGACATCCAAGCAGGCCACGGGGGATGCCGTCCGTCCGCACGGGAGGCTACTCTCCGGTCCACCGGTGCGGACGAGCAGAAACGGGCGGTGGGCAGCAGATGGCGTACGACGCCGACGTGATCGTGATCGGGGCGGGCCTGGCCGGGCTCGCCGCCACCGCCGAACTGGCCGACGCCGGACGGAAGGTGATCCTCCTGGACCAGGAGCCCGCGGGGTCGCTCGGCGGCCAGGCGCACTGGTCCTTCGGCGGCCTGTTCCTCGTCGACTCGCCCGAGCAGCGCCGCCTGCGCATCCGCGACAGCCGCGAGCTGGCCTGGCAGGACTGGCTCGGCACGGCCGGCTTCGACCGCGAGGAGGACGCCTGGCCGCGGCGCTGGGCCGAGGCGTACGTCGACTTCGCCGCGGGCGAGAAGCGGGCCTGGCTGCGCGCCCAGGGGCTGCGGCTGTTCCCCGTCGTCGGCTGGGCCGAACGCGGCGGCTACGGCGCGACCGGCCACGGCAACTCGGTGCCGCGCTTCCACATCACCTGGGGCACCGGGCCGGGCATCGTCGAACCCTTCGCACGGCGGGTGCGGCAGGGAGCCGGGAAGGGCCTGGTGGACCTGCGCTTCCGGCACCGCGTCACCTCCCTGGCCCGCAGCGCCGGCGCCGTGGACACCGTTGCCGGAGAGGTGCTGGCCCCCAGCGACGCCGAACGCGGCACGGCCAGCAGCCGCGAGGTGACCGGCACCTTCGAACTGCGCGCCCAGGCCGTGATCGTCGCCTCCGGCGGCATCGGCGGCAACCACGACCTGGTCCGCGCCAACTGGCCGCGGCGGCTGGGCACTCCGCCCCGGCGGATGCTCTCCGGCGTCCCCGCGCACGTGGACGGCGCGATGCTCGGCATCACCGAGCGGGCCGGCGGCCGGATCGTCAACCGCGACCGGATGTGGCACTACACCGAGGGCATCGAGAACTGGAACCCCGTCTGGGAGAACCACGGCATCCGCATCCTGCCCGGCCCGTCCTCCCTGTGGCTCGACGCCACCGGAAAGCGGCTGCCGGTGCCCCTCTTCCCCGGCTTCGACACCCTCGGCACCCTCGAACACATCATGCGGACCGGGTACGAGTACACCTGGTTCGTCCTCACCCGGAAGATCATCGAGAAGGAGTTCGCGCTCTCGGGCTCCGAGCAGAACCCCGACCTCACCGGCCGCAGCGTCCGCCAGGTGCTCGGCCGCGCCCGCTCCGGCGCACCCGCCCCGGTGCGGGCCTTCATGGACCGGGGCGCCGACTTCGTCGTCGAACGCGACCTGGCCGCGCTGGTGCGCGGCATGAACGCGCTGACCGGCGAGGAGCTGATCGACGAGGACGCCCTGCGGCGCGAGATCACCGCCCGCGACCGCGAGATCGGCAACCCCTTCACCAAGGACCTCCAGATCACCGCCGTCCGCGGCGCCCGCACCTACCTCGGCGACCGGCTGATCCGGGTCGCCCCGCCGCACCGCCTCCTGGACCCCGCGGCGGGACCGCTGATCGCCGTGCGCCTGAACATCCTCACCCGCAAGACCCTCGGCGGCCTGGAGACCGACCTGTCCTCGCGCGTGCTCACCGGGGACGGCACCCCGCTGCCCGGGGTCTACGCGGCCGGGGAGGCCGCCGGGTTCGGCGGCGGGGGCATGCACGGCTACCGCTCCCTGGAGGGCACCTTCCTGGGCGGTTGCCTGTTCTCCGGCCGCACCGCGGGACGCGCGGCGGCGGAGGCCGTCGGCTGACCGCCTCCCCTTCGGCTTCCCCTCCGCTCTCCCTTCCGGGAACGTCTCCGGGACCGCCCGGAACCGGCTCCGGCGCCCGGGCCGTCTGTGGCGGGGAACGAACGGCCGGAAACCTCCGGCCGGGAACGGTGCGGAGGGGGAACGACGGGTGCGGACGGAAAGGAACCGCGCGGGGCGGAACGCGGGGGAGCGGGAGGGGATCCTGCGGCGGAGGGCCCTGGCGGTCGTGCTGCTGCTGGCGCTCGTCCAGCTCGCCTGGCTGGCCCGGCCCGCACACGCCTGCGGCTGCGGAGGCATGGTGCCGGCCGACGGCACCACCATCGGCGTGCGCGACGAGACCTCCGTGGTGCACTGGGACGGCCGCACCGAGCGGATCGTCATGCGCCTGACCGTGGAGGGCGACGCCCCCGAGGCCGCCTGGATCATGCCGGTGCCCGGCCGGGCCACCGTCGGGCTGGGCGACCGCGAGCTGTTCGACGAACTCCGGACCGTCACCGCGCCGGACCGCGAGACGCGGCACCACTTCTGGCCCCGCTCCGGCGACTGGCCGTTCGACGGCGAGGACGGCTCCACGGCCGGCGCGCCGGCGGGCGCCGCGCCCCCGGTGGGCGTCGTCGGCCGCGAACGGCTGGGCCCCTTCGACGTCGCCCGGCTCACCGCCACCGACTCCGGCGCCCTGGACGCCTGGCTGCGCGACAACGGCTTCGACCTCCCCGGTCGGCTGGCGGCCGAGCTGGAGCCGTACGTGGCCCAGGAGTGGGAGTACGTCGCCGTCCGCCTCGCCCCCGGGGAGGACGGGCCCGGGGACGGCACCCCGTCGGCGGTGCTCGGCGGTGCCCTCGACCCCCTGCGCATCACCTTCGACTCCGACCGGCCGGTCTACCCCATGCGGCTGTCCCGCGCCGCGCGCACGGCCCAGTCCCTGCGGCTGTACGTGCTGGCCCCCCACCGCATGGAACCCCGCGACGCCATCGGCGGGCAGGCCCCCGAGGTCGTCTTCGCCGGCCGGCTGACCGAGGCGGAACTGGCGGGCAACGAGCGGCTGCGCGCCCTGGCCGGCGGCGAGGACCTGTTCCTCACCGCCCTGACCCAGGACTTCCCGCACCCGGAGCGGATCAGCGGCGACCACGAGCTGCGCCGCGCGCGGGCCGACACCCCGTACCGCGCGGTGGAGCACGACGACGAGCTGCTCACCTGGGGCGGTGTCCCGGCGTGGATCCTCACCCTGCTCGCCGTCCCGGCCGCCCTGCTCGCCGTCGGGGCCGTGCTGCGCTCGCGGGCCGCCCGCGCCCCGCGCCCCGCACAGTGAAGCGTCCCCCCGCGGGAGACCCGCGGGGGGACGCTTCGTCATCGGTGTCCGGAGGGGGACTTGAACCCCCACGCCCGATAAAGGGCACTAGCACCTCAAGCTAGCGCGTCTGCCATTCCGCCACCCGGACGAGGTGTGCCGCCGACCGCGGCCGTGCGACGTGTAAACCATAGCACTGGAGAGCGGCCGGTCGATCAACCAGCCGTTCCCCCACTGCTGTGCGACGGCCCCGGAAGCGGGAGGATGGGGCGACCCCGCAACAGAGGAGGCAGAGTGAGCGAGCCGAGCGCGACCGCGGCGGACACCGGCAGGGGCGAGGACGAGGTCGTCGACCTGTGCCGCGACCTCATCCGGATCGACACCAGCAACTACGGCGACCACTCCGGGCCGGGCGAGCGGGCCGCGGCCGAGTACGTGGCGGAGAAACTCGCGGAGGTGGGCCTGGAGCCGAAGATCATCGAGTCGCACCCGGGGCGCGCCTCGACCGTGGCCAGGATCGAGGGCGAGGACCCCACGCGGCCCGCCCTCCTCATCCACGGCCACACCGACGTCGTCCCGGCCGACGCGGACGACTGGACCCACCACCCGTTCTCCGGCGAGGTCGCCGACGGCTGCGTGTGGGGCCGGGGGGCCGTCGACATGAAGGACATGGACGCGATGACGCTGGCGGTCGTGCGCGACCGGCTGCGCACCGGCCGCAGGCCCCCGCGCGACATCGTGCTGGCCTTCCTCGCCGACGAGGAGGCGGGCGGCACCTACGGCGCCCGGTACCTGGTGGACCGGCACCCGGAGCTGTTCGAAGGGGTGACCGAGGCGATCGGCGAGGTCGGCGGCTTCTCCTTCACCGTCAACGAGAAGCTGCGGCTGTACCTGGTGGAGACCGCCGAGAAGGGCATGCACTGGATGCGGCTCACCGTGGAGGGCACCGCCGGCCACGGCTCGATGACCAACACCGACAACGCGATCACCGAGCTGTGCGAGGCGGTCGGGCGGCTGGGGCGGCACACCTTCCCCGTGCGGGTGACCAAGACGGTCCGCTCCTTCCTCGACGAGCTCTCCGACGCCCTCGGGGTCGAGCTGGACCCGGAGGACATGGACGAGACCCTCGCGAAGCTGGGCGGCATCGCCAAGATCATCGGGGCGACCCTGCGGAACACCGCGGCCCCGACGATGCTCGGCGCGGGCTACAAGGTCAACGTCATCCCCGGCCAGGCCACCGCCCATGTCGACGGGCGCTTCCTGCCCGGGTACGAGGAGGAGTTCCTGGCCGACCTCGACCGCGTGCTGGGTCCGCGGGTCAGGCGCGAGGACGTGCACACCGACAAGGCGGTGGAGACCACCTTCGACGGCGCCCTGGTGGACGCCATGCAGTCCGCGCTGCGGGCCGAGGACCCGATCGCGCGCGCCGTGCCGTACATGCTCTCCGGGGGCACCGACGCCAAGTCCTTCGACGACCTGGGCATCCGCTGCTTCGGCTTCGCGCCGCTGAAGCTGCCGCCGGAGCTGGACTTCGCCGGGATGTTCCACGGCGTGGACGAGCGGGTGCCGGTGGAGGGCCTGCGGTTCGGCGTACGGGTGCTGGACCGTTTCCTCGACCAGTGCTGACCGGTACCGGGTCCGGCGCCGGTCCCGGCGCCGGACATTCGCCACTGTGTACGCACATCCCTCGGACGGGTGAAAGCGTTCGGGAGCCGTAGCCCGGTTCCTCCGGTGTCGTTACAGGGAGTGCGGTCCGCGGCTGGGATCGCATTGCCAACAAGGAGGAACAATGATCAAGAAGGTCGTCGCTGTCGCGGCTGCCACCAGTGGACTCGTGCTCGCGGGGGCGGGTGTGGCCGCCGCCAACTCCGGAGCCCAGGGTGCTGCCGTCGGCTCCCCGGGTGTCGTCTCCGGCAACGTGATCCAGGTGCCCATTCACGTCCCGGTGAACGCCTGCGGCAACACGATCAACGTGGTCGGGCTGCTGAACCCCGCCTTCGGCAACACCTGCATCAACCAGTGACGTCGCGTCCGGGCCCGTGAAGCGGCCCGGCGCCCGGAGGCCCCGGAGTGCGCCGTGCGCTCCGGGGCCGCCGTTTCGGTGTGCGGAGGGGCCGAGGGGCGTCCTCCGTCCGAGACCACGCGCGCAGAGCGCGAGGCACCCACGCACAGTAGAGGGCAAGGGAAGTACACATGCGACAGGTCACCAGGAAGGGCCTGATCACCATCGCCGCGGCCGGCGGGATGCTGGCCGTGTCGGGCGGCTACGCCCACGCGGACGCCGAGGCGCAGGGCGCCGCCATCGGCTCCCCGGGCGTGCTGTCCGGCAACACCGTCCAGGCCCCCGCGCACGCGCCGGTGAACGCCTGCGGCAACACCGTGACGGCCGGGGGCGGTCTCAACCCCGCCTTCGGCAACACCTGCTCCAACGGCGACTCCCACCACGCCGGCGGGCACCGCGATGGCGGGCACCGCGACGGCGGACGCCACCGGCACCCGGGTGACCGCCACGTCGGCGGTCACGGGCACGACGGTGCCAAGGCCCGGGGCGTGGCCGCCGGATCCCCCGGCGTCGCCAGCGGCAACACCGTCCAGGCCCCCGTGCACGCGCCGGTGAACGCCTGCGGCAACACCGTGACGGCCGGGGGCGGTCTCAACCCGGCCTACGGCAACACCTGCTCCAACGACTCCGGCAAGGACAAGCCTGCTCCGGAGAAGCCGGAGAAGCCGGGCAAGCCCGACGAGCCGGAGCGCCCGGAGAAGCCGGAGCACCCCGGAAAGCCGGGGAAGCCCGGCAAGCCCGAAAAGCCAGGTAAGCCGGGCAAGCCCGCTCCGGAGAAGCCGGGCAAGCCCGGGAAGCCGGAGAAGCCGGGCAAGCCTGGTGAGCCGGAGAAGCCGGGCAGGCCCGGGGGGCCGGAGAAGCCGGGCTGCCGGGACGGGTCCGGGAAGCCGGGGGACTCGGAGAAGCCGGGCAGGCCCGGGGGGCCGGAGAAGCCGGGCGACGGGGACTCGGGGAAGCCGGGCGACGGGGACTCGGAGAAGCCGGGCCACGGGAACGACGGGAAGTGCGACGGCGGGGAGAAGCCCGGCACCGACAAGCCGAAGGGCGAGGACAAGGCGCCTGAGCGGGACGAGCACCGGCCCGCCCACCAGGCCCTGGGAGGCGCGCTGGCGGACACCGGCGGGCTCGAGCTCGGCACCGTCCTCCCGGTCGGCGCCGGTGCGCTGCTCGGCGGAGCCCTGCTCTACCGTCGCGCCCGCGTCGCACAGCGCTGACCTCCGACCCCGTGCACGGCGAGGAGCGGACCCGACCCCGCAGGGGTCGGGTCCGCTCCCGTACGCACTGCGTCACCAGGTGGCGCGCAACTGGCGGATGATCCGCCGCCGCAGCCGCACCTGGCGGCTGCCGTCGGAGTTGAGCCTCAGTCGGTCCAGTTCCCAGTGTCCGTACTCGGCGTGATCGGTCAGCAGGCGTGTGGTGGCCTTGCGGGACACGCCGCGAGGGACGTACACATCGCGAAATTCGTATTCCGGCATCACATCTATTGTGCGTGCAGTGCCCGAGTACGGATAGCGTCTGCACTATGTCTGATGCTGCGCAGCCCGGCGCTGCCGAGGTACGAGCCGCCGCCGAAGCGTTGAAGACCGCGCTGGACCGGCACCTCGAAGCCGTCGAACGACGGTCCGCCGCGGGAGGCACGGCCGCCGAGGTCGCCCGGGCCGATGCCGCCGTCTATGCCGCGTTCGACGAACTCGCCGCGGCGGGCGAGGCGTACGACGAGCTGTTGTACGACGTCTACGACGAGGTCACCCCCTTCGAGATCCCCGGTGGCGACAGCATGCCCGCCTACACCGGACCGGAGGAGCCCAGCACCCTCAGCGTCTTCATCCGCCGCGACTACACCGTCGTCGAGCCGCAGCGGTTGATGGCCCAGGCACAGCGCGTCACCGAGCTCGACCCGGATTCGGTGGACGGCGACGCGGAGGCGCTGGAGGGGCCCTTCGCCGGGAGCGGGGTGCACGCCGCGCTGGGGGTGCTGTTCGGCGAGTACGAGCCCGACGAGATCGCCACCCGGCACAAGGAGTTCGGCCTGGAGGAGGGCGACTCCACGCTGTGGGTGATCGCGGGCGAGGAACCGGCCGAGCCGGGGGAGTGGCTGGGCGCGCCCTTCGAGGGGGCCGATCCCGAGCGCGTCGTCTGCCGCTTCGACGTCAGCGCCGTCTTCGACGAGGAGGGCGGCTTCTACGGCGCGGACGACGACGATGACGAGGACGACATCGAAGAGGAAGACGCCGAGGACGAAGACGTCGAGGACGAAGACGTCGAGGACGAGGACGCCGACGCCGAGGACGAAGAGGACGAGGAGGACGAGGAGGACGAGGAGGACGAGGAGGGGGACGACGGCCCCGGCCGCCGCCCCCGGAGGCCCACCGCCGGCTAGCCCGCCGCGCCGGGCGCCTGCGCCGCCGCCTGCGCGCGCAGTAGCGTGCGCAGGCGGGTCGTGCGCTCCGGGGCCGGTACCTCCGCCACCGCCCTCGGCAGCGCCTGCTCCACGCCGTGCACCACGGACAGGTGCCGCTCGCCGCGGCTGAACGCCGTGTACACCCACGCCCGGTTGAGGGCCGGGACCGCGTCGCCCGGCAGCACCACCACGACGGCCGGCCAGCGCGTGCCGACGGCCTGGTGGGCGGTGAGCGCCCAGCCGTGCCGCACGGTGTCCGCCACCCGCTCGCGCGGGACGGTGACCGTGCGTCCGGCGCACTCCAGGCGCAGCCCCTCGGCGTCCGCGGAGACCACCGTGCCCGGCGTGGCGCGGCCCGGAGCGGGGGAGTGGACGACCCGGTCGCCCGGATCGAAGCCGCCGAACCGGCCGGGGCCGGGGTTGAGACGCTCCTTGAGCGCGGCGTTGAGCACCCGGGTCCCCGCGGCGCCCCCGTGGCCGGGAGTGATCACCTGGGTCCGCTCGGCGGGCACGCCGAGGGCCCGCGGCACCGAGTCGGCGACCAGTTGCACGGTGCGGTGCACCGCCTCCCCGGCGTCGCGCACCGGGACGATCACCACTTCCCTGCCGGGCGCCGCCACCTCGTTCAGCTCGCCGATCCCGATGCCCGAGACCAGTTCGCCGATCGGCCCCGGGTCCGGCGTGCGGGAGACGACCTGCGGGCAGACGCGCGCCGCGAGCAGGTCGGCCAGCACCTGGCCGGGGCCCGCCGCGCCGAGCAGCAGCGGGTCCCCGCTGAGCACCAGGCGCGCCCCGTCCGGCAGCGCCTCCACCAGTGCCGCCGCCCGCTCGGTGTCGAGCTGGGGGGCGTCCAGCACGGCGAGCAGGTCCAGCGCACAGGCCCCCTCCTCGTCCCGGCCGGGGCCCTCCAGCCCGGCCAGCAGACCGTCCACGGTCACGGCCGCCGGATCCGGGCCCCCGCCGTCCTCGCCGGCGTCCCCCGCGCCGAGCGCCTCGGCCAGCCGCCGCCTGCCGTCCTCGCCGTGGGCCGCGGCGTACGCCCGCAGCCCCAGCGACCGGGCGGCGGCGACGAGCGCGGCGGGCTCGGCGCGGGCGGCCTCGCCGCCGGTGTGCACGACCAGGCCGCTGCGCGCGGCCGCCCGGATCAGTTCGGCCGCCGACGGGCTCGGCGCCCCGGCCGCGGCCGCCTCCCAGCGCTCCGCCTCCTCCCCGCCGGGCGGGGTGAAGGTGCTGCTCAGCCGGGCCAGGCCCTCGGCCAGGCCCTCCTCGGCCAGGGCGTACCGGTCCAGGCCCAGCAGCAGCCGTACGGGTCGCTCGCCCTCCGCGCCGTCGGCGGCACCCTCGGCGGCGCCGGTACCGTCCCCGGCGGCGCCCGGGTCCGGGAGGTCCTCGAAGGCCAGCACCGTGCCGGAGTCGACCGCCTCGCGCACCGCCTCGTCCGGATCGGGCACGGCGTACCGGGCCAGCTCCCCGGCCAGGGACTCGGGGGTGAGGACCGTGTGCCCGGCCAGCGCGGCCCGCTCCAGCAGCCACACCACCAGTGCCCGGGTGCGCCGCTCGTCGCCCGGACCGCACTCCTCGCCCAGCAGCGCGCGGGCGAAGCCGTCCGCCTGCTCCGGCCGTACGCCGGGGACGGCCAGCAGGTGCCACGGGTCCGCCCGCAGCACCTCCTCGGCGCCCTCGCCCAGCACCTCCACGACCCGGGGGCCCAGCGCCTCGGGCGCCCCGCCCCCGGCCAGCAGCGCGGTGACGCCCGCGGGCACCGCCACCGGTCCGCCCGCCGGCGGACGCGCGCCGAGGGCGGGCGCGGGCCGGGCGGCGGGGGTGGCGCGCCGGGGCGCGGGCTCGGGCTCGGCGAAGAACTCGGCGGCGGAACGCTCGCCGCTCTCCACGGCGCGCACGGCGGCCATGAGCTCGGCGGCCCTGTCCCGGGCGGCCTTGTCCCGGGAGGTCTTGTCGCGCTTGTCGCGGGCCGCGGCGGCGTCGGCGCGGCCCTGCGCGCCGCCCGCGCTGTCGGCACTGGACGCGGTCACAGCGTGCTCCAGTCGTGATCGGGATAGCGGTGCACCGGGGCCGACACGTCGTCCAGCGCCCGGCAGATCTCGTCAGGAAGCGTAAGACTCTCCACTGACAGGGCCTCGCCGAGCTGCTGCGCCGTCCGCGCGCCGACGATCGGCGCGGCCACCCCGGGCCGGTCCCGCACCCAGGCCAGCGCCACCTGGAGCGGGGTGACGGCCAGCCCGTCGGCCGCTATGGCGACCGCGTCCACGATCCGCGCCGCCGCCTCGTCGAGGTAGGGCGCGACGAAGGGCGCCAGGTGCTCCGAAGCCCCGCGCGAGTCCGGTGGCGTGGCGCCCCGGTACTTGCCCGTGAGCACGCCCCGGCCCAGCGGCGAGGACGGCAGCAGGCCGATCCCCAGGTCCAGCGCGGCGGGCAGCACCTCCCGCTCCACACCGCGCTGGAGCAGGGAGTACTCCATCTGCGTGCTGGCCAGCCGGGTGCGCGTGCCGGGCTCGGCGAGCTGCCAGGTGGCGGCCTTGGCCAACTGCCAGCCGCAGAAGCCCGCCACCCCGGCGTAGCGGGCGCGGCCGCTGCTCACCGCGGTGTCGATCGCCTGGAGCGTCTCCTCCAGGGGCGTGACCGGGTCGTAGGCGTGGACCTGCCACAGGTCCACGTGGTCGGTGCCCAGCCGCTCCAGCGAGGCGTCCAGCGCGGCCAGCAGGTGCCCGCGCGAGCAGTCGAAGCGGCGTTCCGGATCGGGCACGCCGCCCGCCTTGGTGGCGATCACCAGGTCCCGGCGCGGCACCAGGTCCGCCATCAGGCGCCCCAGCAGGTACTCGGCGCCCCCGTCGGCATACACGTCGGCGGTGTCCACCAGCGTTCCGCCCGCTTCCCAGAAGGCCTTCAGCAGGTCGGCTGCGTCCCTCTCCCCGGTGTCCCGCGCCCAGGTGAGCGTGCCGAGCCCGATCCGGGATACGCGGAGGCCGGTGCGGCCCACGTGCCTGTGCTCCATGGCCGTTGAGCGTACTTGCGGGCGCGCGCTAGAGTCCCGGGGACAACCACGTTACTGATCAGTAAGGGGAGCGCGATGCGGCTCGGGATCAACCTCGGTTACTGGGGAGCCGGGATGGACGCGGACAACCTCGCGGTCGCCCGGGAGGCCGACCGCCTCGGCTACTCCGTCTGCTGGGCCGCGGAGGCCTACGGCTCGGACGCCGCGACCGTGCTGGCCTGGGTCGCCGCCCAGACCGAGCGGATCGACGTCGGCTCCGCCATCTTCCAGATCCCCGCCCGCACCCCCGCCATGACGGCCATGACCGCCGCCACCCTCGACACCCTCTCCGGCGGCCGCTTCCGCCTCGGTCTCGGCGTCTCCGGACCGCAGGTCTCCGAGGGCTGGTACGGGGTGCGGTTCGACAAGCCGCTCGCCCGCACCCGCGAGTACGTGGAGATCATCCGCAAGGCGATGTCCCGCGAGCGCCTGACCCACTCCGGCGAGCACTGGACGCTGCCGCTGCCCGACGGCCCCGGCAAGCCGCTGAAGCTGACGGTGCACCCGGTCCGCGAGCACATCCCGCTGTACATCGCCGCCATCGGGCCGAAGAACCTGGAGCAGACCGGCGAGATCGCCGACGGCGTCCTGCTGGTCTTCTTCTCGCCCGAGCACGCCGAGGAGACCACGCTCGGCGCGCTGCGCGCCGGACGCGAGAAGGCGGGCAGGACCCTGGAGGGCTTCGACGTGGTGCCCACCGTGCCCCTGGCCGTCGGCGACGACGTCGACGCCCTGGCCGACACCTTCCGCCCGTACACCGCGCTGTACGTCGGCGGCATGGGCAGCCGCAAGCAGAACTTCTACAACCGGCTCGCCCGGCGCATGGGGTACGAGAAGGAGGCCGCCGAGATCCAGGACAGGTACCTGTCCGGCGACAAGGAGGGCGCCGCGGCGGCCGTGCCCCGGCAGCTCATCGACTCCACCACCCTGCTCGGGCCGGTGGAGCGGATCGCCGACCGGATGCGCGCCTACGCCGAGGCCGGGGTGACCACCCTGTCGCTGGCCCCCGCCGGCTTCACCCTGGAGGAGCGGATCGCCGCGCTGCGGGCCGGAGTGGAGGCCCTGGAGCGGTCCGGAGTCGCCTGAGGGGCGCTGAGGGGCGCTGGGGGGCGCCTGGGGGCGGGAGACGAGTTGAGGGGCCCGTCCCCGGCGGAGGACGCCGGGGACGGGCCCCTTGAGGTGTTCACGGCCGTGGTGGGGGCTCGGGGATCTCCCCGCCACGGCCGTCGCCCGGCACAACGGTCCCGCGGCCCGGCGGGTTACGGCCCGGCGCGCCGGCCCCCTCCGTTCGGCGCAGGGGACGGGGCGAGCTGTTGCCGTCGGCCGGCCGCGCCGTTTGACTCGACTCCTGCGGACACGTCCATGGAGGTACCGGTCATGCTCTGGGCAAGGGACCTGTTGCGGGAGGCCCTCGACGACGACGCCTCCTTCCGGCTGCTGTGCTCCCTGGCCGCCTGCGCCGAGGCCCGCAACGGCCGGGAGAACGGCCGGATCGCCGCGGCCGTCCCGGCCGGCCGGCGCGACCTCGCGCCCGGCATGGCGCACCACGGCGCCCGGCAGGACCGGCACGCCCGGCTGCTGGGCGAGCTGCCCGCCGGGCGCGGCCTGGAACCGGTCCAGGTGCCCCCCGAGGCCGACCACGCCCTCCTGCTGGAGGAGCGGGGCGCCTGCCCGGCGCACGCCAAACTGCGCCGCGGGGAGCCCCTGAACGAACGGGACGTCATCGCCCACCTCGCCCACGGGCACGTCGCCGAGACCCGTGCCGCCGCGTGGCTCGCCCGGTTCGCCGGGCGCTTCGGCGACCACCGGGAGATCGGCCCCGCCGTGCGGGAGGTCGCCCGGGCCAAGCGGGAGCACCTCGCCTACTGCCGGGAGGGCCTGCTGTGCTTCGCCCGCGCCGGGCACGGCGCCGCCGTCCAGTGGCTGCTGCGGGAGAACGCGCTGGCGGAGATCCGCGTCCACCGCGACGTCGGCCTCGCCGTACTGGCCCACCTGGGCCATCTGCTGGGCTGGAGCATGGCGCGGTCGGTGGCCCTGGAGGCGCGCGTCCAGGCCGGGTACGCGTACGGGCGGCTCGTCGGCCACCGCCGCGCCGCGCACCTCGTCCCGGCGGGGCGCCCCGCCGGGGCCGGCGCGCCGTCCGGCCCCGCCGCTACAGCCAGCCCCGGTGCCTGAACAGCCGGTACAGGCCGACGCTCACGCCGGCCATCAGCGTCATCACCGCCGGATAGCCCAGCGGGTGGTGCAGCTCGGGCATGTACTCGAAGTTCATCCCGTAGATCCCGGCGATCATGGTCGGGGCCGCGGCCATGGCCGCCCACGCCGAGATCTTGCGCATGTCGTCGTTCTGCCGGACGCCCACCTGCGCCAGATAGGCCGACAGGATGTCGGACAGCAGCCGGTCCAACGCCTCGACCTGGTCGTTCGCCCGGGTCAGGTGGTCGCTGACGTCGCGGAAGAACGGGCGCGCGGGCTCGGGCACGAACGGCACCCCGGCACCGGCCAGCCGCTCCATCGGCTCCGCCAGCGGTCCCGTGGCCCGGCGGAACTCCAGGATCTGGCGCTTGAAGCCGTAGATGCGGCTGGCGACGGCGCCTCCGTCCCCGCCGCCCGGGGTGAAGACCCGCTCCTCCAGCTCCTCGAGGTCCGCCTGCAGCTCCGCGGCCACGTCCAGGTAGTGGTCGACCACCGCGTCGCTCACCGCGTACATCACGGCGGCCGGACCGCGCTGCAGCATCTCCGGGTCCCGCTCCAGCCGTTCGCGCACCCCGCCCAGCGGATTGATGTCGCCGTGCCGCACCGACACCGCGAAGGAGTCGCCGATGAACAGCATCAGCTCGCCGGCGCTCACCGTGTCGGCCGCGTCGTCGTAGTCCACCGGCTTGAGCACCAGGAACAGCGAGCCGTCGTAGAGCTCCAGCTTCGGGCGCTGGTGGGCCGAGAGCGCGTCCTCCACCGCCAGCGGGTGCAGCCCGAACTCCTTGGACACGGAGGCGAACTCCTCCTCGGTGGGCTCGTGCAGCCCGATCCAGACGAAGGCGTCGTCGGCCGCACGGGCCGCCTGGAGCGCCTCGGACAGGTCGGCCGGGCCCTGGGTGCGGTGCCCGTCACGGTAGATCGCGCAGTCCACTATCACGGCGGTCATTGTTCCCCCGGATCGCCGTCCGCCACGCGGGTGAACACCGTGCGCCCGCCCTCGCCTACGCTGGCTGCCATGCCCACGCTGCTCCTCGTCCGGCACGGCCGGTCCACCGCCAACACCTCCGGACTGCTCGCCGGCCGCACCCCCGGCATCTTCCTGGACGACCACGGCACCGCCCAGGCCGCCGCGCTGCCCGGGCGGCTGGCCCCGATCCCGCTGGCCGCGGCCGTCCACAGCCCGCTGGAGCGCTGCCGCCAGACCCTGGCCCCGCTCACCCGGGCCCGGCCGGAGCTGCCGCTGTACGCCGAGGAGCGGATCGGCGAGTGCGACTACGGCGACTGGACCGGCCGCAAGCTCGCCGAGCTCGCCGACGAGCCGCTGATGGCCACCGTCCAGCAGCACCCCTCGGCCGCGGCCTTCCCCGGCGGCGAGACGATGCGCGGCATGCAGAACAGGGCGGTGGAGGCGGTACGGGACTGGAACGAGAGGATCGGGCGGGAGCACGGGGCCGACGCCACGTACCTGATGTGCTCGCACGGCGACATCATCAAGGCGCTGGTCGCCGACGCCCTCGGCATGCACCTCGACCTCTTCCAGCGCATCCACGTCGAGCCCTGCTCGGTCACCGTCATCCGCTACACCCCGCTGCGGCCCTTCCTGCTGCGGCTCGGCGACACCGGCGACCTCGGCTCGCTCGCCCCGCGCGAGGAGGGCGCCGCACAGGGGCCGCCGGCGGCCGGGAGCGACGGGACCGCGGCCGTCGGGGGCGGCGCCTAGCGGCGCCCGGGAGCCGCCCGGGAACGAGCCGTTCGGCAGTCGTGCGGCGGCCGTACAGCGGCCGTACAGCGCGGTGGCCGCCACGGTGATCGCCGGGCGCAGTAGGGTGCCAGTGACCCAGCAGTCGACCCAACGGAGCAGGACGTGTCCCGTCAGGTGTTCCTCTACGACCCCCCGGAACGCTTCGTGGCCGGTACGGTCGGGCTGCCTGGCCGCCGCACCTTCTTCCTCCAGGCGTCCGCGGCCGGCCGCACCACCAGCGTGGCCCTGGAGAAGGCCCAGGTGGAAGCGCTGGCCGAGCGCATCGACGAACTCCTGGACGAGGTCGTCAGGCGCACCGGCGGCAGCGCCCCCGTCCCGGCCGTCGCGCCCGCCGAGGCGACCGACACCGCTCCCCTGGAGACCCCGGTCGAGGAGGAGTTCCGCGTCGGGACGATGGCGCTCGCCTGGGACGGCGAGGAGGAGTGCGTGATCGTGGAGGCGCAGGCCCTCGTCGAGCTGGAGGTCGAGTCCGAGGAGGACCTGGCCGAGGCCGAGGAGCGGCTGCTGCGGGACGACGAGAACGGCCCGCCGGTGCTGCGCGTGAAGATCAGCGGCGCCATGGCCCGGGCCTTCGCCAAGCGTGCCATGGAGGTCGTTCGGGCCGGCCGTCCGCCGTGCCCGCTGTGCAGCCTGCCGCTCGACCCGGAGGGACACGTATGCCCGCGCCAGAACGGATACCGCCGCCAGCCGTGACGCCGGCCGAACTGCTGGCCCACGGCGAGCTGACGGTGCGCGGACGGCTCCGCGAGGCGTCCAACGCGGTGCTGTACTGCACGGTCTCCCACGACGGCCGGCAGGCGCCCTGCGTCTACAAGCCGGTGCGCGGGGAGCGCCCGCTGTGGGACTTCCCCGACGGCACCCTGGCGCAGCGCGAGGTGGCGGCGTACGAGGTGTCCGAGGCGCTGGGCTGGCACCTGGTGCCGCCGACCGTGCTGCGCGACGGCCCCTACGGCGAGGGCATGTGCCAG
>NZ_DASQNP010000019.1:0-8490 GCF_035644915.1 Streptomyces sp.
CGTCAGCTTGTCCACGCGCAGGGCGCGGGCGAGGGGGTGGCGGGCCAGCCGCCGGACCAGGTCGGCGCGGCCGAGGATCAGCCCGCACTGAGGGCCGCCCAGGAGCTTGTCGCCGCTGGCGGTGACCAGGTCGGCGCCCGCGCGCAGCCAGCCGGTGGCGTCCGGCTCGTCGGGCAGCGCGGGCTCGGGGCGCAGCAGTCCGGAGCCGATGTCGGCGACCACCGGGACGCCGAGCCTGGCCAGTTCGGCGACGGAGGCCGACCGGGTGAAGCCGGTGACGCGGAAGTTGGAGGGGTGCACCTTCAGCACGAAGCCGGTGTCCGGGCCGATCGCCGCCGCGTAGTCCTCGGCGGAGGTCCGGTTGGTGGTGCCGACCTCGCGCAGCCGGGCGCCGGTGGACACCAGCAGGTCCGGCAGGCGGAATCCGTCGCCGATCTCCACCATCTCGCCCCGGCTGACGACGATCTCCTTCCCCGCGGCGAGCGCGGTGGCGGCCAGCACGAGGGCGGCCGCGCCGTTGTTGACCACGTGCGCGGCCCCGGCGGACGGCACCGCCTCGGTCAGCGCCGCCACGGCCGAGGCGCCGCGCCGGGAGCGGGTGCCGGTGGCCAGGTCCAGCTCCACGTCGGTGGGGCCGCAGGCGGCGGCCACCGCCTCCCGGGCGGCCCGGGACAGGGGCGCGCGGCCCAGGTTGGTGTGGAGCAGGACGCCGGTGGCGTTGATCACCGGCCGCAGCCCTCCGGCGGTCCCGGGCAGCGCCTCGACGGCGGCGTCGGCGACCGACTCCGGCGGGATCTCCCCGGCCCGGGCGCGTTCCTGGGCACGGACGACGACCGACTTCACCAGGGCGCGGCCCAGTCGCCCGGCGGCTCCGGCCAGGCGGGGGTCGGCGAGCACCGCGTCCGTACGGGGGAGGCGGCGCCGTGCGTCCGTCCCGGCCGGTGCCGTCGCGTCCCGCTCCGGGTCCGCCGCCTTCCGGTCCGTCCGCGCGGTCGCCGGCGCGGTGTCGCGGTCCATCCGATGGCCTCCTGGCGGGACGCGGTACGGAGTCACCGGCCAGGATAGGCGCGCGGGGCCCGGCGCGGGCGGTGCCGCACCGGGCCCGGGCTTCCCCGCCGGTCCCGCCGATCCCCGTCAGCCCCGGTCGGCCTCCGTCAGTCCTCGTCGGCGAGGATGAGGTAGAGCCGCTTGCGGGCGTCGTTGACGACCGCGAGCGCCTTCTCCCGCTGCTCGGGCGTGCCGGTGGCCCACACCTGCCGGAAGGCCTCCAGCAGTCCGGTGCCCGCCTTGCGGATCTCGCTCAGCGCTTCCCAGTCGATGCCGCGGCCGGCCTCCTCCCAGGGGGCCTCGGGGCCGCTCTCGGCTTCGGCGCGGCCGGCCTCGGTGAGCGAGAAGAGCTTCTTGCCGCCCTCGCTGGCGCTGCTGATCAGCCCCTCGTCCTCCAGGAGCTGGAGGGTGGGGTAGACGGATCCGGGGCTGGGCTTCCAGGCTCCGCCGCTGCGCTCGGCGATCTCCCGGATCATCTCGTAGCCGTGCATGGGCCGGTCGGCGAGCAGGGCGAGGATCGAGGCGCGCACGTCGCCGCGCCGGGCCCGGGAGTGCGGGCCGCCGCGTCCGCGACCGCGTCCGCCGAAGAAGGGGCCGTCCGCGCCGAAGGGCGGACCGAACGGCCCGAAGGCCGCGCGCAGTCCCCGGGGGTGGGGGCCGCCGCGCGCGTGCCCCCAGCAGCCCCCGTGGCCGTGTTCGTGTGCCTGTGAACGCATCGGTGGCGTCCTTTCCGTGTGGGGGCTCGACCGCGAGCCCGATCTATCGCGATCAATTCTCGAACCATCGCGATAGCTCAACGATATATCGGAAACATGTCGCCGACAAGCCCCTGCCGGGCCCTACGCTTGCGATCATGAAGATCCGTATCGTCGACGCGTTCACCGACCGTCCCTTCGCGGGCAACCCGGCCGCCGTCGTCCTGCTGGACTCCGGCCCCTTCCCCGGCGACGACCGGCTCCAGCGGCTCGCCGCCGAGGTCAACCTCTCCGAGACCGCGTACGCGCATCCGCTGCCCGACGGCGCCGAGGCCGACTGGGCGCTGCGCTGGTTCACCCCCGCCACCGAGGTCAACCTCTGCGGCCACGCCACGCTCGCCACCGCCCACGTGCTGCACACCACCGGCACGGCCACCGGCGCCGTGCGGTTCGCCACCCGCAGCGGCGTCCTCGTCGCCGAGACGGCGGAGGACGGCTCGGTCACCCTGGACTTCCCCACCGCCCCGCTCACCGAGACCACCCCCGGCGACGAGGTCCGCGCGGCCCTGGGCGCCGAGGTGGTCTCCGCGTACGACACGGGCGAGAACGTCGGCGACCTGCTGGTCGAGCTGACCGACGAGCAGACCGTGCGCACCCTGGCCCCCGACCTGGCCGCCGTGGCGCGGCTGCCGCACCGGGGCGTCATCGTCACCGCGCGGGCGGCCGGGGCGGACGCGGCCTACGACTACGTGTCGCGCTTCTTCGGCCCGGCGGTCGGCATCGACGAGGACCCGGTGACCGGCAGCGCCCACACCGCGCTGGCGCCCCTGTGGTCGGCCCGCCTGGGCCGCGAGACGCTGACCGGCCTCCAGGCGTCGGCCCGCACCGGTCTGGTCCGCACCACGCTGCGCGGCGACCGCACGCTGCTGACCGGCAACGCCGTCACCGTGATCGACGGGGAGCTGCTCACCGGGCCGTGAGCGCCGTGAGCCGTGCGCCCCACCCGTACGGCCGCACCGGGCGGTGGAGCGGGGTCAGGCCGTGGGCAGCCAGTCCACCCGGCCGGCCAGCAGCGCGTACCCGACGAACGCCACGACGTCGATCAGCGCGTGCGCCGCCACCAGCGGCCCGACCCGGCCCCACCGCCGGTACAGCAGCACGAAGACCACGCCCATCGCCACGTTGCCGACGAACCCGCCGATCCCCTGGTAGAGGTGGTACGAACCGCGCAGCAGCGCGCCGGCGGCCAGCGCGGCCATCGGGGTCCACCCCAGTTGGTCGAGCCTGCGCAGCAGGTAGCCGACCACGATGACCTCCTCCACCACGGAGTTCTGGACCGCCGAGGCGATCAGGACGGGGATCTTCCACCACACGTCCGGCAGCGACTCGGGCACCACCGTGAGGTTGAACCCGCTCGCCCGCGCCCCGAGGTAGAGCAGCAGCCCGCTGCCCCCGATGCCCGCCGCGAGCACGGCGCCCCGGGCCAGGTCGGAGGCGGGGCGGCGCAGGTCGAAGCCGATTGCCCGCAGGCCCGGCCCGCCGTGGCCGCCGGGCCCCTCACGGGTCAGGAGGTGGGCGACGAGCAGGACCGGGACCAGGGCGGTGGCGATGCCGAAGAGCTGCCAGGCCAGGTCCAGCCAGGGCCGGTCCGGGGCGTACGAGCCGTTGAGCCGGGCCGCCTGGTCCTTCAGGCCGCCGGGCCTGGTCAGCGATCCGACGAAGCTGATGAGCGCCGACAGCCCGCTCGCGCCCAGCGACAGCGCCAGGACGAGCAGCGTCTCGTGTCCCAGGGTCCGGCGCGGCACCGCGGGAGCCCCGCCGTCGGCGGGGCTCCCGGGGGCTCCCGGCTCCCGGCGTCCGTCCTGGTGTTCCGGGCCGTCCTCCCCGTCCCGCACGCGTGGTCGCACTCCGCCTCCCGTTCGGCCGTTCCGCCCCGCCGGCGCCCTCTCCGGCGCGGCAGGAACAGCTTGCCCGACCGTCCTCGCCGCCCGGGCGCCGGGGCGGCCGGCGGCGGGGACGGCGGGCGAACGAGACGGGCGAGGCGGGAGTGCGGGCGGCGGAGGTCACGGACCGGTCGGCCAGCCGTGCACCGGCTCGCCGGTGCGGACCAGCTCGCAGTAGCGCCGCACCGTCGCCGCCAGGGCCTTCTCCCGGTCCAGTCCGCCCTCCAGGGCGCGGTGGTAGGTGTCGGCCTGCCAGGACGCGCCGTTGACGCGGCGGCGGCAGCGCTCCTCGATGACCGACAGGTAGCGGTCCCGGTCGCCGGGCTCGACGCCCCAGGCGTCCAGGCCCGCGGCGGCCATCGGCAGCAGGTCGTCCAGCAGCAGCCGGTCCACGGGCACGGCCGCGAGCGGGCCGCCGCGCCCGGGACGGGGCCACCACAGCCGGGCGTCCATGCCGTAGCGGCAGGCGGTGTCGAAGTTCTCGGCGGCGGCGGAGAACGGCATCCGGTTCCACACCGGGCGCGGCTCGTCCGCCAGCGCGCGCACCAGGCCGTAGTACAGGGCGGTGTTGGCCAGCACGTCGGTGACGGTGGGGCCGGCGGGCAGCACCCGGTTCTCCACGCGCAGGTGCGGGGTCCCGTCCGAGACGGCGTACACCGGCCGGTTCCAGCGGTAGACGGTGCCGTTGTGCAGGGTCAGCTCGGCCAGTGCGGGAACGCCGCCGCCGTCCAGGGTCTCCAGCGGGTCCTCCTCGCTGCAGATGGGCAGCAGCGACGGGAAGTACCGGTAGTTCTCCTCGAACAGCTCGTAGGCCGAGGAGATCCACCGCTCGCCGAACCAGGTGCGCGGCCGCACCCCCTGGGCGATCAGCTCGGGCGGCCTGGTGTCGGTGGCCTGGAGGAAGAGCGGCGGGCGGGACTCGCGCCACAGCTCGCGGCCGAAGAGGAAGGGGGAGTTCGCCCCCACCGCCACCTGGACGGCCGAGACGGCCTGGGCGGCGTTCCACACGTCGGCGAAGCGGTCCGGCGTCACCTGCAGGTGGAGCTGCACGGAGGTGCAGGCGGCCTCCGGGGCGATGGAGGACGAGGTGTACCTCAGGTGCTCCACGCCCTGGATGTCCAGGACGACCTCCTCGCCGCGGCTGGCCATGACCTGGTCGTTCAGCATGGTGTAGCGGTCGACGGCGGTGAGGTTCGCGGAAACCAGGTCCTCCCCGGTGAGCGTCGGCAGAATGCCGATCATCACGATCCGCGCGCCGACCTCCCCGGCTTTGCGGTCGGCGTACGCCAGCCCGGTCCGCAACTCCTCCGCGAGCTGGTCCAGTACCCGCCCGGTCAGCCGGTGCGGAAGGATATTCACCTCCAGATTGAACTGCCCCAGTTCCGTCTGGAAATCCCGGCTCGCAATGCGTTCCAGGACCTCCGTGTTCATCATCCGGGGCATCCCCTCGGCATCCGCGAGGTTCAGCTCTATCTCCAGCCCCATGAGATCGCGGGGGCGGTCGAAGCGCTGCTCGTCCAGCAGTCGCCGGAGCCCCTCGAGACACCGGTGGAGCTTGTCCCTGTAGCGGTGGCGGTCGGACAGGTCGAACCCGCTGGCCACGACCTTCTCGCCCATCGAAGCGTCCCTCCTCCAGTGAACCGTGACCGGATGATGCCCCGCGGATGCGAGAGATAACGCCTCGCGCGGCGACGAGGAGCGGTAAGCTGGAGTGGCGGCTTTCGCCGGGCACATTCCCAAGGCATACATCACCCGGCACAATGGCTTCCGCAGGCGCACGGGCTCTGCTCGTGGGAAATGCCGAAAAGATACGGCCGACCGCATGGTCAACCAACTTCCAGGTCAGCGGCTTATCGGTTGAAGATGCGCAGATGAAACGCCTCCGCGAAATGTCTTGGGGCCCTCTTGCCGGTAACATCCCAGACGGCTAGCCGAAACACCGACCGAACATCCGTCGTATAAAATCCACAAAAGCAGCCGAGACGCCGCTTCCCTCGTGGTTGCCGGTCCGTCGAGGCCCTCCTCCGGCCTTCCTCGTGGCCTTTCCGTACGCCGACAGCGCCGTCCGCGCCAGCCGAGCACCACCGTGTCTCCGAGCGAGAGGCGACCCACCATGCCCCTGCGTGTCCAACCGGCCCCGGCACCCGCCCTGCGCAGCGTGCTCGCGGCCCTCGGTTCCCCCACCGGCCTCCGCGGCAACCCGACCCCTCCCGGCCCGCGGGCCGGGAGGGATTCCCTCCGGCCGGACCTCTCCCTTCCGGTCCACGTGCTGGACGGGATCACGGCCTCGGCCGGCCCGCCCCGTACGCGGCTGACCGGCTGGCGCTTCCTGCTGCGCGACGCGCACGGCGCGGCGGGGGCCGCCGAGGCGATGCTCACCGCGGACGGCTGGACGTTCTCCCACTTCTGCGAGGGGCCGTTCGTCGCCTCCACCGAGACCGCCCTGCGGCGGGCCGAGGCCCTGCCGACGACGCACCAGCCGCGGCTGCTGTCCGTCCCCGAGCTGTACATGGTGACGCTGTGGCTGCACGGGGACACGGAGGCCGACGCCGCCGGGGGTGCTCCCGCCCCGGCCGACCTGCTGGTGCCGCTGGCTCCGGCACCGCCCGGGATCGCCGCGCACCACCCGCAGCGCGTCGACGGCCTGCTGCCGCTGCTGACCCGCCGGCTGGTGCCCCCTCCCCTGCTGGGCGCGCCCGCCTGAAAGGCCCTCGGCGCATCCGGCGCACTCCGGTGCGAAGCGGCGCTCCGCGGCTGTCCGGCCGCGGAGCGCCGCGCTGTTTCCCTCTCCTCGATAACTAGTCTTTTACGGCGACAAGACCACCCGAAAGGATGGTTCTTCGCCGCGCAACCGTCCGTGAGATGGAGGCGTCATCAAACCGTGAGGAGAGCTGCACCGAAAACCCTGCGGAATTCCGGCCGCGGGGCCGACACTGGGGACCGACCGAGACGACACGGGGGACGGTCATGAACCACACACCACACCGCAGCACCACCACACCGCAGCGAGAGAACCCCACCATGTGCCAGCACCAACCGCCCTGTCCGTCAGCCGACTCCCCCGACCGGGAGGCCGCCCACCTCGTGGCGCACTTCCCCGAGCAGGGCTGGAGCCTGCTGTGCAACGGCGTCCTCCTCTTCGAGGACACCGGTGAGCTGCTGCCGGACGGCCGGGTCATCGCGCCGCACCGCCCACTGGGTGCCGAGCACGTCACGACCGCCGCCTGACCGGCGCGCCGTACGCTCCCGGCACCCCGCCGCACCCCACCGCGCACCGGTCGGCGCAAAGGGACCGGGCCCCCGGCGCCGAGCGCCGAGGGCCCCTACCGTTCCGCCCGCACCCCGCCCGGTACGGGGGCGCGGTCGCGTCCTCGGCCGTTCCCGGCCGCTCTCAGCCCTCGTAGTCCTCCAGCGGCGGGCACGAGCAGACCAGGTTGCGGTCCCCGTAGGCGCCGTCGATGCGCCGCACCGGGGGCCAGTACTTGTCACCGGCCGGTACCCCGCCCGGGAAGGCCGCCTCCCGGCGCCCGTACGGGTGCTTCCACTCCCCGGCGAGCTGCGCCGCCGTGTGCGGGGCGTTGCGCAGCGGGTTGTCCTCGGTGCTCCATTCGCCCGTCGCGACCTTCTCGATCTCGGCCCGGATCGCGATCATCGCGTCGCAGAAGCGGTCCAGCTCCGCCAGGTCCTCGCTCTCGGTGGGCTCGATCATCAGCGTCCCGGCGACGGGGAAGGACATCGTCGGCGCGTGGAAGCCGTAGTCGATCAGCCGCTTGGCGACGTCGTCGATGCTGACGCCGGTGGCCTTGGTCAGCGGCCGGACGTCGATGATGCACTCGTGCGCCACCAGCCCGCCCGGACCGGTGTAGAGCACCGGGTAGTGCGGCTCCAGCCGCTTGGCGACGTAGTTGGCGCTGAGCACCGCCACCTGGGTGGCGCGGCGCAGCCCCGCGGCGCCCATCAGCCGCACGTACGCCCACGAGATCGGCAGGATGCCGGCCGAGCCCCACGGCGCCGCCGAGATCGGCCCCACGCCCGTCTCCGGCCCGGCGGCGGGCTGGAGCGGGTGGTTGGGCAGGTAGGGCGCGAGGTGGGCGCGGACCGCGACCGGGCCGACGCCCGGACCGCCGCCGCCGTGCGGGATGCAGAAGGTCTTGTGCAGGTTCAGGTGGGAGACGTCGGCGCCGAACTTCCCCGGCTTGGCGAGGCCGACCAGGGCGTTGAGGTTGGCGCCGTCCACGTAGACCTGGCCGCCGGCGTCGTGGACGGCCGCGCAGATGTCGGTGATGTGCTCCTCGAACACGCCGTGGGTCGAGGGGTAGGTGACCATCAGGACCGCCAGCTCCTCGCGGTGCTTGTCGATCTTGGCCCGCAGGTCCTCGACGTCCACGTCGCCGTTCTCGCCGGTCTTCACCACCACGACCTTCATCCCGGCCATCGCGGCGCTGGCGGCGTTGGTGCCGTGCGCGGAGGAGGGGATGAGGCAGACGGTGCGCCCCTCGTCGCCGTTGGCGCGGTGGTACGCCCGCACCGCCAGCAGGCCCGCCAGCTCGCCCTGCGAGCCGGCGTTGGGCTGGAGGGAGACCTTGTCGTAGCCGGTGATCTCCGCCAGCCGCTCCTCCAGCTCGCGGATCAGCGTCAGGTAGCCCTCGGCCTGATCGGCGGGCGCGAACGGGTGGAGCGCCCCGAACTCCGGCCAGGTGACCGGCTCCATCTCGGTGGTGGCGTTGAGCTTCATGGTGCAGGACCCCAGGGGGATCATGCCGCGGTCCAGGGCGTAGTCGGCGTCGGCGAGACGGCGCAGGTAG
>NZ_DASQNP010000020.1:0-26507 GCF_035644915.1 Streptomyces sp.
GCCCGCGCCACCGACCACCCCGCCTTCCACGCCGTCAGCGACCAACTCGCCGCCCACATCCGCCCCTACGACCCGGCCACCTGGCGCACCCCCCAGGACGCCATGGCCCACTGCTTCTACCACTGGGACAACACCACCACCGCAGCAGCAACACACTGACAACGCCTCCGGGTTCCACCGTCCTCACCGCCACACCGGCAGACACCGGCGGACGGCCACCACTCCCCCGGCCGGACCAGCGCGGGACGACCGCGCTGGTCCTCCCTTTTCCCGGCCTCCTGCTCAAGCGGGTTCGCCGTCGCCCCGCCGCCGGGCGGACGGGGGCCGGTGATGTCACACCGGGCGGTGCTGTCCCGTCCGTCATGCAGCGGGGGACTGATCAGGAAAGGTGCGGATGATGCGTATCGCCGTGGCAGGCGGAACGGGCTTGATCGGGAAGATGGTGGTGGACACGGCGCGGGAGGCGGGTCACGTGCCCGTGGTGATCGCCCGCTCGGTCGGTGTCGACCTGGTGACGGGTACGGGGCTCGACGCCGCTCTGCGGAAGGTGGATGCGGTCGTCGACGTCAGCAACGTGACGACCACCCGCCGACGCGTCTCGGTGGAGTTCTTCGGCCGGGCCACCCGCCAGCTCCTGCAAGCCGGCGGGCGGAAGGGTGTGCGGCACCACGTGGTGCTGTCCGTCGTCGGAGTCGACCGCGTCGACTTCGGCTACTACGCGGGCAAGCGCCGTCAGGAGGAGTTGGTGCTCGGCGGGCCCGTGCCGTTCAGCGTGCTGCGGGCGACCCAGTTCCACGAGTTCGCCGCGCAGGTGATCCAGCGCGGGAGCTTCGTGGTGCCGGTGCCCCGGATGCGCAGCCGGCCGATCGCGGCGCGTGAGGTCGCCAGGGCGCTGGTCGAGCTGGCCGTCCGGGCTCCCGTCGGGTTGGCGCCGGAACTCGCCGGTCCGCAGGAGCTGGACATGCCCGAGATGGTGCGCCGGCTGCTGCGGGCCCGCGGTTCCCGGCGCGTCGTGCTGCCGGTCCGCCTGCCGGGAGAGGTCGGGAGGCAGCTTGCCGGAGGCGGCCTGCTGCCCGCCGGACCGGGTCCGCGCGGCACCGAGACCTTCGAGGAGTGGATCGAGCGCACCGGGAGGAGCGGCCGGTGAGCGCCCGCTGGTGCCGCGCGGTGCTTCTGCTGCTGGCCGGAGTGGGTGCCTACGTCGGCGTGTGGGCCTACTTCGCCCCCGGGCCGTGGCACCGGGCCTTCCCCGGGCTCGGCACGTACCGGCTGCCGGTGTCCGGCCCCCGCAGCGAGCACCTGTCCAAGGACGTCGGCGCCTTCTACCTCGCCCTGGCCGCGCTGAGCCTGATCACCGCCGGCCGGACGTACGACACGCGGCTGGTGCGGGCCACCGGTTTCACCTGGTTGCTCTTCGGTGTCCTGCACCTGATCCACCACGTGCAGCACCTGCACGCGTACCACGGGCGGGACAGGGTGCTGAACGCGGTCGCGCTGGGTCTGCTCGTCCTGGCAGCACTCGTCCTCCTCGTGCCTGCCGGGCCGGAACGGCGTCCGGGGAGCGGCCGTTGACGCCCGTGACCCCTCGGCGGGGACGCGCCCCGGGCGGACGCTCGGCGCGTGACCACGCGCCGGGAGACGGCGGCGGTCCGCCCGCGCCGGCGGCGCAGGGCGTCCAGGAGGTCCCGGTGCGCCCGGTTCGACGCGCGCAGGGCCTCCATGGGGTGGGGCAGGTAGTAGCGGTGGAGCTCGCGCAGTACGGCGCCGTACGGTCCGGTGATCGACGGGACGCCGGTCGCCTCGGCCAGTTGCAGGTGGAACCGCTCGTCGCGGCCGTGGAACTCCGCCCAGCTCGGTGCACGGTCCATCTCCTCGACCAGGTCCTGCAGCCGGGCGAGGTGGGCGGCGGTGGCGTGCCGGGAGGCGAGGTGGGCGATGCCGCGTTCCAGGGCGAGGCGGTGGTCGACCAGGCGGTGGACCGCTTCGGTGTCCGCGCCGCAGTCGTCGGTGGTCACGACGGTGCCGCGGGGATGTCCTTCACCGACGGCTAGGGTCCCCGGCGCGTCCCGCCCGCCTCCTCGGCGCAGTGACGGTCACCGGCGGCCGTCGGCCGCCGGTGACCGTCAGCACCTGCCGGATGCCGACAGCTCCTGGACCGGCCGGGTCCGGGCTCCCTCCGGGCGCGGCTGCACGGGCGGGGCCGTGCGGCAGTCGTCGCAGCGGACGAGGCTCCCCACGCTGCGGCCGCGGCCGCGGAAGCGGGGACGGCCGGGGGCTCCGCAGCGGTCGCAGGTCTGCGCGGAGGCGCGCACGGCGTCGTCGATCAACTGGACGGCGGCGTCGGCGAAGACCACGTCGACCTCGCCGGTGGCGTCGTACCGGTCGGCCACGTGGAGGCGCAGCCGGCCGGAGTCCACGCTGAAGTCCTCGACCTGGTACTCCTCGTCCAGCTCGCACAGCCGGGCGTGGAGGTCTGTGAGCAGGGCCGCCCAACCGGGCCCCACGGTGGGGATCCAGGCGGGTATCTGCCGGCCGTTCGCGGTAGCTGGGCTGCCGAGATCCGTCATGCCGCCAGTGTGGCGCGGGATATGACAACAGACTATGTACCGCGCGTGAAACGGCGTGAAACGGCCGGATCCCTTTCCAACATGTCCTCCCGGCGCCGCAGCCGGGCGGCCCGCGGCGTTCGGCCCCGCGCGAGGCGGTGCGTGCAGTTGGATGACCCGTATGACCGAGGCATCCGAACACCCCTCGAAGCCGCAGCCGTCCCGGGAGACCCGGGACCTCCGGAACGCCGCCGCCCCGCCGGACGGGCCGGGCGAGCCGGACTTCCCTCCCGCCGTCCGGGAGATGTTCCGCGCCAACCAGGCCAACTGGGACGCCCGTACCCCCGTCCACGTCGCCAGCCGGTTCTACGGCCTCTCCGGTGCCCAGGACCCCTCCGCCCGGGCCGCCCGCTGGTTCGCCCCGTACGAGTGGGAGGACCTCGGCGAGGTCGCCGGCCTCGACGTCCTGCACCTGCAGTGCCACCTCGGGACCGAGACCCTCGCCTTCGCCGCGCGCGGAGCGCGCACCACCGGCCTGGACCTGTCGGGCGCCTCCGTCGCCGCGGCCCGGGACCTGGCCGCCCGCTCGGGCCTGGACGCCGAGTACGTCCAGGGCAACGTCTACGACGCCGCCCGGGCCCTGGGCGGCCGCCGGTTCGACCTCGTCTACACCGGCAAGGGCGCCCTGTGCTACCTCCCCGACCTGGAGCGCTGGGCCGGGGTCGTCGCCGGGCTGCTGCGCCCCGGAGGCAGGCTCTACGTCGTCGAGTTCCACCCGCTCCTGAACGCGCTCGGTCCCACCCCGGGCGAGGGCGAGGGGCCCGAGCTGCTGCTCCGCCACGACTACCTGGGCGGTCGCGGCGCCGTTCACCGCGACGCGACGTACACCTACACCGACGGGCCGCCCGTCGAGGGGGCCACCGACAGCTACGAGTGGATGCACGGCCTCGGTGAGGTGGTCACCGCCCTCGCCGGGGCCGGTCTGACGATCGCCCGGCTCAGGGAGGGCGACGAGCTGCCCTGGCCGCGCTGGCCGCAGATGGTCCCCGCCGAGTCGGGCTGGTGGCGGCTGCCGGACTCCCAGCCGCGCATCCCGCTGCTGTTCGCCCTGCTGGCGACGCGTCCCCAGGCGCTCCCGCGCACGGAAGGGCGGTGACGGCCGGCGCGGGGCCCGGGGCCGGGGAGGTGCGCCGCCGGTGCCTCCGGTTCAGGATGGGAAGCGTGACCGACGAAGCACAGCCGCAGGTTCCGATCATCGTCTGGGGCGTGACCCACGGGGACCGGCCGTTCCGCATGGTCCAGATCAGAGGGGAGCCGGCGGGGGTCGCCCACGACATCACCGATGTGGTCCGGCTGGCGTACGAGGCGGGCCTGAGCCCCGTGGACCTGGACGATCCGGCGACCGTCCGGTGGGTCGGCGGCGGCAAGTACACCTGGGTCTGAGCGGCCGTCCGTCCCGGTGCGGGGAGCGGCGCGGCCCGTTACCGTGGATCGTGGTGCCGCCGCGGACGGCACCACGGTCCACAGCAGTGCCCCGGCGGTGCCCCCACGGGCAGGGGCCGCGCTCCCGCGGTGGCTCCGCCGCCCGGGCCGCGCCGGCACCGCTCGTCCCCGGCTCCCGTCCCGGACGAGGCGGTCCGGCCGGCCGACACCCCTTCGGGAGGTCCCATGCAGAGGGTGAAGGTGCGTTCCGCGTCCCCGGACGCGATGTCCGTGGCCCGGCAGGTGCCGCTCAGGGCGAGCACCGGGCTCTTCCTGATCAACTCCGGGCTGGGGAAGGCGAACGCGGACGAGGAGACCGCCGGAGGGCTGCACGGTTTCGCCTCCGGCGCCTATCCGTTCGTGAGGCGGCTGGAGCCGCGGCGGTTCGTCGGCGTCCTGTCGAAGACGGAGATCGGGCTCGGCACCGCCCTGCTGCTCCCCGGCGTCCCGGCGGTCGTGGCGGGAGCCGGGCTGACCGCGTTCTCGCTCGGCACGCTCGGCATGTACCTGCGCGTCCCCGGCATGCGCCAGGGGAACAGTCTGCGCTGGACGGAGCAGGGGCTTCCGCTGGCCAAGGACGTGTGGATGCTCGGCATCGGGGTGTCCCTGGTGATCGACGGACTCACCCGGGGGCTCGCTCCCCGGCGCGGGCGCGGGCGCGGGTTCCGGCGGCGGTGATCCGGCGGGGGCTCCCCCTGTCGCGGTTCGGCGGCACATCCGTCTCATCAGCCTCACAAGGCGTCTGCAGACACCGAGTGCCTTTACGATTGGCACCGAGTGTCATATTGTGTGGCCGTCATTGCGGCGGGGGCGGGGCTGCCCCGCGGCGCACCCCTCCGCGGCGGCAAGGCGTCCCACCCACGCAGCACATCAGTTGCTCCGGCCGAGCGCAGGGAGACGACATGGTGTTCAGTCCCGTGATCGATGCCCGCGGAAACAACGGGGGCGTACCCGGCGGTAACCGCGGTCCGTCCCGCGCCCACGCGGCCCCGGGCACCGCACGCGCGGAAGGGAGCGGCACCGCCCGGCCCGCGTCCGTCCCGGAGGCGACGCGTCCGGCCGGAGGCCACCTGGACCCGGGCCGCGACGGACTGTACTTCCAGCGCTGCCGCTGGTGCCGGACGGCGGTCTTCCGGCGCCTGCTGTGCCCCGTGTGCGCCTCCACCTCCTTCGACTGGGAACCCAGCAGCGGCACCGGCGTCATCCGCCGCGTCCTCTCCGTCGACCGGAGCACCGGCACGCCGCGCAACGTCGTCATGGTCACCATGGACGAGGGCTACCAACTGCGCTCCACGGTGATCGGCACCCCGCCGGAGGCGGTGTGCACCGGAGCGCGGGTCCGTCTCGCCCCGCAGGCCACGCGCGAGCGCCGGGAACCCGTCTTCCGGCTCTGCGACGGCCCCTACGCCGACCGGCTGTCCGCCGCCTGGCACTGACACCCGCACCGGCACCCGCACCGCGCTCCCCGCGGGACGTCCCGCCGCTCCGTGCGGCGGCCGGCACCGGACCGCTCACCGCGCGGGGCTCCGCACCGGTCCCACCGTCGTGACCACCCGCACCAGGGCGGGTGTGCGCGGCACCGAACCGAACCCGAACCGCACCGGAGGATCGACCGGCGCGAGCCGGCCGAGGTCCCCGCCCGCGAAAGCGGCCGTCGCCGCGGTGACCGGCAGCAGGTCCCGCGCCCCGTACCACTCCCGGCGCCCCGCCCCCGCACTCCCCCGGGCCCGCACCCCCGGCAGCAGGCGGGCCGGCAGGTCGGTCAGCGCCACCCAGGCCGGGCGGGCGGCGAGCGCGCCGGGCACGCACCGCAGCAGCAGCCCGAGCGGGCCCCGCCGGCCGACGGTGAACCGCAGGGCCAGCGGACCCGCCGTGACACTCCAGACCGCTCCCGCCACCTCCACCGCCGTCGGTACGACCCGCACCCGGTCGAAGCGGTAGACGCCGGCGACGAAGTCGGCGATCTCCCGGGTCGGGGCGAGCAGGAGCCGCTGTCCGTCCGCCCGTTCCAGCATCACATCGCTGAACGGCCCGAACGGTGACCGAACCCAGTGCCCCAGCACCACCCGCGCACCGGAGGAGGTCCCGACCCCGGCGATCCACCCATCGAACCGCAGCGCACCCCTCACCGCGGCGGCCTCCTCTCCGTACGCCCTCTTCCCGCTCCGCGGGGACCATCAGTACCACCGCGGGCAGCGGGCAACCGCGGGCCGTGGTGCGCGTCACCGTTCGCCGGCGCGCTCGGGCCGGCGAACGGCCGGTGAACGTCTTCGGCCCGGCTGGCCCGGCGCACGCCGCGTCCACCACGGTGCGGGAACCGCCGGTCCGGTCACCACCTGGTACGGGGTGGAGGACACGGTTTCCCGCGGCGGCCTCCGTGCCCCTGCGCAGGCCCCGTCAGCCGTCGCCGGCCGCCAGGAGGAGCGGCGGGCCGTCGCCGGGCGACGGCCGCCCGGCGGCACCCGTCGCCTCGTCGCCCAGGACCATGCGGCGGTAGTCCCGGGGCGGGGTGCCGTAGACGGTGCGGAAGGCGCGGGTGAAGTCGGCCGGACGGGGAAAACCCGAGCGGGCGGCGATGGCGTGGACGGGGTACGCGCGCAGCAGGGGGTCGGCGAGGTCGCGTCGGGCACGCTCCAGGCGCTGGCGGCGGATGAACGCGGCGACGGTGATGCCGTGCTGCTGGAAGAGGCGGTGCAGGGACCGGACGGAGATGTGGTGGGCGGCCGCTATCCGGCCGGGCGTGAGGTCGGGATCGCCCAGGTGCCGCTGCACGAACGCCTGGACCCGTAGGAGCAGGGCGTGCCGGTGGGCTTCGGGCGGGAGGGAGGATTCGAGGTGGTGGGCGAGCAACGCCGAGACCAGGTCGAGCGCCACGTTGCCCAGCCGCGGGGCGTCGGGCGGGCGGTAGCGGGCGGACTCGGCCGCCAGGTGCCTGAGGAACTGGGCGAGCAGGGCGCCCGGTCCCGCCCGGCCGGACAGGGGCATCGCGAGCAGTCGGTCGACCCTCTTCTCGGGCAGCGGTAACAGCCTCCGGGGGAGGACGACGTCCACCACCCGGGCCGGACCCCCGTCGGCGTGTATCCGGCCCTGGAGGGGCCGCGAGGTGGTGGAGAGCGTCAGGCTCGCCGTGTCCAGGATCGCTTCCCGGCCGCCGTGGGTCACGGTGACGTCCCCGCGCAGGACGAACGAGAGGCAGTACAGCTCGGGATCGAACTGGCGGATCAGACGGGGGGTGCGGCGGGACCGCAGTGACAGGCAGTCGAAGAAGATCGCCTGGACGGGGCCCAGGCCCAGCAGGCGCAGACCGGCCCGGAAGTTCCCGGTGTGATCGGTGTGGACCTCGGCGGGCGCGTGGCTGGCGCAGGCCATCTCCCGCCAGCGTTCGAACCGTTCCGGCGCGGGTACGTCCTCGACCCTGAACACAGTTTCGATCATCGTTCCCCCTTCCGCGCCATCATGCCTTGGCGGTCCTGTGGTATACGCCGGTTTCATCGGCGCGTCGCCGCGGTGCCCCGCTGAGGGGCCGGGCCCGGCGACACCGCCCACGAGCCGTCACACGGGGATGGGCACGGAGGCGGGCAGCAGCCCCACGGACTTGACGGCGACCCAGAAACCCTCCGGAATGGGATGGGCGAACAGCTCCACGCTGCCGGCCACCTCCTCGGGGGCGCGTGCGCCGACCACCACGGCCGCGACCGCGGGGTGTCCGAGGGGGAATTGCACCGCCGCCGCCAGCGGCGGCACCCCGAACCGCTCGCACACCGCGCGCCAGGCCCCCACCCGCACCGCCAGTCCGGCGGGAATCGTGCCGTGGCCGTGCGGCGCCCCCGGACGGGGGTCGGCGAGCAGCCCCGACTGGTAGACGCCCGCCGCCATGACGGCGACACCCCGCCGGGCGCACAGCGGCAGCAGTTCGCCGAGGCCCGACTGGTCGAGCAGGTTGTACCGGCCCGCCAGCAGGACGCAGTCGGGGCCGGGCGCGGGTGCCTCCTTCAGGAAGTCGGTCGCCACCCGGGCATGGTTGACACCGAGCGACACCGCGCCGATGACGCCTTTCGCCCGCAGCTCGGCCAGCGCCCGGTAGGCCTGCGACACGGCTGCCGGGAAGTCCTGCTCGGGGTCGTGAACGTGGAGCACGTCGATCCGGTCGAGTCCGAGCCGCTCCAGGCTCTCCTCGACCGAGCGCAGCACCCCCGCGTACGAGTAGTCCAGCCGCGGCCCGACACCCGGAGGGGGATCGGCCCAGATCGGCTGGGTGTCCCGCCCGCCGGGCTCGATCAGCCGGCCCACCTTGGTGCACAGCACGTACTCCTCGCGCGGCCGCGGGCCGAGGGCGGCGCCGGCGCGGGTCTCCGAGCGTCCGTAGCCGTACACCGGGGCCGTGTCGTAGAGCCGTATGCCCAGTTCCCAGGCGCGGTCGAGGGTGGCGGCCGCCACTTCGTCGGACACCGGCGCGAACAGCCCGCCGAGCGAGGCGAGGCCCAGTCCCAGGCGGCTGACCCGCAGCCCCGTGCGGCCCAGCGGCACGAGGTCGTCCGCTCTCGTCTCCCCCACCCCTCTCACCGGCGGTCCGATCGGCCCGCGGACGGCTCCGGGGCGTCCGCCCCCGCCGCTGGTTTCCTCCCCCACCCCTCGGCGGGAAAGCCACCGTACCGGCCGCACCGCGCGGACGACCACGGTCCCGCCGCGCAGTGGCGGTCCGCGGCTGAGGCGGAGAGTCCACGGGCCGCCCCGGAAGACGTGACTGTTTCCGGGGGCGGCTCCGTCGTCGGGGAAACAGGGAAGGGCTGCGGACGGACGGACGGCGTGGTGAGAGACCTCGGCGGACGGCCCGTCGGCCTCGGAGGAGGCGGCGGACAGCTCACGCGTGCGCGCGGTGCTGCCGATGGGCGGGCCGCCCTGGGACGAACTCGACGACGGGGCGCAGCAGGTACGGCTGATGCTGTCGGAGGAGCGGGCCGGGCCGGCCGGAGATCCACGACCGGCCGGCCGCCCGCTGGTCGCGGCGGCTCCCGGCGGACCACCCCCAGGAGCACCGGGTCCTGGCGCCGGCGGTGGCGGACGGGCTGGAGCGGCTGCCGGCGGCACAGCGCCAGGCGTTGGCGCTGCGGTACTACGCGGACCTGCCCGTGCGCGACACCGCCCGGCCGCTGGAGGTCCCCGAGGCACGGTCAGGAACCGGCTGCACCTGGCCCATGGAGGCGATCCGACGTGTCCGGCACGCCCGAGACGACGGAGCCGACCGGTCGGGAGGAGGAGCGGCTGCGGCCGGCCCCCGGACCGATCGGTGACGGGGCCGGACGGGAGGAGCCCGCGCCACGCCCCGCGCGCCGGACGGCGCGGTGGCGGCGGCCGTGTGCGCGCTCCTGCCGGCGCTCGGTCCGCTGGGCGGACCGGACCCGTCCGGCGGTCCCGGCCCCGCGGGCACCGGCGGGGACGGGGCCGGGGAGGAGCACGGCCGGGGACGGACCGACCAGGAGTACATCGCCTGCGCCCGGATGATCGCCGAAGCCGACGTCTTCGCGGTCCGCAAGGCCCCGCGGAAGGGAAGGGCGCTGGTCACCATCGGCTTCCGGGACCGAACCCGCGCGCGGCGCGGAACGCGTCGAACTCGACCTCATCGACCCGGCCCTGGCGCGCGTCGACGAACCGTGGCGGGCGGGCCGGCGCGAGCCCGTCGAGCACTGCCCGCCCCGGGCCGCGGACACCGCGTGCCCGCCCCACTGGGAACACCCCCGGGACTGATCACCGGACGCCTCCCCGTGCCCCGGCGGAGGTGTCCGGCACACCACGGGCGGACGGCCGCCCCGCCCGTCAGCGTCTACGGCTCCGGACGGCCCAGCCGCTCCCGACCCCGGCCACGTGCAGGGCCAGCAGGCCCAGCCCGAGGAGCATGAGGTTGGTGGACGACAGGACCTCGTTCGTCGAGAGCTCCGCGGCGTTGATCAGAAAGGCGATGAAGAACAGCACCGCTGCGGCAATGCCGAGCATGGGCTCTCCCTTCTCGTTGTGGTGACACCCGTTTGCCCCGCGCGTCCGGCCGGACACCACCCCGCCGTCCCCGGGCGGCGGCGCCGGAACGGAGGTCCCGCAGTACGGCGGTCCCGCAGCGCGACGCCGCCGTCGTACAGCCGCGACCGCCGAGGGCCCGGGCCTCCCCTCTCGTGTCCCGGGCCGGATGGATCCGGCCGCGGCCGGCCTGCCCGAGCGTCCTGCGCCGAAGCGCGCGACAGTGGAAGGAGCACACACGCCCTCCGGGCGTCGCGCGGCCGTGAGGGCGACGATCCGTCCGGAGTGGCCGGGTCCAGGGAGGCCTTCCGATGACGCAGCACGACAACGACGCGGAGCGGCAGCTCCTCGGGCGCATCGCCGGGATGATCGACGAGGAGAAGAAGCTGCGCGACCGGCTCGCCAACCGCTCCGCCGACCGGTCGGCGGACCAGGCCCGCCTGGCCCGCCTGGAGGAGCAGCTCGACCAGTGCTGGGACCTGCTGCGCCAGCGGCGCGCCAGGGTCGAGGCCCACCAGGATCCCGACGGGGCCCGGGTGCGTCCCCCCTCCCAGGTCGAGGGCTATCTGGGCTGAGCCGGGGCCGCGGGGTGCGCCCGTGCGCTCCGGGCGCAGGCGCCGCCCGGCCGGGCGGGCCGCTAGCCTTTCCCCGTCGTGGTGGGTGGTTCCGGGGCCGGTGGCCTTGCCGGGGCCCGGCGGGAACGGGGGACCGATGCGGGTACCGGACATGGTCCAGGTCGCGGCAGGCGTCCACCTGGTGTCGGGCAGCAACACGAACTGGGTGATCGTCAAGGAGGGCGACGCGGTGACCCTGGTGGACACCGGGTACCCCGGGGACCGCCACCTGGTGCTCCGCTCGCTGGCCGAGGTCGGGTCCGGTCCCGCCGCGGTGACGGCGGTGCTGGTCACGCACGCCCACAACGACCACATCGGCTCGGCGGAGTTCCTGCGCGCCACCCACCGGATCCCGGTGCTGATGCACCGGGCGGAAGTCCCCCATGCCCGCAGGGAGTTCCTCCACCAGGTCTCCGTCGGGCGGGTCCTGGCCAACGGGTGGCGTCCCGGTGTGCTCCCCTGGGCGGTGCACGCGCTGCGCGCCGGCGGGACGAGGAACGTGCCGGTCGCCGGGGCCCGGGCGTTCCCGGGTCGGGGCGCGCTCGACCTGCCGGGGCGGCCGGTGCCGGTCCACACCCCCGGCCACACGGACGGGCACTGCGCCTACCACCTGCCGCACGCCGGGGTCCTGATCACCGGGGACGCCCTGGTCAGCGGCCATCCCACCAGCTCCCTGCGGGGGCCCCAACTGCTGCCCCGCATGTTCGACCGCGACCGCGACCGCGCGCTGGCGTCCCTGGAGGTGCTGGAGGAGATCGACGCCGACGTCCTGCTGCCCGGCCACGGCCCGGTGCACCGCGGCCCGGCCCGCGCGGCGGCACGGCGCGCACGGGAGTCGGCGGGCTGATCCGGCTCCCGTGCCGCCCGCGCGGGCGGGCGCGCGGGTCGGCGGGCGGCGGTCGCGGTCCGGCGGTCGCGGTCCGGCCGTCGCGTTCAGAGCGGGCGGAGCAGTTCCCCGGCGTGGCGCACGGCGTGGTCGGCGACGCGCCGGCCGAGCGCGACGCCGGCCTCGTCGGCGTACCTGGTGTGGATGCCCGAGTAGACGCGGGCGTCGACGTTCTCCCGCGACAGTTGGTGCCAGGAGGTGTAGGTCCGCCTCACCCCGGGGGCGGTCGGGCTGGTCAGGTCGAACGGTGCGGTCGTCGGCCCGGTCAGCTCGGACAGCACGGTCTCGGCGGCGCCCGCGTAGGTGGCGTGTCCGCTCGGGTAGTCCGGGTGCGCCGGGGTGGTGTGCAGGGGTGTCCACTCCGGGTCCGGGTCGATGTCACCGGTGCGGATCGCGGTGACCGGCCGCCACCGCAGGTGGGCGTACTTGCTGTCCGACGTGGCGATCTGGGTGTCCACCAGCGCGACGTGGAACAGCGCCACCAGCCCGGCCCGCTCCGCCGCCGATCCCTCCGACCGGACCAGGGCGACCCTCAGCGGTTCGGTGTAGAGGGTCAGGGAGGACCCGTACCAGAAGTTCGCCGTCTCCGTCTGCCGCGCGGTGCGCCGCGCGCTGTCCGCGGCGCCGTACGCGCGCACCTCCGCGAGGTCCTGCCGGTACCGCGGGGAGTCCAAGGCGGGCGGGGCGGGGAGGCGGTACTGGTCGGCGCCGTCCAGCAGGAACGGCCGCGCGAGGCGGTTGCCGTACTGCGTGGCCGGCGCGTACGCGGGCGGGGTGGGCTGCCAGACGCCGGGGGCGGGCTCCGGCACGGAGAAGGGGGCGTTGGCCGACGCCGGGTCCAGCCCGTCGCCCTCCCGGGCCTCCAGCGCCAGGCGGGCCTGGCGCTCACCGGCGACCACGCCCCGGTCCTCGGCCGGGCCGTCGGGGATGCGGTCGAGGGTCTTGCGGAGGGCGGCGTCCAACTGCTCGGTGCGGGCGGGCGCCAGGGCGGTCAGGGAGCGGTGCACCGCGGAGGCGAGGGCGGCGTCGCGGTAGTCCTGGCGGGCGGCCCGGTCGAAGTGGGCGGGCACCGTGCGGGTGGCGCGCGCCGCCGCCAGCCAACTGATCGCCCAGGTGCGGCTGTTGGTGACCTGGGTCGGCGCTCCGGCCGCGGTGACGGTCTCGGCGGTGGTGTCGTACCAGTCGACGGCCACCGGGGTGCGGGGGCCGGGTTCGGCCGCCGTGGCGGGCGGGAGGGCGGCGGACAGGGCCAGTACGGCCGCGGAGCCCAGGGCGGTCAGGGCGAGACGGGATCTGGGAATGCTCACGAATGTCCCTTCTGCAATCATTTGCGGTGAGCGTACTGGCTGTCCGGGCGGGACAGGCCGTAGTGGTCGCGCAGTGTCGTGCCGGTGTACTCGGTGCGGAACAGGCCGCGTTCGCGCAGGATCGGCACCACGTGGTCGGCGAAGAGGTCGAAGCCCCCGGTCAGCCAGGGCGGCATGACGTTGAAGCCGTCGGCCGCGCCGTGCTCGAACCACTCCTGGATCTGGTCGGCGACCTGTTCCGGAGTGCCCACGACGACGCGGTGGCCGCGGGCACCGGCCAGGCGGTGGACCAACTGCCGCACGGTCGGCCGTTCGCGGTCGATGATGTCCAGGACCACCCGGAACCGGCTGCCGTTCCCCCGCTCGCCCCCGGCGTCGATCAGCTCGCGCGGCACCGGGCCGTCGAGCGCCTCCTCGTCGAGTTCGAGACCGAGGATGCGGTGGAGCTGCTGGAGCGAGTACTCGGGCTGGGTCAGCTCGTTGAACTCCTCGTACAGGGCCCGCGCCTCCGCCCGGGTCGATCCGATGAAGGGGCTGATCCCCGGCAGGACGAGCACCTGCCCGGGGTCCCGGCCGGCGGCGGCCACCCGCGCCTTGAGGTCCGCGTAGAACGCCTGGCCGCTCGCCAGCGTCTGGTGGGCGGTGAAGACCGCCTCGGCGTACCGGGCGGCGAACGCCCGCCCGTCCTCCGACGAGCCCGCCTGGACGTAGACGGGCCGCCCCTGGGGGGTGCGGGGGGTGTTGAGCGGCCCGCGCACCGTCAGCCGCGGTCCCTCGTGGTCGATGGTGTGGACGCGGTCGGTGTCCGCGAACACGCCCGTCCTCCGGTCGGCGACGAGCGCCCCGTCCTCCCAACTGTCCCACAGCCCGGTCACGACCTCGACGAACTCCGCGGCCCGTGCGTAGCGTTCGGCGTGCGCCGGGTGGGCGTCGAGGCCGAAGTTCCGTGCGGCCTGCGGCGCACCGGTGGTCACGATGTTCCAGCCGGCGCGGCCCCCGCTCAGGTGGTCGAGCGAGGCGAAGAGCCGCGCCAGGTTGTACGGCTCGAAGTACGTGGTGGAGGCGGTGGCGATCAGGCCGATCCGTTCCGTGGCGGCGGCGATCGCGGACAGCCAGGTGAACGGTTCGAGGCGGATCCTGCTGGCGTGGCGGACGTTGTCGGCGAGTGCCGGGCCGTCGGCGAGGAAGACGCCGTCGAAGGCGGCCGCCTCGGCCCGGCGCGCCAGGTCCTGGTAGTGGCCGATGTCCAGGATCCGTTCGACGTCCGAGTCGGGGTGGCGCCAGGCGGCCTCGTGGTGTCCGCCGGGATAGACGAACAGGTTCAGGTGCAGTTGCCGGCGGGTCATACCGGTGCCTCCCCCGGTTCCGCCCGCTCCCCCTCGGTCCCGTCCCCGGTTCCGTCCGTGGCTGTCGGCACGCCCAGGTGGCCCAGCAGGCGGTCGCGCAGCGCCGCGTACTCGGGGCGGTCGGGCCGGCGCGGTCCGCCGAGGTCCACGGTGATGTCCGCCGCGATCCGGCCGCCGTCCAGCACCACCACCCGGTCGGCGAGCACGATCGCCTCGTCCACGTCGTGCGTCACCAGCAGCACCGCGGGCCGGTGCCGCTCGCACAGCCGCCGCAGCAGGGCGTGCATCCTGATCCGGGTCAGCGCGTCGAGCGCGCCGAACGGCTCGTCGGCCAGCAGCAGTTCGGGGTCGCGGACGAGCGACCGGGCCAGTGAGACCCGCTGCTGCTCGCCGCCGGACAGCTCGACCGGCCATGCGCGCTCGCGGCCCGCGAGGCCGACCTCGCGCAGCGCCGCCCGGCCGCGCTCCTCGGCGTCCGCTCCCGCGAGGCCCAGCAGGACGTTGTCCAGGACGCGCTTCCACGGCAGCAGCCTCGCGTCCTGGAAGACCATCGAGATCCGGTCGGGCGCGCTGATCCCGCCCGCGCCGTCCACCGTGTGGTCCAGGCCCGCCAGCGCCCGCAGCAGGGTGCTCTTGCCGGAGCCGCTGCGTCCGATCAGGGCGACGAACTCGTCCTCGTCCAGGCTCAGGTCGAGGCCGTCGAGGATCCGCCGGCCGCCGAAGGCCCTCACCAGCCCGGTGATCCGGACGGCTCCGCGCGCCTCCGGGCGGTCCGCGTCCGGGGTTCCGCCGGGGCCGTGCGCGGCGGTCAGTCCGCGAGCGTGCGCCGCCATGTCAGCGTCCTCCTCTGCACCGTCCGCACCAGTCCGTCGGAGAGGAGCCCGAGGAGTCCGTACACGACCAGGCCGACGATGATGACGTCGGTCTGTCCGTAGGTCCGCGCGAGTTCCATCATGTAGCCGATGCCGCTCGTGGCGTTCACCTGTTCGACGACGACCAGGGAGAGCCAGGCCGAGGTCACCGCGAAGCGCATCCCGAGCAGGAAGCCGGGCAGGGCCCCCGGCAGGATCACGTCCAGCAGGAACCGCGGCCGGCTGAGCCGCACCGTCTCCGCCAGCTCGACGTACCGGTTGTCGATGCCGCGCAACCCGTTGTGGGTGTGCACGTAGACCGGGACGAGGACGCCGAGGGCGATCGTGACGACCTTCATGGTCTCGTCGATGCCGAACCAGAGGATCAGCAGCGGGAGCATCGCGAGGGAGGGGATGGCCCGCTTGATCTGCACCGGGCCGTCGATCACCCCTTCCCCGAGCCTGCTGAGTCCGGAGACGAGGGCCAGGGCCAGGCCGGCCGCCACCCCGAAGGCGAGGCCGGACAGGGCCCGCACGGTGGAGGTCCACAGATGGGACGGCAGTCTGCCGTCGGCGATGAGGTCGCCCGCGGTCGTCACCACCGTCCAGGGCGCGGACAGGTTGCGCGGGTCGATGAGCCCGGCGGCCGAACCGGCCGACCAGACCGCGAGCAGCAGTCCGGTGCCCAGCGCCCAGCCGTGGCGCAGGGGGCGGCCCGGGCCCAGCCTCCGGCGGGTGCGGCGCCGGGCCGCCGGGGCGGCGCGCAGCGCGGCGGGCTCCCGGCCGGCCGTGGCCGGTGTGGCCGGTGTGGCCGGCGCGAGGACCTTCTCCGTGATGTCGGCCGTCATGAGCCCTTCCTCCCGTCGGCCACGGCGTCCGCCGCGACCGTCTCGTACCGGCGGTCGAAGAGGGTCTCCGCGTCGAACGGCTCGTTGCCCGTCTTCTCCGCGAGGAGGTCGACGGTCTTCTGGTGGCGCTCGACGACCGGGTCCCAGTCCGCCGGTATGTCCGAGGTGCCGTTGATCCTCACCAGGTACTCCCCGTCCTCGCGGGACAGTCCCTGGTCCTTGACGTAGTAGCCCTCGACCCACTCCTTCGGGTGTTCGTCGATCCACACCTGCGCACGCGCCCAGAACTTGACGAACTCCCTGATGGCGGCGGCCTTCTGCGGGTCGTTCACGGACTCGGTCGGCACCCACAGGTGGGCGGGGTCGTCGCGCAGCCCGTGCTTGATCGTCTTCCCGCCTTCCTTGCCGTACTTGGTGGTGAAGCGCTTGATGTTGACGCCGCCGAGGGGCGCGGCGTCCACCTGCCGGCTGCCGAGCGCGGTCGGGTACACGTCCCCGGTGCTGGGCAGCTCGACCAGTTCCACGTCCTTCTCGGTGAGCCCCGCCCTGGCCAGGATGCGCAGCACGAGCGCGCCCTGTGCCTGGCCCGGGCTGTAGGCGATCTTCTTGCCGCGCAGGTCCTCCAGCGTGTCGATGTCCGCGCCGGGCGCGATCCCGAGTTCGTAGATGGGATTGCGGTGGGGATCCTTGCGGAATTCCGCGGCCACCAGCTTGGTGGGCAGTCCCGTCCAGCGCGCGTGGATGGACGGGACCTCAGCGGCCGAGCAGACGTCGAGTTCCCCGGCCCGGAACGCCTCGGAGCACTGCGGACCGCCGCTCATCTGGACCCACTTGACCTTGAAGGGCAGCTCGTCGATCTGCCCCGACAATTGCAGGGCCACCTTGGTCTCGGGGGATCCGACGGCGATGACGGTGCCCGCGGAGACCTTCTCCGGAATTTCGGCGCCGGTCGTGTCCGTTCCGGCGCCGGCGGTCCGGTTCTCCGCGCAGCCGGCCAGCAGGTGGACCGCCAGGGCGGTGACGAGGGCAGCGGGCATTGCTTTGCGCATGGGCGTTCCCAGGGATCGTTCGAGTTCTGCGGAAGGAGTTCGGAAGGGCTTCGCGGAAAGGACTCCGCGGAAACAGCTCCGTGGAAGGAGCCCCGCCGTCAGGGCGTGCGACGCCCGTCGGCAGCGGGGGAAATCCGGTGTGCCCGGGCGGAATGCGCGGCGGAGGTCAGCGACACATCGCGGCGGCGACGCGCTTGAGGTCGACCGCGCGGCGCTGCGTGAACCGGAGGGAGAGACGCAGAAGGGTCTGCATGGCCAAGGAAGCTATCCGCGGCCCGAACGGCCGGTCAAGCGGCCCACCGGCCCGCCGGCGGCACGGCCATGGTGATTTCGCACGGCCGCCACACGCGTGTTACGCGGCGTCATGAGGGCGCGTGTTCCCGAAGGCGGGACGGGCCGCGCCGCACGCCCGCGGCCCCGGGCACGGACCCCGCCGGAACCCGGGACGCCGGGCCGGCCGGCGACCCTCCGGCGGGCGCCGCCGCAACGCCGCCCGCTCCACTCCTCCTGTGAGCGAATACCACTCCAACGGGGGATATGTCGCATTCAATCGCATTCCTGGGAGGCGGTGTGGGCAGCCACTCCGCGACCGACCATCGCACTTGGCCGCGCCCAAGTGCTCTGTCCTGAGAGGAAGTTCGTCCCATGGGTCGTTTCGCCGCAGTCCTGCTCGGTACGCTCGCGTTCCTCGCCGCCCTCACCGCCCCCGCCGCCGCGGTGGGAGTCGATCCGAGCGCGCTGGTGCCCGCCGCGGAGATCGCGCTTGAGGGGGCCGGCATCACCGTCTGAGCGGTTTCCCGGAACGGCGTCCGCCGAACGCGCCCTCCCTGCACGGGGAGGGCGCGTTCGGCCGGGCACCGCGGGGCGGACGGCCAGGGGCGACTTCCATCAAGCGTGCCGGCCGGCCAGGCGGAGGGTGATCTCCCGGGTGCCCGCCGGGGCGGCGGCCAGGGTGCCCAGTCCGGCACGCTCCGCGCGGTCGCCGTCCGCGTCCGTGCCGACCAGCAGCACCCGCCAGTCCCCCGGCGCGTCGTCGGACCGGACCGTCACCGTGGCGCCCGAGCGCCGGGTGCGGAAGGTGGCCGCCACCGAACCGTCCGGGGCCGGCACCTCGGTCACGGTCTCCGCGCCGTCGGCGAGCGCGTGCACCCTCAGCGTCACGCCGTCGGCCCAGTCGTACACCGGGTGTGCGTCCCGGGCGCCGAACGGGACGACCGAGCCCGGCCGCGCCAGCAGCGGCAGGCTGTCGAAGCCGAACCGGTCCCGCCGCCAGCCGGGCCCCCGCACCCGCTCGCCGGTCAGCACGTGCGTCCACTCGCCCGCCGGGACGTAGTAGTCGACGGTGCCGTCGGCGGAGAAGACGGGGGCGACCAGCAGGTCGTCGCCGAGCATGTACTGCCGGTCCAGGGTGTGGCACGCCGGGTCGTCGGGGAACTCCAGCAGCATCGCCCGCATCACCGGGACGCCCCGCTCCCGCGCCTGCCGGGCGGCCCGGAACAGGTAGGGCATCAGCCGGTGCTTGAGCCGGGTGAAGTCGCGGGTGACGGCCACCGCCTCCTCGTCGTACACCCACGGCACCCGGTAGGAGTGGCTGCCGTGCAGGCGGCTGTGCGAGGAGAGCAGGCCGAACTGCACCCACCGCTTGAAGAGCGCCGGCGTCGGGGTGCCCTCGAAGCCGCCGATGTCGTGGCTCCAGAAACCGAAGCCGGACATCCCCAGGGACAGGCCGCCGCGCAGCGACTCGGCCATCGCCTCGAAGGTCGACTCGCAGTCGCCGCCCCAGTGGACCGGGAACCGCTGGCCGCCGGCGGTCGCCGAGCGGGCGAAGAGCACCGCCTCCCCCGCGCCGCGCGCCTGCTCCAGCACCTCGAAGACCGTCCGGTTGTAGAGCTGGGTGTAGTGGTTGTGCATCCGCTCCGGGTCGGAGGCGTCGTGCCAGACGACGTCCGTGGGGATCCGTTCGCCGAAGTCGGTCTTGAAGCAGTCCACTCCCTGGTCCAGCAGGGTCCGCAGCTTGCCGGCGTACCAGGCGCGGGCCGCGGGGCTGGTGAAGTCCACCAGCGCCATCCCGGCCTGCCACATGTCCCCCTGCCACACGCTGCCGTCCGGCCGCCGCAGCAGGTGGCCCTGCCGCTTCGCCTCGTCGAACAGCGGGGACTTCTGGCCGATGTACGGGTTGATCCAGACGGAGACCCGCAGCCCCCGCTCCCCGAGCCGGTGCAGCATCCCCTCCGGGTCCGGGAACACCTCCGGGTTCCACGCGAAGTCGCACCACTGGTACTCGCGCATCCAGAAGCAGTCGAAGTGGAAGACGCTGAGCGGGACGTTCCGGTCGGCCATGCCCCGCACGAAGCGGTTCACCGTCTCCTCGTCGTAGTCGGTGGTGAACGAGGTGGACAGCCACAGCCCGAACGACCAGGCCGGCGGCAGGGCCGGCCGCCCGGTCAGCGCCGTGTACCGGTCGAGGACCTCCTTGGGGGTGTCGCCCTGGATGACGAAGTACTCCAGCGACTGGTCCTCGACGCTGAACTGCACCTGCCCCACCGCTTCGGAGCCGACCTCGTAGGACACCTTGCCCGGGTGGTTGACGAAGACGCCGTAGCCCCGGTTGGTGAGGTGGAACGGGACGTTCTTGTAGGCCTGCTCGCTGGCGGTGCCGCCGTCCGCCTGCCAGATGTCGACGGACTGGCCGTTCCTGACGAGCGGGGTGAAGCGCTCGCCGAGCCCGTAGACCAGGTCGCCGACGCCGAGCGACAACTGCGCCAGCATGTGGTGCGTGCCGTCGGCGAGGGTGGCGAAGCCGGTGCCCCGGCCCCCGGCCGCGGTCAGCGTCCGGCCGCCGGCGAGGAACTCCAGCCGCCAGGGGGCCGCGGTGTCCACCCGCAGGACGAGGGGGCCGGCGGTCAGCTCCACCACCGAGCCGTCCGTGGTGGTGCGCGCCTCGTACCCGTCCTGGTGGTGGAGGGGGAAGTCGGGGCCCCGCGCGGCGGCCCCGGCGTGGTGCGTGGTCCGCACCCCGATCACCCCTTCGGCCGGGGACCAGCACTCCACCGTCAGCAGGGGTGTGTTCAGGGTGTGTCCGCGGTGCTCGACGGGCCGGACGGAGGCGAACAGGGTGAGCCGGCCGTCCTCCGTGCGGGTGTCGACGACCTCCTTGGCGTAGGACGCCCGGACGCCCTCCCGCATCAGCCAGTAGCCATCGGTGAACTTCACGGGCCGTCTGCTCCTTCGTCACTGTTTGACGGAACCGCCGGTGATCCCGGCGGCGATGTACTTCTGGGCGGCGGTCAGCAGGACCGCGGCGGGGAGGGCGGACATCACGGCGGTGGCCATCACCGCGCCCCAGTCGGTGACGTGCGCCCCGATGAACTGGTAGATGCCCAGGGTCACCGGCCGGACGTCGTCCGTGGTGTTCAGCGTCAGCGCGAAGACGAAGTCGGCCCAGGCGAAGAGGAACGCGAACAGGCCCGAGGTGATGAGGGCGTTGCGGCTCATCGGCAGCACGATGCGGACGAAGGCGGTGAAGCGGTTGGCGCCGTCGACCATCGCCGCCTCGACGACCTCGGTGGGGATGGACACCATGAACGCCCGCAGCAGCACGATCGCGAACGGCAGCCCCAGCGAGGCGTCCGCCAGGATCAGTCCCAGGTGGGAGTTGACCAGTCCGAGCCGGGCGTACGCGCTGTACAGGGCGTTGGCGACGACGATGCCGGGCACCATCTGGGTGATCAGGGTGCCGAACACGATGGTCCGGCCGCCGCGCAGGCCGAAGTGGGCCAGCCCGTACGCCGCGGGCGCAGCCAGGGCCAGGCAGACCGCGACGGCGCCCAGGGAGACGACGAGGCTCGTGGCCAGCGCGCCTCCCTGGCTGCGGAGGGCGGCCTCGACGTTGTCCAGGCCGGGCGAGGCGGGGAGGACGCCGGTGGCGGTGGCGGAGTGCGGTTGCAGTGCCGCGGCGGCCATCCAGTAGACCGGGAACAGCAGGACCGCCAGGATCAGCAGCGCGACCGCGGTGCTCCATCCGCCGCCCGGCCGGGTGCGGACGCGGGTGCGGGTGCGGTACGTCATGGGTCACTCCCCCTTGCCCGGGTCGCCGCGGTTGGCGCGCAGGTACAGCAGGGCGAACACGGCGCTGATGAGGATGAGGACGTTGCCGACCACGGCGCCCTGGCCGAAGTCGAGCCTCAGGAAGGACAGGTGGTAGGTCATGGTGCCCAGGGTCTGGGTGGAGTCGGCGGGCCCGCCGCCGGTCAGGGCCAGGATCAGGTCCAGGATCTTGATGGTGGACATGAAGCCCAGCACCAGGACGACGGTGATGACCGGGCGCAGCACCGGCAGGGTGACGCTGCGGAAGGCCCGCCACGGGCCGGCGCCGTCCAGCGCCGCGGCCTCGTACAGCTCGCGGGGGATCTCCTGCAGTCCGCCGTAGAGGATCGCCATGTTGAAGGGGATCCCGATCCAGATGTTGACCAGGACGGCCGACAGCAGGGCGGTGCCGGGGCTGTTCAGCCAGGGCACCCCGTCGTCGGACAGGCCGAGGGCGGTGAGGAGGCCGTTGAGGACGCCGTGGTCCTGGTCCAGGATGCGGCGCCAGACGACGGCGGAGACCACCATCGGCACCAGCCAGGGCAGCAGCAGCACGGCGCGGACGAAGCCGGAGAGGCGGAACCGGCGGGAGAAGAACACCGCCAGTCCCATTCCGATGGTGAACTGTCCCGCCAGCGAGCCGGCCGTGAACAGCAGGGTCTGCCACAGCGCGTCGCCGAACAGGTCGTCGGAGAACACCGCGCGCCAGTTCTCCAGCCCGTTGAAGGGCGCCTCCCCGGTGAAGTAGGTGGTGGGGGTGAACTCCTGGAAGCTCATCAGCACGTTCCGCACCAGCGGATAGCCGAAGAACGCCAGGAGGTAGACGACGGCGGGCGCGACGAACAGCCACGGGTAGAGCCGCTGCCGCAGCCGCCTGCCGCCGGTGGTGCCGGCCGGAGCGGGTGCGGGGTCCGCGGTGCCGTCCGTCCGCGGGCCGGTGGTGACGGTGCTCATGGGCGAGTCCCCCTACTCCCCGGTCCCGGCCTGCCGCTGCGCCCTCTCCAGCGCCCGTCGCGGGTCGGCGCGGCCGGTCAGCACGGACTGGAAGGCGCCCGCCAGGGCGTCCTGCACCACGGGCCAGCGGGTGCCGACCTCGGCGGTGCGGGACCGGGCGGTGGTGACCAGGTCGGCGAACGCGGCGAGTTCGGGGTGCCGTTCGCGGTAGGTCCGGGCGGCGGCGGTCCGGGTGGGCACGTTGTTCACCCGCGCGGCCCAGGCGAGCTGGTTCTCCTCGGTGTTCAGGCAGGTGAGGACCTCGGCGGCGCGTCTTTCCCGTTCGCGGTCGCCCTTGGGCACGGTCATCACGGTGCCCCCGATGGGGGGCACCGGGTTCCGGCCCGCCTCCGGCACGGGGATGCTCGCCACGGCCCAGTCCACGTCGTCCTGCTCGCTCAGGGACGGCACCTGCCACGGGCCGTTGATCATCATGGCGGCGCGGCCGGCGATGAACTGGTCGTTGACGTCCTGCTGGTTCCAGTTGACCACTCCCCGGGACGCCGATCCCTCGTCCACCAGGTCCTGCCACAACCGCAGGGCGGCGGCGCCGGCCTCGCCGTCCAGCCGGGACTCGTCACCGCCGGCCGACCAGAAGAACGGCAGGAACTGGTAGACCCCGTCCGCGTCGGGGGTGGCGCTGAAGGCCATGCCGTAGGTGTCGCCCCGGGTCAGCTCCGCCGCCGCGGCGCGCAGTTCGTCCCAGGTGGCGGGAGGTTCCAGACCGGCCTCGGCGAGCAGTTCGGTGTTGTAGAAGAGCGCGAGGGAGTTGACCGAGCGGGCGATGCCGTACGCGGTCCCCTCGAAGGAGCCCAGGGAGACGGCGCTGTCGGACAACCCCTCGGTCGTCACGCCGAGGTCGTCCAGGGGCCGCAGTCCTCCGGTCTCGGCGAACTGCGGCAGTTCCGAGCCGTCCAGTTCCAGGATGTCGGGGAGGGAGTCGGAGGAGGCCATCCGCAGCGCCTTGGTGGCCACCTGGGGGGCCGGGACGCTGATCTGCTCGACCTTCAGCCCCAGCGGCCCGGCGCACCGGTCGAAGAACTGCTGGTTCGCCTGGTGTTCGGGGGTGTCGGTGGCCGAGTTGAGCACCGTGATGGTGTCCGGGTCCGGGCCCGCGGCGCAGCCGGTGAGGGCCGACGCGACCGCGGCCCCCACCATGGCCATGGCGAGGAGCGGTCGGCGTCCGCTGCGCAGGTGCATGAACGGGCTCCTCCCGTGTGGTGTGGGTACGGCGTGTGGGGCGGTGCGCGCGCCGGGGCCGTGGCGCGGGCCCTCAGCCGGTGCGTCCGGGCGGCGGAGGGGGGACGGGCGCGCCGGGTGCCATCACCGGCGCGATGAGCTGCCGGGCGTCCCCGCGGTCTCGGGGGGCGTCCGGTCCGGTGTCGATCGCCTCGACGGCGAGCCGTACCGCCTCCTGGGCCATCCGGCCGACGGGCAGCTCGATCCGGGGCAGTGCCCCGCTGACGGGGTCGTCGGGCAGGCTGCCCACCAGGACCACGGCCAGGTCCCCGGGGACCCGCAGCCCCAGCGCGGCCACCTCCTCGAGCAGCCGCGGGAGGAGCAGCAGGTGCTGCACGACCAGGGCGGTGGGCTCCGGGCGGGTGGTCAGCGCCGTGCGCAGCAGGGCACCGAGCCGCTCCGCCGTGCCCGTCGAGGGGTGGATCCGGACCTCCGCGCCGGTCTCCCGCGCCGCCTTCCGGGCTCCGCGCAGGCCGCGCAGCGCGTAGCCGCGGCGGGAGTCGATCTCGTGGTCCGCGGAGGCCAGGAAGACCATGCGCCGGTGTCCGGCCTCCGCCGTCCGGCGGACGGCGAGCCGGACGGCCGCTTCCCAGTCCAGGTCGACCGCCGGCAGGGCGCAGCCGTCGTCGTGGCCGATCAGCGCGGTGGGGAAGGCCAGTTCCGAGACGGCGTCGATACGGGGGTCCTGCTCCTGGACCGCCATCAGGACCGCCGCGTCGGCCAGGCCGCTGCGGGCGATCCGGCGCAGCCCGTCGACGCCGTTGCGGTCGGTCATCATCAGGACGTCGTAGCCGTGCGCGCGGGCCGCGTCGCTGACCTCGATGGCGAAGCAGCCGTCGACGGCCCGGGCCCTGCCCGGCCGCCGGGGGACGGCCAGCACCAGGACGTCGGTGCGGGCGCCGCGCAGGGTGCGGGCACTGGCCCGGGGGTAGTAGCCGAGTTCGGCGATCGCCGCGTGCACGGCCTCCCGGGTCCTGTCGGAGATCTTCCGGGAACCGCTCAGGACGTACGAGACCGTGCTGGGCGCGACGCCCGCCAGCGCGGCGACTTCCTTGATCGTGGCCATCCCGCTCCCTCGCGGTCCGCGGTCCCGTCCCGGTCGAATCGATTCGTCGAATCGATTCGACCGGCGGTTTCCATGGTAGGCGGGCGGGGTCCGGGAGGGCAATGGCCGTGCGGCGACCGCGGGAACCGCCCGCGGATCGCCGGAACACCGCGCCGCCGGACCCGGGTGCCCGGGTCCGGCGGCGTCCGGCGGCGTCCGGCGGCGTCCGGCGACGTCAGTCCAGGGTGTCCGCGGCCCGCCTGACGACCTCACGCACCTGGGCGGTGATGGCGAGCCGGTCGCGGACGAACGCCTCGTCGGTGATGCTCCCGCCCGCCGGGTCCGTGTTGCCCTCCCCGAACCGCAGGACCGGCGTGTGCAGGTGGCCGCCCGGCACCGCCGGGTCCAGCGCGTCGCGCAGCAGCGTGGCCCGGTAGGCGATCTCGTTGGAGAGGTAGTCGCCACCGCCGCCCGCGCGGGCGGCCGATCCCGGCGTGGGGCCGTCGGGCCGGTGCACCGCCGTGGTCCCGCCCGCCGGTATCTCGGTCACGGCCGTGTTGTCGTACACCGGGAACCGTCCGGTGTCCGCCTCCGCGATCCGCCGGTACGGGAGCGTGGTCACCGTCCACTGCGGCTGCGGGCGGACCGTCGGCACGCCGTCGGGTACGGGCACGGTCCCGGTGCTCGACTCCCGGACGTTGTCCGGATGTCCCCCGCGCCAGGCGCCGTTGAAGCGCTCCAGGTCGAAGCGGCCGACGCGGCCCTGGCTCACCGTGGTGAACAGGTCGGCCTGCCGGGGACCGGGCCCGAGGTGCGGCAGCAGCGTCCGCTCGACCGTCCCCTGGGCGAAGTCCGCCCAGCGCACCGGGAACACGGCGGTCTCGATGCGGGCCGGGCCCGAGGCGGTGCGGATGGTGGTCCCGTCCAGCGCGAGCGCCGCCGCGCCGGAGGGGTTGCTGCGGCGGATGTCCGCGTCGAGCTGGAAGGGGTCGAAGCCGGTGACGACGATCCGCTGCACACCGTCGCCGGCCGGGAGGTCGACGGAGTCCTGGCCGCGGGAGGCGCGTTCGACGCGGGCGACGAGGTCCTGGCGTCCGGCCTCGTCCAGCGGGAACGCGGGCCGCCACTCGCGGACCGCCCTGGTCATGCCGAGCCGGGCCCAGTACAGGGGCCGGTCGTCGTCCCGGCTCAGGTCGCCGCCCGCCGGTCCGTGTCCCTGGGCCCGGTGCACCGCCCGCCGCCACAGCGCCCGTCCGGCGTCGCCGGCCAGCTCCCGGGCCCCGGCTTCGGTGCGCACCGCCGCCAGGGCGCGGGCGAACTCCGGCGCCACGTCGTCGAATCCGCTGCGCCGCAGGATCTCCTCCGGCACCGGCCCCGCCGTCAACCGCTGTTCCTCCACGGTGACGTCGGCGGCGGCACCGGCGGCCCTCACGGTTCCGGTCGCCGCGGCGGCCGGAACCGTGAGGGCCGGGGCGGCGCAGACGAGCAGGGCGGCGCCGAGCGTGCCGAGGCGGGCGCGTGTTCGCGGTCTCATGCGGGTCCTCTCCAGCCGGTCGCGGCCGGTGCCCAGCCGGGCACCGGCATGACTGCGCGAGCATGGTGACCGGCACTCCGGGCCGTCAAGGGCGCCCCGCCTCCCGCGGCGCCGCCCACCGCGCCCCGACGCCGCGCGACGCACCTCCCGTCCGGGGCGGACGGCTCCGGCGAGCGCGGGGACGGCGTCACCGTTCGGCGAGGGTGAAGTCCCTCCAGTCGAACCCCGGGGCGACGACGCAGGTGAGCAGGACGGGCTCGGTGCCCGCCGGCCTGGCGGTCTGCCAGCGCCCGGCGGGCACCAGCGCCCACAGGTCCGTGCCGGGCCGGTCGCCCGCCCCGAGGACCGCCGTGACCTCCTGCCCGTGGCCGGGTCCGGGCGCGTGGGTGAGGACGAGGGGACCGCCGTGCTGCCACAGCCACAGTTCGTCGGATGCGACGCGGTGCCAGCGGGACCGCTCCCCCGGAGCGAGCAGGTAGTGGATGGCGGTCGCGGCGGCCCGCGGTCCGCGGGCGGTGACCACCTCCTCCGCCGCGGTCCACAGCCGGCGGTACCAGCCGCCTTCCGGGTGGGGTTGCAGGCCGAGTTCGGCGGCCAGTGCGGGCTCCTCCGGTGGGGTTCCGCTGCCGGTGACGGCATCCATGGACGTGGCTCCTTCGACGGTTTCGACGG
>NZ_DASQNP010000021.1:0-6516 GCF_035644915.1 Streptomyces sp.
ACCGGGGGCGGGAGTCGATCGAGCACGGTGGTCCAAGGACGGCGAATGACGGTACGCGGCGTGGCGGGTGTCCGTCGCCCCATGCTCCTTTCTTCGCGCGGTCATCGGCCCTTGATGTCCTTGCCTCTCCCCTCTCTGGCACGCTCGGAGAACGATTGCCGGAGGAGCCGGCTACGGCCTTCCTCTCTACAAGGGCCCTGTTGTACGGGTGCCCCGGGTTTGTGTACGCACCCGTACGTCCGTACGCGGGCGCCGTGCGCCGCGTTCACCCGCCCGCCGTACCGCCCGTCGTACGGCGGTGGACGCGGGCCTCCCACGGGGCCAGGACCGTGGTGGGGGAGGTGAGCGGGGCGGCGGCGGGGTGGTTGGTGAGCAGCACCTCCGTCCCCGTCCAGCCGGCGGGGACGGGGACGGAGGCGGGCGCGGAGGAGAGGTTGGCGAGCACCAGCAGTTCGGTCGTACCGCCGGAGCCGTCCTCGTGGCGGCGGAGGAACGCGTGGACCTGCTCGTCGTCCGGCAGCAGCAGGGTGAAGTCGCCGAAGGCGACGGCGGGTTCGTCGTGCCGCAGCGCGATCAGGCGGCGGTAGTGGTGGAAGACGGACCCCGGGTCGGCGACCGCCGCGGCGGCGTTGATCTCCGTGTGGTTGGGGTTGACGGCGATCCAGGGCGTGCCCTTGGTGAAGCCGGCGTTGGGGGACGCGTCCCACTGCATGGGGGTGCGGGCGTTGTCGCGCCCCATCGTGCGCAGCGCGTCGAGCACCGCCTCGGGGTCGGCGCCGTGCGCGACCTCCTCCTCGAAGTGCCGGAGCGACTCGATGTCCCGGAAGTCCTCGACGGACGCGAACGGGGCGTTGGTCATGCCCAGTTCCTCGCCCTGGTAGACGTACGGCGTGCCGCGGTGCAGGTGCAGCACCGTGGCCAGGGCGGTCGCGGAACGCACCCGGTGGCGGGGGCTGTCGTCGCCGAAGCGGGAGACGGCGCGCGGCTGGTCGTGGTTGTTCCAGTACAGGCTGTTCCAGCCCACCCCGTTCAGCCCGGTCTGCCAGCGGGCCAGTGACGCCTTGAGCTCCGGCAGCCACAGCGGCCGGGGGTCGAACTTGCCGCCGGGGCCGTGGTCGAGCCCGACGTGCTCGAACTGGAACACCATGTCCACCTCGGCCCGCGCCGGGTCGGTGAACAGCCGCGCCTGCTCGATGGTCACCCCGGGCGTCTCCCCGACCGTCAGCAGCCTCCCCGGACGCCCGGCGAACACCTCGCGGTGCATCTCGGCCAGGTACTCGTGGATGCGCGGGCCGCAGACGTAGTACGGGGAGCCGTCGCCGTACCGGCCGCCGTCGGGCACCTCGCCGTCGGGCAGGGCCGGGTCCTTGGAGAGGAGGTTGACGACGTCCATCCGGAAGCCGTCCACACCGCGGTCCAGCCACCAGCGCATCATGGCGTACACGGCCTGCCGCACCTGGGGGTTGTCCCAGTTGAGGTCGGGCTGCTTGCGGGAGAACAGGTGCAGGTAGTACTCGCCGCTCGCCTCGTCGTAGGTCCAGGCCGGCCCGGAGAAGAACGAACCCCAGTTGTTCGGCTCGGCGCCCGGCGTGCCGGGCTCCCTGCCCGCACGGGCGGGACGCCACCAGTACCAGTCGCGCCGGGGGCCGCCCGGGCCGCCGTCGCGCGACTCGGTGAACCACGGGTGCTCGTCGGAGGTGTGGTTGACCACCAGGTCCATCACCAGCCGCATCCCGCGCCGGTGGACGTCGGCGAGCAGCTCGTCGAAGTCCTCCAGGGTGCCGTAGAGCGGATCGATGCCGCGGTAGTCGGTGATGTCGTAGCCGTTGTCGTCGTGCGGCGAGGGATAGACGGGGGAGAGCCAGAGCACGTCGACGCCCAACTCCGCCAGGTAGTCCAGCCGTTGGATGATCCCCCGCAGGTCGCCGACGCCGTCGCCGTCGGAGTCGGCGAAGCTGCGGGGGTAGATCTGGTACACCACGGCGGTCTTCCACCACGGTTCGTCGGTGCTGGCGGTCGTGGTCACGTGTCGGACCTCGCATCACTTCCGGCGGAACACCCGGTCCTGGAAAGGCGTACCCGCGCGGCGCCCGGGCCATGACGGCGGGCGGGTGGGCCGTGGCACCGCGGACCGCTGTGGCGAGGAACGTGATGGCGAGGAACGTGATGGCGAGGGAGAACTGCCGTCCGCGCTGGTGAACCCGCGGCGAGTCTCCGTGGGCGGGTGACGCGCCCCGCACAAACCGCCCCTGCTGCTGTGGCTGCTGGGCCGCTTCGCCGCGACCGGCAGTACGGCGGTCTCCCACGCCGGGGCCGAGGAACCGGTCAGCCGCATGATCGACGACTACGGTCCGCCCGCCCGGGTCTCCCGCGACCGCGCCGCCGTGCCGTTCGTGCACCTCGAACGCACCCTGTGGGAGGTGGAGGGCGCCGAGGGTCGGCCGATACCCGCCTCGGCCCCCGAGCGCGGCTCCTGGCTGCGCGCGCGGGGCGCGACAGGCCGGCTGCGTCCGCCCGTCGAACGGCTGCCGGCCGGTCCCGGCCTCCTGGCGGCCGCCGCCCGCCTCCTGCCGGACCGTCACTTCACACCCGCGCTGCAGGCCGCGATCCGTGCCGACACCGGGCCCGAGGGGGCGGAACCCGTGCCGTCGGCCCGGGCTTCGCCGGGGAGGTGCTGCAGGCGTACGCCTTCGCCTGCGCGATGTGCGGCTACGACGGGGCGCTGGGCCGGAACCCGGTCGGTCCGGAGGCCGTGCACATCCGCCGGCACAGCCGGGGCGGACCCGACGAACCGGGCAACGTCGTCGCGCCGTGCGCCCCGCACCACGCGCTGTCCGACCTCGGGACGCTGGGCCTCGCACCCGACCTGCGCATCCGCGTCTCGCCCCGCTGCACCGCCCGCAGCCGGGAGGGCCACGACCCGGGCCCCGGACGGTCGGCCGTGGACAGGGCCTTCGTCGCCTGGCACGGCCGCCAGGTCTTCAAGCCCAGGTCTTCCGGCACGGCCGGCCCGTGCCCGTCTGAGCGGCGGACGGGCCGTCACGGGCACCGGTAGGTGAAGGCCGCCCCGGCCGTGTGCCTCCCGGGCGAGGTGATCTCCAGGCGTGCGGTGGCCCGGTGGACGCCTTCGCCGCGGAAGGTCCACAACAGGTGCAGCCGCGCCTGCCGCTGCCCCCGGGCGACCTCCTCCTCCAGCACGCCGGAGGAGGTGCCGTCGCTGCGCAGCCACCGGTAGCGGATCGTTCCCGCCCGTCCGTTGGTCGTCACCGCGCCCACCACGTCGGCCGTGCCGTCGCAGCCGGGGCCGTCGGGGTCGGTGCGCACGGCCACGTGCTCGACGGCCAGGTCCGGCCCCAGCCGCTGCCAGGCCAGGTACGCCAGGACGGCGAGCAGGACGGCGGCGGCCAGGGCGTACCGCCGCAGTCGCGGCCGGCGGCGCCCTGCGCCCGCCGCGGCGGGGTGCGCGTACGGTGGGGTGCCGTGGCGGACGGCGGTGGCCGAGGCCGTACCGCCGCCGCCACCGCCGCCGTCGCCGGAGGGGGGTGCGGGCACTCCCGGCCCGAAGCGCAGCAGGCCGTCCCCGGCATCCTCTCCGGCGCCTCCTGCCGCGAGGCGGACGGTGGGCGCGTCGCGGCGGGTCTCCCCGGTGGACGGCGTCCGGAACCAGTGGCTGCCCAGGGCGGTCGCGCTGTACGCGTCGTCGTCGCGGGCGCCTTCGCCGGTGGGGCCGGCGGGGCCGTGGGGGCCGGTCACCGCAGCTCGCACTGGCGGGTGAGGACCTGCTGCCACGCGCTTCCGCCCGCGGGCGCCGGATCGGTCGAGGCGCCGACGCCCCAGTAGCAGCCGCGGCCGGTGAAGGTGTGCTCGACGGAGATGCTGTAGGCCGTCTCCCCGCTCAGCGTGTACGTCCGCACCGCGCCGTCCCGCGTGCCCGGTACGCCCCGGGTGTCGCCGGCGTCCCAGGTGACGGTCAGGGTCACCGGACCGGTCCCGGTCGTGGTGACCCGGACGGTCGCGGTGGCGCCGGTGGGGCCCTGCTGGGTCGGTCCCGCGGCCGACACCGCGCGGACCCGCACGGGCGGGGAGGGTTCGCCGGTGTCCGTTCCCGCCGTCGGGGGAGCGCTGGAGGAGGGGCCTCCGGGCGGTGCCGAGGCGCCTTCGGGGGTCTGCGCGCCGCTCGCCCCGGTGGTGGTGCCGGTGCCGCCCGGCGCGGCGGACGGGCTCCCCGGAGCCGCCCCGTCCGTGGCCCCGTTTGCGGCCCCGTCCGTGGTGGCGTCCGCGGGCCCGTCCCCGGTCGCGGAGGGCGACGGCGACGGTGGCGCGGAGGACGGGGCGTGATGCGACGCGGAGGGCGCCGCGGGTCCGGGCGGCGCGCCGGACGGGCCGTCGCTCCCGCCGGGCACCGCGGTGGTCGTGGCCCGGGTCCGGGCCGTCGCCGTCCCCTCCCCGTCCCCGCCGCCGGACGCCACCGCCGTCACGGTCAGCGCACCGGCCAGGACCAGCACGCCCGCGGCGGTCAGCAGGCCGCGCGGGCCGGACCGGAGGCCCCGGCCCGCGCCGCCCAGCGCGGTGGTGGCCAGGTCCGCGACGGAGGCGGAGCCCCCCTGCGCCGAGGGGAGCAGCAGCGGCAGCAGGGCGGCCAGCGCGGCGAGCCTGCGCTGCCCGCGCTCCTCCCAGTCCTCGCCGTACGCCGCCCCGGCCACCGCCTCCAGCTCCGCGACGAAGGCCGCCGCGTCGTGCGGGCGCCGTCCGGGGTCCTTGGCCAGGCCGCTCCGGACCAGGCCGCGCACCGGTTCGGGCACCCGCTCGGCGGGGACGGGCGCGCTGATGTGCCGCACGGCCAGTTCGGCGAGGTTCTCCCCCGGGTAGGGGGCCTGTCCGGTCAGGCACTCGTAGAAGGTCGCGGTCGCGGCGTAGACGTCGGTCGCGGGGGAGGCGGGGCTGCCGTTCCACTGCTCCGGGGCCATGTACAGCGGGGTGCCCGAACTCCCGGAGGCGGTCCCGCCGCGGGTGGCGATGCCGAAGTCGGCCAGCTTCGACGTGCCGTCGGCCGCCACCAGCACGTTCGCCGGTTTGTAGTCCCGGTGCACCACTCCGGCCCGGTGGGCCGCGGCCAGGCCCAGCAGCGAGCCCTTGAGCACCGCCAGCGCCGCCTCCGGTCCTGTGGGGCCCTCCCGCCGCAGCAGCGCGCGCAGCGCGACGCCGTCCACCGCCTCCATCACGATCGCCGCGCCCAGCGGGGACTCGACGTACTCGTACAGCGCCACCACGTGCGGTGAGCGCAGCTCGCCCAGCAGCCGGGCCTCCTCGCGGAAGGCGTGCAGGAAGCCGCCGTCCACCAGGAGCGCCTCGCTCAGGTACTTCACGGCCACCGGGGTTCCGGTGTCCTCGTGCACGGCCAGGACGACCCGTCCGCTCGCGCCGGACCCCAGTTCGCGCCGCTCGGTGTACCCCGGCACCGTCCATCCGGCCACTGGCCCCACCCCCCGGAATCCGGAACCCCCGCCGTTCCGCCGTCGCCGTGACAGACACCCCTGCCGCGTCCGCGGTTCCCGGCCCGGTCCGCACGCGTCGGTCCGCACGTGTCGGTCGGGGGGTGCCGGTCCGCATGTGTCGCGCGCAAACGGGTACGGCGTCCGCTGTCCGCAGGACCGGAGATCAATACGAGCGACACGAGCGAGGAGGCCGTCATGACCACGCCCGAGGAGAACCGGCCCAAGACCGGCAAGACCGATCAGGTCGTCTTCGACGAGCAGGGGGAGCAGGCCGCCCGCAGGGCCGAGGCCGCCAACGAGAACCGGGGGAACGTCGGGCGGGAGCTGGAGGACGCCATGTCCGAGGCGGGTGTGGACCGCGAGGACCTCACGGGCGAGAAGGGCGAGGGCGGCCGCTAGGCGGGCCGGACGCCGGAAGGCCGTGGCCCGCGGACGGGCGGGCGCGGCCTTCCGGCGCGATCACGCCTCCGGGGCGCGGCTTCCGGCCGCGCCCCGGGCGGACACCGTGCGGACCGGCTGACGTGGTGGGTCAGCTCTTCTTGCCGAAGACCGCCTGGCTCACGTCGTCCGGGCCGTCGAAGCGGTCCTTCTTCAGCGAGGAGAGCTCCTTGACCACCTCTTCCTTCGCGCCCTTCTTCCTGGCGTGCTCGACCAGGGCCTCCCGGTCGGCGGGGTAGTCGATGCCGCCCAGGGCCTTCTGGAGTTCGATCGGGTTCTTGATCTTGCTCATGGGGTGCCTCCTCCGGTCTCGGAGAGCCGCCGGGGTACCCCGGCGGTAAGAGGGGCATGCACGGCGGGCGGCAGATGCCGCCGTCCGGGGCACCGGCGGCCGGGGCCGTGCCACGGGGCGGAGCGTCGTGCGGTGCTCAGGCCGTGCGGCGGGGCCGCCCGCGTCCGTCCCGTCCGGTGGGGGCCGGCGTGCGCCGCGCACGCGCCGGGCGGCGGGAGCGCCCGCGGGCCCCGGAGGCGCCGCGGCCGGGCCGCTCGGCGGCCGGTGCGGCGAGGACGACGGGGATGCCGG